>NZ_JANAEZ010000004.1:0-412341 GCF_024813435.1 Aquiflexum gelatinilyticum
CAATCTAATCCAACAGTGTTAACTGCCGGATCTTTAATGTCGTTTCTCCAGTATTTCAATGAACTTTTACCGCCTCATCCGGCAGTATCGTAAGACTCTCGCCCCATCTCTTTTTCCCGTTCCTTACAAACAGGAGTGCAAAGGTAAGAATAAAATTTACAATCGGTGAAGAAAATAAAATTATTTTTTTGACCTTCTTATTTCAACAATTGTTCCCCCGTTTGGGAGTGCAAAGGTGTAAATCATTTCATTAAACACAAAGTTGTATTTTAAAATAATTAATAAATAGGACAAATGTCACTGATGGTCAGCAACAAAAATTTAAAAAAAATCCTGCCCCGATTTTTAACCGAGGCAGGATATCAATCAAAACCTGATATTTTCTTAAAGTGCCTTCAAAGTGATGTTTCTCCAATACACTTTGATCCCACCGCCATCATGGATCTGCAATAAAATCCCACCTTCGCCTTTACCAATCTTCTCGTCTGTATAATCCACCATTTGGACACCATTAACATAAGATGTGACTCTATCACCATTTACAACGATCTTCATTTTGTTCCAATCGCCATATTTCAAGGCTTTGTCCTTTTCGGGATCAGGCTTGATCAACCAACCTCTGCCATAACTTTCATAAATCCCACCAGTATCGTTTCCCGGAGGGGCAACTTCTACCTGCCAACCTGATACTTTGGTACCGTCAACCGTAGATCGTATAAAAACCCCGCTATTGCCATCCGCTTCTTGTTTGAACTCAAGGTTGATTTCAAAGTTTTTGTAATGCTTTTCTGTTCCCAAATAGCCGTAACCTTTATCAGGACCACTCTCAGATACAATCAATCCGTTTTCCACATACCATTTTTCGGTACCGTAGACTATCCAACCCATCAAATCCTTGCCGTTGAACAACTTCTCTTTTTTCTGTCCAAATGAAACTTGCGCCAATAAGAGGAATAAACATACAATCAATAACTTTTTCATAATGGTCTAATCTTTATGTTTTTGTACCAAACTTCGCTACCGTGATCCTGAAGAGCAATCAATCCGGATTTTGAAATTGCGTAATCGGGAAAAGCATCCCACTTACCACTGTTCCGCTTTGTTTTCCAATCCTCAGAATAAGGCACGAATTCTACTGTCTTCTTTCCATTCAAATAGTATTCCGCCTTTTCATTGGTGAAAATAATTTTCGAAACATTCCATTCGCCGGCAGGCTTAACTACTCCCTCGAAATCAGGGACGTACATCGCATAGTCAGCCGCCAATGATTGCCAATCTTCCAAAGGCTGCGGGAATCCAAGCTGATCTATCACCTGGTATTCAGGTCCTGTGTAATAAGGTGCCGCATATTTTGGATCCTCCACTACATGATAGAAGACGCCACTGTTTCCACCTGTAGCTATTTTCCAGGTAAACTCCATTTCAAATTGCTCGAAATCCATTGGTGCAAATACAATATCCCCTCCGACATCTCCCCCATCATGACCTAGGCCCTTGAGGGCCCCATCTTCTACGGTCCAATTTGCAGGCAAAGAATCACCATTAAATGCCCTCCATCCATCTGTATTGACACCATCAAACAACAACATCCAACCTGCTGATTTTTCATCCTCTGAGAGTGAATTGTCAGGAAGGATTACTTCAGCAACTTCTTCCGTCACTTCTTCGGCAGGCTTTGGGCCACAGGCCCAAGCCAAGGATATCAAAGCTATCCAAGCTATTCTTGTGTATTTCATAATTAAATCAATTTCATATTTACGGGATCCCATTTCATAAACTTATCTTGAAAGTAACTGTCGTTGCAGAGCAAGGCAGGTGCCGCAGCCCTGAATCCAAAAATCGGATCCTCGGCTACTGTGCCGTTTGTCCTTATGGCATTGAACCAATTTCCAAAATGGTCATAATGTGCGCCTTTCCAGCTTCTTTCTGCAGCGTATACTGTCTCACGGGGAGGAAGAATTTTGGCTCTGCTTTCTTCGGTAGCTCCTCTCAATTTCGCCTGCTCTCTCAAAAACGGATCATCACTTTCAGCATTTTGATTGAGTTTGACGACTACTTCTTCCCACTTCACGTCCATGGAACCTTTGGTACCCACTATTCTCAAATAAGTAGTACCGCTCGTGCCATCCACAAAATTACATCTTAGAGAAAGGTTGAATCCGGGATGCTCAGGAGTCTGGGGATAATCAAACATACCCAACAACACATCGGGAACTTCCCTTCCATCTTTCCAATACCTCAAGCCCCCCATGGAAGATACCTTGGTTGGACCTTTGGAATTGGTAATAAAATGCAAACTTGAAAAGAGGTGGACAAATAAATCGCCTGACATGCCTGTGCCATAATCAAGGTAATTTCTCCATCTGAAGAATCTCAAAGGATCCCAATCTCTAGCTGTGGTATTGGAGATGTATTTTTTCCAATCAACGGTCTGTTCATTTCCATCCTTTGGAACATTATATTGCCATGCGCCTTCAGGAGAATGTCTCGCCCAAAATCCTTCTGCATAAACAATGTCCCCAATGGCCCCGGCGGCAAGAAGTTCTTTGGCCTTTTCATTTCCCAATGAAGAAACACCTTGGCTGCCCACTACCATCACTTTCCCTGATTTTTTCCAAGCGTTGACGACTTCCATTCCTTCTTTGACAGAATGGACCATCGGCTTCTCGCAATAGACATGCTTTCCAGCATTCATGGCATCGATACTGATCTGCTTGTGCCAATGGTCAGGAGTCGCAATGATAACTGCATCAATATCTTTTCTTTTGAGGACTTCCTGATAATCTTGGGTAACAAACAGATTGGCTCCCCACTTCTGCTTGGCCGACTCAAGTCTGCCTTTGTACAAATCACAAACAGCCACCAACTTGACATTGGCATGCCTTAGCGCAGAATTGGTATCTTCTGTACCCATGATTCCAGCTCCAATTAATGCCAAGTTGATAGGAGTATCGTTTACCATTTCAGAGGCAGGACCTCTTTCTAGGAAATTTTTATCGGGAATTTCTTCTGAAAATGCCAAAGGGCTGATCGCTGCTGCGGCACCTGTAGCACCAAGCTTTTTTAAGAAATGTCTTCTATTTTGCTTCATTTTCTGAGATTGGTTATTATTGATATTTGGAATCGAAAAGTTAATTAAAATTTTTATAAAAGTATTTTCAAATGATCTATATTTTTATAAACGGGGGTTTTCCCAAGTAAGCAAACTCTTCTTTAAATACTTTCAAAATATCTTCCAGCAAAAAGCAATCTGCTTCCATACCAAGAAAACATTTCCCCATCCACTATCTTGATTTTAGTTTTGGGTAATTTTTCCTGAAAAAATAAAATGTGTTTTTCTTCGAATGGAAACGGCTCTGAACTGAGCAAAAGGAATTGCGGATTCAAATTGACGATTTCTTCCAAATCAATCTCAGGGTACCGAGATGGATTGATGAGATTTTTGAAACCTGCTTTTTCCAACATGAAATCTATAAAAGTATTGGAACCGACTGCAATCAAAGGATCTTTCCAAATTAGGTAAATAGCAGAACCTTTGAGTTTGAATTCTTTTTCCAAACCATGCTTAATCTCAGACACGATCTCATTGGCTTTTGAAAAAGTATCAGTCAATTCCCCAATGCTCAGAATCATCCGGTAGGCATCTTCCAAGGTGTAAATGTCACTCATCCAAACCGGAAACTTTTCAGCAAGTTTTTCAATCCCTTCCTGATAGTTTTCCTCCTTGTTTCCAATAATCAGGTCAGGTTGAAGCGATTCGATTTTATCAAAATGGAAATTCTTTGTGCCCCCAATAACCGTTATTTCTTTTTTCAATCCTTTGGGATGGATACAAAATTTGGTAACGCCAACAATCTTATCTCTCAAACCCAAATCCACCAAAAGCTCTGTCTGCGATGGAACCAAAGAGACAATCCTTTTTGGTGGATTAGGAAGGGAGATGGTGCGATTGAGTTGGTCTTTGTGATAGGGCATGGTTATTTGGTTATTTGGTTATTTGGTTAATTGGTTATTTGATAACACAAAACCTCTGATTGTAAATCTTAATAACTTATTAACTTATTAACCAATAACCTTATTTAATATATCTAAAATCAAACTCCGGATCCAATTCAGCCAAGAATTGATACATCAGAAGAATGACATTTTCGATATCTTCTTTGCTAGCTGTCTCCACGGTCGTGTGCATGTATTTCAAAGGAAGGGAAATCAAGGCAGACGGAACGCCTTCATTGGAATAAGCAAAAGCATCTGTATCTGTTCCGGTACTTCTCGAAGCCGCTGCCCGTTGGAACGGAATGCTGTTTTTCTTAGCGGATTCGATGACCAAATCCAATAACTTTTTGTGAACTGCTGCACCATAAGTCAAGACAGGTCCTTTTCCTGCTACCTGCTCGCCACTTGTTATCTTGGAATACATTGGTGCAGTCGTATCGTGGCACACATCGGTGATGATCGCTACATTCGGCTTGATGCGGGCAGCAATCATTTCTGCGCCACGAAGACCGATTTCTTCCTGCACGGCATTCACTATATATAAGCCGAAAGGAAGCTTGAGACCTGCCTCTTGGATTTTCCTCGCTACCTGTGCGATCATATATCCCCCAATCCTGTTGTCCAAGGCCCTTCCTGAATAGAATTTTCCATTCAATTCCTGTAGTTCATCTTTGAAAGTAATCACGCAACCGACATGGATGCCCAATGCCTCCACTTCTTCTTTGTTTCTTGCCCCGACATCGATAAAAATATTATCCAAAGTCGGCCCTTCTTCTTTTCCTTCTTTCCTGACATGGATCGCCGGCCAACCAAAAACTCCGGGAATGACGGCTTTGTCCGTGTGGATATTTACCCGCATGGAAGGTGCGATCATGTGGTCCGAACCGCCGTTTCTACGGACATAGATATAGCCGTCCCCATTGATATAATTGACAAACCAACTGATCTCGTCGGCATGGGCTTCGATGACAACCTTGTATTCCGCTTCGGGATTGATCACCCCGACGACTGTTCCATAGCTGTCAGTAAAGTAGCTGTCCACATAAGGTTTGATATAATCCAACCAAATCTGTTGACCCGAAGCCTCAAATCCCGTGGGAGAGGCGTTGTTGAGGTATTTGTAGAGGAAGGCTTGTTGTTTTTCCATTTTGAGTTTTTTTATATTCTTGTCAACAGTCGACAGACGACGGTCCACAGCAGGTTTATAGGTTAGTTTATGTTGTTTCGTAAAGATTGAAGTTTCACAATTAAATTCTCTATAGATGCATAGAGAATTAAAAATTCATCTTCAACAATAATTCCTCTCTTTCTCCCTAAATAGAGGCAACCTACTACCTCAATTCCTGATCGGATAGAATATCCTAAAAATTTCTTGAATTCGGCATTCGATTGACCCGTTGATCCTTCTGCAATATTTAAAGCAATCGAATCAGCAGCTCGTTGAAGTTGCTGAGCTAAAACATACTTTTCATCTGATGGGAATTTTTTAATTAGTTTATTTATCTCAAATGAATAATCCAACGCCATTTCCCAAACCCTCAAGTTTTGAACTTAAAAGCCATACTTTATCTATTTTGTTTCAATTACTATTTAAACCATGGTAAGAATACCTTTTGCGGGGACCTGTCGACCGTGGACTGTGGTCTGTTGACCTTTTACAAGGGTATATTCCCATGCTTCTTCCTTGGCAATTTATCCACTTTGTTTTCGAGCATTTTGAAACCTCCGATCAGTTTTTCTCTAGTTTCAGAAGGGATGATCACCTCATCGATAAAACCTCTGTGGGCAGCACGGTATGGATTGGCGAATTTGGAAGTATAGTCATCAATTTTTTCCTGAAGTTTGGCGGCCGGATCTTCTGCTTCAGCGATTTCTCTTTTGAAAATAATTTCTGCCGCACCTTTGGGACCCATTACAGCAATTTCAGCAGTAGGCCAGGCAAAATTCAGATCAGCTCCGATATGTTTGGAATTCATCACATCGTAGGCTCCTCCATAGGCTTTTCGGGTGATGACGGTAATCCTTGGAACTGTCGCCTCCGAGAACGCATAGAGCAATTTGGCACCATTGGTAATGATTCCGTTCCATTCCTGATCTGTTCCAGGTAAAAATCCCGGCACATCCACCAAGACCAATAGCGGTACATTAAAGGAGTCACAGAATCTCACAAACCTTGCCGCTTTCATTGAAGCATGGTTGTCCAATACCCCGGCAAGTGATTGCGGTTGATTTCCCACGATACCAATGCTTCTTCCTGCAAGTCTTGCAAATCCCACCACAATATTATCTGCGTAATTTTTGTGAACTTCGAGAAATGATCCTTCGTCACAGATCCCATCCACTACATCGCGGATATCATAAGGATGATTGGGATTGTCTGGAATGATGGTATCCAAAATCTTCCTGGATTCATCTTCTTTCAAATCGTATCCATAAACCGGAGCTGTATCCTCACAGTTTTGAGGCATGTAACTCAGCAATTTTTTAATATGGTTGATACATTCCAATTCATTGGCACAGGCAAAATGTGTCACTCCACTTTTGGTAGAATGTGTACTCGCACCACCTAATTCCTCTGCAGTGACATTTTCGGCAGTGACGGTTTTCACAACATTGGGACCTGTCACAAACATGTATGAGGTGTTTTCGACCATCAGAATAAAATCTGTGATCGCAGGAGAATAAACCGCACCACCTGCACAAGGTCCCATGATGGCAGATATCTGAGGCACTACACCTGAGGCCAAAGTATTTCTATAAAAAATATCCGCATATCCACCTAAAGAGACAACGCCTTCCTGAATCCTTGCTCCTCCCGAATCATTCAACCCGATCACCGGCGCACCGTTTTTCATGGCCATGTCCATGATTTTGCAGATTTTCTCCGCATGTGTTTCCGAAAGAGACCCTCCAAAAACGGTAAAGTCCTGCGAATACACATAGACCAATCGTCCATTGATTTCTCCATATCCTGTCACCACACCATCTCCAAGGTAATGCTCTTTGTCCAATCCAAAATCCTTGGCCCGATGCATCACAAATTTGTCGATTTCCTGAAAAGTGCCTTCATCAAGCAAAAAATGGATCCTTTCCCTTGCCGTAAGTTTGCCTTTCTTGTGTTGGGCAGCAATTCTTGCTTCTCCCCCGCCGAGCAAAGCTTCCTCGTTTTTCTTATTCAGTAATTCAAATTTGTCCTTATTGGAGGGAAGGGTATACACGCCTTTGATTTTGCTGTCCATGTCTCTAAAGTTATTTGGTTTGGTCAAATATAATGCGGGACAATCTAGTGAGGAAATTTAAATTGAGGAACATCCCGGAAATTCGATTTCGTGGCAATAGAAAAATTCTTAACAATGGAATTAGAATAAACTTTTTATATTCGCGCATTCAAAAATCAAGGTGGTATGATTCCGACCAAAGCTGCAATCATCGACATGGGTACCAATACGTTTCACCTTCTTTTGGTGGAATTGTATGCAGACAGGTTCGAGACAATTTATAAGGAGAAAATCCCTGTCAAAATCGGGCAGGGTGGCATCAGCCGCAACACCATCCATCCGGATGCTGAAAAAAGGGCTTTTCATACATTGCACCATTTCAGAAATCTGATAGACGGGGAAGGGATCACAAATATTTTTGCTTTTGCCACGAGTGGCGTCCGAAATGCCGATAACGGAAAGGAATTTGTAGTCAAAATCAAAGAACAATTCCAGATTGACGTTCTCGTCATCGATGGGGAACAGGAAGCACAAATGATCTATGAAGGCATCAGATTTAGTGGTTCTTTAAATGGGGAAACCTGTTTGATGATGGACATAGGTGGCGGTTCGGTAGAATTTATCATCGGTAATTCACAGGAAACATTTTGGAGAAAAAGTTTTGAAATTGGTGGACAAAGAATGCTTGATTTGTTTCATTACCATGATCCAATTTTGCCTGGTGAGGTGGAGAACCTGACTGTTTATCTTGAAGAAAAACTTGGAGACCTTGTCAATGCCATCAAAAAATATAATCCAACAGGAATCGTAGGCTCTTCAGGTACTTTTGATACGCTGACAGACATTTATTTTGCTTCGTTGCATGAAACCAAGTTGAAGACACAACAGGTATTTCAGCTGCCAAGAGAAGAATTCGAATTGATAGTCCAAAAGCTTTTGACCCTAAATAGAGAAGAAAGACTTTTGATCCCGGGCATGATCGAAATGCGAGTGGATATGATTGTCGTGGCAGCCTGCCTGATCGAATATATCTTGAAGTTTGTGCCTGTATCTACCTTGATTTGTTCCAATTTTGCACTGAAAGAAGGTGCTATAGCGGAATTAATGGGGAAACATTCCCAAGCCAATACCCTTATCAGCAGGTAATCCAATCCTAAATCCGGATCCCAACCATGATATTTTCGTACGCCGACTTATTCGACTTTACCAAATCCATACTTTTGAAAATAGGCTGTCTCGAAAAAGACGCATCTCTTGCAGCTGATGTATTGTTATCCGCAGATCTAAGAGGTGTAGATTCTCATGGTGTGGCCAGGCTTTCCGGCTATGTGAGACTTTGGGAAAAAGGAAGAATCAACGCCACCCCAAATATCAAGATCATCCACGAAACCCCGAGTACAGCTGTTGTTGATGGAGACGGTGGTTTGGGTTTGGTTGTGGCACCTTTTGCCATGCAAGTGGCTATTGACAAAGCCAAAACCGCAGGTACGGGATGGGTTTCGGTGAAGCATTCCAACCATTACGGTATCGCAGGTTATCATGCTATGATGGCTCTCGAACATGACATGATCGGGATCTCGTTGACAAATGCCAGTCCTTTGGTAAGCCCGACTTTTTCTAAAGAAAGGTTGCTAGGAACCAACCCGATTGCAGTGGCAATCCCTGCCAAAAGCCAACCCGCTTTTGTGGCAGATATGGCCACCACAACGGCAGCAAATGGGAAATTGGAAATCCTGCAGAGAAAAGAAATGGATGCACCACTCGGTTGGGTGCAGGACAAAGACGGCAATCAGACGACTGATTCCAATGGCGTTAAAAAGGGAGGCGCTTTGTTGCCTCTGGGAGGAGACAGGGAACATGGTTCGCACAAAGGATATGCATTGGGGGCGATAGTGGATATATTTTCCGCAGTCCTTTCGGGAGCAAATTATGGGCCATGGGTCCCACCTTTCGTGGCATTCCTTGAGCCGGACCCCAATCCTGTCGGTGAGGGTTTAGGCCATTTTTTTGGTGCGATGCGCGTAGATGCTTTCCGTCCTGCGGATGACTTCAAATCCCATATGGACAATTGGATCGGTAGATTCCGTCAGGCAAAACCTACCGAAGGAAATGAAAAAGTATTGATTCCTGGAGATCCTGAGCGTGAACTTGAAGCAGAAAGAAGAATCAGTGGAATCCCTTTATTAAAACCTGTAGTTGACGATTTGCGAAGTTTGGGAGAAAGGTTTGGAGTAAAATTGTAATCAGAAGTCTACCCAAAACATACCCCATCTTCATTTATTTTTTGAATAAATTTTCCCACTTTTTTTTTATTGGCAAGATTGACCTCTAAATAATTTAAATTAGTTCGTGGTTGATCAACCACCCATCAAATCCCATTTGTTTGGTTTTTTCCTTTTTGTAAATTGTATTTCTTTCAAATCTTTTACCTATATCCCCAAAAAAAACCTATGAACACCTCCAACTACAACAGAAGACAATTCCTAAAAACCGGCGGTTTTGCCACCTTGGCATTGGCAAGCATGGGAATGATGGGAATGAACCCCATCCAAAATGAGAAACCGCTGAAAGTAGCACTCATCGGATCGGGTTGGTATGGCAAAAGTGACCTGTTCAGATTGATCCAGGTAGCGAATGTGGATGTTGTTGCCCTTTGTGATGTGGATCAAAACATGTTGAAGGAAGCAGGCGATCTGGTATCAAAAAGACAAAAATCAGGGAAAATACCAAAGTTGTATACTGACTACCAGGAATTGCTGAAAGAAAACAAACTAGATATCACCGTGATCGGTACCCCCGATCATTGGCATGCCTTACAGGCCATTGCCGCCATCAAATCAGGTTCGCATGTTTACCTTCAAAAACCGATCTCAGTCGATGTCATCGAAGGAGAAGCAGTGGTAGCTGCTGCGCGAAAATACAACAAAATGGTGCAGGTGGGTACACAGAGAAGAAGTACGCCACACCTTTTGGAAGCAAAAAAGCAAGTCTTGGAAAGTGGTATGTTAGGAAAAATCTCACATGCTGAAGTCTGTTGCTATTATCACATGAGAGCCAATGGCAATCCCCCGGTAGAAACTGTTCCTGCATTTTTGGATTATGACATGTGGACAGGTCCGGCTCCGCTCAGGCCTTATGATGGAATCCCACATACAAGGTGGTGGAGAACTTTCATGGAATATGGAAATGGGATCCCGGGCGATATGTGTGTTCACATGTTGGATACAGTGCGTTGGCTTCTTGGATTAGGATGGCCAAAAAAAATCACCGCAACAGGTGGAATATATGTCCAAAAAGAGGGGAAATCAAATATTGCAGATACCCAAACAGCCATCTATGAATTTGATGGACTGAATGTCGTGTGGCAACACCGTACTTGGGGCAATCCTGTGGATCCTGAATATCCCTGGGCATTCAAGATCTTTGGTGAAAAAGGTACTTTGGCGGGAAGCACCATGAAAGCCGAGTTTATTCCTTTTGGCAAAGGTGAAAAAATCCTTTTCGATGTCTTGTAT
Source organism: Aquiflexum gelatinilyticum (assembly GCF_024813435.1). Taxonomy (NCBI): domain Bacteria; kingdom Pseudomonadati; phylum Bacteroidota; class Cytophagia; order Cytophagales; family Cyclobacteriaceae; genus Aquiflexum; species Aquiflexum gelatinilyticum. Next base: position 10,730 of record NZ_JANAEZ010000004.1, read on the forward strand.
GAAAAGGAACAATATCCTGAAGACCTGACCGAAAACAGGATCGAACTCAATGCGGCTCCTGCTACAAGAAGACAGATGCAAAACCTATTGAATTCCATGAAAACAGGTGAACTTCCTGTAGCGGATATTGAGCAAGGCCATATTTCAACAGCAAGTTGCATTTTGGCAAATATGTCTATGGAATTGGGAAGACCACTGGTCTATGATCCAAAAAAGAGAATTGTGGTAGGTGATGAAGAGGCAACTCAAAAACTCCGAAGACCATACCGCGGGCCTTGGGTACATCCCGAACCAGACAATGTTTAATCCAAATCGCCTGAAAAATTTCAGGGGATTTTTTTATAACAATTGTCGCGATCCATGACCTCAAAGCGTCTTGAGGGAGAAATAACAAAAACCAACTATGAAAATTACTGGATTGCAAACAAACTTTACCGGCCTAATGAAGTCGGTATCAACCTTATTTCTTTCTCTGATTTTATTTTCAGGATGTGTCAATGATTTGGAACAGCCGGCACAAGCTCCATCTGCTTTTGTTTCCATTTATCATGGATCACCCGATGGTCCTGATTTGGATATTTACGTAGAGTCAAAAAAGATCAATAACCAACCTTTACTGTTTGGTCAGTCTTTTCCTTACAGCGGTTTCTTTGCCGGTGAAAGAAGACTTCGATTTAATCCATTCAATGCACAAAATACACTTTTGGAAAAAAATGTATCCCTCTTACAGGATAAAATCTATACCGTCTTTCTGGTGAATAAAGCAGCTGACATAGACGCTATTCAGGTCGAAGATATTTGGGAAGAACCTGACGGATTAAAAACCCAAATGAGACTTGTACACTTATCCCCTGATTCTGGAGACCTCGAAGTAAGCATAGCAGAACAAACTCCTTTTGGCCCTTCCACCACTTACCATTCCATTTCAGATTTTCTTGAAATGGAAAAAGGTAAAGTAAAAGTTGTAGTCAAATCCAAATCCACAGGAGAAGTCCTTGTCACAGTCAATGAAATTGAATTGCTTGGAAACAGGGTATACACTTTGGTTGTAAGGGGATTTGCTAATCCTTCCAACGGCAACAACCCAATCAGTGTCCAACTGCTAACCAATTTTATCAAATTCTAAAAATTTTGTTTTTTTGTGGAAAACCCGGGGGCAATGCTTCCGGGATTTTTTTTACCCAAAAAGGTCTGAACTCAGATACCTATCCCCTCTGTCACAGGTAATGCAGACAATTGTCCCGGATTCAAGTTCTTCCGAAAGCCGGAGCGCAGCATACAATGCGCCCCCACTGCTCATTCCTGCTAATATACCTTCTTCCTTGGCCATCCTTCTGGTCATATTCGTTGCGGCTTCCTGACTGACATCTATCACCCGATCTACCCGGGTAGCATCAAAAATCCTTGGCAAAAATTCCGGAGTCCATCTCCTGATTCCAGGAATCTGAGAACCGTCAGTAGGTTGTGTACCTACAATCTGAATCGATGGATTTTTCTCTTTGAGGTATTTCGATACCCCCATGATAGTACCTGTGGTACCCATTGCCGAAACAAAATGGGTGACTTTTCCTTCAGTATCTTTCCATATCTCCGGACCGGTACTATAATAATGCGCCATATAATTGTCCGGATTAGAAAACTGGTCGAGCATAAAATACCCTTCCTCCGCAGCCATTTTATCCGCCAATTCCCTTGAATACTCAATGGTTCTTTCTGCAGGTGTCAAGATTACTTTGGCACCATATGCTTCCATGGATAAGATCCTTTCTCGGGTAGAATTGTCAGGCATAATCAAGGTCATTTTAAGACCGAGAATATTGGCAACCATGGCCAAAGCAATGCCTGTATTGCCTGAAGTGGCCTCCACAAGCCTGTCTCCTGGTTTGATTTCTCCTCTTTCAAGCGCACACTTGATCATGTTGTATGCAGCTCGGTCCTTGACACTCCCTCCGGGGTTTTGACCTTCCAGTTTACAAAAAATCTTAACATTTGGTTTGGTCGGAATCTTGACCGCTTCTACCAAGGGAGTATTTCCTATCAGATCAATTAATTTCATCCTTCATTTTTTATAATATAGGTATCAGTTTGATCCAGATCAGGATTATACATTTTTGCCTGATAATAAATTTTACTGTTAGCAGGAACGCTTTTAGTGATCCAAACATTTCCTCCTATAGTAGAATTCCTTCCAATGACCGTATTTCCTCCTAAAATCGTCGCTCCTGCATAAATCACAACATCATCTTCTATAGTAGGATGTCTTTTTTTATCCGCATCTTCTTTGTCAACACTCAACGCACCCAAGGTGACTCCTTGGTATATCTTGACACAATTACCGATTACAGTAGTCTCTCCGATTACTATACCTGTACCATGGTCAATACAGAATCTTTCTCCGATCTTGGCACCGGGATGGATATCCACTCCTGTTCTGCCATGGGAATATTCAGTTATCATCCTTGGAATCAGAGTCACCCCATATGAATGTAACAAATGTGCAATCCTGTAAGCCGCAACCGCATAAAATCCCGGATAGCATCGGATGATCTCCGTCACGGATTTGGCTGCTGGATCTCCATCATACAAAGCCTGCACGTCCTGGATCAAAAGATCATAAACCCGTTCCAGATTGTCAAAAAAGCCATTGGCTATTTCAATTCCATCTCGTTTATAGAGGTGCTTATTTCTCAATAAAACCTGGGAAAGTTTATGCTTCAGTTCTTCGATTTTTTCTGCAACCTGCTCTTCTTCTTTCAAAATCTCTGATGCAAAATCAGGAAAAAGCAATCCGAGTACACTTTCAAAAAAAGTATGGATCAACTTTGGGGAAGGACATTGAGGGCAATCCTGATGTGATTTACTGAGTTTTTTTATCAAAGAATTCATATTCTTTTTATTGAATGATTAAAGAAAAAATCCAACCCTGATGACATAAGGCTGGTTATAAGGAGACCTCAAAGGGTCATACAAGAAGTTATACAAAATGGTGAAATTGGCTCCTCCCCTATTTCCAAAAGGAGTAAAATATCCTCCTCCAAGAAATAAACCCGGAACCCATTCTCTTTCAAACCTATCCAAACGGGGATTGTACAGGTCAAGGTTAAGACTTTCAAATTCGGAATGCAAAAAGAAATTTTGAAAAACATTATTTCGCAAAAAACCCCTTCCTCCATAAATGATATTGTCACCTTCAGGAAATCTTGAATCATTAAAGTATTGAAAAGTCCCACCTATGCCTCCTGAAAGGGTATTGGTCAACATGACTCCGGCCAAAGGTGAAATATCCACAAAAGTGATTGTTCCAAATGAGAGTCCTAAATTCCCTCCAAAATAAACCCTATCCTTAAACGGTGATTTTTCGCCTTTCTGAATTTCCCTTTGAGCAAATGTGGGAACGGTGACCAGCAAGAAAAAAAACAATCCTGCAAAAAAAACCGCTCTATTCTTCGACCACCACATATAAATCCTCACTTTCCTTTTTCATCAAATACCTTTCACGGGCAAACTTTTCCAAGAGTTCGTAATTGCTCATTAATTCCTCCCTGTCTGCTAAGATTTTTTCTTTCCTATCTTGGTAGAATTCCTTTTGCTTCTCTAATTCTTTGATTTTTGAACGAAGCTTAAACTGGGTGAGAATATCATTAGAATCAATAAACACCATCCATACAATAAAAAATAGAGTAAACAGGAAATAGAAATTCTTGGTGTATTTGAGGTACTTTTTCATGGTATTCTCCTTGGTCAAAACAAATATATACATTGAAGTCAAATATTTCCACTATTGGCCATTATTTGAATATCCCCGTTTTTTTCAAGTACGGCTGTATCCGATCAAACAGAAAGCAAATCAGTTTATACCTTATTTTACAAATTTAAATTCTTGAATAATTATATTGTTGGAATAACAAATCAATCTTATGAGAAGAAATTTAACAAAGGTCTGTACCGGTTTGAGCCTGGCTTTATCCCTGTTTCATTTTTCGGCTGTTAAGGCACAGGAAATAAAACCAACCACAGCCAAAGAAATGAAAGAAGCGGTAATCTTACATCAAGAGATGTTGACCAATTCTCCATTTAGAAACTATCCGGCAAGAAATATCGGTCCTACCAATATGAGCGGAAGGATAGTTGACATTGAAGTGACCAATGATTTCAAAACCTATTTTGTTGCAGCGGCTTCAGGTGGAATTTGGAAAACCAAAGACAACGGACAATCTTTCAAACCAGTTTTTGATCATCAAGGAGCATTAGGAATCGGTGATATGGCCATTTCCCCATCCAATAACGATATCATTTGGATTGGAACTGGAGAGAATAACTCTAGCCGGTCCACCTATGCCGGATCAGGGATTTATAAATCCACAGATGGCGGATCGACTTGGACCTTTATGGGATTGCCGCATTCGCAGCATATAGGGCAGATTCAGATCCATCCAACCAACCCGGATATTGTTTGGGTAGCTTCTATGGGATCTTTGTATTCCAAAAATGAGGAACGTGGAATTTACAAAACCAAAGACGGAGGGAAAACCTGGAAAAAGACACTTTTTATTGACGACAACACAGGGGTTATCGACTTAAAGTTCCATCCCTCCAATCCAAACATCATGTTGGCAGCATCTTGGGAAAGGTTCAGACAAGGTCACGATTTCATCGGAAATGGAAAAGGGTCAGGTATCTGGAGATCCGAAGATGGAGGTGATTCTTGGAAAAAATCAGGTACAGGTTTCCCACAGGATGAATTTGTAGGAAGAATTGGGTTTGACTTCAGTCTCAGCAATCCTTCTGTAGTCTATGCCCTACATGATTATCAAAAAATGCAGGAAAGACCAGCCAGACAAAACCAAAATCAGAACAACGATGATCTGAAATTTGAAAGCTTCAAAACTATGTCTGCATTAGATGTAGAAAGTATTGACAATGATAAACTGAATAAATTTCTAAGAAGCAATCGATTTGCCAATAAATATGATGCGGAAAGTGTCAAGAAACTGGTAAAATCAGGGAAAATCACACCACTTCAGATAGCGGAATATAATGGCTCAGGTCAAGATGCCAATTCGAATCTCTTTAATGCTTCAGTCATAGGCGCTGAAGTTTACCGCTCAGATGATGCGGGTAGTACTTGGAAAAAAGTCAGCGAATCCAATCTTGACAGATTGTATAATTCATATGGATATTACTTTGGTGAAATCAGGGTCAGCACACAAGATGAAAATGAAATGTTTATTTTGGGCGTACCACTTTTGGTTTCAAGGGATGGGGGAAAGAATTTCGCAAGAACAGACACTGTCGGAGATGTTCATTCAGACCATCAGTCCATGTGGATCAACCCCAAAGATTCCAAGCATATTCTATTGGGAACTGACGGTGGTATCTACAGTTCATATGGAGGTGGAGAAAGATGGACCCATCTTAATGACCAATTGACGATCAGTCAGTTTTATTCCATTATGGTAGATGAAAAAACACCCTACAATGTCTATGGAGGTATGCAGGACAATGGTGTTTGGTTTGGTTCCTCCACCAACAAACCCGAAGTGCCTTGGGCCTCACTCATGGGCGGAGATGGAATGGTGGTTGCCGTAGATACCAGATCCAATGATGTGATTTATACTGGATTCCAATTTGGAAATTACTTCAGAATCAATACAGAAACTGAAGAAAGAAAATTGGTTACGCCTGGACATGACATCGGGCGGGCTCCAAATCGATGGAACTGGAGAACGCCTGCTATCCTGAGCAGCCATAATCAGGATATTTTCTATATGGGTTCCCAGTATGTTTACAGAAGTTTGGACAGGGGGGATACTTGGGAGACCATTTCTCCTGATCTGACCAAAAACCAAAAAAGCGGAAATGTTCCTTTTGCCACACTTTCAGTGATTGAAGAATCCCCTCTTGAATTTGGAACTCTCTATGCGGGTTCGGATGATGGAAATATCTGGGTGACCAAAGACCATGGAAATTCTTGGATAGATATATCCAAAGGTTTACCACAAAATAGATGGATCAGCAGCATATCACCTTCTCAACATGCTGAGGGAACTGTTTATGTCACCCTTACAGGTTATAGGTTTGACGAGTTTACCCCATTTGTTTATAAAAGTCAGGACTACGGCAAGACTTGGACACAAATCTCTGCTAATTTGCCAAAAGAGGCTATCAACATCGTCAAAGAAGACCATACCAATCCGAATATTCTTTATCTGGGAACTGACCACGGTCTTTATGTTTCCCTCAACGGCGGAAAAAGTTATGATTTGTTTCAGGGAAATATCCCAAATGTCGCAATCTATGATATGGTGATCCAAAAAAGAGAAAATGACTTGGTAATAGGTTCCCATGGCAGAAGTGTATTCATTGCGGACTTGGACCCACTTCAAAAGCTCGCCCAAAACCCTGCTGCAGAAGCAAGATTGTTGAGTGCCTCTGAAATAAGGTTAAACCAAAGGAGATCACCTTGGGCAGAAGCACCTACGACAAAGCCTAATCAGTCGATAATGTTTTTTGTAAATCAGGCAGGAGAAACAAGCTTCGAAGTGATGAACGAAAATGGAGAGAGTCTGAAATCTTGGTCCGTGGATTCCACAAAAGGAATCAATAGAACAAGTTGGGAATACGGAAATATCGGGAAAGGAAAATATAAAATCCTGATCAAGAAGAATTCAGGAGCCGATGAGTTGGCCTTTGAAATCAAATAAAAAAAGAGGTCCGGAAATCCGGACCTCTTTTTTTTAGAACAATCTAAAACCTGCTGATAAAATGATTTGATTTTGGCGTTGGTCGGTCTGGAATAATGGAGAACTTTTTGAAATCTTGCTCAGGGAACTTTCGTATTTGAGGTCAAAAATCAAATTACCCACATCGAGGCCAATGCCAGCCTGATAGCCAAATGTGGACGTTTTGTAATCCAAATCCAAAGGCACATTCAAGGCATCTTCGATTGTATAATCCACCAGAATCGTCGCTACCGGCCCTGCCTGAACCCTGAAAAAATCGAAAAACTTAAATCCGAACATGAGAGGAATGTCGAACCTGTCAAAATTTGCATCAAATGAAGTTTCGGTATTTCCATTGTCAGTTTTGATCACAGATCCTCCTGTGTTGGTATAAAGGAATTCGGGCTGAACAAAGATGGAACTTCCCCCCATTCTGACAAAAAGTCCCAAATGATAGCCAAATTCATTACTTCCTGATTCAAATTCATCGCCGTTAACGTGAATATTTGCAGATGAAATCCCAGCTTTAGGGCCTATGGAAAAGTCCTGACCATAAACGCCAATACTAAGAATCATCGAAGAAATGAGGAAAATAAGTTTTTTCATTGTCGCAGATGTTTAAGTTCTCGACAATTTAACGAGTAAAAAACAGGAAATTGCAAAAAAAATGATTTTTTATGCTTCGAATAAAAGTCCCGGATAAAACGGTTAAATGATTAATCTTTTGTTTGAAAGTCTAGAATTCCTTAATCGAAAACAGTTTAAAAGTCCTATTAATTTAACCGATGGAATTCCTACTCTAGGCTTTGACAAATGACCAAATTCAATCCAGACAGTAATCATTAACCCCTTAAATGCCGAAAAAACTTGAAAAGGTATATTTGGACCTGAAAAAATTAGGATGCCCTATCTAATACAAACTGATTGGCAATATTATACAACTCAGTATAATCCATCGGTTTTGGCAATAATCGGTCAAATGGAATAACAGTAATACTTCTAAAATAATCGATATCCCCTGCGGTAAATCCGATAATTGGAATCTGTCCGGTCTTATCTCTTTGTTTGATTTCAGCAAGGAGTTCAATACCGTCCATTTCAGGCATCATGATATCAGTGATTACAATATTGATTTCATCATCACCTACAAACAAATCAAGTGCCTCCTGCCCGTTTTGTGCAGTCACAACAGTATTGTTTCTCCTTTCAAATAATTTTTGAAGGATCAGTCTGTTTATAGCATCATCATCGACTACTAAAACTTTCATATGTCAGATCAGGTGACCGGGTGATAAAAACGCTTTGTGGGTAATACCCTTAAATAAGGCTATTTTTTAAACAAAAAGCAAATTTGATTACTCAAAACAAAAAAAGGGCCAAAAAATTGGCCCTTTTAAATTATTTTTTTGAAATGATATCAACCACCTTCTTGTGGGGTTCCAAATACGCCCAATAGGTCTAACAATACCAAAGCAATGACAACAGGACATACCCACTTGATAAAGAATACCCATGTTTTTCTAGCCGCACCCTTAAATCCGGGAGATCCTTGTGCAATTTCATCGGCAAAATCCCCGATTTTCTTCGCCCAACCTGTATACAAACTTAACATCAAACAAATCACCACCACTGCAACAGTACCGAAAGTGAAATCCATGATGTCAAAAAATCCGATTTTGGTATTGCCCAAAAATGATATAGACATGCTGTTGAATATACTTCCTTCGATTGAAGACATAGCGGAAGGTATGGAAAGAGCCATGGCCGCAATCCCGACAATCCAGGCTGCTTTTTTCCTGCTCCACTTTCTGTCATCAATCAAATAGGAAACCGGTACTTCCAACATAGAAATCGTAGAAGTCAAGGCCGCTACCATCAATAAGAGAAAAAAGAGTCCACCTATAATATTCCCGCCAGGCATAGCATCAAAAACCTTTGGCAATACATCAAAAACCAAAGCAGGACCTGCAGCAGGATCTTTTCCAGGAAGCAAAGCAAACAAAGCAGGGAAAACCATCAAACCACCCATCAGGGCCACCGCAGTATCCATTCCTGCTATCCAACCAGAGGAAGCAACAATATTACCGTTTTTGGGAAGATAAGAACCAAAAGTAATCATCAGACCCCAACCTACAGACATGGAAAAGAAAGCCTGTCCCAAAGCCTGAAGCACAACTTTGGAATTAATCTTTGAGAAATCAGGATTCAGGTAATATTCAATACCGGCACTTGCACCTTCAAGGGTGACACTTCTACCCGCAATAAAGACCACAATGATCAGCAAGAGAGGCATCAAAAATTTTGCTGCCTTCTCAATACCACCTGAAATACCGCCCAATACAATTCCGATTGTCATCAAGATAAAGGCAAATGTCAAAGGAATGATATACATCGGGGTTTCTTGGAACTCCTCAAAATCAACTGGGATATTGATTACTTCGGTGAAAATATATCCAAGCGTCCACCCGGCAATCACTGAATAATAACTCAACACAAAAAAACAAACCAAAACGCAAAGGATACCTGCAAGCTGCCAAAATTTATTTCCACCTGTACCTCTGATAGCACCTATGGGGTTTTTACCTGACAATCTCCCCAAAGAAACTTCATTGAGCAAAAGTGGAAGTCCGATAAGCAATACGCAGAGGACATAAACAAATACAAAGGCACCTCCACCATTTTGTCCTGTGAGGTATGGAAACCTCCAAATATTACCCAAACCTACCGCTGAACCGGCAGCAGCCATAATAAACCCAAAACTTGAGCCGAATTGACCCCTACCTGGAGCATCTGTTTTAATCGCCATAGTCTATCAATTACTTGTGATTTGATTAATTTTTTATTTTTAAGAATCGGCTAATTTAAGTTGTTTTGCCAAAATACCAATCCCAGCCAAAAAAGATTTGGGGGAATACCCAAGTTCCTTCTTTGCCTTGTCAATTATAAAACCTGTTCGTGGCGGACGCCTGGCTGGCTGTGTAAAAAGTGTGGAATCCGACTCAGTAATCAAGCTTTTATCAAGTCCGAAATATTCAGCAGTCTGAATCGCCATGTCATATGGCGTCAAAAAATCCGAACCGGAAATATTGAAAATCCCCGTTGCTCCTTTTTTCATGATTAAAATACAGCCTTCCGCAAGGTCTTCTGCCAATGTCGGAGTTCGCCATTGGTCATTCACAACTTTGATATTCTTCCCTTCCTCTAATGATTTTTTGACCCAAAGGATAATATTGGATCTGCTCATGTCCTCGGCAATTCCATATACCAATACTGTCCTGACAATCGCCCAAGGGATTTTTGATTGAACCAAAAGGTTTTCGGCTTCCATTTTTGTAACTCCATAATAATTAACCGGATTGGCTTTAGCTTCCTCTGTGTAAGGCCCATCAGCTCCGTCAAAAATAAAATCCGTGGAAAGGTGGATCAGATGGGTGTTATTATTCTCACAAGCTTCGATCAAATACCTGACTGCCTCCACATTCAAAATCCTGCACCCTTCCATGTCCTTTTCACAGTCATCGACTTGAGTCATCGCCGCGGTATGAATCACTGTGCCAGGATTTGTAATAGAAAAGACTTGCAAAACCTGGTCTCTATCTGTGATGTCTAACTCTACCCAAGAGTAACTTCCTACCCATTTTTTGGGTAATCTTGATGGTCCCTTTCCAGTTGCAATCACCTCTACAGAATCATCTAATCTTAAAAATCCGACTAATTTTTGTCCCAAGAGCCCATTTGCCCCGGTGATCAAAACCTTTTTTTTATTTATTGATTTCATAGACGTAGCCGAATTCTTTGGAGATTTTAGCTTTTGAAATCAATTCCACTGTGACCTTCATATAAATGGGATCAAGTGGTTTACCTCTTTGCCCTGTCTGAACAGATGCAATTTTTTCCATAACATCAAGTCCCTTGATCACTTCCCCAAAGACGGTGTATTCTCCATCCAAATGGGGTGTACCTCCGATTGTGGTGTAGGTTTGTACCTGTTTGGGAGTCATTGGCTCTTCTAAATTCAAATTGTAAAAAGCTTCCAGATTGGCCTTTTCAGAAAGCATCCTTTGTCTAAGACTGTCAAACTGTTGAGCTTCATAGAGTCTGGCATATTCCTCTTTCAAGGCTACGTTACTGCCCAATTGAATATACTTGAAATAGGTCTCCGACAAAAGCTCCATGTCTGTCACTAATTCATCAGGGGCGTAGGTTTTTCCTTGAACAATATAAAACTGCGAACCGCTAGATCTCTTTTCAGGATTAACCTTGTCATCCATCCTCGCAGCGGCTATCATCCCCTTTTTATGGATCAATCCGGGAACAATTTCCGCCTCTATTGTCGGCCAAGTATTTGCAGGAAGTTTCTCTTTGGTAAATACATCTCCTCCCTGAATCATAAAATCTTTGATGATCCTGTGAAATTCTGTTGAATCAAACCTTCCCGCTTCGGCCAATTCAATAAAATTTTGCTTGTGTTTTGGCGTCTCATCAAACAAAACCGCGTACATGTCACCGTGCTTTGTTTGTATTTTGATGACATAATCCTTTTCGACCGAACAGGAAAAAAGTGCCAAAACCAATAATACAACAGGAATAAAACTTAATCTTTTCATTTTTTCAGATCTGATTTAATTTGTTTCAATATCTCATCGCCTCCACTTTCCAATACCAATTTGGCCAATTCCTTTCCCAACTCTTCAGCCTGAGATGATGGGCCCGACACTTGGTGAATAATCCTTTTGAAACCATCTAGGGAAACAATTCCTCCTTTGAGAAGAAGTTTGTTTGCCTCATTTTCTGCCAGAGCAAAAACCGGTATACTGCAACCGCCTTCCAAAACCCTCAGGTATGCCCTTTCTGCAAGTAATCTATAGCCTGTAGCTTCATGGTGACAGGCTTCAATGATTTTTGACTTGAGCATGGGGTCTAGGTTTACAGAAGACTCTATCGCCACAGAACCCTGACCCACAGCCGGGGTGAATTCATCCAATGAAAGTTCATGGCGGATCATGTTGTTGTAGCCCATCCTGTGTGCCCCTGCATACGCAAGCAACAAGGCATCACAAAGTCCCGCTTCCATTTTGGCGATCCTTGTCTGAAGATTTCCCCTTACCTCAACGGTTTTGATGTGGGGATAAAAATGCTTCAGTGTGGCCACTCGCCTTGTAGAGGATGTTCCCAAAAGCAGGGGTTTGTCAGGGTTTGTATAGTCGATATCTGTCTGATGGCTTAGTATGATGTCATTTTCTTTTTCCCTTTCGGTAAAAGCGATGATTTCAAATCCATCGGGCAACTTGGACTGCATGTCTTTGGCACTGTGGACGGCAATATCGATGGCTCCGGTGGTAAGTTGCTCCTCCAACTCCTCCGTAAAAACTCCTTTGCTTCCGATTTTGGCAATGGAGACATCCAAGATTTTATCGCCTTTGGTATCAATTTGGACGATCTCAGTTTCAAGTCCTTTTGCTTTGAGAAGGTCAGCGATGTGATACGCCTGCCAAAGGGCTAATTTACTTCCCCTAGTGCCTATCCGGATCGGTTTGTTCATTCTTTTTTTTCTTTTTATTAATTCTCTTCTCTACAGATTCTTCTATGAACTTAACAATCTCTCCGGCGATATTCACTCCAGTGGCCTGCTCAATTCCTTCCAATCCGGGAGAGCTGTTTACTTCCAATATCAAAGGTCCTCTCTCGGACTGCAACATATCCACCCCAGCAATGTCCAAACCAAGGGCTTTTGCTGCGCCAAGGGCAGCGGCTTTTTCTTCCTTGGTCAATTTGATAACTGTAGCCACACCCCCCCTATGTAAGTTGGATCGGAATTCACCTTCTGCGCCTTGCCTTTTCATTGCCCCCACTACTTTGCCGTTGACGACAAATGCCCGGATATCAGCTCCTTTTGCTTCTTTAATAAATTCCTGCACGATGATCCTTGCTTTCAACCCATGAAAAGCTTCAATGACTGACTGTCCGGCTTTTTTGGTTTCGGCAAGGACCACACCTAATCCTTGTGTTCCTTCCAACAACTTGATGATTAGCGGTGCCCCACCCACCCTTTCGATCAGGGCTTTTTCACCTCCTTTGGAAAAATTGGTAAATGCCGTCTTTGGCATCCCTAGACCTGCTTTGGACAAGATCTGAAGACTTCTGAGCTTGTCCCGACTTCTGACAATCGCCTGAGAATCCACCGCAGAAAATACCCCCATCAACTCAAACTGACGGACTACGGCTGTTCCATAAAAGGTGACCGAAGCTCCGATTCTTGGGATAATTGCATCGACACCTTCCAGTTTTTCACCTTTGTAGATGATATAAGGCCCCTCCTGCTCAATGATCAGATCGCAAAGGGAATGGTCCACGACCAAAGCCTCATGCCCGGCAGTCCTGATGGCTTCTATCAACCTTTTGGTAGAAAAAAGGTGTGGATTTCTGGAAAGTATTGCAATCTTCATTTTTGTGATTTCTTTGACAGGTTAATAGAATCTACGTCCACTAAAAATCTCCCTCTTAACAATTTCCTTCCAATCAATATCGGAATCCTCATTTTTGACCTGTCTGTAAGGGTAAATTCGGCATCAAATTCCTCCCCAAACATAACGACTTTTGTATTCACTTTGTACCTGACTTCTGCCTGACCAAAGGAATTCTTTACTACCTTTTCAGTAAAATCTTCAGTCCGAATCACTTTGCTTTTATATTTTTTGTGGTTTGGGGAAAGAACTTTGAAATATAGTACCGGAATAGAATTTTCGATTTTCTCCTCTGCGAATTCACAATGGATCGAGGAGGTATAGGCACCGGTGTCAATTTTGGCATTGACATTTTTCAAACCCCATATTGGGATGTAAATTTTTTCCCTTCTACCGATTGTCTTTTTCATAGTCAGGCTGTTTGGGCAGGTCTCATGATCCTAGCTATCCGGAATGACAGATCAGCAAAAAGTATCCGGACATTGGCGTTTCTTTCTATATGGTAATGAGTCTCATTCAAAGCCTGATAGATCGCCATAAGCTTTTCCTCATCGAGGACATGTACACCGAGGTTATGTATAAATTCACGGTCAGATTCAATACTGCGCATCAATTCCCCCAATTGTGACTTGTCCAGCATCACTTCTCTCATCACATTGATCCCGCTGAGAAGGAGGGATTTTTGGGCTTCTTTGTCTTTGGAACTGAATATTTCAACAAATTCCAACATCTCGTTGACATTCACAGAATAGCAGGAACGGAACCAATCCCTGACCAACCGCGTAAATTCATCACCTACCTGATCCACCATCCTGTAAGCCTCCCGCATATTCCCATCTGCCAAAGGTGCTATCTGCATGGCTGTTTCCCTTGAAATCTTATGCTCCTGTATCAAGTGCTGCATCACTTCTTCATCAGTAAATGCCCTGATCATGATCTTTTGGGTTCGGGAAAGAATGGTCGTCAACAATTGCTCAGGATGGGAAGTCACGAGAATAAAAAGTGTCTTGGCAGGCGGTTCCTCCAATATTTTCAAAAGGGAATTTGCAGATTGGGCATTCAGATATTCCGAAGACCAGATCAGCATGATCTTGTACCCGCCTTCAAATGATTTGAGCGAAATTGTTTTGATGATCTGCTTTGCAGCTGCTTTAGAAATGTTGAGCTGCTTTTTCTCAAAGTTATTCTTGTAAATCCAGTCAGAAACATTCCCAAAAGGAGTCTCTATTGCAAAACCTCTGAATGAGGATGGGAAGTCGGTCTTTTTTCCTTTATTTTCCTCATCCTCGTCTTCCTTACTTTCCCCCACCAATGGAAACACGAAGTTCATATCCGGATGGACAAGCCGGGACATTTTTTGGCAGGAAGGGCAGGTCCCACAGGAATCATTGTCACCGGGTTGTTGGCAAAGCGAATAGGTCGCCAATGCTATTGCCATCTTGAGATTTGCAGAACCCTCCGGCCCATGAAACAACAGGGCATGCGCCAAATGGTTATTTTTGACAGCTTGGACAATTTTCTCCTTTACTTCTTCCAATCCTGGAATAGATGAAAACAGCATATTTTTATCAGGCTTCTTTGTCCCAAATACGGTAATGTCTTGTCAAATCGAAAACCTTTTGGATAATTTCTTTTTCGGTTTGGTTGTATTCCATTCCCCTTCTTTTCATTACCGCAATGGCCGTTTCTTCAAATTTTCTCACCTGAAAAGTGCTGAACCCGGAAGCGCCGCCCCAAGAAAATGATGGAATAAAATTTCTCGGAAAACCGTCGCCAAAAACATTGGCCCCGACACCGACGACCGTCCCGGTGTTAAACATCGTATTGATGCCTGCCTTGGCATGGTCTCCCATCATCAGGCCGCAAAATTGCAAGCCGGTATTGGTAAATCCGCCTTTGATATAATCCCAGATTTTGACTTCTGCGTAGTTGTTTTTTAGGTTGGAAGTGTTGGTGTCGGCACCGAGGTTACACCATTCGCCGATCACGGCATTGCCGAGAAATCCCTCATGTCCTTTGTTGCTGTAGCCAAAAAGAACCGCATTTGAGATTTCTCCCCCAACTTTTGAAAAAGGCCCCACAGTCGTATCTCCCCTCATTTTGGCTCCCATATTCACCGTAGAACCTTCGCAAAGCGCAAATGGACCTCTGATCAGCGAACCTTCCTGCACTTCGGCGTTCTTCCCGATATAGATCGGCCCGC
This sequence comes from Aquiflexum gelatinilyticum, assembly GCF_024813435.1. Classification (NCBI taxonomy): domain Bacteria; kingdom Pseudomonadati; phylum Bacteroidota; class Cytophagia; order Cytophagales; family Cyclobacteriaceae; genus Aquiflexum; species Aquiflexum gelatinilyticum. The sequence goes on from NZ_JANAEZ010000004.1 coordinate 26,119, forward strand.
CTTCGGCATTGAGGACAGCGGCTTTGATTTTTGCTCCGGGTTCAATAAAAACCTGAGAAGCATTATATACTATGGTATGAGGATCTTCCAAAGGTTCCGACCGTCTGCCTGCAGTGATCATCTCATAATCTTTTCTGATCTCAGCAGCATTGACCTGAAAAATATGCCATGATTTTTGGATGGCCGTGACCGTTCCTTCGTATTGGATTTTGGTCAAAGATTTTGCCTGATCTGGATGAAAGGAACCCGGTTTTTCTGAAAAGGCAGCAACCAAAAGGTTATTGGACCAAAGTGACTCGGTGCTTTTCAGTTGGTGGATGGCTGACCAAAGCATCTGATCCGGGCAAACTGCTCCGTTGACCATCAAAGCAGCACCTTCTTTTTTGGGAAACTTTACAGAAAGGTAATCCTGCGTCAAAAACCCCGGTTGGTAGCCTGAGTATTTTTCCCATTTCTCCGAAATCTTCAAAATCCCCACCCGGATATCCCCGATAGGCCTGGTAAAAGTAAATGGCAACAAAGAACCCCGGATGGCAGGGTCATCGAATAGAATCAGATTGTCCATGGTACAAAAATAAAAAAGTCTCCCGGAAAACCGATTCCGGGAGACCTTTACCTGCTAGCAGGCTGGTAAAATTATTTCTTTGCGTATCTCTTGTTGAACTTGTCAACACGACCTGCTGTATCCAACATCATCTTCTTACCTGTGTAAAAAGGGTGTGAGTTAGAGCTTACTTCGACTTTATATACCGGATAAGTGTTACCATCTTCCCATACGATCGTCTCAGAAGTCTGGATGGTGGATTTGGTGATGAACTTATATTCGCTTGAAGTATCGTAAAATACGACATCTCTGTAATTAGGATGAATGTCTTTTTTCATTGTATTGCTATTTATCTTTTTATCGCTTTTCCGAAATGAGGCACAAAGTTATTTCTTTTTTGAAATGTATCCAAATCTTGTTTGGTAATAATTTGACGGGTGAAGGAATTAAGTATCTCGCAAAGGCGCAAGGGCGCAAAGAGTATGGGGAATTTGGTTGTAATTGTTGTAGTTGTTGTAATGGTTAGGTGTTAGGTTGTCAAGTTATCTGGTTGTCAAGTTTTCGGATTCCGTCACCCTGAGGTACGAAGGGTCTCTTGTCTCTCGGTCCTTGGCTTTGAATTTTGGGTTTGTTGAAGAAAAAAATATCACGCAAAGACGCAGGGACGCAAAGAAGGTGAAAGAGATTTTTAGGGATTTTGGTTAAAATCGTTGTAGTTGTTGTAATGGTTGGGTTGTCAGGTTATCAAGTTATCTGGTTGTCAAGTTTTCGGATTCCGTCACCCTGAGGTACGAAGGGTCTCTTGTCTCTCTATATTTGGGTTTGAATTTTGGGTTTGTTGAAGAAAAAGAATCACGCAAAGACGCAGGGACGCAAAGGGTTTGGGGATTTTGGTTATAATCGTTGTAGTTGTTGTAATGGTTGGGTTGTCAGGTTGTCAAGTTATCTGGTTGTCAAGTTTTCGGATTCCGTCACCCTGAGGTATCAACATTTTGTAAATGTTTAGAAAAGGAATGACGGTTGTTGTTGCGTCATCTTGAATCCGAGGTACAGCCTGTCCCGTTTTTTTCGGGAAGGATGAAAGATCTCACTCTATATCAGTAATATAAAGACTCTTCGCTTCTCTAAGAGTGACGACCTAAATGATCACATAAATGGTAGGAACGAAAGCTTCTCGTCTCTCGCTTCTCGCCTCTCGCCTCTTTCCTCTCATTTCCCCCGTCCCTCCAAAGGAATCCCAAACGAAATGAAATTGGTTATTGGCGGGTTGGAGAAGGTATTTCTGCTTAACGGAACTGCTGCTGCTCCAAAATTATACCTGTCCAAGGCTGACCTGGTGTGGTTTCTAGCACTCCTTTTGACTTGACCGGAGACAATGCTCAGTCCGAGGCTGGTAAAAACCAATGGCAGCAGGATATCATTAGGGGTGGAAGATTGAAACTGTGGAGAAATGAAATACCATGTAAACACCAACTGAAGGCCTAATCTTGTCAAATCCAAAGCATTGGCGAAGGTCTGTTTTCGGATTGCTTTTTCGTAGTCCGCATACATGTCGGGCCTGTTTTCCATCAGGGTTCTGATTTGCGCTTTATTCAGCATATTTGGACCGTCATAGATGTTGATTTTTTGGCCGATCAGGTTTCCTTCAATTTTCATTTTCAGGTAATGCGATCCTAACCTGTCCTTATCTATCACATAATTGTAAGATTCTAGAATATTGGACAGGTGCATTTTGGCATTGCGCTCCATGCCTCCACCAACACTTTCCAAAACCTCCCCACCAAGTGTCACCAAGAAGAAAGTGGTATAATTTTCTTGACTCAATTCAGTGGTAAATAAGTAAGCCATTGTACCCAAACTAACAGCTCGTCCTGCAAAATAAAGTGCAGAACCGATTCGTAATTTGGAAATGTTTGCAGTAAAATCCTGTGCATCCCCGGGCAGGATTTCGAGGTAAGCACGGACTTCCTGAGGCTTGGCTTTTTGGCCATTGATAAAGTAAACCGGTTGGTTTAAGAAATTTTCCCTGAAGGTGATAAAAGGATAATCAGCGTATTTGTTTTCCTGATAAAAGGGCGAACGCTTATCTTGAGCTTGGGCGGAATGGATGGAAAGAAAACAAATACACAACAAATTTACGGCTAATGAAAAATTAAAAACTCGGGGCCTTTTCATAAATAGACTGGTTTATGGTATAAAGTCTTTCCCATCTAAATGAAATAGAACTTTTCTTTAGAGCTAAAGATACTTTAGGATTATTAAAACTCAAACTATATCCGTAGCCATTATTCAAAAGGATGTTATGGGCCTGAAATATCACCAGTCCCATTTCAAAAAAGAGTATAACAAATCAGTTGATAATCCGAGAATAATTTTTTAACCCCCATAAAAAGTTTTCTTTCTGAGAAAGAAAGACATCCCATCCTTTGAAAACCTGATCCTCTCCTTCCATTTTCCGCCGTTTTTTTTAGCTTTACACCATTATAGCATCACCCCTATGAAAAAAATATTCCTTTTGACTTTTTGTCTTGCTGCTTTTTTTACCCTTGATGTTTTTGGCCAAGGTGCCTATGTTCCTTTCAACCGGGATTATTACCATATGCTGGAGCGGTACGAAATCCTGGACGGCAAAAACAACCCGAGTTTTCATACAGGCTTCAAACCTTACAGGAGAGACCATGTTGCGGCTTTTCTGGATTCACTTTCTGAGGCTGATATTTCCCGCTCCAAAGCTGACAAGTTCAACTTCAACTACCTGAGCAACGACAATTGGGAATTCATCAGCGGAGAAACTGAAGCCTCCAAAAAACCATTTCTGAAGCACCTTTACACCAAACCTGCCGACTTTTACCATTACCGTGATTCGGTGGTAGACATCCACATCAATCCGGTTTTATACCTTGCTGCAGGATTTGAGCCCGGGATAGATGAGATGCGCTTCCGCAATTCCCGGGGAATCGAAATCAGGGGAAGCATAGACAGAAAGGTCGCTTTCTATACTTTTATGACTTCCACACAGACTATTTTTCCTTCTTGGGTCAAGAACTTTGCCGAACACAGCGGTGCAATACCGGGAGAAGGATTTTGGAAAAGGTACAATGAAACCGGCTATGGCTTCTTTTCGGCACGGGCACATTTGAGTTTCAATGTCACGAGGCACATCGAAGCCCAATTTGGTCAGGACCGGAACTTTACAGGAGAAGGTTACCGTTCTATGATCCTTTCGGATTTTTCCAACCCCTACCTGTTTTTCAAGCTGAATACTAAAATCTGGCGATTTCAGTTGACCAACCTTTGGGCACAGCAGACTGCGGACATCTTTTTTGACAATCAGGGCCGGCCAACAGACAAAATCCGCTATCCCAAAAAATGGTTTGCCATGCACCGACTTGGTGTCAATCTGGGGAAAAAGCTCAACATCGGTATATTTGAATCCATCATGTCTGACCAATTTGACTGGAACTACCTCAATCCAATTATCTTTTACCGGTGGGTAGAGCATCAGGGCGGTTCACCTGACAAGCTGATGCTTGGCACGGATCTCAAATGGAACATGACCCGTGGCATGCAGCTTTACGGACAGTTTGCCTTGAATGAATTTGTCTTTACCGAATTTTTTGAATTGGAGGGTGAAAATTCTTCCCGAAACAAACATGGGATACAGGTGGGTTATAAATACATCGATGTGCTAAAAATCCCAAATCTCGACCTGCAACTTGAATACAATCAGGCAAGACCTTATACCTATCAGGAAAAAAGGCCTTACCAGTCCTTTTCCAACTACAGGACACCACTCACTCACCCACTTGGTGCCAACTTCAAGGAGGCCATTGGCATCATCAGGTATCAGCCCGAGTTTCTGCCGCGTCTCTTTGCCACATTTACTGGCCTGTACCAATTCTATGGCGATGATCCTTCACCGGAAGTGAACTTTGGCAAAGATGTGCTGAAAAACCGCACCGTAACCAATACAGGAAAAGGCCTCTATGGTCACTATATCGGTCAGGGCGTTGAAAATACTGTGATCATGGGCAACCTGAACCTGAGCTATATGGTCAAGCAAAATGTATTTTTGGACCTGAGTCATAGCTACAGAAAGCGAACCGCCGAAGACCTTTCCAGCCCGGAGTCAACCAATTTTACCCAGTTTTCGATCAGGGTGAATATGGTGAGGAATGATTTTAATTTTTAGGATTGGTTATTGAGTTAATGGTTATTTGGTTATTTGGTTAATGGTTATTTGGTTAATGGTTATTTGGTTAATGGTTAATGGTTAATGGTTAACGGTTATTTGGTTATTGGGGTGAAATTGGATTTTCAGGAATTCAACAGAAAACAAAAACCTATTTTTATTCCGTAACTTGCGCCCCTAATCCGTAAAAGCATTTCATGAATACTTACCTCCGTATTTTGTCTTATGCCCGGCCTTACCGCAGGTATTTTCCGATATACGTCCTATATACACTCTTGGCCATCATTTTTGGCCTGATGAATTTCACTTTGCTGAAGCCTTTGTTTGATGTCATCTTCGAGCAGGCACCGCAGGCGGACATAAGCAAATACCTCAGCAAGCCTGATTTTTCGTTCTCTATTGACTATTTTCTGACCCTTTTCAATTACTATTTCCATCAGATCTCAGAGGCTTATGGCAAGTTTGGGACTTTGGTCTATGTCTGTATCATCATCGTTATTTCTGTTTTTCTTGCCAACCTTTTCACTTACCTCTCCGGAGTAGTTTTGGCAAAGGTCCGAGCAGAAGTCATCAAGAAAATGAGGATGTCGATTTTTGAGCAGGTGTCAAGGATGCACATCGGGTACTTTTCCAATGAGAGAAAAGGCGACCTGATGTCCAAGATGACCAACGACATCCAAGAGGTGGAAAACAGCATTGTCCAATCTCTCAGGGTCGTCTTCAAAGAACCGGTAACCATTATCCTGTACTTTGCAGTGTTGTTTTTCATGTCAGTTAAACTGACTTTGTTTACGATATTGGTGATTCCGATTTCCGGGGCAATTATCGGCGGGATTACACGAAGACTGAAAAAAAAGGCAGTCGAAAGCCAGGAATCACTTGGAAGGATTGTCAATATATTGGATGAAACCATAGGTGGCATGCGCGTCATCAAAGCATTTGGTGCACAGAAATACATCAGAAGCAAGTTTGATGGGGAGACTGATTATTACTCCGATGTGAATATTTCAATGGCCAAGAAAAACGAATTGGCTTCGCCGATTTCCCAGTTTCTCGGTGTATCAGTAGTAGCTGGAATCCTGGTATATGGAGGAAGCTTAGTCCTGAATAATAGCTCTGACCTTAGCGCCTCTGATTTCATCACCTACATCATCATCTTTACGCAGGTACTTAATCCTGCCAAGGAAATCTCCCGGGCGGCAAGCAGCATACAAAGGGGTTTGGCCTCTGCCGACAGGATCTTCAAAGTAGTCGATACGCCTAGCGAAATCAAGAATTCAGAGAATCCCATTATTGTCGACACCTTTACCGATGCTGTACAATTTCACCATGTTTCTTTCAGCTATGAAAAGGAAAAGGTGTTGGATAATATTTCTTTTACTCTCCAAAAAGGAAAGACCATTGCTTTGGTAGGTCCTTCCGGTGGAGGAAAATCAACGATTGCAGATTTGGTTCCAAGATTCTATGACCCGACAGAGGGGAAAGTCACTTTGGATGGGGTGGATTTGAAAGCCATAGAAATCAATTCTCTGATCAAACAGATGGGAATCGTGACGCAGGAATCGATACTGTTCAACGATTCTGTATTCAACAATATCGCCTTTGGGCTTGAAGGAATATCCGAGGAGAAAGTCATCGAAGCTGCCAAGATTGCCAATGCCCATGAATTTATCGTCGAATTGGAAAACGGTTACCAGACTTCTATCGGAGAGCGTGGTTCAAAGCTTTCAGGTGGTCAGAGGCAGCGACTCAGCATTGCGCGTGCGGTATTGAAAAACCCTCCGATCCTGATATTGGATGAGGCGACTTCGGCTTTGGATTCGCAGTCAGAGAAACTGGTACAGGAAGCCCTAACCAATCTGATGGCCAACCGTACAACATTGGTAATCGCCCACAGACTCAGTACCATCCAACATGCAGATGAAATCCTTGTGATCAAAAAAGGGCAGATCGTGCAGCGTGGAACCCATCAAGAACTCATTTTGGAAGAAGGATTATATAAGAAACTTTCTACAATGCAGTCAGTTTAATAAATTTGGAATAACTTAAATTCAGCAATCATATGAAACAAATAGATAAAATCTCGCACCTTGTTACCACTCTCTATTTTGCGATAGCGTTGGTCATTTTCCTGTTATTTGACAAGATTAAAGGCATCTTAAAAATCGAGGAACTGACCCCGACTTTGGTAGTCAATTTTCTCCTGATTGGATTATTGCTTTTCTTGATTTCTTGGGGCACCAGTACAATGGCAAAAAACAACTTGGAAGCAGAACTTTCAAAAAAAGAAACAGAGAAAAATGAACTGAAAGCAAAACTCTATGACTTTGAACAAGGCATAAAGCTTAAAAACATTGAGAAGAAATTAGATAGCATAGAAGAAGAAAGAGAGGCCTCAGTGCTTCGCAAAAGACAAAATTTTAAATAACTAAAGGATATTTGCAGTAAATAGCTAATTTAGGAAACCCAATAGGTTTCCTTTTTTTATTGCCTTAATTTTAATACAATGGTCGCAAAAACTTTTGGATGTGCTGTTTCGGGTGTTGATGCCAAAGTCATCACCATAGAGGTCAATGTCGGACAAGGAACGAGCTTTTTTATGGTAGGATTACCTGACTCAGCTGTAAAGGAAAGTCAGCAGCGTGTCGAATCTGCGCTCAAATACTTCGGTTATCGCATGCCAAGGCAAAAAATGGTAGTCAACCTCGCTCCCGCTGATATCAGAAAAGAAGGTTCAGCTTATGACCTTCCCATCGCTTTGGGGATTATGAAAGCTTCCGAACAAGTGCTTTTTCCTGAATTGGAAAGCTATATCATCATGGGTGAACTCTCACTTGACGGCAACTTGAGACCCATTAAAGGAGCTTTACCGATTGCGATTGAAGCAAGAAAACAAGGATTCAAAGGGTTTATCCTCCCTGTAGAAAATGCTTCAGAAGCTTCCATAGTGAATAAACTTGACGTCATTGGAGTCAATACCTTGGAAGAGGCAATCAAATTTCTTGAAGGTGAATTGGAAATTGAACCCTTGGTAACTGATACAAGGGATATATTTTATAATTCTCTGGAGCAATATGAGTTTGATTTTGCAGATGTGCAGGGACAGGAAAACATCAAAAGGGCGATGGAAATCGCAGCGACCGGCGGGCACAATGTCATCATGATCGGACCTCCCGGTGCAGGAAAAACCATGCTTGCCAAAAGACTTCCCTCTATCCTCCCACCGCTTTCCTTACAAGAAGCTTTGGAGACTACCAAAATACATTCCGTAGCCGGAAAACTTGGAAAGCACGCTTCTTTGATTGCCAACAGGCCTTTTAGATCTCCACACCACACCATCAGTGATGTCGCTTTGGTCGGCGGTGGAGGCAATCCCCAACCAGGAGAAATATCCCTTTCACATAACGGAGTATTATTTTTGGATGAATTGCCGGAGTTCAAGCGTACTGTGTTGGAAGTGATGCGTCAGCCTTTGGAAGAAAGGAAAGTGACGATTTCACGGGCGAAGGTCTCAGTAGAGTTTCCAGCCAATTTTATGCTGATCGCAAGTATGAATCCATGCCCCTGTGGCTATTATAACCACCCCGAAAAGGAATGTGTCTGCGGTCCCGGAATTGTGCAACGTTACCTGAACAAAATCAGCGGCCCGCTTTTGGACAGGATAGACCTGCACGTGGAAGTCACACCGGTACGGTTTGAAGAAATGACCTCCACCCGAAAAACGGAAAACAGCAAATCCATTAGAGAGCGCGTTATCATTGGCAGGGAAGTTCAGATTGAGCGCTTCAAAAACAACCCTGAAGTATATTGCAATGCCATGATGCCGTCACACCTGGTCAAAGAAGTCTGTCAGATCAATGAGGCAGGCAAAGCACTTCTTAAAACAGCCATGGAAAGACTTGGTCTTTCGGCAAGAGCATATGATAGGATCCTGAAAGTATCCCGAACTATTGCTGACCTTAATCAAAGTGAAACCATCAAAGTTGAGCACCTTGCCGAAGCAATCCAGTACAGAAGTCTGGATAGAGAGGGTTGGGCAGGTTAATCTATTGCCAAATTAAGTTTTGGTAAAATTTCGATGAATAAGAAAATAATGGATTAAAAATTTCACGAATTAAAAAAATTTTATTTTATTTACTAAGCATACGAAACAGTTGTGTTGGTCGCCCTTTTTTAGCTTACCGTTTCAAAAATATAAAGGCTGTCCTGAACAGCCTTTATTCTTGTAAGGCCTGACTCAAATCCTCCAATAAATCATCCAAATGTTCCAAACCCACTGACATTCTAATCAGATTTGAGGGTGTTTTAGAATCCGGTCCTTCGACCGCCGCTCTTCTTTCGACCAAGCTTTCTACTCCTCCGAGGCTTGTGGCGTTGGTGAAATATCTCAACTTTGAAATTACCCTGTCTGCCTCTGCTGCACCGCCTTTGACCATAAAAGAAAGCATCCCACCAAAACCTGACATTTGAGAAGCGGCGACTTGATGGTTTTTGTGAGATTTCAATCCAGGGTAGCAAACTTCCTCCACATTGGGATGGCTGTAAAGAAATTCGGCAATAATGCCCGCATGTTCCGCATGGCCTTTCATCCGGTAAGCCAGGGTTTTGATGCTTCTGACCAGAAGGTAGGTATCAAATGGAGAAGGGACTGCCCCTCCAACATGTTGGATCATTTTGATTCTTTGCCAAAAATCATCTGCTTTTTTGCAAATCAAAGCGCCACCCAAAATATCACTGTGTCCTCCAAGGTATTTGGTGGTGCTGTGCATGACGATGTCTGCCCCGAGAAGGATTGGATTTTGAAAAACAGGTGTTGCAAAAGTATTGTCGCAGGCCACTTTCGCCCCGATTTCTTTTGCTATTGCCACAAGTGCACGGATGTCTGTAATTTTGAGCAAAGGATTGGAAGGGGTTTCGATCCAAAGGAGTTTGGTATTGGGTTTAATAGCTGCCCTGACCATTTCCAGGTCTGCCAGATCCACAAAACTTACCTCCACAATTCCTTTCAATATCTCCACCAACTGACGGTGGATTCCATGGTACATGTCGTCCGGTGCAATGATATGGCTTCCCGGTTCCAAAGCCTGAAAAACTGCCAAAGCAGCAGCATTTCCTGACGAAAAAGCAGCCGCATCTTCGCCATGTTCCAGTTTGGCCAATACATTTTCCAAAGCCATCCTGTTGGGATTGTTAGCCCTGGAATAGATCACGGAACCTTCATGGTGTACAAAAGTGGTAGAAGTCGTGATCGGTTGCACAGCAGGTTGCTGGGAATCCGTGATGATGTTTCCGGCGTGTATGGCTAGTGTTTCGAGTCTCATGGCTGTTTTTTTTCAAACTTAGTATTTATAAAAACAAAAGCCAGCGAAATCAACCGCCGGCTTTTGTATGATTATGTATATGGTAATTTTACCTGATCCTATCCACAGACCTGACGAGCATTTCGTCCTTTCGAATAAACCTATTTGCAAGCAGGTTACAGATCATTCCTCCGAAAATCGCCCAAAACCCGGTCACAAAAGCACCGTTGACCTCGGGATTGATGAGGGCATTGGCTGTGTGAGTGGTCCAAATAATGAGTCCGACATTGACCACCATCACAAAAGAATTGACCATATTGAGAAACATCTGCTTGGTTCTGTTTTTGTATTGCATCAAGCTGAAAATTGCAATCCCTGCAGAAATGACGGCAAGAATGCCAATAAAAATCTTGGAGGAAGTATCCACAGGTTCCTGACTCGCAACATCTAATGTCGTCAGATTCCAGGCAGTGAGGGTCATCAATTGCGTCTGACTTGGGTTGACTTGCTGCCAGATCGGGAAGGAAATTACCAATATCATGGCTACTGCCACGAGAAACAGGAATATGGTCTGTATGCGTTGTATCATTTTGATTTTAAATTTTGACAAAGAAACGGGGTAATTTTTTGAATCGCAAGGTTTGTATAAAAGGTGGTTTTTATTTGCCTCCGAATAATATCTTTGCACAGTAAAATGGAAATCCAAAGGTATTTTATAGAATTCGCTTACCGCGGGACACATTATCATGGCTGGCAATTCCAGAAAAACGCCCATTCTGTGCAGGCAGAAATGGAAAAAGCGCTTTCTGTGATTTTGAAACAGCCTTCATACCTTACCGGAAGTGGAAGGACGGATACAGGTGTACATGCTTCTCAGCAGTTTGCGCATTTTGATACTGATTTAAACCTTGACCAAGAGGATTTTGTCAAACGCATCAATGGCGTCCTTCCAAAAGACATTGCGGTATATTCTTTGCTTAAAGTGAAAAATGATGCCCATGCCAGATTTGATGCAAGGTGGAGAAGCTACCTTTATCGCATTACTTTGCGCAAAGACCCATTCGAAGAAGAAAGTGCTTGGTTGGTATACCACAAGCCCTGCATTGACAAAATGAATGAAGCCGCAAAATTGCTTTTGGACCATGAAGATTTTCAATGCTTTTCGAAAGTCCATACCGATGTCAACCACTTTAATTGTAAAATAAAAGAAGCGTATTGGGAACAAAATGACCATCAATTGCTCTTTCATATAACTGCCAACAGATTTTTGCGTGGAATGGTGAGGGCGATTGTAGGGACTTTGGTCCAAGTGGGTTTAGGCAGATTGGATTGTGGGCGGTTTCAAGAAATTTTGGACAGTAAAGACCGGAGTCAGGCAAAATCTGCTTCTCCTGCCCAAGGTCTATACCTTTGCAGGGTTGTTTATCACGAAGATATATTTATTTAAATACTGAAATATTTTGAGCCTGGAAAAAGAAAATATCAAAAGTGGTGACATCATTGACGCCCAGGTATTAAAGAAACTATACGAGTTTGTCAAGCCATACCAAGGCCGCTTTTATTTTTTGGTGTTCCTTACCATCGCCATGGCAGTATTGGCACCGACAAGGCCGTATTTTATCCAGATAGCCATCGATGATTATGTGGCTATTGGGGATAGTGAAGGATTGCTGAATATCATCTACCTGTTGATTGTGCTGCTTTTGCTGCAATCTTTGGTACAGTTTGCGCATACTTACCTTTCAGGATGGATCGGGCAGGTGATTATCAAGGACATCAGGATCAAACTTTACCGTCATTTGCTTAAAATGAGGTTGAAGTTTTTTGACAATACACCGATAGGCAGATTGGTGACAAGGAATGTATCCGATGTAGAAACTCTTGCTGATGTTTTCAGTGAAGGCTTGGCAGCCATTATCGGGGATTTGCTGCAATTGATTACCATTCTGGCTGTGATGTTTTATGTGGATTGGAAACTGACCTTGGTGAGTTTGAGTACTTTGCCACTCCTGATTATTTCCACCTATATTTTCAAAGAGAAAATCAAAGTAGCCTTCAATGACGTCAGAAATGCCGTATCCAACCTGAATTCGTTTTTGCAGGAGCATATCACAGGCATGAATATTGTTCAGATTTTTAATAGAGAAAAAAGGGAATACGATAAATTTAAAGAGATCAACAAAGAACATAGAGTAGCGCATGTCAAGTCGGTCTTGTATTATTCGATCTACTATCCTGTCGCTGAAATCATACAGGCGATCGGTACAGGTGTAGTGGTGTGGTATGGCGCAACGGGGGTATTTGACATGGAAATCCAAATCGGGATCCTGATCTCCTTTATTATGTACCTGCAGCTTTTCTTCAGACCAATAAGGATGATTGCAGATAGGTTCAATACCCTGCAGATGGGGGTAGTAAGTTCCTCCAGGATTTTAAAACTACTTGAAAGCGATGACCAAATCCCGAATGAAGGAAAGTTCAAGCCAGAAAAAATTGAGGGAAACATCAAATTAGAGAACGTTTGGTTTGCGTATAACGACGAAGAATGGGTTTTGAAAAATATCAATTTTGAAGTAAAACACGGGGAAACAGTCGCCATGGTCGGGGCCACCGGAGCTGGAAAATCTTCCATCATCAACCTGATCAACCGCTTCTACGATATTAACAAGGGCAAAATAACACTTGACGGCACTGACATCAAGGAATATGAACTAGGTACTTTGCGAAAACATATAGGCGTGGTATTGCAGGATGTTTTCCTTTTCTCAGATACGATATTGAATAACATTACCCTTGGGAATCCTGAGATTACGAGGGAGGAAGTTATGAAAGCCGCCAAATTGGTAGGTGCAAAGAAGTTTATTGAAAGACTTCCCGGAGGTCTGGATTACAATGTCATGGAACGGGGCGCCACACTTTCAGTTGGTCAGCGACAACTGATATCATTTGTAAGGGCAATCGTCTACAATCCTGAAATCATCATCTTGGATGAGGCTACCTCCTCGGTGGATACCGAAACTGAGGAAATGATACAAAAGGCCATTTCTAAAATGATGAAAGGCAGGACGTCCATTGTAATTGCCCACAGGCTTTCGACCATCCAAAAAGCGGATAAAATCATGGTTCTTCACCAAGGTGAGATCAAGGAAACCGGAACCCATGAGTCGCTCTTGGAATTGGGAGGCTACTACTCCAAACTCCATCAGATGCAGTTGAAGTCGATGGCGATTGGTTAGAAGTTGGGAGGTAGGAAGTTGAGAAGTTGAAAAGTTAGGAAGGTGGGAATCAAAAAATGGTCCGATGTCCGGTGACGGATGGTTTGGGCAAAAGGTAAGATTCCGGAATGTCTTGAATCCTGTGTCCCAAATCGCACGTCTCATGTCTCATATCTAAAAAGAAAAACTAAACCAAAAATAAAAACACAGTGAAAAAGTTGCTTGTTTTGGCTTTTGCCATGTTACCGTTATTTGCTTTTGCTCAGGAACCGGGGATCGGTCTTAGATTTGGAGAACCATTTTCAATTACCTACAAAACCTTTATCGATGATAAAATTTCCTTGGAAGGAATGGTCGGAAGAGTCGGACCCAACAGCGGTCAATATTACCGGAGAGATTTTGACAACAACAGGCCAAGCCCAAATGCATTTTATGTAGGCCACAGTACCTCCAACACCTGGTCATTGAATTTCCGCGGAGCATATCATGAGGACTTCTCGGATGATTTCAATATCGGTTCAGGTTACTTGTTGGGCTATGCAGGGGCTGGTGTTCAGCTTCGTTCTGTATTGGTAGATTACGCCTTTACAGATTCTTCCATTTCGCAGGCGACGCTTAGAGAAACACGAAGAAATATGGATTTTGGCCCTGAGGCATTTGGCGGCGCGGAGTATTACTTTGATGAAGCCCCGATCAGTGTTTTTGGGGAAGTTGGTTTCTTTATGGAATTGTTGGACCGTTTTGGGCACTTTAGGCTGCAAGGCGCAATCGGAGTCCGGTACTTATTTTGATCTAACTACCTTTAAGGAAAAACCTTATGAAAACCTTTTTTAATATCATCCAAGTAATATCCCATTCATGAAAAAAACTATTGTTCTCATTTTTGTCATTTTATTGACTGCAATTGGTTTTTATGTTTTCAATAAAATGGGAGGCTTCAATGAAGTCCACCTTGAGGTTGTCGAGGGTATGAAAATTAATTTGGTTGGGAAAAATTTCAAAGGAATCCCCCAAGATGAGAAGCTTACAAAGGCCTTTCAGGAAATTGAAAGTATCAAGAATAACAATCCGGGAGCTGCACTTTATACCATTTACTATTCTGAACCTGCAGGAAAATTGGATACAATGGAGGTTTTTGTAGGTCTGGATTCCAAATGGATACCTGATACTGCCGGATTTGAAACCATTTCATTTTCAAATGAAAATGCAATTGTTGCCACCATTACTGCCCATCGTTTTGTAATGCCAAGCCCATTGAAAATCAAAAACAAAATCATTGTCTTTGCAAAAGAAAATAGCTTGCCTGAACCTGTGGTATTTATTGATCAGATTGTCGGGCTCGACGAAGTCAAAGTCATTGGGATAAAAAACACAAAATAAAACCTGTTTCAATTTTACTTCGTTGAGTTGAAACAAATCAAATTGAAATTTCTCTTTCTTAGCTTTTATTCAAAATTTTAAACCAGAATTATTATGAGAAAATTACTTTCTTTATTACTAGTGGGAGCTTTGGCTACCATTTATGCCTGTGTAGGACCTGTAGGACCTCCGGGGGTACCGGGACCTCAAGGACCACAAGGTCAGGCAGGAGTTAATATAGTTGCTGAGGCATTTGAAGTGAATGTCAATTTTACATCTGCAAATAACTATCTGGCTGTCTTTGATTTTCAGCCGCCAATTTTTGACAGCGATGTGGTCTTGATGTATGTCCGATGGGAAACAGCCAATGGCAATACAATCTGGAGGGCATTGCCTCAGACAGTCCTTTTTGATGAAGGTACTTTGATCTATAATTATGATTTCAGCAAAGATGATTTTAGCGTCTTTTTAGAAACAAATTTCGATCCTAGCCTGTTGGGAACAGATTGGACTGCAAACCAAAGATTCAGGGTGGTAGTTGTTCCGGCGGATTTCAGTTCTAGGATTGATTACAATGATTATGAAGGAGTGGTCAAAATGCTTGGACTTTCCGAAAGCGATTTTGTGAAACTCGAAGCAAGAAAATAAATTTAAAAAGCCTCCAAATTGGAGGCTTTTTTACTTTTATAATCCATAGTTTTTCATTTTTGCGTAAGTAGGAGAATTAAAATAGAGAGTGCCTAAAAAATAATATTGTCCGCTTGACACCATACACCACCAAAGTCTATTAGAAGTTTTTAATTCCTTACCTCCTAATTCAAATTGGGATTCTATATTTGCAGCATGCTATTGAAGAATGATTTATTGATCCGTGCCGCAAAAGGCGAAAAAGTAGAAAGAACACCCGTATGGCTGATGCGTCAGGCCGGAAGAATCCTACCTGAGTACCGCGCAGTCCGTGAAAGCGTGAGTGGTTTTATTGAATTGGCTCAAACACCCGAATTGGCGGCAGAAGTGACCATACAGCCGGTGGATATTTTGGACGTCGATGCGGCAATTATTTTTTCAGATATTTTGGTGATCCCTGAAGCCATGGGATTGCCCTATGAAATGCAGGAAAAGCGTGGACCTTGGTTTCCTGAGACTGTAAAGGATGTTTCTGACTTAAAGAAACTGAGAATTGCTGACGGCGTGGATGACCTCAGCTACGTAATCGAAGCGATCAAAATCACTAAAAAAGCGCTGAACGGCAGGGTTCCTTTGATTGGATTTGCCGGTGCGCCATGGACGATTTTTGCTTACATGGTCGAAGGGTCAGGAAGCAAGACTTTTTCCAAATCCAGGGCAATGCTCTATACACAACCGGAGTTTTCCCATCAACTGCTGCAGATGATTACTGACAGCACGATCAACTACCTGAAAGCACAGGTTGCGGCAGGTGCTAACCTTATCCAGATATTTGACAGTTGGGCGGGAATCTTACCTCCAAACCATTACCTGGAGTTTTCCCTTCCCTATATCTCCCAGATCTGTGATGCCATCCAAAATGTACCGACAACGGTTTTTGCGAAAGGTGCTTTTTTTGCAAGAAAAGAAATGGCTGGGCTGAATTGCGACACCATAGGATTGGATTGGAATATGGGGATAGCTGAATCAAGAGATATCATCGGTCCCAATAAAACCTTGCAGGGAAATTTGGATCCTGCTGCACTTTATGGCTCTGCCAAAGAAGTGGAAGCAGCCACGAGACTGATGATGGACCAATTCAAAGGGACTAGGCACATCGCAAACCTTGGACATGGCGTCTATCCCGACATTGATCCCGAGATGGTAAAAGTGTTTATTGAGACAGTGAAAAATTATTCCTAATCATAAGGAAACTTTATTTACCGCAATGGACGCAAAGGTTTCGCAATGATCAAAATGGACTCAAAATTAGGCCGGCGGAGTTGTAAGGGGGCGACCCGATTACGCTATCCCTATTTCGAAAACGGAACCAATTCATCCCCTACCTTAATCTTGTCTCCTTTAAGTAAAAGCATATTTTGGCCAAACATTACCTTATTGTCAAAAGTCCTGAATGTTGCCAAGGTCTTCAAGGGTTCTTTGCCTTTTTCGGCAGTTTCCTGATTGACAGTCGTCATCACGCAGCGGGCGCAGGGTTTGGTGATTTTAAATACAGCCTCCCCTACTTGGACTTTGTCCCAAGCATCATCTTCGAAAGGTATCCCTCCCGAAAAAACAAGATTCGGCCTGAACCTGTCCATGGGGACAGCTTTATTGAGCTTTGAATTGAGTCCATCCAATGCAGCCTGACCGATCAAGAGATATGGCATGGCATCAGCAAAACCAACAGATTCATTGTTGACCGCATATTTAGGAGACAATTTCCTTTTAGTGGATTCAGGCATGATGACCAAATCACATTCCATTTCAAGGATTTCTGAAAACCATTTGCTGACTTTTTCTCCCACTATCTGACCGATTACCTCATCTTCCCATACCTGAACAGACTTAAAAATTTCAGATTGGGGGAGAAACGGAATTTGAATCCTATATACGTTGTCTTTTTTATGGAAAACCAAAAGACCTTGTTCCCCAACCTCTACCTGTAAAAGTGCCATTTCAGGAAAAGTCCTTTGGGACAGAAACATCCCCTCTTTATCTACCAACATCCACCTCCGGTCAAATTTCAATCCCCTCTCTTCCAGTTTAGATTCTTCTAACCTGATGCCTCCAAGTGATTTGATGGGATAAATATAGATGTCTTGTAGCTGCATTATGTTTTAAAATGGATTAAACGGCTGATATTCTTTGATTTTAGCAAATTAAAATCCAAAGGTAAGAAGTCTTTCAGGGGTTAAAATGTTTACCTCTTGAAACAAAAAATCTAATTCCATTCCTTGAGTCTATCGGGAATTTCTTGGGGAATAAATTTGGTAACAATGTTCCTAATTGGATTGCCCTCACCATTACTCCAAGCATAGAAAGGATTAAAAAGTTGGTATGCCATGGTGTTTTTGGAAGATTGATTGGAATAAAAAAAAGCGGTACCAATGCAAATCAGGAAGACGAGCACCCATTTTTTTCGTTCTTGGTTTCTTTTCTTAGTATCCAAAACCTTCATACGGCTAAGATACAGATAAGAATAAAAAAGTTGCATCAATTAAAGAAAAAATAACAACAAAAAAATATAAAACTCCTCAGTTAAAATAGAGATAGGGAAATTTTTTGACCAGGTTCTATAGGAAATTCACCTGATTTTCCCTCAAATGATTCATAAATATTTAGGACTTGCTATCAAAAATTTACCTAGAAAAACAAGGCTTGTCACCTCAATTTCTCAGCTTTTCTTTCTCCAATTTCCTTCGATAAAACGGACGTTTTTTCACTTCAATCTTGCCAAAAGCTGATCAAAATAAAACCAATGTAAATTCCTGATTATTGATGATTTAGACCTTAAAAACCCCAAATGCAAAAATAAGCTTGCTCAATGGTAATATGGTACAGCATCCTGTTTATTTACCCAAACGATTAATTTTAACAGCCAATTTTCACATTTTTAATAAAATTGAAAAATTTTAAGTATTCGAAAAATTCAAACGTTTTCGGTTGCTGATTCTATTTGTAAAAATAGATTTTGTTAACGATTAATAAAAAATAACATTATTCTGTTAACAGGCATTTGACCAAAAGCCCAAATGGCCATTTGTTAAAAATTGCAAAATATAATTTAAACATTCAATTTAGAATTGAAATCAACTACATAAACAATTTCGTTTTTTTCAAAACAACAAACCCTATGAGAAATTATTTACAAAAACTAAAGGCTTTTGCTATGGTTTCAGTACTGATGATTTTCAGTATTGCCTCGGCATTTGCTCAAGGCAGGGAGGTATCAGGAACTGTCCTGGATGCTACCTTAAGAGATCCCCTTCCGGGAGTAACAGTTCTGGTTAAAGGTACTACAAGAGGTACCACCACTGACCTGGATGGAAAATTTAAATTAGACGTACAGCCGGGAGATGCTACTTTGGTTTTCTCTTTCGTTGGCTTTACGGCACAAGAAGTAGCGATTGGAAACCAAAGTGTATTCAACATCGAATTGGCTGAGGATATCCAAAGCTTGCAGGAGGCTGTTGTAATCGGTTACGGTACACAAGACAAGAAGGAAATCACTTCAGCTGTTACGAACGTCGGAACAGAGCAATTCAACCGTGGTAACTTCCCTAACCCAACCCAATTGCTTCAGGGTAAAGTAGCCGGTCTTTCTGTGACACGTGCAGGTGGTAACCCCAACTCACAGCCTACTTTGAGATTGAGAGGTATTTCTTCTTTCGGTGCTACGCAGTCTCCCTTGATCGTATTGGATGGGGTCATCGGTGCTTCTATTGATGCGGTCGATCCAAATGACATCGAATCTTTTGACGTATTGAAAGATGCATCTGCTGCTGCAATCTATGGTACAAGAGGTGCTGCCGGTGTGATTTTGATTACTACCAAAAAGGGTTCTTCCAAAAAAGGTGTTTCCAATGTCACCATCAATACTTTTGGTGCAGTTGAAGTTCCTACCAACCTGATTCCTATTCTTTCTCCGGAGGAATTCGTGGCAAGAGGAGGTACAGATTATGGTTCCAGAACCGATTGGAGAGATGAAGTTACCCAGACTGCTTTGAACGGAACAGTTAATGCTTCTGTAACAGGCGGTTTTGAAAACACCAACTACCTTGCTTCTGTCAACTACCGTAATAACGACGGTATCGTAAAAGGAACTAACAGGGAAACACTCAACACCCGTTTCAACTTGAACCATGGTGCATTGCAAAACAGGTTGAGAATGAATATGGGATTGGCTTATACGCAGACAAATACAACTGACGTAAACGGAGAGGCTGTAAGATATGCCACTATTTACAACCCAACTGCTCCTATCTTTGAAAGAGACTTTATCGGCACAGGTGAATCAACTGTCGACAGAGATACTCGTATTGCAAATGCAAACAGGGATTTTGGTGGTTATTTCCAAAGACCGTTGTTTGATTATTTCAATCCGGTGGCATTAATCAATCAGCAAAAATTCACTAATGATATCAAAAGTGCCATTTACTCTTACAGAATGGAATATGACTTGAGTGATAAATTTATCATCGCAACACAATTTTCAGAAGATAGATTGTCAGTCAATTCCACAGAGTTTTTCTCTTATCAGGATTATAATGTCGGTTTTGGTAGAAGTGGTTCTGCGGGCCAAAGTTTATTTAACAGAACTACAAGCATTTGGAATGGTACCATCAGATTCCAAGATGAAATTTTTGACAAAATGGATTTCACGTTCTTGGGAGGTGCTGAAACCCAGATCTTCAATGAAAACGGTTTTAACGCTTCATCTTCAAGATTTCTATTTGACCAAGGTGCAAACAACCTAGGTGCAGGTGGTCTAAGATTCGGTCCGGGCACAGGCATGGGTTCATTTGCTACTAGAGCGGTTTTGAATTCTGTATTTGGAAGGGCAAACTTTAACTACAACAATACTTATTTCTTCTCTGCCTCAGTAAGGGCTGAGACTTATTCAGGATTTGGTAAAGAAAACCAAACTGGTATCTTCCCTGCAGTAACAGCGGGTGCTGATTTGACTCAGGTTTTGGACATGGGACCATTCAGCCAATTCAAACCAAGGGTCTCTTTGGGTGTTGTAGGTCAGTTACCTCCTTCCCCAACATTGGCTTTGGGTATCTTCGGTAACGGTAATAGAATCCCTTTGAATCTTGCAGAGCCAATCAACTCTGTATTTGTGGGAGTTAACCAACTTTCAAACCCTAACCCTCAGTTGAAGTGGGAAACCACGCAGGAGTTGAACTTTGGTTTGGATTACGCCTTAATGAACGGCAAAATAACCGGTACGATGGATTACTGGAGAAGAAACATCTCTGACTTGTTGTTCAACACACAAGTTCCTGTAGGTGCTCCAAATGAATTCCTTCCTGGCAACTTCTACACCGCCAACACCATTTGGGCGAATATCGCTGATCTTTCAAGTGCAGGTTTTGAGTTCTTAGTAAATGTCAATAATATAAAATTGGGTGCTGTCAATTGGAATCCTTCTGCGAATTTCACGATCTATAGAAGAACAACTATCGATCGAATAGGCGTTGGTTCTATCAGTCTTCCTGAAATCCGTCAGGCAACACCAGGATCTCCTGGACAAAACAACAACGAGATCGTTTGGAACAGAGTAGGTGAAGAAATCGGTAATTTCTATGGACCGAAATTTTTGGGCTTGACCGAAAACGGAGAATACATCCTAAGCACCGAAAGACCTGAAGAGTTTGAAAACTTAGGAAATGGTCTTCCTACGGCTGACTTTGGTTTCTCTAACTCATTCTCTTACAAAAACTGGGATTTAAATTTCTTACTAAGAGGTAGTGTTGGCCACTTGATCTACAACTCCTTCAGAGGTTTCTATGAAAATGCTGATGGCGCTTCTAATACTTGGAACTCTGTTGTGACCAAAAATACGCCAACCAACCCACTTGTTACATCTACACCAACATTCTCTGACCTTTATTTGGAAAGAGGAGACTTTGTAAGGTTGGACAACTTGCAGTTGGGCTATAACCTTCCTGTCAAATCTGCTGCAATCAGCAATTTCAGGTTGTATGCAGGTGTTCAAAACCTTTTCACGATCACTCAGTTTTCAGGTGTAGACCCTGAAGTTAGATGGACAGATGATGGAAATCCATTAGCGCCCGGTATTGAAAGAAGAAATACTTATTTCGTGCCTAGAACCTGGACCGCAGGTTTAACCTTTACATTAAAATAACATAAACTCAAAATAAATATGTTACGATCAATTAAATCATTATTTGTTGGAGGTCTCGTGGCAGTAACCATGGGATCATGCTGGGAATTAGAACAGGAAGTTCTGACGGGTGTAACCCAGGAAGACCTGTCAAATAGCACGCGTCCGGAGTTGATTGAAGTACTGAAGCAATCTGCTTATGCTGCCGTAGTCGGCAACTGGGGAGGTCACGGAGGTTTGTACAGTATCAATGAAGTTTCATCTGACCAATTGGCAATTCCTCAAAAAGGTGCTGACTGGGAAGATGGTGGTATTTGGCTAAGAAACCACAGACATACATGGGCTGTGGGTGACGGTGCTTACAACGGTGCTTGGCAATATTGCTTCAGAATCGTCGGTGAGACCAACTTGTTGTTGCAGCAATATCCTGAAGTGGAAGCTTTGGGTGCAGAATTGAGAGTTTTGAGAGCATTGGCTTATTTGTGGTTGATTGACAACTTCGGTAATGTGCCAATCATTGTGGAAACTGACAGAGGTGGAAACCCTGCCCAAAATACAAGGGCTGAAGTTTTCGCTTTCATTGAAAGCAGCATCAAAGACAACGTGGATTTACTTCCAAAAACCAATGTGAAGACCAACTTGAACTATTGGACCGCCCACATGATTTTGGCCAAGCTTTATTTAAATGCTGAAGTTTATTTGAGTACTACTCCAGGTGTATTGGATCCTTCCAAAGGAAGATGGGCAGATGCTGAAGCTGCTTTAGACGTAATCATCAATTCAGGTCAGTACAGTTTGACTCCTAATTTCTTCCAAAATTTCTCAGCTACGAATGCAAATTCAACTGAGAATATGTTTACTCTTCCTTATGACGCAAACAATGCAGGTGGTTTTAATATCCACCACATGACATTCCATTATGTCAACCAAGCTACTTTCAACTTGGTAGAACAGCCATGGAATGGTTATACAGCCTTGGAAGAATTCTACAACAGCTTTGAAGCAGGAGACTTAAGAAAAGGTTCTTTGAGAGAAGGAATCCAAAGATCCTCTACAGGAGTTGACTTGATAGATGCCTCCGCTGAAGCTGGAGATCCTGACGGACCCGTTGTAAACTTTACTCCTGAAATCAATCAATTGGCTCCAAATGCTTTCAGACAAGCCGGAACCAGAATCAACAAATTTGAAGTTCCACTTGGATCTGCAAACAGCTTGAACAACGACTTCCCGATCTTCAGATATGGTGATGTCATCTTGATGAAAGCAGAATGCGCATGGAAACTCGGAAGGACCGCAGACGCCATTGCTTTGGTAAATCAGATCAGAACAAGATCTTCAGCGCCTGCTTTGACTACTTTGGATGCTGATATCTTATTGGCAGAAAGAGGAAAAGAATTCTTTGCTGAAGGCCAAAGAAGATCTGATTTGATTAGATTCGGAAAATACACTGCTGCATGG
This sequence comes from Aquiflexum gelatinilyticum, assembly GCF_024813435.1. Taxonomy (NCBI): domain Bacteria; kingdom Pseudomonadati; phylum Bacteroidota; class Cytophagia; order Cytophagales; family Cyclobacteriaceae; genus Aquiflexum; species Aquiflexum gelatinilyticum. The sequence goes on from NZ_JANAEZ010000004.1 coordinate 48,986, forward strand.
TGGGAGAAGCCTGCTTCTCAGCCCTTCAGAACATTGTTCCCCATTCCTCAAGGACAGCTTCAGGCTAATCCAAACCTGACACAAAATCCTGGATATTAATCCAAATATTTTGATATTACAATGATAAAAGAAGTGCACATCCGTGCACTTCTTTTTGATTTAATGGATACCTTCGGATTAGAAAACAGAACCCAATCGCATATTAACCCTTCCAAAATGTCTTCACTGACACATAACATCTTCTTTTTTTTAATTGGCTTACTCCTCTTTTCTTCCTGCGCAAAAAAGGGAGAAGAAAAAACAACTCTTTTTGAACTGATGGATAAAAAGTTGACAGGAATCAACTTCAACAATAACCTAGAATATAACGAAAAATTCAATCCTTATCTTTTTAGAAATTTTTATAATGGGGCAGGTGTAGCCCTTGGTGATATTAACAATGACGGTTTGGTTGATATCTTTTTGTCCGGAAACCAACAAGAAAATAAATTATACCTCAATAAAGGAAATTTTCAATTTGAAGACATTACCGCAAAAGCAGGATTGGCTGTAAAGGGAATATGGTCGACCGGAGTAAGCATGGCCGATATCAACGCTGACGGTTGGCTAGATATATATGTTTGTAAATCCGGCCCTTTGGGTGGAACTCAGCGTTATAATGAACTTTTTATCAATAACGGTGACTTGACATTCACCGAAAGTGCAAGAGAATTTGGAATAGCCGATGAAGGGCTTTCCCAGCATGCAGTATTTTTTGACTATGACAAAGACGGTGACTTGGACATGTACCTGTTAAACAATTCCATCAGGTCCATAGGTGTAAATGACCTAAGGATCGGACAGAGAAATATCCGAGATCCATTTGGAGGGAACAAACTTTACCGAAACGACAGTGGAAAATATACCGATGTAAGCGAATCTGCCGGTATTTATGGTTCTGCCATAGGTTATGGATTGGGTGTAACAGTAGCTGACCTCAATAAGGATACTTGGCCGGACTTGTATGTCTCCAATGATTTTTTTGAAAAAGACTACCTCTACATCAATAATGGCGACGGTACCTTTAGCGAATCTCTCGAAGACATGATGACTGAAATCAGCATGGGTTCTATGGGTGCTGACATCGCCGACCTGGACAATGACGGTTGGCAGGATGTCTTTGTCACTGAAATGCTACCGGCTACCATGGCAAGGTTGAAGACCAAAACTCCATTTGAGGAATGGGACAAGTATCAAGCGAACGTTGCAGGTGGGTATTTCCATCAGTTTACCCGAAACACCTTACAAAGGAATCTTGGTTTTCAACCCAACAGTAATCAGATTCATTTTTCGGAAATAGGCAGACAGGCAGGCGTACATGCTACCGACTGGAGTTGGGGGGCTTTGATTTTTGACACTGACAATGACGGGCTGAAAGATATTTTTGTGGCAAACGGAATAGTCAAAGACCTTACAGATTTTGATTATGTCGACTATTATGTCAATAACCAGGACCTGATTGCCCAATTCAAGCGGGACAGTATTTTGTTGACCAAGATGATTGATGAATTTCCTTCTAATCCACAGATGAACTTTCTGTTTCATAACGAGGGCAATTTCAAGTTCAAAAACATTGCTGCTGAATCAGGAATGGAGCAATTGACTTTTTCGACAGGCGCTGCTTATGCTGACTTGGACAATGACGGTGACCTTGACTTGGTGGTCAATAACCTCAACGGTGAGGTTTCCATATTCAAAAACAACAGCAGGGAAATCAACAAAAACCATTTTCTCCAATTTGATCTCAAGGGTCAATTCGGAACCCAAGTGACTCTTTTTGCCGGAAATGATCTGTTCTTTGCAGAGCACAATCCAGTCAAAGGCTATATGTCTTCCGTAGACCACAAGCTTCATTTTGGACTTGGTCAGGTAGAGAAAATTGATTCTGTGATCGTCCTTTGGCCAAATGGAAAAGCCACCAAGATAACCGATGTATTACCGGATCAATTGTTGGTATTGGATCCTTCCACAGCGACTGAAGATTGGAAATTTGTCAAAGCGGTCACAAATCCCCTCCTCTTACCCTCTTCCATCAAACTTCCATGGAAACATCAGGAAAGCGATTTTATAGATTTTGACAGGGACAGGCTGAGGTTTCATATGATTTCCAATGAAGGACCAAAAATAGCTATCGGTGACATCAATGCAGATGGACTCGATGACCTTTTCCTTCCCGGTGCAAAAGGTCAAGCCTCCTCCATTTATATTCAAAAGCCCTCTGGAGATTTTCAAATTCATCAAAAATTCGAGACAGATTCAGTCGCTGAAGATGTCGACGGATTGTTTTTTGATGCGGATGGGGATGGGGACTTGGATCTCTATGTCGTGAGCGGAAGTCTTGAATTCAGTGCTTTCAACATGAATTACCTGGATCGGCTTTACCTAAACAATGGCAAAGGATATTTTTCCAAAACAAAAGAAAGCCTTCCGATGGTTTTTCAGAGTTCCTCTTTTGCAAAGGCTTTTGACTACAACGGAGATGGAAAAATGGATCTTTTGATCGGGACGAGAACAGTGCCTTTTGCCTACGGTGTACCCGGTGATGTGACACTGTTGGAAAATCAGGGGAATGCTGTTTTTGTGGATAAAACCATGGAGTTTGCTCCGGAATTGAAGAATATCGGAATGACAAGGGAAGCATGGATTGGGGATTTGGATGGGGATGGGATAGCCGAAATTGTGATTGTCGGGGAGTGGATGGGAATCAAAGTATTTAAAAAAGCCAGTGGAAAATATTATGATGCTTCCTCTGAATTTGGATTAGACAAAACCAGCGGTCTTTGGAATACCCTCCACGTAGCAGATGTCAATGGAGACGGGTTGCCTGATATTCTAGCAGGAAATTCAGGAACCAATACACGTCTTCAGGCTTCTTCTGAAAAACCATTGCAATTACAAATCAATGATTACGATCAAAACGGAAGCGTCGAACAAATCCTTACCCAATACGAAGGTGACAGCACCTACCCATTGGTTTTGAAATCCACCTTAATCAAGCAATTACCTGCATTGCGAAAGCAATTGTTGACTTATGATTCCTACAAAAGCAAAAGATTGGAGGACTTATTCCCTCAAGAGATATTGTCCCGAAACATGGTCCTGAATGTACATACTTTGGAAACAAGCCTGTTTATCAATCAGGGAAATGGTACATTTGTAAAAGCATTTCTGCCCTACACCATCCAACGAAGCCCTGTCTATGCCATCCATTCCTTTATGGATGATTTAGGAAAAATCCATTTGCTGTTTGGAGGAAACCAAAGCCGGATCAAACCTGAATTGGGGATCAATATGGGAAGCTATGGATGGCACCTAACAGGATCAAATGAAAAAGACCTCCACTTGATTCCTGCCAATCAATCGGGATTCTTTGTAAGAGGAGAAATCAGGGATATCAAAAACATCAAAACTTCAAAAGGAATTAGAATTGTAATCAGTAGGAATAATGATGTGCCGGTTGTTATGGAAATGGTAAAATGAGGTGTAAGAGAAGATGAAAATTAAAAGATTAAAAGTAAAAGTTTAATTGTAAGGCCTGCCCGAATCAAGAAGGATAGTCAATCTTTTATCTCATTGTCATAAAGCGGTTAACAAAAGAATTTGCTAAAAGGTAAATTCACCTTACTATTAAAGAAAGAAGCTTCTTTCAAGAAGTAAAAAAGAAGGGTTTAAAATTTAGAATCAAAAATTAATGATCAGAGTATTCATATTATTCTTCGCTTTGGGTTTGGCATTATCATGCAAACCAAAGACTGAATATGATTTGGTAAAAGAAAGAGAACTCACTTCAGGGAAAATTGAGGAAGATCTTTTTTTGGATATCCGTTTTGGAATGGGCCGTAAAGAGTTCTATGGCACCTGTTGGGAACACAACAAAAATGGGATTTTGGTAAATGGTGACCATTACCTTCAGATCCAATACCTGCCAAAAGTGTCCTCGGGAAAAAGTGTTGTGATGAATTTTTACCCTGAATTTGAAGAAGACAAGCTATTTTTCATGCCCATGGAGTTTGGATATACACAGTGGTTTCCGGGAAATGAGGAATTTACAAACGAAAAATTAATCGTCGATGTAGTTGATCTTTTGGAATCCTGGTATGGGGATGGATTTTTTGAAGTTTCTGACAAAGACAAAAAAATAAGTGCTATGGTCAAAATAGACGGAAATAGATTGATCAGAGTCTTTAAAAAAAATATCAATACCATTCGGGTCGAAATCCTTGATTTACGTGTAAAGGATATCACCGAAATGACAAAAAAAGTAGAAGATGCATCTTAATAAATCCCTCTCTGTTTCCTTTTTGATCATCGCGGCATTTGCCTCCTGCAAGCCATCTGAATCTGAAAAAAAGGAAACCCTATTTGAAAAAATCGAATCCTCTACCTCAGGCGTCAACTTCCGGAACGACCTTCCATTTGATGAAAAATTCAATATTTTCACCTACCGAAATTTCTACAATGGTGGTGGAGTAGCTTTGGGTGATGTCAACAACGACGGTCTTATTGACATGTACCTGACGGCCAATTTGGGGGAAAACAAACTTTATCTGAATGAGGGCGATTTTAAGTTCAAAGATGTCACTGAAACCGCAGGAGTAGCCGGTACCCGTGCATGGAGCACAGGCGTGGCCATGGCAGATGTCAATGGCGATGGCTATTTGGATATATATGTCTGCAATTCAGGAGATATTGCCGGCGATAACAAACAGAATGAGTTATTTATCAATAACGGAGACGGCACTTTCACAGAAAAAGCCGAAGAATTTGGCTTGGCAGATCAAGGATACTCTACCCATGCAGTATTTTTTGACTATGACAATGACGGGGACTTGGACGTCTACTTACTCAACAACAGCTACCAATCCATCGGAAGCTTCAATAAAATGCAAAATGAACGTCCAAAAAGAGATCCTGTCGGTGGTGATAAATTATTCAGAAATGACGGTGAAAAATTCTCAGATGTTTCTGAAGTAGCGGGGATATATGGAAGTACCATCGGATTTGGGTTAGGTATCACCATCGGTGATGTCAATCAGGACGGTTGGATGGATATTTTCATTTCCAACGATTTCTTTGAAAGGGACTATCTCTACATCAACAATCAGGACGGAACATTTACTGAAAGACTGACCACTTACATGCGTGCCATCTCAGCAGCCTCCATGGGGGCTGACATCGCCGATATCAACAACGACGGACATTTGGACATATTTGTCACAGAGATGCTTCCCGAGCCGTCAGAACGCCTCAAACAGATCACGACATTTGAGAGCTATGACAAGTTCCAATTCAATGTCCAACACGATTACCACTACCAATACACGAGAAACATGTTCCATATCAACAATGGCGATGGGTCGTTTTCGGATATGGGAAGACTGGCCAATGTGGAAGCGACAGATTGGAGTTGGGCAGCATTGATGTTTGACATGGACAATGATGGTTTGAAAGACATTTTCGTGGCCAATGGTATCTATAAGGACTTGACGGATCTGGATTACCTCAATTTCATCGACAATGATGAAACCAAACAGAAAATCATCAGTAAAGCCGGTGTAAACTACAAAGCATTGGTAGACCCGATGCCCATCAATCCAATCTCTAACTACGCATTCAAAAACAAAGGAGACCTTGTTTTTGAAAATGTCATCCACGAATGGGGAATGGGAGATCCGATCCATTCCAACGGTTCAGCTTATGGTGACCTTGACAACGATGGCGCCATGGACCTTGTCATCAACAATGTCAACAATGAGGTCCTGATTTATAAAAACAGGACCAAAGAATTCGAACCCGAGAATTCATTCCTTAAAATCCAACTTATCGGTAAGGACAAAAATACTGCTGCCATCGGCACCCAGGTGAGGTTGGTAGCTGGTGAACAGGTTTTTTATCTGGAACAGATGCCCAATAGGGGTTTTCAATCTTCAGTGGATCCAAGATTGAATTTCGGTTTGGGAAAAATAAGTAGGCTCAATGAAGTACAAGTCAGGTGGCCGGACGGAAAAATTACCTTGCTCAATGATGTAGCTTCTGATACCACTTTGGTTTTGGAATGGGAAGATGCCAAAGAAGCAACGGAAGGATCTGCCTTTTTTGAAAAGCCTGCAAGTCAGATTTTCTCCAAAATTGATCCCAGTACCATTTTGAACTATACCCATCAGGAAAATCTCATGGTAGATTTTGACCGTGACCGACTTACCTACCACATGATTTCTACCGAAGGTCCAAAAGCAATTTGGGGAGATGTCAATGGAGATGGCCTTGATGACGCCTTCATCGGTGGAGCCAAAGGATTTGCCGGACAGCTTTTTATCCAAAATGCCAATGGAAATTTTAAGCCAAGCAATCAGAAAGTGTTTGAAAATGACAAATTCTCTGAAGATCGCGGTGGCGTTTTCTTCGATGCAAACGGAGACGGAAGTCTTGATTTGGTGGTGGCATCAGGAGGCAATGAATCCGGATTCGGTTCACCGGATCTGGCAGATAGATTGTATTTGAATGACGGAAAGGGAAATTTTAGCAAATCCGAAAACAGTGGCTTACAGTTTTTGACCAACAGCACTTCGGTCATCAGAACCTTAGATATCAATGGCGATGGGGCATTGGATCTTTTTGCTGGATCGAGGTTGGTACCATTTGTTTATGGAGTCAATCCCAACTCATCTATTTTGATCAATGACGGAAAAGGGAATTTTACGGACGGGACGGCACAATTTGCCCCCCAATTGAAAGATTTGGGAATGGTTACCGATGCCGCTGCGGTCGATTACGATGGCGATGGGAAAATGGATTTGGTGATAGTGGGTGAATGGATGGCCCCGACATTTTTTAGAAATACAGGCAATAAGCTTGAAAAAATAGAAATGCCTGAAATGAACCGGTATAAAGGGTGGTATCAGGCGATCTTGGTGGGAGATTTTAACAATGATGGTCAGCCGGATTTTGCCTTGGCAAACCATGGATTGAACACCCGATTCAAAGCCTCTGAAGAAAGTCCGATCAAAATGTATGTCAACGACTTTGACCAAAACGGTTCTGTAGAACACGTTTATGTCAAAAAGCAAGGTGAAAAACATGTTCCTTTCACACTGAAGCACCAACTCGAAGGTCAGCTACCTGGAATCAAAAAAAGATACCTGAAATACAGCTCATTCAATAACCAAACTTTGGAGGATATCTTTACTCCAGAACAATTGTCTCCTGCGGTTGTCAAAGAAGTGAATTTCCTTTCCTCGGCAGTATTGATGAATCAGGGAAATGGGAAATTTGAAATGAAACCATTACCTAGATTTGCGCAGCGCTCGTGGATGTATACCCTTTTGATCACAGATCTAAATGGCGATGGCAATCCGGATCTTATCATGGGAGGAAACCTGAGAGGTGCAAAACCTGAAGTAGGTCAATATGACGGAAGCTATGGAGAAGTATTGATTGGAAAAGGAGACGGCACATTTGACTATTGGACAAACAGAGAACATGGTCTAAGATTAGATGGTGAAATCAGAGATTTGAAAATCCTAGATCTGAAAGGAAAGAAAGTCTTGATGGTAGTCAAAAACAATGAACCCGTGGAATTTTGGAAAATAGAGAAATGATTTTTCCCGCAAAGACGCAAAGACACAAAGTTTTGAAGCTTAGAAATTTTGATTTGAAACCATCGGCCTATTTAGTAATAGGAATGTTTTATTTCATTTTTATAGGATTATTTTCCTGTTCCAAACCCAAAGAGGAGACACTTTTCAAACTTTTAGATCCCAAAGAAACCGGAATCGAATTCCGAAACGACCTGGTATCCTCCGAGGAGATGAACATTCTCGAATACCTGTACTTCTACAATGGTGGCGGTGTGGCTACAGGGGACATCAACAATGACGGTTTGGTAGATATTTATTTCTCCTCAAACCAAGGCGAGAACAAACTATACCTAAACAAAGGAGATTTCAAATTTGAGGATATCACCCAAAAAGCGGCGGTCACAGGCGATGGCGGATGGTCAACCGGAGTCACGATGGGAGATGTAAACGGAGACGGAATGCTGGACATTTACGTCACCCAAGTCGGGGATTACAAAGGCCTGACCGGAAAAAACAAACTTTACATCAATAACGGTGATTTGACTTTCTCTGAAAAAGGTGCAGCATATGGAGTGGATTTTGTAGGCTTTTCAACCCATTCACTGTTTTTTGACTATGACCAAGATGGAGACTTAGACCTCTATTTGCTCAATCATTCCATCAAAAAACCAGAAGTATTTTCCCATGCCGACACCAAATTCACGAATCAGGATGAAAAAGGAGGAGACAAACTTTTCAAAAATCTTTTGGCTGAAGGAGAAAACAGGATGGTTGAAGTGACCGAAGAAGCAGGAATTCTTTCAAGCAGCTTGGGTTTTGGGTTGGGTATAGGCATGGCTGACATCAATGGGGATGGTTGGATGGACTTGTATGTTTCCAATGATTTTACCGAGGACGATTACCTCTATATCAATCAGGCTGACGGAACTTTCAAGGAATCCTTGAAAGAATACATCTCCAACACAAGTCGATATAGCATGGGAAATGACCTGGGAGACATCAACAATGATGGCTTGTCGGATATTTTTACAACAGACATGCTTCCCTCCGATCCTCAGATCTGGATGAAGTCAGTAGGTGAAGACAAGCAGGAAGTATTTGATGTCAAAAAGCGTCTCGGCTACGGCGACCAATATGTCCGAAACCACCTCCAACTCAACCGCGGTGACGGGAGGTTCAGTGAAATCGGTCTCTTGACCAATACCTTTGCAACAGATTGGAGCTGGTCTCCCCTGATTTTTGATATGGATAATGACGGCCAAAAAGACATCCACATCACCAACGGGATAGTCAAACGCCCAAATGACCTCGATTTTGTCCAATACAGTCAGGAACCAAGCCCGGGTTTATCGGAAAAGGAACTCCAAGCGAAACAGATTGACATGTTGCCAACGGTCAAGCTATCCAATTTTTATTTTAAGAATGAAGGCAATCTGAAGTTTACCGATATGGCTAAAAAATGGGGACTAGACCAACTCTCCTATTCCAATGGTTCTTCCTATGCTGACTTGGACAATGATGGCGACCTTGACTTGGTCATTAATAATATTGACCAAGAAGCATTTCTATACCAAAACCAAACTGCTGCAAAACTTCAAAACCATTTTGTACAGTTTGATTTGAAAGGAGAATATCCAAATACTTTTGGGATTGGTACGCAGGTAATTGTGTATGTAGGAAAAGAAATATTTCACCAAACGCTGAGCACTTCTCGTGGATTCCAATCAGGAACGTCCACAACTTTGACTTTTGGTTTGGGCAAAAATCCTGCTATGGATTCGGTCGTAGTTGTCTGGAATGACGCAGATTCGGAAATTTTCCAAAACCTTGCCGTCAATAATAGACATCTATTGGAAAAAGGAAAAGGTGAAAAATCAGCTTTTCCCAACAAGGAATTCCTTCCCATATTGGAAATGACAGATCTTGGAATTGACTGGAAACATGAAGAAAATATTGATTTTGATGATTTTAGAAGGGAATACCTGATTCCAAGAAAGTATTCGACCGAAGGTCCTGCATTGGCTGTAGGAGATGTAAATGGTGATGGATTGGAAGATATTTTTTTTGGAGGAGCCAAAGGTCAGGCTGGAGTTTTCTATTTTCAGACCGAAGGTGGCAAGTTTGAAAAAAGTATTCAGCCTGTCTTTGACAAACTGAATATGGCTGAGGACGTGGTCGCAATTCTGGAGGATTTTAACCTTGACGGCAGTTTGGACCTTTATGTGGGAAGTGGCGGTAACGAATCTACGAGGAAAGAATTTTTCAATTTTGACAGGCTTTTCCTGAACGATGGCAAGGGAAATTTCTTCTTTTCCATGAATTCGCTCCCTCCTATTGCTGAAAATACCTCGACTTTCGCAGTCCATGATGTCAATGGCGACGGTGCCCCTGATATTTTTGTAGGATCCACTATTGTAACTGGGAATTATGGTGAAATCCCCAAAAGTTATTTGTTGCTCAATGATGGCAAAGGTCAATTTAAAGAAGCAACTACCACCTATTTCGGGGAAAATTTCCAGCCTGGAATGGTTAAAAAAGCAAAATGGGCCGACTTGAATAAAGATGGAACCAAAGAGCTCATCTTGTCTGGAGAATGGATGTCAGTCCAGATTTATCACCAAAACCCTCAAGGTAATTTCGAAATTGCCCAAGATGAAACACTTCAAATCCCCGGTTGGTTTTTTGGTTTGGAAGTGAAAGACCTGGACGGAGACGGGATGGAAGATATCTTGGTAGGAAACCTGGGATTGAATTCCAAACTAAAAGCAAGTCCCGATAAACCTGTTTGGCTTTACCACGGAGATTTTGATGAAAACGGGCAGGCTGATCCCTTGATTTTCCATTATATGGAAGGTCATTTGGTACCATTTGCCACCAGAGATGACCTGATCAAGCAGATCCCGGGCATCAAAAGAAAACATCCAAATTATGTGGAATACTCTAAAATCAAGTCTCCAGAAGATCTTTTGGAAAAGTTACAAATTGAAAAAGCTTCCAAATACCAAGTATACGAATTGAGATCCGGAATACTGTGGAACCAAGGTGAGAAAGGTTTTGAATTCAGTGAATTTCCCATAGAGACCCAGTTCAGTCCGTTGCATGGCTTTACCTCTTTCCAATCAAACGGAATCCAATACCTGCTGGGAATAGGAAATTTTCATGCATTCCGTAATGATTTTGGCAAAGCAGATGCCCAACCTTTGGTCCTGATGAAGCGGGAAAAAGGGAATTGGAAAACCATTCCAACAGGGATCAAGGGAAATGATTATTGGGGAGAATTCCGGGACATCCAAAAAATCAAAGTCGGAGAAAGTGATCTTTTGATAGCTGTCAGAAACAATGCTGCTCCTATATTTTTTAAAATTAGTCCTTAAAACCTGCTTAAAATCAGCCTATTTGCATTTTGAAAAATAGTGAATTTCAGGGAATAATCTTTAAATTTGAAGGTTCAAACCCACACCCTTTCCTCACGATCTTGAATTGAGGAATCGATATATAGAATAAAGGTCAAAGAGTTATAACCCATGAAAAGTTTATTCCAAAGATTACTCCTGATAGCTTTCCTTGCAAATCTCGGATTCGGATGTCAGGAAAAAAAAGATTATAAAAATGCCATTACTGATGGTTCTTACCAGATTGCAGCTCAGGACAAACTTACCACAGTCATCATCAATGATATATTTTCACCCCCTGTCGCAAGTAGGATTTATGCCTATTCTTCCATTGCGGCCTATGAAGTGACTGCCCTATCGGATTCCAATTACCAATCAATGATGGGACAACTCAATGGCTTTGAAAAGACCGAATTTGACACTACAGGTCAGGTATATTTTCCTTTGGCCTCACTTGCAGCTTACTACAAAGTCGCCACAGCTTTGATTTTTTCAGAGAATCTGATGACCGAACATAGGGATAAGGCCTATTCAGAAATCATGGAAAAAGGAGTTCCGGAAGAGGTTTTTGAAAGATCAATTAAACTTGGAGATGAAGTAGGTGCTCACGTGATTGCGTATTTCAAAAAAGACAATTACCATGAAAGCCGCTCATTCGAAAAATATACTGTGAGCAATGACCCTAGCACTTGGCAACCCACACCTCCTGCATATATGGAGGGAATTGAACCACACTGGAACAAAATCAGGCCATTTATATTAGACTCTGCTTCCCAGTTTAGAACAGATTTGGTTACAGAATTCAGTTTTGATCCTAAAAGTCAGTTCTACCAAGAAGCTGAATTCGTCTTCAATACCATAAATAATCTTACTCCGGAACAAAAAGACATCGCCATGTTTTGGGATTGCAATCCATATAAAGTCAATGTCAAAGGCCATGTGATGTTTGCGGAGAAAAAAATCACCCCTGGAGGACATTGGATGGGAATTGCTGCGATTTCCTCGAAAACCGCAGGACAGGACTGGAAAGGAACTTCAGAAACACTGGCATTTACAAGTATTGCCATTTTTGATGCATTTATTGCCTGCTGGGATGAAAAATACAAGACAAGATTAATCAGGCCTGAAACATACATCAACAGGTATATAGACGAAGATTGGTTACCACTATTGCAGACTCCTCCATTTCCTGAATATACAAGTGGACATAGTGTGGCATCCAATGCGGCTGCGGAAGCATTGACCAGTCTTTTTGGTGAGCCCTTCCATTTTGTGGATTCTACAGAAGTTAATTATGGTCTTCCCGTAAGAGAATTTGACTCCTTTAGACAAGCGGCAGACGAAGCAGCTATCAGCAGGCTATATGGCGGGATCCACTATATGCCTGCCATTGTCAATGGTTCTACAAAAGGAAAAAATATTGGTAACCATCTTGTGGAAAATGTAAAAACCAAATCTCCTTCATTTTCCCCAATGGCTGAAAACAAAAAATAAATTATTGATTTTCAATTGAAAGGGACAAATGATTGGATCATTTGCCCCTTTTTTGTTTTTATTCGTCGCTACAGACAATTTAAGTAATAGAAAGCCCTAATTTTGATACTCAAACAAGAATGCTTTTATGGATCTAATCCTCAAATACTTTCCAGACCTTACTGAATCCCAAAAGGAAAAATTCGCCAAACTTGGCCCTTTGTATGCTGATTGGAATGAAAAGATCAATGTAATCAGCAGAAAAGACATGGAACACTTCTACGAAAAGCATGTCTTACATTCATTGGGAATTGCCAAAGTGATTTCTTTTGAACCAGGTACGAAGGTTTTGGATATCGGGACGGGAGGAGGTTTTCCCGGAATTCCATTGGCGATCATGTTTCCCGAAACACATTTTCACCTAGTGGATTCGATCGGTAAAAAAATCAATGTCGTCAAGGACATCGCCAAGCAGCTCAAGCTATCCAATGTCGAAGCCCAACAGGTTCGAGCTGAAGATTTGGTGAGGAAATACGACTTTATTCTCAGCAGGGCTGTGACACGTTTTGCCAATATCCTTCCTTGGGTCAAAAACAAATTCAAAAAAGAAGATTTCAACGAACTTCAAAACGGACTGCTGCTGCTCAAAGGCGGTGATGTCGATGAAGAAATGGAAGAAAGAGAAGTCAGCTATGTCTCTTACCACCTAGACGATTATTTCCAAGAGGATTTTTTTGAGACCAAAAAAGTGGTCTATGTACCTTGGGAAGGGAAAAGGTGAGAAAAAGGGAAGTCAGGAAGTTTGGAAGTAGGAAGTAAGATCCAAAAAAAGGTTAAGCATAGAAAATAACTTATTCTTGTCATATCGACCAGATAGAGATATCTGTATAAAAGAAGGGTGGAAAGACGAAAAAGAAAATAAAGCTTTCCTTAATCCTTTTCAGGACTTCCGGTATTTGCATCTTCATCAAAATCACCTTTTTGGGTTTCAAAACTTGACCTGAAGTGAATATCCCTTTGAGGGAAAGGAATAACGATTCCTTCTTTTTTGAACAAGACATCAACCTTATTGATGATGTCCCCTTTGACAAATGGAACTTCAAGGTAATGCGTTACCCAAAAAGCAATTTCAAGATCTATTCTACTGTCACCAAATAGTAATGGAAGGACTCGTGGTACCGGTTGTTTATTAATCCGACCATCATTCATCAACATTTCTTTGATCAAATTGGATGCCTTTTCGAGATCTGTTCCATAAGCAACACCTACTACAATGGATACTTTTTTCCCTTTGCCCATGGTCCAGTTCACCAATTGTTGACCAAGCAAATCCCCATTGGGAATGATAATGCTTGCCCCCTCAAACATATTGACTACACTGCTTCTAAATCCGATCGATTTCATCACTCCGGGTTTTCCGTTGATTTCGATCAGGTCACCTACCTTGACAGGATTCTCAAATGCAATGATGACACCACTCACCAGGTTATTGAACAATCCTTGCAGACCAAGTCCTATACCCACTCCCAAAGCACCAAGTACAATGGTGATTTTGTCGAGTGGAATCCCTGATGCTGCAAAAGCCAAAAACAATCCCATACTGATAATAAAAATCTGCACCAAAAGAAGCCAACTGCCCAAACTGATGTGTTTTCTTTGGGCAGGTGAATTTGCCACATCCGGATCAGAACTGAAAAACGATACTATCCTTGACAAAAGTACCGAAACAACCAATATCACCAGAAATATAAAAAGTCCATTGATCGTAAAATCATAACTCCCGAGTGTCCTTGGGTCATTTAGAAAATTATTAAAATTACTTGTAATCAGGTGGAAGGTATAGAAATTCCTACCAACCAAAATAATCCAGCCGATACCTAGAAGGAAATAAAATATACCCGGTACCTTTTCTCCAATCCTATCAAAGTTTATGAAAAATAATTTTTTGTCAGGTTTATTGTACATGTTGGATGCCAATGCCAATACCTGATTGATCAACCTCACTGTCCATAACAAAATTATGCCTGCCACCACGCCCAAATAACCACTGACTAAGAGTGCTTTGGATAAATTAATGCTTCCAAAAAGATTGAATATCAGGGACAGAGTTTGCATAAAAACCATGTAGCCAACAAAATACAATATCCTTCTTTCCTTTAATTGGGCTCTTTTGTCATTCAGAAACAAAAAGCTGCCATATACCACCCCGATTATTGATAAAAACAAAATTAGAATTCTTTCAATTTTGGTGAATATCAGTATCAGGTTGATGGAATTTGAAATAAAAAAAACCAAAAGTACAACAATCCAAAAAGTCAGCCAATACCTAGATAAAAACCGAAAAAACAGCACCGTGAGCGCAAGTCCTGCCACCATCCAAAGAAAAAAGTGAAAAACAAACGGAGGAGAAGGGAAAAAAAACTGAAAGAAACCGATGATTATGATCAAAGCCGATAATAACGGGTTTTTGACGACAAGGTGTTGGTTGTCGCTTCCCTCAATCAATCCCTCCTCTTTTGCCCGGACTTTTAAATTGTGAATAAAATATGACAACAATAACACCAAAATTACCATCAACCCTATTCTACCTCCATACAATTGGAAATAAAGACTGAATGCAATGATTTCTTTTTCGTTTGAGATTTTGATGACCTCTTTGAAAGGCAAGTCAGAAAAACCAAGCCCCATAAATCCAAAAGTCTCTTTTGAAAATAATACACTGTTAAGCTCAGTACGTTTGGTTTCGATTTCCATTATCGAAGCTTCAAGTAAAATCAATTCTCCATCCACCCTTGCCAACAATTTATCCAGACTGTTTAATGTATTGTGGAGCATATTGAATGTCGGTTCGATCTCTTTCCCCACTAGGACAAATTTGGAAGCATAAGAGGCTGCAAGAACAGAATCCTTCGAAAATCTGTAAACCTCTTTGATGGCGGACAGGGAGTCTATCCTAAAACTCAGTTTGAAAAGTTCATCAGATCTGATTTCAATTTTCTCTTTTAAGGAAAGAGCGCTTTCCAGAAGTTCATTCAGAATAGCTCCGGAAACTCCCAAATTCCTGTCAGATTGAATGACAGAATCATCTTCAAAAACACCGGATAATACTATTTCTCTTTGTTTTTTTATTTGTTCGATCTGCCAGTCAATTCTTAATGAATCAACCCCACTAGCCATATACATCCGGGCATCTTGTATGGTGCTTTTTACATCTGCCATTACAGCTCTTTGAATTCCTTGGATTCTGGTTTCCTCAAATTCCTCCAGACTTTGGAGATATCCATTTTCACCTATCTTCTGAAGCTTTTTCGAATATTCAGATTGGGAAGTAGAATCTTGTATGACAGGTTGGGAGGAAAGGTTTCCCAAAGCATAACCTTCAAAAACCGATAAAAAAGCAATCAAAATAGAAAAAAATCGATAGGCTGCTTTAAGAAATTTGGGCCCTTTGCATATAAAGGAAGATATATAGTTCATGAAAATATCTGAATTCAAAATTTATTGGAGAATGTAAATCATTTGGTATTGAAAATAATCAATTGATCTAATAAATAATAAAATACATCCAAAATAGAAGAAGAACCGTCAAAAAAAATGGAACTGACCTAATCAATTCCATTTCTTCCAATTAGGCCAATAATGCCTGCTATTTTTTCCCATATCTTGAACCAAATGTATAAGGTTGGATTTTGAGAGGAATGGGTTTAACCTCCTAAAAAAATATTTTTTCGAGACATCTTTTTAATAAATTTCAATACCTACTCAAAACGAACATGAAACTTAGCAATTTTTGAAAAGCTTCTTCTTTTAAGTCTAAACCAAATAAAAAGGATCGAGATATGAGTCCAGGATTATTATAAAGAAACCTTAACAAATTTGATTCTTTCTCTATTCCATGTATAACAAAAAACCAGATATCCTTCATCGTAAATGATCGAAGGATACGAAAATTCATTTTTACCCTCTCCTTCTTCGATTATCTCCTTTACCGGCCAAGTTTTTCCATTATCAAAGGAAATTGCCAACTGCATCGGATAGCGCTTGCCCCAGTTTTCACCAACCGGATTATAGACCAATGCAATGGTTTCATCTTTGATCTTGACTAGGTCTATGCCGCTGTTATTGTTGGGCAAGTCCGTCAATTCCACAGGTGACCAAGTAAAGCCATTGTCCTTGGAGTCGCTCCTTCCGATTTTACCGGCAGAAGTTCTCAAAAGCATATGGATCATATTCGGCTTTGATTCCCAAAGTGCCGGTTGGATGACACCTTCACCGATTACCTGTTTTCTGTCCAAAATCAAAGTTTCTGAATTAAACCAGGTTTTACCTCTATCTTCGGACCTGTCCACAAATGCATTCCAAACCCTGTCTTTTTCCAAAGAAGCAGGTGCCAACCAAGTGCTGTCTGATAATACCAGGATATGGTTACGGACAGGTCCCCTCCCGCCACGGTCACCTTCCACCAGTTCTATCGCCTCTGACCATGTATCACCCCCATCTTCCGAATACTGCACCCAAGTCTCCCAATCGTCGATTTCCTTTCCAACTTTAAAATAGAGGTACAGTTTACCATCCGGAGCATTGAAAAGCACAGGATTCCAATGGGGATCATTTCTGACTTTGACCAGCATCTGTGGGGCTTTCCAGTTTCCGGGTTGGCCTTTGGACATCCAGATACCGACGTCATCGTTTTTCTCATGAGACCCTGCAAACCACACGATCATATATTGCCCATTTCCCAATTTCTCTATAGAGGAAGCATGGCATTGGGCAAAAGGTCGATCATCTCCAAAAATGAATTCATTGGATTCAATCTGATACTCAAAATACTGGGAGTATGCCGCAGTAGAAATAAAAAACATGGAAACAAAAATAACAAGCTTCATAGGTTGATCATTTTTTTCTTCAAACACTAAATCTTGGCAGGTTCAATTACACGATTAAAAACCGTCTATTTCTATCCCTGAATTGACATTCAAAAGATCGCTGATCACTTCCTCGTTGTCTTCAGGTGCAATGTAAACCTCATCATATTTCATTTTAATGACCAGGCCTTTGCTAGCCATAGCAGGCTTAACACCTGACCATGAAGCCTTGTTTTTTGTGATCCGGCTGATCTGATTTATTTCCAAATTACCTTTCAAAAAACCAGACCGATAGTGAAAAATGCCGTTTTCGATCCAATAGAAGGTACCAAAATAGATCCAATTTAGAAACAGAAACGGGGTCAATAAAAGTAAAAACATAAAAAGTGAAGAAAATCCAAATTGGCTATCATAGCTTATTTTTATAAATGGTAAAAATGCAAAGACCACCAACATCACCTTGATACCGACCCCCTTTTTTGCCTGATAAATTTTCATAAGAACAGTATAAGTTTTGGACAATTTATTGATTTTGGGACTTAAATAAAATTCTGGAATTTCCCCGACAATTTCCGCCACTCAAATAGCAGCTCCCGAGGATATGTCTTATTTTAGACCATCCAATTTTGAGTAACACCTATGTATATTATTTTCGATACCGAAACCACCGGATTACCAAGAAGTTACAATGCGCCCATGTCAGATGATGACAATTGGCCAAGGCTGGTTCAGATCGCATGGCAACTTCATGATGCCAAAGGTAAGCTCCTTTCCAACCACAATTACATTGTCAAACCGGAAGGATTTACCATTCCTTACAATGCCGAAAAAGTCCATGGCATCTCTACGGCGCGTGCCACAAAGGAGGGCCATGCTTTGGATAAAGTACTCACGGTTTTTCATGAGGATGTTGAAAAAGCAAACTATCTGGTAGGCCACAACATTGGTTTTGATATCAATGTGGTAGGATCTGAATTTTTGCGCAAGCAAATCCCGATGAAGCTTCAGTCCATGAAGGAAATGGACACCAAAAATCTTTCGACGGATTTTTGCGCACTTCCGGGAGGAAAAGGAGGAAAATATAAATGGCCAACTTTGACGGAATTGCATCACAAACTTTTCGGTAACGGTTTTCAGGATGCCCACGATGCCGCCTATGACGTGGCCGCTACCGCAAAATGTTTTTTTGGGCTGATTACCCAAAAAGTAATATCCCCGGAAAGTGGAATCCTTGTTTCAGAAGTAATTTATGAGGAGCCAATTCTGGATGTGGCAAACTTTGCCAATGCCAAAGACGAGCAAAAAACCGCAGCCAAAGATGTCCTAAAAGCTGCGGGTACTGCCGATATCTCGGTCATGACGGATATGCCTTTTTCACATTTGCATGTCCATACCCAATATTCGGTGCTACAGGCCACATCAGAGATTCCTGCTATGATTGCCTTGGCCAAAGAAATGAAAATGCCCGCCATCGCCATGACCGACCACGGCAACATGATGGCCGCTTTCAATTTTGTAAAAGAAGCATTGGCAAAAGAAGTCAAACCTATCATCGGTTGTGAGTTTAACCTGACCAAGGACAGGAATAACAAAAACCAAAAAGACGACGGATATCAAACCGTTTTGCTTGCCAAAAACAAAAAAGGCTATCATAACCTCGCCAAACTTTCTTCCTACGCCAATATCCAAGGTTATTACTATGTTCCGAGGATTGATAGGGAAGTATTAGTGGAGTACAAATCTGACCTTATCGCTACCACAGGAGGACTTTGGGGAGAGATTCCTTATCTGATTTTGAATGTGGGTGATACTCAGGCCGAGGAGGCTTTTGTCTGGTGGAAAGAACAATTTGGAGAGGACTTTTATGTAGAACTCAACCGGCACGGGATTCCTGAAGAGGAAAAAGTGAATGAGGTTTTGTTGCATTTTGCACACAAGTACGGCGTCAAATATTTCGCAGCCAACAATACCTATTACAACCATAAAAATGACGCCAAGGCCCATGATATTTTACTCTGTGTGAAAGACGGAGAGTTGGTCGAAAAGCCCAAGAAGTACATCGGAAAGCGTGGACGGGAATACCGCTATGGGTTCCCTAATGACGAATTTTATCTGAAGAGTCCTGAGGAGATGAAAAAGCTCTTTGCGGATCTGCCGGAGGCTATCGCATGCACCAACGAGATTGTCGAAAAAATAGAAACCTATAAACTCCAGCGGGATGTTCTGCTTCCCAATTTCCAGATTCCAGACGAATTCAAAAATCCTTTGGATGAGGAAGATGGAGGCAAAAGAGGCGAAAATGCCTATTTGAAATACCTGACCTACGAAGGTGCGAAAAAGCGCTACCCAGTTCTCTCCGACGAAATCAGGGAAAGACTTGACTTTGAATTGGCTACTATTGAGAAAACAGGATACCCAGGTTACTTCCTGATCGTGCAGGATTTTACAGGTGAAGCTAGAAAAATGGGCGTATCAGTAGGTCCGGGAAGGGGCTCCGCGGCTGGTTCTGCAGTTGCTTACTGTACGGGGATTACCAATGTGGATCCCATAGCTTATGACCTACTCTTCGAGAGATTCCTCAATCCGGATAGGGTTTCCCTTCCCGATATTGACATTGACTTTGACGATGAAGGCCGTCAGAAAGTCATCGATTATGTGATCAAAAAATACGGTTCCAATCAGGTAGCCCAGATCATCACTTACGGTACCATGGCTGCCAAATCCGCCATCCGGGATACAGCACGGGTTTTGAACCTGCCTTTGGCTGAAGCCGATAAACTGGCAAAACTTGTCCCCGACATCAAGCTAAAGGCGCTTTTTGACCTCACCAATGATCGGGCAAAATTAGCCGACAAACTCAAGAACAACGGTGAAGATATCGGTAAAGCTGATGAACTGATCCGGATTTACAAAGGTCAAGATGAATTGTCCCGAACCATCAAGCAGGCAACAGTTTTAGAGGGATCAGTGCGGAACCTCGGTATCCATGCATGCGGGGTGATCATTACCCCAGGAGATATTACCAATTATGTCCCTGTAGCTTTGGCCAAAGATTCGGACATGGTCTGCACACAGTTTGACAACTCAGTCGTGGAAAGCGCCGGATTGTTGAAAATGGATTTTTTGGGATTAAAAACCCTGACACTCATCAAAGATGCTGTTAAAATCGTCAAAGAAAGACATGGCATCAGCCTTGACCCGGATGAATTTCCGATCGATGATGTGAAGACTTATGAACTTTTCCAACGAGGAGAAACTGTTGGCATTTTCCAGTATGAATCTGCTGGGATGCAAAAATACATGCGTGAATTAAAGCCCACTGTTTTTGCCGATCTAATAGCCATGAACGCACTCTACAGACCGGGACCATTGGAATATATCCCGAGTTTTATCCGAAGGAAGCACGGTACAGAGCCTATCAGCTATGATTTGGATGACATGAAGGAATACTTGGAGGAAACCTATGGAATCACTGTGTATCAGGAACAGGTCATGTTGCTTTCGCAGAAGTTGGCAGGATTTACCAAAGGCGAAGCTGACGTACTCCGAAAGGCAATGGGTAAGAAGCAGAAGGATGTCTTGGATAAAATGAAACCAAAATTCGTGGAACAGGCTTCTGCAAAAGGCCATGATCCAAAAAAACTGGAGAAAATATGGAAAGATTGGGAAGCATTTGCATCCTATGCTTTCAACAAATCCCACTCTACCTGCTATGCCTGGATAGCATATCAAACTGCCTACCTCAAAGCCCACTATCCTGCAGAGTACATGGCATCTGTCTTGAGCAACAACATGAATGACATCACACAAGTGACTTTCTTCATGGAGGAATGTAAGCGGAGCGGAATCGCAGTGTTAGGTCCTGATATCAATGAATCCAATAATGGATTTACGGTGAACAAAGAAGGTCAGATCCGATTTGGTCTTGCTGCCATCAAAGGTGCAGGGGGAGCGGCTGTAGATACGATAATCGCTGAACGTGAAAAATCAGGACCTTACAAAAATATTTTTGAGTTCTGCAAAAGAGTCAATTCTCGCGCTGTAAACAAAAAAACTTTGGAAGCTTTGGCAATGGCTGGTGGCTTTGATTGCTTCAAAGAACACCACAGAAGACAGTATCTCGAAGCTTTGGAAGGAGATGTGACGGTGTTGGAAAAAGCAACTAAATATGCCCAAAAAGTACAACAGGAAGCTGACAGTTCCCAAGTCAGTCTGTTTGGAGGTGGGTCGGGGATGGAAGTTCCACTTCCCTCGGTGGCACCAATGGAGCCTTTCAGTCAGCTTCAGCAGCTCAATATTGAAAAGGAGGTTGTCGGTCTTTATATTTCCGGACATCCCTTGGACCAATTCAGGGTAGAGATAGAATCTTTTACAAATACCCCCTTGACAGAATTCAATGATATTGACACCTTACGGAAAAAAGGTGAAATCAAGGCCGCCGGTTCTGTAACTTCATTTGCTCATAGGACTACCAAAACCGGAAAGCCATTCGGAACACTGACCATGGAAGATTATCACGGAGCACATACTTTCTTCATTTTTGGAGAAGATTATATCCGATTCAAAGAATATTTCATGAATGGTTGGTTTCTTTACCTGACAGGATCCACACACCTTAACAAATGGAAAGAAAATGAATATGAATTCAAAATCAATTCTATGATGCTGTTGAGCGAGGTTAGGGGAAAAATGGTGAAAGGTCTGCGTGTCAATATTGATCTTGATGACCTGAATTTTGACTTGATGGAAAAACTGGAAGCCATCACCCAAAAATACAAAGGAGATGCAAAACTGTACATCAATGTCATCGATAGCAGGGAAAATATCACCCTGGACCTGATGTCAAAGAGATATTCGGTGGATCCATCCAATGATATGATCAAAGCTCTTGGCCAAATCCCAGAGGTAGTTTATCAAATCATTTAAGCCAATGATTTAAAAGGAAAATAAAGAAATAGTAAGGCCTAATATTTAAGAGAATATTTTAGAACCACCAAACTATTCATTTTGAATACATCATAAATAGATGGTGTGTTTTTTTATATTAGGCAGGAACTTATTCTGAAGGAAAGTGCTTTAGAAGTATATTTGAAAAATTAGAAACATCCAAAAATATAATACAATGGCAAAAGCAATAGAAATTACTGACGCAAACTTTCAAGAAATAATCAATTCCGAGCACCCTGTTTTAGTGGATTTTTGGGCTGAATGGTGTGGTCCTTGCAAAATGATCGGCCCGATCGTAGAGGAACTAGCCGGTGATTATGCAGGAAAAGCGGTGATTGGAAAAGTAGATGTCGACTCCAATCCTTTGGTGGCATCACAGCTTGGAATCAGAAGCATCCCAACTCTTCTTTTCTTTAAAGACGGCAAAATAGTAGACAAGCAGGTAGGTGCAGTTCCAAAAGCAGTTTTATCTCAAAAACTGGACGCTCAACTTTAATTGATATAGAAATTAAAATGATAGCCACGGAGATTCGCTCTTTGTGGCTATTTTTATTTTTGGATAATTTGGATAATGAAAGAAACCCTGATAGACCTTGACCGATTTTTAGCAATGCGGGAAAGCATTCCTATTTTAGATGCCCGGAGTGAAGGTGAGTTTATCCAAGGACATATCCCAGGTTCCATCAATCTTCCTATCCTTAACAATGAGGAAAGGAAAATCGTGGGAACAATTTACAAGCAACAAGGAAATCAGGAGGCCATCATCAAAGGATTTGAACTCGTTGGACCAAGATTTAGCAGTATAATCCAAGAAGCATTGGCACTTTTTCCTGAAAAAAAGATTTTAACCTATTGTTGGCGCGGAGGTATGCGCAGCGAAATCATGTCTTGGCTTCTCAGCATGGCAGGATTTCAGATTTTGCGGTTGAAGGGAGGCTACAAAACATACCGGACACTCACCTATGAAACGGTACATGCAAAAAGAGATTTCATCGTTTTGGGAGGAAAAACAGGTGTTGGAAAAACTGTTTTGCTTCACGGGCTAAAAAAAATGGGGGAATCCGTCATTGACTTAGAAGACCTGGCCAAACATAAAGGTTCTTCATTTGGAGGAATAGGTCAGCCAACCCAACCAAGCATAGAACATTTTGAAAATTTGCTAGCTGAAGAACTTTTCAAAATCCCACTTTCAGAAAAAATATGGATAGAAAATGAAAGCAGGAGAATTGGAAAAGTGAATCTTGCAGATGAACTCTATGCCAATATCATAGCTTCACCTTTGATAGAAATATCCAAATCGGAATCAGAAAGGATCAACCATATTGCTGAAGAATATGCCATCTTGCCTCAAAATGAATTGCTCGAAGCTGTAAAAAGACTCCAGAAAAAATTGGGAGGCAAAAGGACAGCCGAGGCAATTGAAGATATCATTGCACATCGCCATTCTTCATGGATTGCAAATATGCTCGTGTACTATGACAAAACTTATGGCTTTGAACTTGACAGCCATAAAAGAGAACAAAAATTCCCACTAGACTTGAGTAATATGGATATAGAAGAATCTATCCAACAGCTTTTGGCTATAAAACACAACATCCAATGGAAAAACCAACTATCAGATTAACTCAATTCAGTGAAGGTTCAGGCTGCGGTTGTAAAATTGCCCCTGCAGTTTTGGACAGCATCTTAGCCAATAGAAAGTCTGTGGATTTGGTGGATACTCAACTATTGGTGGGGAACTCCTCCAAAGACGATGCCGCTGTATATCAGGTCAATGATACCGTTGCCATGATCAATACAGTTGATTTCTTTACCCCGATCGTTGATGATGCTTACGACTTTGGAAGGATAGCTGCGGCTAATGCTTTATCGGATGTATTTGCCATGGGTGGTCAACCTCTTTTTGCTAATGCAATCTTGAGTTGGCCGGTGGAAAAAATTGACCCCTTATTGGCAAGCGAAGTTTTGGAGGGAGGAAGGGAAATCTGTCATAAGGCAGGTATACCCTTAGCGGGGGGACACAGCATCGCAGCCAAAGATCCGATATTTGGGCTATCGGTGAATGGAATCATTCACCCTGACAACATCAAAACCAACAAAGGTGCGCAGGATGGAGATCTGATTTACATCACAAAGCCCTTAGGGATAGGTGTTTTAGCCACAGCTCTGAAAAGAGACAAGATCAAGGAGGATGATTATACCAATATGATCTTTTATGCTACCAAAATCAACTCGATCGGAAAGGATTTTGGCCTATTGGAGTATGTTCATGCCATGACCGATGTGACAGGTTTTGGGGTTTTAGGGCATTTGGTGGAAATGGCTGAGGGAGCAAGACTCACTGCTGTCATTCAAGGGAATAGTCTACCGTTGATAGAAGGAGTATCGGATTACATCTCCCAATTTGTATTTCCTGACAATACTTACAGGAATTGGAATGCTTATAGCAGCAAATCAGAAGGGATCGTCGGAATGGAATTGGTCAAATTCTGTGATCCGCAGACCAACGGAGGCCTAATGGTTGCTGTCGATCCTAAATCCCAAAAAGTATTTGAATCAGTTCTAGAACAACACCAACAAAAAGCATGGCTGATCGGAGAGTTCAATACCCAATCAGCCACAGTTGTCAAAGTGGTTTAATCAAGAATTTTTACCTTGATATTTCTGTAATAAATCACGCTTTCGGGGTCATGTGCCTGAAGTGCAAATGTTCCCTTATCGATTTTCTTCTCGCCGGCATTGGCAGGTCGGTTTTTATCTTCTGACTCGATGTATTCCATCACAGTTTTGCCATTGATTTTTACTGTGACATGGTCTCCTTTGACGATAATGTGTTCGGTGTACCATTCCCCGTCTTTGACATAGACTTCTTTCACATCATTGAATGAATACAAACTCCCGGTTTTTCTCCAATCTGAATGTGTTTGGTTTACCTGTACTTCATAGCCTTTATTTGGCCATCCTGACTCCTGATATGCGGTGTGGAAAAATATTCCCGAATTGGCCTTAGGCATGGTTTTGACCTCTGCGATGAATTCAAAATTTTTGAACTCCCCATTATTGACATCGCCAACATAGAATGCGTGTGCACGTGGCCCGTCGATTTTGATTTCACCATTGACTACAGCAAAGGAAGACGGGTTTTCTGATATTTTCCATCCATCTAGGTTTTTGCCATTGAACAGGGAAATCCAGCCGTCTTTTTGCGCAAAGGACTGGAATGAGAAAGAAAGTAGAAACAGGATTACAAGGAGCTTTTTCATGGTATAAGGTAAAATGGTTTTAAGGAAAGATAGCGCAAATAATTAAGTCGAGTTCAAGAAAATTGACTGGAAGGGAAAAAATACAATGATTGGCAGAATCTTTATCCCATCAGTCATGCAACGGAGAAACCCCACCTGAAACGATCAGTTTCATGATATCGGCACTTTTGACATTTTTCAAAATTCTCACATTATCTCGAGGTACCAAATATAGATTCCCTGAAAAATTATAACTGTGGGGGAAATAGATGGCAACCAAATTTTCCTCCTCTATAATCGACAAGTCATCCTGTGTGATAAAACCCAATCGGGACATTCCTT
Organism: Aquiflexum gelatinilyticum; assembly: GCF_024813435.1. NCBI lineage: Bacteria > Pseudomonadati > Bacteroidota > Cytophagia > Cytophagales > Cyclobacteriaceae > Aquiflexum > Aquiflexum gelatinilyticum. The sequence continues at coordinate 74,863 of NZ_JANAEZ010000004.1, forward strand.
CGGACAACTTTACAATTACTGGAGTATTGAATTTCTTCTTGTCGCCCACAAAAGCAGACATTAGGTCTTTGATACTGGTATAAAGAATATTAATCAAAGGAAGCTTAAAAACCCACTTTTCAAAAACGTCAAACAGTGGTTTGGTAATAAATATACTTGCCAAAAAACCAATAAAAGTGATAAAAGCAAGCATAATCAAAATCCCAAGTCCAGGAATTGGAATAGGTAGAATGCCATCCAAAAACTGTATGATCAAATAAATCACATAAATAGTGAGGGCAATAGGAACAACAAACAACAGTCCCCTGAAAAAGTAAGTAATGATTCTTTTATAGGTAAAAGCCATGATTGAACATTTGTCTTAAAAATACAAAAAAATGATTGTTTATTGAGAGATAAATATTCACCCAATAATTCAATCTTCAAATATCATTTCCAAAAGGGCATAAAAAAAACCCGGAAAATTAACCGGGGTTTCAACAATAACTGAAGTTTATTTACAGATCAATTCCCATAAATGACATAAATGCAATGCCCATCAGGCCAGTCAAAAGCATGGTAATACCCAACCCTTTCAGTCCATTTGGAACATTAGAGTATTTAAGTTTTTCCCTGATAGCTGCCAAAGCTACAATCGCAAGGAAAAATCCTGTTCCTGAACCAAAGCCATACACAGTGGCCTCAGCTAAAGTATAATCCCTTTGTGCCATGAACAATGAACCACCCAATATGGCGCAGTTTACCGCAATCAAAGGAAGGAAGATACCCAATGCTCCGTACAAAGCAGGAGCAAATTTTTCAACCACCATTTCTACTAGCTGCACAATGGCTGCAATAATGGCGATAAACATAATGAACCTCAAAAAAGAAAGATCAATAGTGGCAAACGTATCACCTGCCCAAGACAAAGCTCCTTCTTTCAATACATATTCATTCAAAAGCCAGTTGGCCGGTGTGGTCACAGTCAATACAAATATAACCGCTGCTCCAAGACCAAGAGCTGTACTCACTTTTTTGGAAACTGCCAAGAAAGAGCACATCCCCAAAAAGTAAGCGAAAATCATGTTGTCAATAAAAATTGACCGAATACCTAAGCTGAATAATTCCATGTCTGATGATTTAATTAATGTTCAACATAACCTGTTTTGGTACGCTGTACCCAAATGATCAATCCCAAAATGATAAATGCTCCAACAGGAGTTACCATTAGGCCATTTGTAGCAAAGCTGAAATCATCTCCTATAAAGCCTGCGACAGTGTCAAAGACAGGGACTCCGAACACACTGCCCGAACCAAACAACTCCCTGAAAAATGCCACCGCAAGGATAATCCAAGAATATCCCAAAGCAGATCCAAATCCATCAAGAATGGAATCGTAAGGCTTATTTCCCAAAGCAAAAGCTTCAAGTCGGCCCATTACAATACAATTGGTAATAATAAGTCCTACAAACACGGATAATTCCTTGTACATGTCATATGCAAATGCTTTCAGCAATTCACTTACCAAAGTAACCAAAGTGGCCACGACGGCTAACTGAACAATGATCCTAACCCTTGAAGGAATTGTATTCCTCATCAGAGATATTACAAAGTTGGACATGACAACTACGAAAATTACCGAAATGGCCATGATCAGTGTTGGCTGCATTTGTGTAGTAACTGCCAATGCAGAACAGATTCCCAAAACCTGAATGGTAATAGGATTGCTATCTACAAGTGGATCTGAAATTAATTTCTTTCTTCTTTTCGACAAAAGTGCTTCAGCAGGCTTTTTTACTTCTGTCACTGTAGTTTCTGTACTCATTTATTTATAGTTTGAAACGTTCGAGATTTAATTTTCTGCAACAACTTCAGTTTGGTTACCGGATTTTTGACTGCTCAAAAATGAACTATAGTGCTGAAGGTAATTTTTCAACATGTTGTTTACACCATTTGCGGTGATAGTTGCACCGGAAAGGCCATCAACTTTGTGAGTATCACTGGAATAATCTTTCCCTTCGCCTTTTTGCATGGCTACAGATTGAAGATTACCAGATTCGTCAAAAATCTGCTTGCCTTGGAAACGTTGCTGCACGTCAGGGGAGGTAATTCTTGCTCCCAGACCAGGTGTTTCGCCTTTGTGGGAAAAAGTCACCCCTTCTATGGTACTTAGATCAGTCTGTAAAGCGACATAACCCCAAATCTCATCCCAAAGTCCTGCTCCATAAACAGGAAGGATATAGGATTCTGCAGAATCAGGATTTCCTTCTGCGTGAAATATGAATACGGGAAATAACCTGTTTTCAGGAGCCATTTTGTAGTTCTTTCCAACATTGACTTTTTCTGCAACCATTGGACTTCCATCAGGATTTTGGGTTACTTCTTTCCCTTCTATATCCACAACTTTGGATGAAATCCTTGATTCATAAAAGGTCAAAACTTCTTCAGGCTTCATGGCTTTCAGCTGATCACCATCCAATACCGCACCCAAAATTTGTTTTTTGGTATCCAATTCTTCGGCTTTTCTCTGCAAAGGGCCCAATACTTGGGAAGTTCCCGAGAGCAATAATCCCAATACTACAGTCAGTATTATGGAGAATGTGATAATATATGTGTTAGACTGTTGCACGTTGTAACCTCCTATTCTTATTAGCTTTAACTACATAATAATCAATCAATGGCGCAAAGACGTTCATAAAAAGAACAGCTAGCATAATTCCTTCCGGATAAGCAGGGTTTGTTACACGGATGATTACTGTCAAAAATCCGATTAACAAACCATAAATCCATTTTCCGGTTTCTGTCTGTGCGGCTGATACCGGGTCTGTTGCCATAAATACGATACCGAAGGCAAGTCCACCCATTACCCAATGGTATTCAGGTGACATGGCCATATATTCATTTACTGCAAAGATATTCATCACTAATCCCATGATATAGGCTCCTGCAAAACCGCTGACAATAATTTTCCAGCTCGCAACACCTGTTCCTATCAAAATGGCTGCTCCTAATAATGCCATTAGGGTCGAAGTTTCACCAATGGAACCAGGAATCCATCCCATAAATAAATTGGAAAAACTAAAAAGCCCATCGCCCAGCACCGTGTTATGTTCAGCCAAAGCCTGTGAAACAGGTTGACCTTCTACCCCGGCATTGTAAGCCACTGCCAAAGCAGTAGCTCCAGAAAATCCATCAACAGGCGTTTTATCCCCCATATAAGTCCATACCTGATCGCCTGATATCTGTGCTGGGTAGGCAAAATACAAGAAAGCTCTAGCAGTCATGGCCACGTTCAAGATGTTCATTCCTGTCCCTCCGAATACTTCTTTTCCGATCACAACCGCAAAAATCGTAGCCAAAGCAACCTGCCACAACGGTATTGCAGGAGGCATGACCAATGCAATCAACATCCCGGTGACAAGGTAACCCTCACTGATGGGGTGGTTTCTAATCACACAGAAGGTAAACTCAGTCCCCAATCCAACAGCATAAGAAACGATCAATATTGGTAGTACAGAGATTGCACCGATTACAGCTTTATCAAGCCAAGTTGCTTCCTCTCCTGACATCAAAAAGTGCTGATGTCCAACATTGAGGATTCCGAATAAAAGCGCCGGTACCATGGCAATCACCACTGTAATCATCACTCTTTTCAAATCCACAGCGTCCTTTATTTGGGCACCTTTTGGACCGGTAGTCAAGTCAGGGGCAAAAGCAATTGTCCTATGACCTTCATATAATGTGTGAAATTTTTCCCATTTACCTCCCTTTTCAAAGTTTGGCTTGAGATTATCGAACAGATTTTGTAAAAACTTCATATGTTAACTATACATTAATAATTCAATACCATTTCTAACCAGTTTTTGCAATTCATTTTTGGAGGGATCGATAAATTCACAAATCGCAACATCTTCTTCGATCACTTCATAAAGTCCAAGCTCTTCCATCTCATCAAAATCTTCAGAAACTATTGCCTTAAACAGGTAGGTAGGAAGAATATCCATAGGAAGAACTTTTTCAAAAGCTCCGGTCACGACAAATGGTCTTTCCTCGCCATGGGCATTGGTGTCTACTACATACTCCTTGCTTCTATTCAAGAAGGAAAGAAGGCCTAAAGCCTTATGAAAACTCAATTTAGTAGAACTTGGTTTTAGCCATCCCAAAAACTCCTCATAATCCCCTTCGGGAATTAGGGTGATCTGATTGGCATAATAACCTAAATATCCGTCTGGAGCTATTTTTTCGCCTGTAAGGACATTTCCTGATACAACCCTTATATGGTCATTTTTAATATTTCCATTTACCAAAGTATCTACACAGGCACCGATAAAGGTTTTAGCATAAGCTGCAATTTTTGCTTCAGAACCGGTAACTGCTACAATTTTGGAAGCATCATATTTTCCTTCAATGAAAAGCTTGCCTATCTGGACCACACCAAAAGGGCTGATCGTCCAAATTATCTCTCCTTTATTGATTGGATCTATGTGATGGATATGGACTCCAACGTTTCCTGCAGGATGCTGACCTGAAAATTTATTGACCTGAATTCCTTGAACATTGGTAAAAACAGGCGCAATCTCAGCATCAAGTTCAAGACCGAGGTGAACTTTGCCGGATGTCAGTTTTTGTAGAACCAAAACGCCTGCCTGAAAATATTTTTCTTCTCCTTTTAAAGTAAAGGCATAATCAGGTGACAGTGGGTTGGTGTCAAATCCTGAAATAAATATTGATTTGGGTGAATCCTGCGGGTTTGCTACAATTCCAAATGGTCTTTGGATTAACTGTGGCCATACACCGCCTTTGCAAAGCTGGGCTATAGCCGATTCCTTGGTGAGGGTTTTTATGGAAGATTCTGTGAATTTTTCGAAAGATTCAAAGGTGATTTCAGCGTCCGCAAGGATTTTGATTTCCAACAGTTTTCTCTTTTCTCCTCTTTTGATTTCAACTATTTCACCAGAAACAGGGGCGACATATTGCACGCTTTCCATTGCTTTATCAAACAAAATCGGGGTTCCCGCTTTTACAGAATCTCCTTCATTTACAGTGACTTTGGGCCTTTGCATCCCCATAAAATCAGCAGGTTTGATGGCAAACGTTTTGGCCCTTTTGAAATCCCCGAGCTGTTTTTCAGCTTTTCCGGCGAGCTTAATATCAAATCCTTTCTTAAGCTTTATTGTTTTTGACATATGAATTGTGAACTATATGGTCTATATAAAACGCCTCAAATCTAATAAAATACATCAGTTATTAGAAGATAATTCTGGTAATATTTGTGAGTTTTCGCACAGTAATCAAAGGTTTTATTTGAATGGAAGCATGGTCAATTTTCCAACACCATGCCTTGTTCCAGGGATTGGATATGCTGCATCACTCGCTCCATCAGCCACATAGGTGTAGAAGTAGCACCGCATATACCTACTTTGTCCTCAGGGCTAAACCAAGACGGGTCGATTTCTGTTTCGTTTTCAACAAAATAACTCCTGCTGTTTTCAGCTAGACAAACCTGATACAGCGCCCTTCCGTTTGAGCTTTTTTTGCCTGAGACAAATAATATGACATCATTTTCTTTAGAAAATCGCTGAAGTTGCGGTTCCCTATTGGAAACCTGTCTGCAAATAGAGTCATTGGCGTTGAAATCAACCTCAGATAACTCACCCTTCTCTGCCTTGATTCTTTCCTCTATTTTGGATTTCAATTCATAAAAACCTTTCGTGCTTTTTGTAGTCTGACTAAAAAGGGTTACCGGTCGGCTGTAATCAACTTTGTCCAAATCTTTGTCTTCCATGACCACGATGGCTTTTTCCAATGTCTGTCCGGTGAGCCCGATAACTTCTGCATGACCTTTTTTGCCATAGATGACAATCTGACCCTGTTCACGTTCCATTTTATCAAAAGCTGTCTTTACCCTGTGTTGTAATTTCAACACAACCGGACACGAAGCATCTATGAGCTCGATGTTATTCTCAATTGCCGTTCTGTAGGTTTCCGGTGGTTCACCATGGGCTCTTATCAAAACTTTGCAATCTGTTAAATTCTGAAGTTGCTCTCTATCGATCACCACCAATCCTTTTTCGCTTAGGCGCTTCACTTCCATATCATTGTGGACAATATCCCCAAGGCAATAGAGTTTTTCAGACACTTCCATTTCGTCCTCCGCCATTTTGATGGCAAACTCAACTCCAAAACAATAGCCTGAATTTTTGTCAATGGTCACTTCCATAGTCAAAACATTAAATGCCGATTTTTTCTTTGGCGAATAATACAATCTGATTTACCTGATCTTCAAATTCCAACAAACTCGTGTCCAATTCTACGGCGTCTTCTGCTTTTCGGAGGGGACTTTCCAGTCTTGTAGTATCTATGTGATCTCTTTCTGCTAGATTTTGCACTATTTTTTCAAGCGCTACCAACTCCCCTCTTTCAAGGAGTTCCTTTTGACGTCTTTCAGCGCGGATATTCAAATCCGCAGACATAAATATTTTTAATTCGGCAGTAGGAAATACCACTGTTCCGATATCCCTGCCATCCATGACCACACCTTTCTTTTTACCCATTTTTTGCTGTTGGGCGACTAGTTCGGTCCTTACCTCTTTGATCTTACTGACTTCACTTACATAATCAGAAACCCGCATGGACCTGATTTCATCCTCTACGTTCAATCCGTTCAGATAGGTTTCCTGCTTTCCATTATCAGGATTAAGGTGAAAGGAGATTTCAAGAGATTCGAGATATTTATTGACCTCTTTGGGATTGGAAAGGACAACGTGGTTGTTTAAAAAATGCAATGTTGCAGCCCTGTACATAGCTCCGGAATCGATATAGGTATAACCCAAAATCTGAGCCACAGCTTTAGCAGTAGAACTTTTGCCACATCCTGAATATCCGTCAATTGCGATTACAATTTTCTGCATCAAATAAAAGTAGCCTTGGCTTTTTTTAATTTCAGGCGCAAATATAGTAGTTTTAAATCTATTTCCTTTCCAATATGTATGTATTACAAAACTTGGTAAGGCTAATTCATAATATCGTAAACATATATTTTCAATCTTTCAAAAACATTCCATTATGGGTAATTTTCATGTCCTCGGACAGCTTGTTGATATTTCAAACCGAGAGATATTTTCTGCGGAAATTTCTGTGGAAAAAGGCAAAATTGTATCCATCCGAAAAGTTGCTGAAGACAAAACACTTCCCTTTCTCCTACCGGGTTTCATTGATGCTCATGTTCATATAGAGTCTTCTATGCTAGTTCCTTCAGAATTTGCAAGATTGGCTGTGCCCCATGGAACTGTTGCGACTGTTTCAGATCCGCACGAAATCGCCAATGTCTGTGGTATGGAAGGAATCAATTATATGATCGACAATGGAAATCAGGTTCCATTTAAATTTTATTTTGGCGCACCATCCTGCGTTCCTGCTACTCCCTTTGAAACTGCCGGAGCGGAAATAAGCGTAACGGATATCCATGATCTCTTGGAGAGAAAAGAAATAAGCTACCTCGCAGAGATGATGAATTGGCCTGGAACGGTCCACAGGGATCCAATTGTCATGGAAAAAATTGCTCTTGCAAAGCAACATGGAAAACCTGTTGACGGACACGCACCCGGACTTAGGGGTGAAGTGGCTGCTCAATATGCATCCGCAGGTATCACTACAGACCACGAATGTTTTACTTTAGAAGAGGCTTTGGACAAAGTAAAGTTGGGGATGAAAATCTCCATCCGTGAAGGCAGCGCTGCCAAAAATTTCGTTGCACTGATCGATATCATCGATGACTATCCTGACATGGTGATGTTTTGCTCGGACGACAAGCATCCGGACAACCTCGCCATAAGCCATATCAATGAACTTGTCGTGCGGGCAGTAGCCAACGGAAAGAATGTCTTTGATGTTTTGAAAGCTGCATGCATCACGCCAGTACAGCATTACAACATGGACGTCGGTCAACTGCAACTCGGTGATCCTGCGGATTTCATTATTGTCGAAGACCTGAGGGATTTTAAAGTCTTCCAAACATATATCGATGGACAGCTGGTGGCAGAAAATGGAAAAACTTTAATCCCCCGAATCTATAATCCCATTATCAACAACTTCAATACAGGATTAAAGACTGTTGAAAATTTTAAATTATTGGCAAAAGGAAACAAAGTCCGGGTAATCAGCGCTTTGGACGGACAGCTTATCACTCCTGAGCTCCAAGGTGAAATTCTTATTAAGGAAGGCTTTGCCGAATCAAACCCCCTATCTGATATTCTAAAATTGACGGTTGTCAACCGTTACCAAGAGGCAATGCCTGCCATTGCTTTTATCAAAAACTTCGGATTGAAATCCGGAGCAATTGCTTCTTCAGTCGGCCATGATTCACACAATATCATTGCAGTCGGTGTAGACGACGCTTCCATTTGCCGTGCGGTGAATTTACTGATCCAAGAAAAAGGCGGTATTTCTGCTGTCAACGAAAAAGAAGAAATGGTTTTGCCTTTGCCTGTGGGAGGAATCATGTCTCCAAATGACGGATATGAAGTCGCGCAAGCTTATACAAACATCGACAAAATGGCGAAGGACATGGGTTCATTTCTCAAATCCCCTTTTATGACATTGAGTTTTATGGCACTATTGGTCATTCCCGATCTCAAACTCAGCGACAAAGGATTGTTTGACGGTCAGCGATTTGAGTTTGTGGACGTGTTTCTATCCTAGCCTTCAACCAGTTGTATAAAAACTTTTCAACTTTTGATCAAAATTAAATTTTGCTATTTTCCCTATTTCCTCACAGAAATATCACAAAGCCTTAGACTCAAAATCAGAAATTGCCTTAGATGTCAAACAGAGGCTTTTAGGCTGAAATCCAGAAAATAAGTCAAACCTTCCCCATGAACAGGAAGTTTGTAACTTAGGACATGTAAACCCAAATATTAAAAAATAGAATTATGATGAATTTTGAGCTCAATGAAAATCAGGCGATGATCGCCAAGATGATTCGCGACTTTGGAGCAAAGGAGATTACCCCATTCAGGAAAGAATGGGATGACAAGCAGATTTTTCCACTAGAACTTTTCAAAAAACTTGGCCATCTCGGATTGATGGGCGTCCTTGTCCCAACAGAGTATGGAGGTTCAGGTTTCGGCTACTTTGAATATGTAACAGCGATTGCCGAATTATCAAAATTGGATCCGTCGGTCGGTTTGTCCATGGCGGCGCACAATTCACTTTGCACCAACCATATCCTGATGTTTGGCAATGAAGCCCAGAAGCAGAAATATATTCCCAAGTTGGCCACCTGCGAATTGCTTGGAGCTTGGGGATTGACGGAACCGAACACCGGTTCTGATGCAGGAAATATGAGAACAGTGGCTGTTAAGGAAGGCGACCACTACATCATCAACGGCGCAAAAAATTTCATTACACATGGGATTTCCGGTGATGTAGCTGTGGTAATCGCAAGGACCGGGGAAATAGGTGATTCGCACGGGATGACTGCTTTCGTGGTAGAAAAGGGAACCCCAGGATTCAAAGGCGGAAGAAAAGAAGACAAACTCGGCATGCGTGCTTCGGAGACTGCCGAGATGATTTTTGAAGATTGTAGGGTTCACGAAAGTCAGATTTTGGGTGAGGTTGGAGACGGTTTTATCCAGTCCATGAAAGTGTTGGACGGGGGAAGAATCTCTATTGCGGCACTTTCATTGGGCATCGCTGAAGGGGCTTTGGAAGCGTCCATCCAATATTCCAAAGAACGTCACCAATTCAATAAACCGATCAACAGCTTTCAGGGAATTTCTTTCAAATTGGCAGACATGGCCACCCAAATAGAAGCTGCAAAGCTATTGACTTTCAAAGCAGCAGCCTTAAAAAACAAAGGCCAAAAAGTGACTTTGGAAGGTGCACAGGCGAAGTATTATGCATCTGAAGTAGCGGTATCTGTTTCCAATGAAGCAGTTCAGATATTTGGTGGATATGGCTTTACCAAAGATTATCCGGTGGAGAAATACTACAGAGACTCCAAACTTTGTACTATCGGAGAAGGAACATCAGAGATCCAAAAGATTGTGATTGCTAGGGAGGTACTTAGATAGAAAAAAAATAACCCTCCTAGGAACAAATTCCTTGGAGGGTCTTTATAAAAATTCCTAAAAAATATTCCATTCTGTACAATTTAGGAATTCAATCCCAAATTTGTACAGGTCCTTTTATCAGCATACCCAAATTCTTTGTATGGAAAACTCATTTTGAACATGTTTTCTAAAAATTCTCTAATTTATTTTTTATACCTGCAGAAAAACGAAGAAAAAAAACCCTCAGTCTCAGGACCAAGGGTTTTTATAAATTTTGCTTTCTCGCTTCTCGTATCTCGCTTCCCGCTTCTCTTTTCAAACCAGATTCCCTTCACCCAACAAAAGAAAAATTCCGGCAGCCATAGCTGCACCGAGAATCGGTCCCAATATCGGAACCCATGAATAGGCCCAATCACTAGTTCCTTTACCTTTGATCGGTAGCAATTGGTGCATTAACCTCGGTCCAAAATCTCTTGCAGGATTGATGGCATAGCCCGTCGTACCACCCAAAGCCAATCCGATCACCCACACCAAAAAAGCCACCGGCAATGCGCCAAGAGCCCCTAGACCAATCGGTATTTGCTCACCGTCGGTATATTGTATCACAGGATTGGTGGAATATAGGATTACGATGATCAAAACGGATGTTCCGATAATTTCAGAAAATAGGTTGGAAGGTAAGTTCCGGATGGCAGGTGAAGTTCCAAAAGGAGCAAACTTCGATCCTGGATCTTCGGTGACATCAAAGTGGTCTTTATACACGAGCCAAGCAATACCAGAACCAAACATCGCACCCAAAACCTGGGCGAAAATATAACCGGGAACCATCGCCCAATCGAAAAGACCTGCAATGGCCAATCCAATACTTACGGCAGGATTGAGATGCGCGCCGCTGTGCGGACCTGCCACGACAACCCCAATAAATACTCCCAATGCCCAAGCCGTGGTAATCACCATCCAACCGGCATTGTTTCCTTTGGTTTTGTTCAAAACCACGTTGGCGACGACTCCCGAACCCATAGTAATCAGGAGTGAAGTACCGACAAATTCCGCTATCAAAGTATCCATTATTCTACCCAGTTTTTAGAACGTTCAACTGCCTTATGCCAAAAGTGAAGGAAATAATCAACTTTTTCCACTTCCATCTTTGGTTCAAAATCCTTGTCTGATTCCCAAAGTGCCTGTAACTCTTCCTCGGATTCCCAAAAACCTACAGCCAAACCTGCCAAAAAAGCCGCTCCAATCGCTGTCGTTTCTATGATTTTGGGCCTTTTGATTTTGGTCTGCAGAATATCTGACTGGAACTGCATTAGGAAATTGTTTGCTGTAGCGCCTCCGTCAACACGCAATTCTTTGATAGGGGCGCCACTGTCTTTTTGCATCGCATCCAACACATCCCTAACCTGATAGGCTATGGCTTCCAAAGCGGCACGGGTCATGTGCGCGATTGTTGTCCCACGGGTAATTCCAAAAAAAGCACCTCGGGCATTTTGGTCCCAATGCGGTGCACCTAGACCTGCCATCGCAGGCACAAAATAAACACCGTCATTGTCTTTGAGACTTTGCGCCAGTTCCTCACTTTCTTTGGCATGTCCAAAAAGTTCAATACCATCCCTAAGCCATTGGATAGCAGCTCCGCCGATAAAGACCGACCCCTCCAATGCGTAGTTGACTTTCCCGTTGACTTCCCATGCAATGGTCGTTAGCAATTTGTTGTTAGACTTTACAGGTAACTCACCGGTATTCATCATCAAAAAACAACCTGTTCCATAAGTAGTCTTTCCCATTCCCGGTTGGGTACACAACTGTCCAAAAAGTGCAGCTTGCTGATCACCTGCCATACCTGCAATTGGAATTTGCACCGGAAATAGGGATTCTGAAGTATGTCCATAAACCTCTGAGCTTGATTTCACTTCAGGCAATAAGGAGACCGGAATGTCGAAAAGTGAGAGTAGTTCTGTGTCCCATTTTTTTTCAAATATGTTGAAAAGCATGGTTCGACTGGCATTTGACACGTCTGTGACATGAACCTTCTTGTGGGTCAGGTTCCAAACTAACCAAGTGTCCACGGTGCCAAAAGCCAATTCTCCGTTTTCAGCCTTTTCTCTGGCCCCTTCGACATTGTCAAGCAGCCATTTGATCTTGGTGGCTGAAAAATAGGCATCCAACACCAAGCCGGTTTTGGAGGCAACCATTTCTTCTTTACCCTCTGCTTTGAGTTGGTCAACATAGGCCGAGGTCCTGCGATCCTGCCACACGATGGCATTGTAGATGGGTTTTCCTGTTTTCCTATCCCAAATAATAGTGGTTTCCCTTTGGTTGGTGATTCCAATGGCAGCAATATTTTTGGCTTTGATACCACCTTTGGCTAAGGACTCTGCCAAAACCGAAGATTGGGTGGACCAAATCTCCATGGGGTCATGTTCTACCCATCCGGATTTTGGAAAATGCTGTTTGAAAGCTCTTTGGGCAACACTTACTATTTCGCCCTGTTTGTTAAAAATGATGGACCGTGAACTAGTCGTTCCTTGGTCCAAGGACATGATGTACTGGGTATTTTGGGTCATTGCTTAGGGTTTTATGATGTATTTATTGGCAGTCTTTTTAAATTCCTTCAATTCATCCTCTATCCAATTCTGATCCATACCAAGGTCTTGGGCCATGATCTCCGCCACTTTTGGAGCCATCTCCATAGCAGCCCTGGCATCAAGCAAAAGAATCCTAAACCTCCTAGAGAGTACATCTTCCAGTTTGACGGCCATTTCATTTCTAATGATCCAGATCACCTCGGCGATGGTATAAGGATATTTTGGGTGCAGTTTTTCTCTCCACTCGGGATGCTCTTTGAGCATAAACCTGATCTGAAAAGCGTCTGAACCATAGATTGCCATATGCCCTTCATCCGGCTTGATCGTGAATCCATGAAGTTTTTGATTGGCAGATTTGCTTTCAGACATATTTTTGCCCGACACTCTAGGGAAATATTCTACGGTATCCTCACCCATTTTACGGAAAGTCGTCCACTTACCGCCTGTCAGGGTGACCAATTTAGAATCTGAAAGAATGACTTTATGTGTACGTGAAATCTCCTTGGTCTTGGCACCATCTTCCTTTGGCGCAGCCAAAGGCCTCAATCCGGCAAAAACAGAAAGTATATCAGCCTTGGTGGGTTTTTTGGTCAGGTAGGCTTGGGCAGTTTCAAGGACAAAATCAATTTCTTTTTCCAAAGCTTCGGGTTCCAATTGGGGTTTGTCTTTCAGGGTATCTGTGGTCCCGACGACAAGCTTCCCATGCCATGGCACGGCAAACAACACCCTGCCATCAGAAGTTTTGGGAATCATCAAAGCATCTTTGCCACCCAAAAAAGACTGGTCAAAAACCAAATGTATGCCTTGACTAGGCTGTATGCTTTTTCTCGCATCAGGATTATCCATCTTCAAGATCTTGTCAGCAAAAACACCGGTGGCATTCACCACCATTCTTGCCTTGATCTGTAAATGGCTTCCATCCAATTGGTCTATAAAATTTAGACCATCGACTTTTCCGTTGGTATCTTTGGTCAGGGATTCTACTTTGGAATAATTCAACACACAACCGCCGAGTTCGTCACAGGTCTGTGCCAAAGCAATGATCATTCTGGCATCATCAAACTGACCGTCATGGTAGACTACACCGCCTTTCAGTCCCTCCTGTTTGATCTGAGGCATCCTTCGGACAGTTTCGGTTTTACTGATAAACTTCGATTTGCCAAGCCTCCACTTTCCTGCCATCAGGTCGTATAATTTGAGACCGACAGAATACTGTATCCTGTCAAACCAAGTATAAATGGGAATGATAAAAGGTTGGTTGTAGGTGAGATGGGGAGCATTTTCCAAGAGCCGTCCCCTTTCTTTCAACGCTTCCAATACCAATAATATATCCCCTTGTGCAAGGTACCGGACGCCGCCATGAAGGAGCTTGGTACTGCGGCTGGAAGTGCCCTTGGCGAAATCCGATTTTTCTAACAAAACCACCGAAAGACCTCTCGAAAGTGCATCCAAGGCGACTCCAAAACCGGAAGAACCTCCACCGATGATGGCAATATCCCAGATTTTTTCCTGATTGTCTTTGATTTTACTGAGGTTAGCTGACCTATGCATAACGAAAAATTTTTCTTTCCAAGTTAATGGAAAAAAGAGGGAAAGTAAAATATTGAAAAAAGTTTAAAAGGATGATTTAAGCCACCCCAAAAAGTATTTCGAAATATTAATTATTTGTAGAAAAACTTCAATAATCCTTAAAAACTTTCCTCTCCACCGTACTGCCATCTTCCTTTAGAGAAACTTCGAATATAAAATCATACTCGATGTCCTGAAGCTCGGGGTATTTTTGACCTGAGCCTACAAAATAATTGGCTAAATGATTGACTGTATTGCTGTGGCCGACCACAAGGATGTTACCTGTTCTTTCCCGCAGTTCCCTGACTAGATCATCATGGTTTTTGGCATCATAGATTTCGATAGTCAGTCCTCTAGCATCCGCCAAAGGCTGTGCGGTAGTTTTGGTGCGGATGGTATTGGTGCTAAAGATGTGTTGGATTTCTTTTTGTTCAAGGATTTGCGCCAGTTTTTTGGACCTGGCTGTTCCGGCCACGCTGAGTCCGGGGTCATCGCCTTCCAGGATTTTCTCTGCATGGCGGGCTATGTAAATGGTCTTTGGTTCTTGCTTGGGTGAACAGGCAAGAAGAAGAAATAATGGGAGGAGGAAAAGGAAATTTTTCATAATCCGGTAAATTTTATTTTTGCTTTATCCCTACAATTTACCCACTAAAAGTATTTTCCAAATGCTGGTCTTTGCCTCTTACAGGCTCAAACTCCAGATATTGTTCCCAAAAAGCTTCTTCTGGCAACGCTGCTCTTAAGAAAATCTTTTCCTTTTTGATAGGATGCACAAATACCAAGTGAAATGCATGGAGATTGATACTCGCATCAGGATTGGGTTTGTGAAAACCATATTTCAAATCTCCCCTGATCGGGCAGCCCATAGAAGCCAATTGCACCCTGATCTGATGCGGTCTTCCGGAAACCGGGCGAACCTCCAACAGCCAATGGTCATTCAATTTGCCCAAGGTTTTGTAATTGAGTTCGGCCTTCTGTGAACCTTCGACTTCCTTTTCGTGTGATGTTACGAAGTTTTTAACCTCATCTTTCACAAGATAATGGGTCAGTTTCCCGGTTTCCTCTTTCGGTCTGTTTTTTACTATCGCCCAATATATTTTATGAATGTCCCGCTTGCGGAAAAGCTCCATCATGCGCTCGAGTCCTTTGGAAGTCCTCGCAAAAACCACCAATCCACTGACAGGCCGATCAAGCCGGTGAACAGGATGTAAAAAAACATCACCGGGTTTGTTGTATTTTTTGGCTATATAATCCCTGCAATAATCCGTCAGTGTCTTATCCTTGGTCTTGTCGCCCTGCACGAGCACGCCCGCAGCCTTATTGACTATCAGGAGGTGATTGTCTTCATAGACTACTGAAAATGGTTTCTTCTTCATAAAACTTGAGCTAAAGGTTTTTCTCCCACAAAGACACTAAGCCACGAAGGGAAATTTAATTAAATGTTAATAAATATTCACAAACAAAAACTTTGCGTCTTTGTGGGATTAAATTTAGAATTCGGAAGTGAAATGGAATTCTATCTCCGGATAATTGTCCTGCACCATCTGAAGCCAAGCCCTCGATTCAGCCATAAAGACCACTTTTCCGTCTTTGTCATAAGCAATGTGCCTGCTCTTCGACCGGATAAATTCATCCAACTGCTTTTTGTCTTTGCTGCTGATCCAACAGGCTTTATATAAGTTCATCGGCGCAAATTCCACCGAGGCGTTGTATTCATTTTTCAACCTGAACTGAATCACCTCAAACTGCAGCTGACCCACAGTACCCACTACTTTACGGTTACCCATTTCGTAAGTGAAATATTGAGCAACTCCCTCTTCCATCAATTGCTTCAAACCCTTTTCCAATTGCTTGGTCTTCATGGCGTCTTTGTTGATGACTTCTTTGAAGATTTCGGGGGAGAAACTCGGAATACCTTTGAAGGTCATGTTTTCACCTTCGGTCAGCGTATCACCGATTTTCAAATTGCCTGTATCAAATAAACCGACGATATCACCTGGAAATGCCTCATCGACGATCTCTCTGTCCTGCGCCATAAATTGGGTCACGTTAGAAAACCGCAGCGGCTTTGGACCACGGACATGGTTGTAAGGTTTGTTTCTTTCAAATTTTCCAGAAACTATCCTCAAGAAAGCGATCCTGTTTCTATGGTTCGGATCCATATTGGCGTGGATTTTAAATACAAATCCCGAAAACTTTGGCTCCTCCGGCTTCACCTCACGCTCCCCTGTATACCTGCCTATGGGTGAAGGGGCGATCCGGATAAAGGTATCGAGCATTTCATTGACGCCGAAGTTATTGACGGCAGAACCAAAAAACACCGGCGCAACCTTGCCTTCAAGGTATTCTTTTGGATCAAAATCAGGATAAACTCCCTCAATCAATTCCACATCTTCACGCAATTGCTTGGCATTATTTCCTCCAATCAATTCATCCAATTTGGTGTCTTCCAGATTTTGGATCGTCTCTCTGGCATCGCTCAGTTTCCGCTGACTTGGAGTGAAAAGATTGAGCTTTTTGTCATATAGGTTGTAGACCCCTTTGAATCCTTTTCCCATTCCGATTGGCCAAGAAAGTGGCCTTACCTGAATGTTCAATTTTTCTTCCACCTCATCCAACAACTCGTAAGGATCTCTTCCTTCACGGTCAAGTTTATTGATAAAACAGATCACAGGCGTATTTCTCATCCTGCAGACTTCCATGAGTTTTTCGGTCTGGATTTCGACGCCTTTGACACAATCGATGACCATGATGACCGAATCGACAGCTGTCAAAGTCCGGTATGTATCTTCCGCAAAATCCTGGTGACCTGGCGTATCCAACAGGTTGATTTTGACACCCTGATATTCAAAACCCATCACAGAGGTAGCCACAGAGATACCTCTTTGCTTTTCTATTTCCATCCAATCGGATTTAGTAGCAGTGTCGATTTTGTTGGATTTCACCGCACCCGCAGTCTGGATCGCTCCTCCAAAAAGCAGCAACTTTTCAGTCAAAGTGGTCTTTCCCGCATCAGGGTGGGCAATGATGGCAAATGTCCTTCTCTTTTGTATTTCCTTAGTCAAACTCATGTAAAGTCCTGATTCTGTAATTTTTCAGCCTGCAAAGGTAGGCTTTTAATTCCAAGGTTGGAAGGGTGGAAAGTTTAAAAGTTGAATATGGAATTTTGGATTGCTTTAAATGATCAAAAAATTAATCTATTTCTTGTAAAAGATATTCATGGATATTGGATATTCATAGATACTAATTTTGAAACAGAAGTTTTGAATAATTTGGAATACTACTTTCAAAATTGAAGATGAACTTAAAATCAGATATGGACAATAAACCAAAAGCAAAATTCAAACTTTCTGACCCAAAAAATCCTCCTGTTTGAATCCCTGAATGCCTTCTTTGCTTCCATGTAGAATAATCCTAAAGGTAGTACCCACTCCCAACTCTGATTGCTTGACAAAAATTTTCCCTTTATGATAACCTTCGATGATTCTTTTGGCAAGGGTCAGTCCAAGGCCCCAACCTCTCTTTCTTGTTGTAAATCCCGGATTGAAAACCTTTTTGAACATGCCTTTGTCCATGCCTTTCCCATTATCAGTGATATCCACAAACACAAACTTTTCACTTTCCTTGACAATATCTATCGAAATGCTCCCTTGTCCCTTCATGGCATCCACGGCATTTTTTACAATGTTTTCTATTACCCATTCAAAAAGCGATTTGTTAAGCATCGCTTCGATGTTATCAGCATAACCGTTGACTTGAATGTCCACTTTGGTAGAAATCCGAGGACGGAGGTAACTGATGGCCTCATCCACTACCGAAAATACATTTTCAAGCTGAATTGAAGGCGTACTCCCTATCGAGCTAAACCGCTCCGTGACCATCCTCAATTTGACCACATCTTTGTCCATCTCTTGGATGACCTCTTTATTTTCTTCCCAAATAGGTGAATTTTTGAGGTAATCCATCCATGCCATCAAGGAAGCAATCGGCGTCCCTAATTGATGTGCCGTTTCTTTGGTCAATCCTGCCCAAACCCGGTTTTGTTCAGCAACTTTTGATTGGTTGAAAACAGCAAAAGCAAGAACCCCAAACACCAAAATAACTGATAACTGGACGTAGGGATAAAACTTCAAAGAAGTCAAAAGCTCAGAGTTTCTATAAAACACCAAATACTCCTCACCTCTGATAGGTTCATACTCTTGCTTCATTTTTTCAAGTTCAGCTCTCAAGACTTTATCAATTTCTTCTTGATTGGCATTTTTCTTGAATTTGATGTTCTTGTGGTCAGTAGGATTGCCGTTGGCATCTACCACTATGACCGGAATAGAGTTGTTTTGTTGAATGATCTCAGAGGTGATAAAGCTTAGATTTTCCGCATCAATAGAAGCACTTGACGCATATTCAAGTGCTCTTGCTAGGAGTTCAATCTGACGCTTTTCTCTATCCTTCAATTCCTCCACCAAAATATTGGTGTAGTAAATAGATCCAAAGCTGATCACAACAGAACTGATAAATATGAGCCATTTGATACGGTTTTTGTTTTGGTAAAAATCCAAAATTCCAATATCCTGAAGTGTATTCCGCATGGGGTGTGATTAAATGGACTGAAGGTTTTGTTATAGAAAACACAATTTTGCGATAGATATTATCAATCTGACAAAATTACTTGATTACCTTCTGTGGCTTCATTTTTGTACAACTACTTATATAACTAACCATAAATATAAATATTATGAGCACAAACGATATAGGATTAGAAATAAAAGAAAGCAAGGTCTTGGTAAAGAAACTTAATGTCCTCCTTGCAAATTATCAGGTATACTATCAAAACCTCAGGAACTTCCACTGGAATGTGTCCGGACCTAATTTCTTCGAGTTGCATGCCAAATTTGAAGAGTTATATAATGTCGCCAACCTTGGGGTTGATGAAACTGCCGAAAGGATTTTGACTTTAGGGGCAAGGCCTTTTTCCTCTTACGAAGAGTACATTGAAAACTCAGAAATCAAAGAGGCTAAAAAAGTACAAGACTCAAAAACAATGGTGGAGATCGTCAGAGATAACCTTAACACCCTTTTGAAACTTGAAAGAGAAGCCTTAGAAGCAGCAACAGACCAAGGTGATGAAGGTACTGTTTCGTTGATGAGCGATTATATAACTGCAAAAGAAAAAACCGTGTGGATGCTTTCCGCATACTTGAGATAAAAAATCAGATTTTAAAAAAAAGAGGATGGGATTTTGTTCTCATCCTCTTTTTGATTTTATACATTGACATGTCTCTCAGCGTGGTAAGAAGACCTCACCAATGGCCCCGATTCGACATATTTTATCCCTCTTTCCAATCCTTCTTCTTTATAATGAGCAAATAAATCAGGATGGATAAATTCCGCCACTTCAATATGCATTTTGGTAGGCTGAAGGTATTGACCGAGTGTCAGAATGTCACACCCGTGTTCGGCAAGATCATCCATCGCTTTGTAAACTTCCTCTTTGCTCTCACCCAAACCAAGCATAATCCCGGTTTTGGTTCTTTTCCCATACTCCTTGGTCAATTTGATCTGTTCCAAAGATCGACTGTATTTTGCCTGCGGTCTCACCCTTCGGTAAAGAGCCTCCACCGTTTCCATATTATGGGAAACCACTTCTTGCCCACCACTGATCATTCTATACAATGCATCCCAATTGGATTTGACATCGGGGATAAGGGTTTCAATAGTAGTCTGAGGGGATAATTTTTTCGTTTCGACCACAGTCTGATACCAAATCTCAGAACCTTTATCTTTGAGTTCATCCCTATTTACCGAAGTAATTACAGCATGTTTAACTCCCATCAACTTGATGGCTTCTGCCACCCTTCTTGGTTCGTCAGTATCATATTCAGGTGGTCTTCCTGTGGCAACTGCACAAAACGAGCAGGATCTGGTACAGACATTTCCCAAAATCATAAAGGTAGCTGTCCCGGCTCCCCAACATTCACCCATGTTTGGACAGTTACCGCTTTCGCAGATCGTATGGAGTTTATGTTCGTCAACAAGTTTTCTGACTTTGGCATATTCCTTTCCAATAGGCAACTTTACCCTCAACCAATCAGGTTTTTTTCTTTTGGTTGCCTCTTCGGAAATTATTGGTAATTCGATCATGATCTTAAAATTAGGAATGCGAAATTAAGTTCTGGAGATGATTAAACCCAGTAAAGGATCTATTTCCTGAACCCATAGAAAAACGTGAAGTAAACTGATTGAAATACCTGACGATTTTCAACAGTTGGCATCAGCGGGATTTCTTTGGTAAAACCTTCCAATTGGTATCCAAGTTCCAAACCTGTCACATTTGATTTAAATACACCAAACTCAAAAAGTACTGCTGCTTTCGCATTTCCACCAAAAGCTATATCGGATCCACCAATCCCTTCGAATACCCTTCCAGGTCCCAAAATATTGAATCTGCTTTGATGGACTTCAGGATCAAATTGCTCTCTGACTGTCTCCAACCTATTGATGGCGTATTCAATATAGTAAGGTGCAATAATACCGATAGTGGGTCCAATAGCTCCCAAAAGCGAAACCTGAACCCCTTGCTGTGGTGCTTTTTTGAATACAATCAATTCCCGGCCATAATAGGGTCTGATTGAATATAGGTAGTTTGATTTTCCGAAAATATATGAATTTCCCAAAACAGTAGAATATCTGACTTCTTTTGGGTTTTTGACATTTACTAGATCAAGACCAAAAAAATGAAAATTGGTTTCATCTATCCTATATCCCATTTTCAAAACAAAGCCCCCAATCAAACCTCCATTGGTATTTTTATTGATTCCAAAAAGGACTTCTCTGTCATATTCATAATTTCCTGCATCCTCTCTTTGGGCGAGGACAACGGAAGCTGAAACAAAAAAGAAGAAAATTGATATATAGGCGATTTTTTTCATTTCAACGAGGTTAACGATTAAACGGAAACTTTTTAAGTAAGTTTTTAACCAAATATAAAAGTAAGAGTTTAAGGCAATGATAAAAAGTTACATATCAAGAAATCTTTGAATAGAACTTTACAAATAACTTTAGTAAGTAATTGAAGCGTTTTTATTTCGGATTTCCCTAAAATGGCTACTTTATAAGATGCTGACAAAAATTTTTCTTCAATAATAGAATTAACTTTGCTTTTCAGTCATACAAAATCAGTTCCATCCGAAACCCTTGTCGGGAAATTTAAGTCTGTTTGGTGTACAATAATTTTTAACCTTGGTGTCGCATTTTACAAACACGGGCCGTCTTTAAAAGAGAAGGCTTAATAAAAAGCAATAATCTTTGGAAAAACACCTTATCCAAGAAGCAAAAAATGGAAACAGAAAGTCCATAGAAATGCTCTATAAGCAGTTCTATGGCTATGCCATGAGTGTAGCTTTAAGGTATTCAAATTCCAGAGAGGAAGCGTGTGAAATCATCAACGACAGCTTTATGAAAGCTTTTGATAAGATTGGTCAATATGACAACCAAAACTCTTTCAAAGGTTGGTTAAGACGTATTCTGATCAATACTTCGATCGACTATTACAGGAAAAACATAAAACATACAGCTGTAATGGATATCGAAAAAGCCGATACAGAAACACTTGATCCTGATATCATAGACCAACTTTCAGCCGATGATATTCTCGGAGTTTTAAGGGATCTTCCTGAAATCTTAAGAATAATTTTCAATATGTACGAAATAGAAGGGTATTCTCATAACGAAATCAGCGAACAATTGGGAATTCCTTCAAGTACATCGAGAACCTATTTGGCAAGGGCAAAAAAGAAATTGCGAGAAAAAATCCTGGAGTTAAATCAAATCAAAAATGCGGGAGCAATTCGATAAAAAACTTGTAAACAAAATCAAATCCTCTTTAAGTGAAAAAGAGGAAATATTTGATGCTTCTGAATGGGATAAATTTTCAAAAATTTATTTCAAAAAAGAAGCCAAACCAATGCTCTTTTGGATAAAATGGGCTTCAGGTATCGCAGCGACAATACTTTTGGGAATCACATTGAATTCCTTGTTTACCCCAATTCAACAAACGACAAACCAAACTCCAAACCTGATTACCCTCAAAGAAGAAGATAAACCTGAAGAAAAAAATACGGCAATTTCAGAAGAAATCCATTCTCCCATTGATTTGCCTGATACCGATCAATCAAAAAATAAAGATATAAATGAAGATTTTGGGACAAAAAACAAGGCTGCATATAAAGCTCCTCCTCTATCCAATATCACAGCAACAAAAAAAGAGGCTGCAAAAAAAGATACCTTTTTAGCTGAAAAAATAAAAAGCACCCTATTGCCTGAACAAAAAACAGAAGGGAATTCCAACTTTTCAAATACTCCAAAAACCTCCTCAGAGCCGATAGGAAAAAGCGAAAGTGAAGAAATGACCCAAGAAGAGGCCATCGTGCAAATCGAAGAATGGAAAAGTGAAAAGGCAATAGCTTTGAAAGAAAATGAGGTTGAAAAAAACTCATTTGGAAAGGAACCCATTAAACTAGGGGTTTTGGTTGCACCACAGACCATTTCCAATTCAACCCAAAGCATCAACATGGGAGCCGGACTGATGTCCGAATTTTCAATATCCAAAAAACTTAAGTTTGATGTGGGTTTGGCATATGCAAGACAAAATATTTCGCCAAATTCAAATTCAAGTCCAATGTTGGCAAGCAATCCAAATGCTTTGGAAAATTTTGACATGAAAATTGCTTCATTTACCGGAAACGTAATCAACTCCTCCCGGGAATTAAGTTTTGGACAATTGGAAATTCCATTGAACCTTAAATACAAAGTCTTTGAGAAAAAAGAATCTGACCTTTATTTGATTTCGGGTGTGTCCAATATGGTATATCTCAATCAGCAGGATGTCACCACTTTCAGCACTGCCAATATTGCAACCTCTAATTTTGCAAATAGCCAACAAGCAGTTGAGACTATTACCCAAACCTTAGAACCTGATTCCCAAGAAAGCGGCATTGATACGGGGCGGATGTTGAATTTTGGAGTAGGATTTGAGCAAAACCTTAAAAATGGGACATTTCTTTCCATAGAACCTTTTTATAAAATCGCTCTTGGAAACCAAACCTTTACAAACCAACAATTCTCAATCGGAGGCATAAATCTTAGAATAAACTTTCAATTAAAAAATAAAAAGAATAACAATGATTAGAAAAATTATATTACCTGTCATGCTTGGATTGCTGGTAGGTATTTCAGGATGTTTTCCGGAAGTTGAGTCAGATTTACAGATTGCGATAGAAAGAGACGACAAGATCTTGTCTGATTATCTTTCTAGCAATAATATTGATGCCATAGAGACCCAAGTGGGTTATTTCTATAAAAAAGACATCTCGAATGAAACTGGGAATCAGATCGTTAACAATGATAACATTGGTGTATATTATGAAATCAAAACCATTGATGGTCAATTGATCGAGGATTATACTGATGAAACTAAACCTCCGAGAATATTTAGGTATACCGAGGGAGGATTGATTCCTCGGGCAATCAATTTTGGTTCAGGACTTGCTAAAACAGGGGAATCATTTACACTTTATGTCCCCTCCTATCTCGCCTACCAGGAGTACAGTTACCAGCAACTGATACTTGCCAATTCCAATCTTGTGATAAAAGTAAAATACGCGGAAACCTATACCAGCAATGAAATCAAGGAAATCGAGGAGGAAATGATTTTGGATTATATTTTAGAAAAAAATCTGGAGGGAATCATAAAAACAGCAGACAGTATTTACGTAAAAACTATCAAGACAGGTGATCCTGAAAGTAAAGTTACTGTAAATGGAGACATTATTAATTTTACATATAAGATCCTTCAGCTAGACAGTCAAACTCCCTTTGCCCAGTCAATTGGAACGACGCCTTTTCAAGTTACCGTAGGAAGTGAATCCAATCCAAAATTTTTAAATCTAAGTTTAAAAGGTTTGAAAAAGGGTCAGGAAATCGAAGTAATCATTCCCTCCCATTTAGGATTCGGGGTCTCTGCACAAGTGTTCCCATTTACTATCAGAAAAGATTTGTTTGACAAAGGGTTCTTGACACAAATCGCCAGGCCATTTGAGCCCATGATTTTTAAGGTCACGGTTACCAATGTCAGGTAAGTAAAAAATCCAAAATTCAACAAGCCTCTGCAGACTTACTGTGGGGGCTTTTGTTTTATTGGATTGTTTGTACAAATTTGTCCATACTATAGCCCAAATATTATATGCGATTCTTGTTTGATAGTTTTGTTGGGTGGAAATCCCATTGTGAAAAAAATCAAATCAGCTTACACCAGGCTGTTATTGATTTCGAAATTTCTCAAAAAAACGGAGTTGAAGAAGAAATATTGGCAGGTTTGCAAAGAGCCTACAATGTCATGAAAGAGGCTGTAGACACAGGATTGGTTACTGATATGACTTCAAGATCCGGAATGATCAATAACGGTGCAAAAAAAGTATTTAATTTTCCTCTTGCTGTTTTATCAACAGATTTTCAAAAGCTGATCTCAAGAGCTTTAGCAGCCAAGGAAGTCAATTCTTGTATGGGAAGGGTTGTTGCTGCACCGACGGCAGGTGCATCAGGTATTTTACCGGGAACTTTGTACACACTACAGGAAATTCATGGACTTTCTGATTCAAAGATTATAGAAGGATTATTGGTTGGGGCAGGTATTGCCTTAATTATCGAACAGAAAGCGAGTTTGGCCGGTGCAGTGGGCGGTTGTCAAGCCGAAACCGGTTCAGCTGCTGCAATGGCATCAGGTGCAATTGTATATTGTCTTGGGGGAACAATTGATCAGGTCTTCAATGCAGTGGCCATTACCATCCAATGTATGCTCGGACTTGTATGTGATCCTGTGGCAGGATTGGTCGAAGTTCCTTGTGTAGTCAGAAATGCTAGTGCCGCAGCCATTGCATTCAGTTCAGCCCAAATTGCAATTGCTGCTGTTAGTTCTGTCATTCCTGTCGATGAGTGCATCGAAGCAATGGGCGAAATCGGATCAAGTATGGAAAGTAGATATAAAGAAACCGCAATGGGTGGCTTGGCGGCAACACTTACAGGACAGGAAATATCAAAACGTGTTTTGATTCAGGATATTGAAGTCCTGCCTGATGAGCATTCAGCGGAGTAAAGTATCAAAGAAAGGGATGCTCAATATCCAATTTATTGAACCTCCAAGAACAAACGCCCAAAAGAAAGCACTGATGGACATGTAAAGAATAATTTTCTTTTTATCTACATTGAATGCATTCATTACAATGGTTCCCCCAATAGGAGTTAGAAAAATAGGCGTGAATACAGCGACACCGATGGGACCAAACTTTCTCCATACCCTTACAATTTTCCGTGACCTTGGGGAAAATCTTTTTTTATTGGGTGAAATTTTTAAGTCCCAATAGGATTTAAACCAATCCCCGACATAGGTCAATGATACCACTGTGGTCATCATACCCCCAACCGAAACCAAGACTATCTCAACCAAAGAAAAACCTGCCGCAGCACCCAAAACTGGTCCTGATATGAATTTGAAAAGACAGGCAACATAAATCCCAAGAAATTTCAAAATATAGTTTGTCATAAAATAATGAAAATGTAAGTGAAATAGCCTATAAACAGGAAAACACCTTCAATTCTGGAAACCCTGTTACCTGTTCTCAAAATGGGATATAAAATAAATGTAAATCCCAACATCCAGAAAAAATCTTGGTTAAGGAAACCTTCAGAAACAGGAATAGGGCTAATGACTGCAGTCGCCCCAATTATAGCCAGAATATTCATGATATTGCTTCCAAGAATATTCCCAACAGCAATATCGGTTTTTTTATTGATGGCTGCGATAATTGAAGTGGCCATTTCAGGCAAACTAGTGCCAATGGCTATTACAGTAATTCCAATAATCCTTTCACTCACTCCAAAAACAGAAGCAATTACAACAGCACTTTCAACAAACAAATCAGCACCGTAATAAAGTCCAATAATACCTAAACCAAGAAAAAGAAGGGATTTCCAAACCGGTAATGGTAAGATCAAATCACTTTCCAATTCACTGAGGTTTGGTTTACTCAATTTATAAAAAAAATAAAGATTTATTAAAAAAAGAATCAGCAGAAGCACAAGTCCTTCAATACTTGAAATAACACCATTATAAGATAGAAGATAAAAAATAATTGAACTCATTATGAGTACCAAATAATCAACTTTGAAAACAGAAGAATTTATTTTGATCGGAAACAAAGTTGCACTGATCCCCAAGACCAAGGAAATATTTGCAATATTAGAACCTATAACATTCCCAATTGCAATATCGCTTTTACCATCCAAGGCAGCATTGATACTTACTAAAAGTTCAGGAGCGGATGTTCCAAAAGCGACAATTGTAAGTCCGATAAATCCCTGGCTTAAGCCAAACTTAAGTGCCAACGAGGACGCTCCATCCACTAAAAACTTTCCTCCACCTAATAGAATTATTAAGCCTAGACATAAAAACAAATAAATCATCTATTGATTAGATTTTATTTCCAAAGCAAAGATCTCCAGCATCTCCAAGGCCTGGAATAATATATGATTTCTCATTTAGACGTTCATCTAAAGAGCAAATCCATAATTTGAATGGAATTTTGACATTTTCATTAACATACCTAACACCTTCCGGTGCAGCAATTACACTTACAATATGAATATTTTGAGCAATCCCTTTTATTTGTAGATTTTCAATAGTCTTGACAATTGATTTTCCGGTTGCCAACATTGGATCAACCAAAATTAGATTCTTGTTATTGATATCAGGAGTCGCCTGATACAAATACTCTATTTCAATTCCTTCATTTACATTTTCCTCCTCCTTTCGATAAGCCCCTATAAATCCGCTGTCAGCTAGATCAAAAAAATTTAAAAATCCTTGGTAAAAAGGAAGTGCAGCCCTCATAACGGATATGAGGATTGGTTGTTCTAGGATCAAACGTGATTTTTTTGTTCCTAAAGGAGTTTCAACATAAACTTCCCGATAAGTCAATGTTTTCGAAATTTCGTAGGCCATTATTTCCCCCAATCTTTCGAGATTCCTCCTAAATCTTAACCTGTCTTTTTGATGATTTTTATCTCTGAGTTCAGCGAGAAAGTGGTTGGCCACACTATTATTTTTTTCTAAAATAAACATAATGCAAGAATTTTATTTTGGTCAGGTTAAATGTCACAATAAATAAAACAACCATTAAGCGGTGAATTTTAAAATATAGTCAAAAAAAAAGCCCGATTCTAGGAATCGGGCTTTGAATGTTATTAGATGAGATTATTTAACTTCAAAACTAGCTCTTCTGGACAATTGTCTTGCGTCAGCTGAGTTTTTGTCTACACTAGTGTCTTCACCGTAACCTTTGTAAGAAAGTCTTGATGCATCAATACCTGCTGCGATCAAAAGATCATATACAGCTTTAGCACGTCTTTCTGACAACTTCATGTTGTAATCTTCAGGACCTAATTCATCTGCAAATCCTTTGACTTCCAATTTAACTCCTGGATTTCTTTTCAAGAAATTAGAAACATAATTCACAGAAGAAGCAGAAAATCCAAGTGGTTTAGCTGAATCGAAAGCATAGTAAACGTTAACATAATTTTCATTTATAGCTCTCTTGAAGAAATCAACTTCTTCTTTTACTTGCTCGATTGGGCAACCATTGTTAGAAGCAGGGCCTGGAGCAAATGGACATTTATCCAAATGATCAGGAATACCATCACCGTCAGAATCAATTGTTCTACCGTTAGAATCAACTCTTGCGCCTGATGGAGTATTTGGTTCTTTATCTAAATAATCAGGAATACCATCACCGTCAGAATCTTTAAGCATATCCTTGATCTCACCGATTTGTTGAGCCAATTCTGCTTTTGTAGCATATTTATCAGCTTCCACATACCAATCTGCATGTGTTGCACTTTTCCCAAGATAGAAGGTCAAACCAAGAGTTCCTGTCCACCAAGTTCCGTTAGTACCATAGAAACCATTGTCCAATGATGGACCAATGTTGGTATTACCGTCAAAAGTAACAGTTTGTCTACCATTAAGGATTGTACTGATATCTCCTGTCAGAGCAATTTTCTCAGAGAGTTTAATCTGAGTGGTTAACCCTGTGATGATGTTGTAAACATTATCATCGAATGTAATTGGAGGACCATCATGTCTAACCTGACCGATACCTGCGCCTAAATGACCAAGCAAGTTTACTCTTCTAGTAAATGATTCAAATTTCATTATTCTACCTAAGTTGGCGATACCTTGAAGGTTTAACCTGTAGTAACTAGTAGAAAATGCAGGATTGTTGTCTTTTCCGGATTCACTGAATGAACCCAAGCCATAATCCAATTTTGCACCAAATTTGTCATTGAACATATACCTTACACCAAAGTCGATATGACCAAGATTTAATGTAGGTGAGAAATATCCAGGTGACAAAGGAGCCATCGGTTTGTTGAAACCTCCATTGAGTTCTAAAGACCACTTGTTATAGTCGTCTTGGGCGTTAACTCCTAAAGCTAAACAGCCCGCCATAATTGTAGATAGTAATATTTTTTTCATAATAAAAAATTTTTTGTTCAGATTTTTAGGTGTTTAATTGATTTGACTGCAAATTTATAAACTTTTAACTATTCACAAATGTATATTAATATTTTAAAACTATACCAAAATTCTTTTTGATTTTTAATGAATTTACAATTTAGAACGATGCAAAATACATAAAATCATGTCAAAATTATTGATTGATCTTTTAGAGATAAACAGCGTTTCGGGAAATGAATCACCAATGACAGATTTTCTCATTGAATATATATGGAAACGCAAAGATCATTGGAAGGTTCAGCCTGAGGTATATTTTGGAGAGGATTTCCATGACTGTCTGTTACTTAAATTTGGAAAACCGACGGGCGCTGTATTTTCTCATATAGATACAATCGGGTTTTCCACAAGATATGAAAATCAGCTTATCCCAATAGGAGGCCCTGAAATTGAACAAGGAACTAGACTTATTGGGCATGATAGTCTTGGACCAATTTCATGCAAAATAATATTGAATGACGATTTTGCCTTTCATGATTTCCCAAGGGCAATAGACCGGGGCACCTTACTTTCCTTTGAACAATCCATCACTATTGACGATGAATTTATCCAAGCAGCTTATTTAGACAACCGACTTGGGATTTACAATTGTCTGAAATTATGCGAGGAATTAGAAAATGGATGGGTTGCATTTTCGACTTATGAGGAACATGGAGGTGGAAGTGTTCCCTATTTGCTAAGATTTATAAACGAAAATGAACCGATCAAATTCGCCTTGATTTCTGATATCACATGGGTCACTGAAGGTGTTCAGCATCACAATGGGGTTGCGATTTCTTTGCGGGATAAATTTATCCCCAGAAAAAAATTTCTCGAAAAAATACTGAGTCTTGCAGAGGAGAGTGGTATTCCTTATCAACTGGAAGTTGAAGGAAGCGGTGGAAGTGATGGTCGAGAGATCCAATTTTCACCCTATCCTATTGATTGGTGCTTTATCGGAGCCCCTGAGGATAATGTACATACTCCTCAAGAAAAAGTTTCATTAAAAGACCTTCAAAACATGGTGGACTTGTATAAATATTTGATGAAACGATTATAGGATTAACAATTAAATAGATGGAGAGGAATCTTTTTTTTTTATATTTGCCCTGCCCTTGAAAAAAGGGCATTTTTATTTGATCCTATGATATCAATTAAAGAAAAAATATTTGTTCCATATATTACTGCCAATTCTTTGAAGAAGAGGGTTGAAGAAATCGGGAATGAAATATCGAAGGATTTCAAAGAGGACTGTCCTGTTTTGCTTGGAGTTCTCAATGGTTCCTTTATGTTTTTGTCTGATTTGGTAAAATCTATATCCACACCTATGGAAGTCTGTTTTGTCAAAGTTTCTTCTTATTCGGGAACAAGCTCTACCGGAAATGTCAAAAACCTTATGGGTCTAGATATTGATTTGAAAAACAGGTCTATTATTATTGTAGAGGATATTATTGATACAGGGTTAAGCATGACCCATCTCTTAGAGATGGTCCAAAAAGAGCATCCAAAAAAAATCGCGATAGCAACATTGCTATTAAAGCCTGAAGCTCTTAAATATCCCATGGAAATAAATTATATCGGATTTGAAATTCCAAATAAGTTTGTGGTAGGATACGGAATGGACTTTGACGGATTGGGAAGAAATCTTCCGGAACTCTATCAATTGAAATAAATATAATCATATTAACTAAATCAGAATATGCTCAATATTGTATTATTTGGCCCTCCGGGGGCAGGCAAAGGAACCCAAAGCGAAAACATTATATCAAAATATAACCTCACCCATTTATCCACAGGGGATTTGTTTAGAAAACACCTTGGAGAAGGAACAGAACTCGGAAAGCTTGCCAGAAAATATATGGATGAAGGCAGACTCGTTCCGGATGAAGTAGTCATCAGTATGGTGGATGATAAAATAGCAAATACACCTGAAACAAACGGATTTATTTTTGATGGATTTCCCAGAACTGTAGCTCAGGCAGAAGCATTGGACAGATTAATGGAAAAAAACAATATTAAAATTTCGGGTATGATTGCCTTGGATGTGGCCGAAGACATATTGAAAGAAAGAATCAGAGAAAGGGGAAAAACCTCAGGGAGAACTGATGATCAGGATGAATCAAAAATTGAGACCCGGATAAGGGTATATCTCGATGAGACACTTCCTGTAGCTGAATACTATGAAAAGCAAGGAAAATTCACCAAAATTAATGGTGTCGGAACTATAGAAGGAATTTTTGCTGACATTACAAAAGTGATTGACCAATACTAATTCTGAATATTTCTTACCTTTGCAGGGAAGATTATCCGGCTAAGCCTTCAAGCTTAGCCATTTTTGTTTAAAACCTTTAGAAAAAGTGGCAGATTCCAACTTTATAGATTACGTAAAATTCTGTTCCAGATCAGGTGCGGGCGGAGCAGGTTCAGTGCATTTTCGAAGAGAAAAACATGTACCCAAAGGAGGTCCTGACGGGGGTGATGGGGGGAGAGGAGGACACATCATATTAAAAGGAAGCACCCAGGTATGGACATTACTCCATTTGAAATACAAAAAACATGTAATCGCTGAGGAAGGAAAAGGCGG
This sequence comes from Aquiflexum gelatinilyticum, assembly GCF_024813435.1. Classification (NCBI taxonomy): domain Bacteria; kingdom Pseudomonadati; phylum Bacteroidota; class Cytophagia; order Cytophagales; family Cyclobacteriaceae; genus Aquiflexum; species Aquiflexum gelatinilyticum. The sequence goes on from NZ_JANAEZ010000004.1 coordinate 106,237, forward strand.
CGAAGGTGGGCGAAGAAAAGGAAGAGATGGGAAGGATGTAATTTTGGAAGTTCCACTTGGTACTATTGCCAAAGATGCTGAAACTTTTGAAACTAGGTTTGAAATCACCGAAGAAGGACAGGAAGTGATCCTTACACGTGGAGGAAGGGGTGGTCTAGGAAATGACCATTTCAAAACAGCCACCAACCAAGCCCCACATTTTGCCCAACCTGGCGAAGAGGGAATTGAAGAATGGATTATTCTTGAACTCAAACTTTTAGCTGATGTAGGATTGGTCGGTTTTCCAAATGCGGGAAAATCAACTCTACTATCAAGTATATCTGCGGCAAGGCCTGAAATCGGTGACTATCCTTTTACCACCTTGGTCCCTAATCTCGGTGTCATTCCCTACAGAGACGAAAAGTCTTTTGTAATGGCAGATATTCCGGGAATTATTGAAGGTGCTGCAGAAGGAAAGGGACTTGGATTGAGATTCTTAAGACATATTGAGAGAAACTCAATTTTGTTGTTTATGATACCTGCCGATTCTGACAACATCAAAAACCAATACAAAATACTTCTTGGCGAATTGCAGAAATACAATCCCGAGCTTTTGGATAAAAAGAGGTTATTGGCCATAACAAAGGCTGACATGCTCGACGATGAATTGATCGGACAGATGAAGAAAGATGTTCCTAAAGATTTGGATTCAATTTTCATCTCCTCAGTTTCAGGATATAATCTTGACAAATTGAAGGATATGCTTTGGCAGGCCATAAATGTCCAGTAAATGTCAAGTTGTCAGTCATTAGCCCTTGGCAAACAAATTGATAAAGTATAAAAAGTCAAATTTTGAGAAATAAAATGGAGGAAAAACAAATATTCAATGAGGATCAGATCGCTTCCGATGAACAGGGAATGAAAGAGGAACAAGTTGTAAATGAGGCGCAAAAAGAAAATTCAGAAAAAAGCAATACTTCCCAAGAAGATAAACTTACAAAGGAGGTAGCTGAACTGAAAGACAAATATTTGAGGCTTTACTCTGAATTTGAAAATTACAGAAGGAGAACTTCAAAAGAACGAATTGACCTGATCAAAACTGCTTCAGAAGATTTGATGACAGAAATACTTCCTGTTGTAGACGACTTTGAAAGGGCTTTCAAAGCACATGAAAAAGAAACCGAAGCCTCAAAAGTTAGAGAAGGAAACCAGCTTGTTTTCCATAAATTATTAAGAATATTAGAGCAAAAAGGGCTTAAGCCGATGGATAATCTGACAGGAAAGCCTTTTGATGCAGAAACCCAGGAAGCAATTACCCAAATAGCTTCCCCAAGTGAGGAAATGAAAGGAAAAGTCATTGACGTTATTGAAAACGGATATGTCCTCGGAGATAAAGTCATCAGATTTGCTAAAGTGGTAATCGGAGCATAAGACAGGAATATGGCTAAAAGAGACTATTATGAAATTTTGGGAGTTAGTAAAAGTGCAACTCCCGATGAAATAAAAAAAGCTTATAGAAAGCTTGCAATCCAATACCATCCTGACAAAAACCCGGACAATCCTGAGGCCGAAGACAAATTCAAAGAAGCTGCTGAAGCCTATGAAGTCTTAAGCAACCCTGAAAAACGTCAAAGATACGACCAGTTTGGACATCAGGGACTTGGCGGAAATGGTGGCTACAGTGGTGGAGGAATGAACATGGATGATATTTTTTCCCAATTTGGAGACATATTTGGCGGCGGCGGATTTGATTCATTCTTTGGTGGAGGAAGAGGTGGAAGAAGGGTGAAAAAAGGAACAAATCTCAGGGTAAAATTAAAAATGAACCTGAAAGAGATAGCCAACGGAGTTGAGAAAAAAATCAAAGTAAAACGTCATGTAATTGCCGATGGCGTTACATTCAAAAACTGTTCAACCTGCCAAGGTTCGGGACAAATAAAAAAAGTCGTCAATACCATGCTGGGCCAGATGGTTTCTGCCAGCGCCTGCCACGTATGTGGAGGAAATGGTCAAATAGTAGACAAAAAACCTGCTGAGGCAGATATCAGAGGACTTATTCTCAAAGAAGAAGTCATATCTATCAATATCCCTGCAGGTGTAGCTGACGGAATGCAGCTCAGCATGTCCGGAAAAGGAAATGAAACAGCAGGTGGTGTTCCAGGTGATTTATTGATCGTGATCGAGGAGATCGAAGATGAAGTCCTCCAAAGAAACGGAAATGACGTCATCTTTGAATTGTATGTCAGTTTCATAGATGCAGCCTTGGGCTCACAGATAGAAGTCCCTACTATTGAAGGAAAAGTAAAAATAAAACTTGATGCAGGAACCCAAAGTGGTAAAATGCTTAGGTTGAAAGGAAAAGGGATAAAAGATATCAATGGTTATAGCAGAGGAGATCAATTGATCCAAGTCAATGTATGGACTCCAAAACAACTATCCAAGGACGAGCGGCAGATTCTTGAAAGCCTCCAAAACTCAGATAACTTCAAGCCAGATCCTGGAAAATCAGAGAAAAGCTTCTTTGACAAAATGAAAGAATTTTTCTAAAAAACTTGCAGCCGGATGAAAATCCGGCTTTTTTTATACCTTTAATAACCTTTTAAACCGATCGCCGTAACCTTACCGTATGTTGAACAAATTTTGCTTACTAATTGGATTGGTTCTGGGAAGTACGTCTTGGTCCGATGCCCAAATTACTAAGGAGTTCAAAGTCGAAGAGAAAAACGGCTACAACCTTGTATACTTAGATTTCAACGTTTACAAAGGAACATCTGACATTAAAAGAGCTCAGATTGAAGGTCCCTTGACGATCCATTCAGAACTCAATAAAGTGAATATCCTTCCTTCATTTTCATATAGAATTAAGGAAGATGTGCTATTTGCAAATCTTTCTCACAGAAATGTCGAGTCTGAAAACCTTGGAAAAAGTCTTTCCTATAAGCTTTTTTCCAGCTCTAATGAGGACTTTGACCACAAATGGGATGTAGGTCTAAACTCACACAATCTTTATAATCTCCATTTTTATTTTGGGATTGGCTATGCTTCATTGGATTTATCCCATTTGCCTATATCCAACTGCATGATCAAATCCACAAGTGCAGACATCAAACTTGACTACAGTAAAAACTTTGCCAATTCCGTAAAAATGGATACACTTTCCGTAGCCATCAATATGGGAAATCTAGAAGCTGACAACCTCAATTTTACCAATGCAAAAGAAATGATTTTTGAATCCAATTATGGGACATTGAATCTGTCGTTTTCTGATAAAATGGCTGAACCATGCAACATCAAGGCAATGGTCGGTGTGGGAAAAGTAAATATTCAACTACCAAGTGAAAATAATCCCTATATCCTGAAAATCACCTCTACACCCATGTGCAGGACATATATTCCAAAGCACTTGAAAGACCTCGGAAACAACACCTATGCAAGTAAAGCATACAGGGCAAACAGTGAAAATCTAATGAGTTTCACCATTGATGTATCGGTTGGGTCGGTTACGATTAAGTAATGAAGCAAACCGGATTTTTTTTCTATTTTTAGCAAAACTCATTTAATCTTGGAAATTCTTGAAATCAGAAATCTGAACAAAAGTTATGGGAACCAAAAAGCCCTAAACAACATCAGTTTGACAATTCCAAAGGGTGGGATTTTTGGCCTTCTAGGTCCTAATGGAGCGGGAAAAACTACTTTGATCAGAATCATCAACCAAATCATAGAAGGGGATTCAGGAGAAGTTTATTTTAATGGGGAAATCCTCCTGCCAAAGCACATCTCCCAAATAGGATATCTACCTGAAGAAAGAGGGTTGTATAAAAAAATGAAGGTCTGGGACCAATTGGTGTATTTTGCCAGACTCAAAGATATGCCTGCGGCCTTGGCAAAAGAGAGGGTCGCCTTTTGGTTAAAAAAAATGGATATCAGCTCATGGCGAGACAAAAGAATCGATGATCTTTCCAAAGGAATGGCTCAAAAGGTTCAATTTATTTCAACAGTAATTCACGAACCCGAACTCCTGATTTTGGATGAGCCTTTCTCAGGCTTTGACCCTCTTAATGCTGAAATCATCAAAAATGAAATTATTGAGCTGAAAAATAAGGGCATTACTGTTGTGTTATCCACCCATAGAATGGAATCCGTAGAGCTTCTCTGCGATCAGATAGCTATGATCCACCGGTCAAATAAAATATTGGAAGGAAGGCTTACTGCGGTCAAACAGATGTTTAGACCCAACACCTATGAGGTGATTCTTTCAGGAATCAATGAAACACTTCCGGAAAGTTGGAATGCCAGCCAAGTCAACGGAAACACAATCTTCAAGATACCACTTGGACAGGAATCTCCCAACCGCACTTTGCAAATGTTGATGCAATATGGTGAAGTGGTAGGATTCAGAGAAATCCTTCCAACTATGGAAGAAATCTTTATCCAACAGATAAAAAATCATTCCTATGAATAAAATTTGGCTGGTCATACAAAGAGAATACCTTTCACGGGTTCAAAAGAAATCTTTCCTTTTAGCAACATTGTTGACTCCCTTGATTTTCCCTTCCATCATGGGGATTTTTTTATGGATTTCAATTGGAGAATCAGAGAATCCTTCCCTTCAGATCATTGAAGTCGTTGATGAAAACAATATCTTTTTCATAGAAAGCTCAGAGCAATACGCCTTTTCTTTTTCCAAAATAAGTACAGAAGAAGGGAAAAAAATGGTAAATGACGGAGATCGTTTTGGTTTCCTTTATATTCCAAAAATCGATCTCAGCAGTCCGAAAGGCATAACTTATTATGGGGAAAAAAACCCAAGTATGAACCTGATTTCCTTTCTGGAATCAGCCTTAAAAAGGCGAATTGAGGAGCAGCGTCTTTTTGAATCGGGAATTAGTCCTGAAGCCATAAACGCATACCGCACCAAAGTATCAATCCAAGCCATCACTCTGGATAATAGCGGTGAAGAAAAAGTCACCGACGCTACGGTAAATTATGCCATTGGATTCCTTGCAGGAATCATGATCTATATGTTCATATTTATATATGGCAATCAAATCATGCAAGGCGTCATCGAAGAAAAATCAAGCCGAATCATAGAAATCCTTGTTTCCTCGATCAAACCATTCCAACTGATGTCAGGAAAGATTATTGGAATCGGCGCAGTTGGCCTGACCCAGTTTTTAATATGGGTTGTATTGATTGGGGGAATTTCCTCCATAGTCATGGGATATTTTGGCGTACAGATGCCACAACAACAAGCGATGGAGCTTGCAAACCCTGAAATCGGTCAAATGATGGATAGTCAAAGCAATCTTCAAAACATCATTGCGGTTATCAATGGGGTTGACTTTATTCAATTGACCCTGACCTTTATATTCTATTTCTTGGGAGGCTACCTCCTGTATGGAGCTTTTTTTGCAGCAGTTGGAGCAGCAGTGGATGCACCATCCGAAGCCCAACAGTTTATGCTTCCCATTACAATTCCTCTGTTGATCGGATATTTGGGTTTGTTTGTTTTTGTCCTTAATGATCCCAACAGCAATGTCTCATTCTGGCTTTCTATCATACCATTCACTTCACCCATTGCGATGATGGGAAGAGTAAGTTATGGTGTTCCCTTATTTGATCTAGCACTTTCAATGTCTCTATTGATTTTGGGATTCTTTTTCAGTACGTGGGTGGCAGGAAAAGTCTACCGAATCGGCATATTGATGCATGGCAGCAAGGTGAATTACAAAACACTTTGGAGATGGATAAAAACGAATTAATTCGATTTTGAAAAACCTTATAAAAAAAGAAAGGGCCATAATTGGCCCCTTCTTTTTTAATCTTCTGCATAATTGAAGCTGTCTATCTGTTCTTTTATCCAGTCTTTATAATTTTGAAGTCTGAATTCTTTCCATACTTCATTATATTTTCCTGAGCTATCAATCAAAAACTTGAACGCAGTCGCTGCTTTGGGTTTACTCAATGCATTGACCAATTCATCCTGAAAAACCCTTTCTTTGACAATTCTATCAGCAAACCTCTCCATCATCTGATGTTCTTGGTTTGGCTCCATTTTCACGAATTCCGCAAAATTATCCGGATTATCCTCAATCTCATCCAGGATATCTTCTTCTTCAGGAGTCAAATCGTAATTGAAATAATCCTCATCATCGGGGAGTTGATAGATTTTTTTATTGTCTAATTGATAAAAACAAATCATTCCCTTAAGCAGCTGCACTGCTATTTTCTCTACTTCTTTTTCAGATAGGGTAAGCATGTTAGAATTAAAATAAATTTTTAAGAAAATTAAATAACTGTCGGATTAAATCAAACTTTTTGCCATCTAAACTGTAACATGAGCGGTCATGCAAAAATACTTCTCAGAGTCGGTAAATCTAAATCATGGCCACCTTTAAATTCTACCCTTGTTACTTCAAAAGGTAAAGTTGCAATAAATTCATTTTGTTTTTGAATCGATTCATCAGTAATCATTGGATCTTCATCCCCCAAAACTACAATTACCTCTGTTTTTTTCAGCTTTTCCCCAGCCTGAGTAATGTTCAGGTCATGGGCAAATCCCCCACTCCATAAAACAAGTTTATCAACTTGGACAGCCAATTGACTAACCCACCGGGTGGCTGTAGCTGCTCCCTGAGAAAATCCAAAAACCTTAATGGAGGGCATCACCTCATACTTCATCAAAACTGATTCCAAAACTGAATTCAAATAATTATTATTATTCTCGATCGCAGTTTCTCTTTCATGGCTAGTCATCCAAATTGCTCCTACCCTTCCTGAAAATCCCTTTTGATAAGCGTAATTTGTGGCTTCGGGAACTATAATCAATCTCTCCTCTCTGAAAATCGGCTCTAGTTTTTTAAGAAAAAATTCTGCCAATTGGCCATAACCATGAAGGACAAATATAATTTCATTTTCATTTCTGTTGGGAAGGTGGGACATGTGATAGTGTCCTCTGTGCCGATAAGTGATGGAAGCTTTCATTTAGCCGTTCAGATTGTGGAACCTAAAGGGTAAAAGATGTTCGATCCCCTTAGCTTTCAATATCTCTTCTTGTCCGTTGAGCATCAATATTTCGATGGAGCTACCAAACTTAATCTCATATTCATTGATCATCTGCCTACACATCCCACATGGAGTTACATAAGCATACCCCTTCTCACCCATTCGCTTGGCAGCAATTGCGATCTTGATTGGTTTGGTATTTGGAAAATTTCCCATCACATAGCTCAAAACAGCCCTTTCTGCACAAACACCGACAGGAAAGGAAACATTTTCCTGATTATTGGCCGAAAAAATTTCCCCATTTTCAAGCAATAAAGATGCACCCACAAGAAACTTGGAATAGGGGGCATGTGCAAGCTCCAAAATTTCTTTTGCTTTCAAAATAAGTGTCGCTTCTTCCACTGTCCAATCATTTTTTGCTATTACCTCCAATGAGGCGGTCACTTCAATTTTTTTATTCATTATCCGGTGTAAAAAGGGATGGAATTAACAAAAAAAAAATGGGAAATGCACTATTTTCCTAATTAAGCCTATTTGATTTTTAGCCTTCATCCTTTTTTTACAATTTCGGGAATTGATAATCTTTTCATGACTTTATGCAAACCATTTTAATCATCGGTGCCGGTAAATCATCTTCTTATTTAATAGATTTTCTATTGGATAGTGCCGGCATAAAGAACAGAAAAGTAATTGTAGCAGACGTTTCGGTTAAAATTGCTGCCGAAAAGATCAAATCAAATCCATTTGCCACAGCTGTAGCCATTGATATTGACAATCCTGAAGAAAGATCGTCATGGATTCAAAAATCAGATATCGTGATATCCATGTTACCGGCTTTTTTGCATTCGGTCATCGCAAAAGACTGTCTTGCATTGGGTAAACACTTTTTTACTGCCTCTTATGAATCTGAGGAGTTGAGAAAGCTTGCTTCCGAAATCAAGGTCAAAAACCTCCTTTTCCTCAATGAATGCGGTCTTGATCCAGGAATAGACCACATGTCTGCCATGAAAATCATTGAACAGGAGAAAGCAAAAGGCAATGAAATACTCTCCTTTAAATCTTTTTGCGGTGGGGTTCTGGCACCCGAAAGCGAAGACAATCCCTGGAAATATAAATTCACATGGAATCCCAGAAATGTAGTCTTGGCAGGTCAGGGCGTTTCAAGATATTTTCAGGCTGGACAGATCAAATGTATCCCGTACCACAAGCTTTTTGAAAGACTTGAAACTGTGAATTTTACCCAAGCAGGTGAATTTGATGGCTATGCGAACAGGGATTCTTTAAAGTATAAGACCATTTATGGTTTGGACAATATTTCTACCCTTCTCAGGGGTACACTCCGAAGGTCGGGCTTTTGTCAGGCTTGGGATGTTTTTGTTCAGTTGGGGATGACAGATGATTCATATCAGATAGATTTTAAAGCAGACTTAACCTACAGGGGTTTTCTCAATACTTTCTTACCCTATCACCCTTCCAAATCCGTAGAAGAAAAACTTCAGGAATACCTTCCGAATATTAATATTGAAATACTATCAAAATTGGAATGGCTGGGATTTTTTTCCAATAAAACACTTCCCAAAACCTCCGGAAGTCCAGCTGCTTTACTTCAGAAAATATTGGAAGAAAAGTGGCAACTGAGTCCCAAAGACAAGGACATGGTTGTGCTTCAACATCAATTTATTATAAATGGAGCTTTTGGAACCAAGGAAATTATTTCGAGTTTGGTCTGCATAGGTGAAAACCAAGAATATACCGCAATGGCAAAAACCGTCGGACTACCACTTGCCATTGCTGTGGATTTATTTTTAGATGGAAAAATCAAATCAAGAGGATTGCAGATTCCTATCGATCAGGAATTTTACAATCCGATTTTGGAAGCGATGAAAAGTGAAGGTGTTTTTTTCGAGGAAATTGAAAAGCCGAACATTCAATGATATAAGGTTTTGTTGCTCAAGAAAAAGGACATGGATTGTGAATCCATGTCCTTTAATTCCTTTTAGTCAAGGTTTTTTCAATTATCAGAATTCCAACTTGCAGGAGGATTCAAGGTAGCTCCCCTGACGGTAAGACAATCGTCAGGAATTATTTTTGGGGTTTGCAAAAACTCAAGGTTATTCCGCTGAATGAATACTTCTTTATTTGAAACTGAAGCTGCTATAAAATAACCCAAAACAGTTTCATCAGGGTCATCCAAGCTGATGATATTTCCCCTGATGTTGGCAGGAGGCTGGTCAAATACACTTCCTGTCAGGCTTATCTGCTGTTCAATCAGTCTCAAAAACCGATGTGCTTCTCTTGACACAGACATTTGCAGGATTTCAGCCCGATAGGTATCCTTGAATCTTAAGCCATCATCTTCTATGAAAGCTACCGGAATGTTTTGACTGAGGCCATTAAAATCAATATCTGAGGCTAAAGCAAAAGTCTGAATCCTAGATTGCTCCTCCAAATAACAAGTCGAGCAGCAATCTTTTGGAGCAGAACCTCTTGGATTGGTAGGATGGTCCGGAGGTAAAGTGTACAATTCAGGATTTGCTACAACAACAAATGATCCTCTGTTCTGTCTCCAATAATAAAAGTTTGTCTGGTCACTCGGATCTCTAAATTGAGTAAAAATCTGTACCCCAATCTTATCCTGTAGCCTGTTTGCAGTTTTGACTTGGATAGCTCTGTAAGTCAAGGACTCTATCTCGGGAACCGAATTTACCTTTTCAGGCAAAGATGTGTAAGATTTCCCATCTTGAAGCTCAATAAGCAAAGAATAAGAAATCCCAACTCTTGCCCGAAAATCAGCGGGGGTTTGATAGACGCCACGCTCCTCAGTTTCAGTCAGAAAAACAACATTCCCTTCACTATCACGAATGGCAACCCCAGCTTGAGAAACAGGCCTGATAAGTCCTTCAAAAACACTTCCATATGTATCACTCCTTGTCAACCTGATAATATGTGGCCCGGGTTCTGTCGTCACAAATCCATCTACAGTTAACAATTGTTCTCCTTGGGGCAGCTCCACCTTATAGGGTTCAATGCAGGAAATAGGTAATAAAAGCAATAAGTATAGCAATCTTTTCAACATCACGATCAGAATTTAAGCGAATAACTTAGGGTTGGGAAAGGTACTCCAAGAATAGCCAATATGTACGATTGTGGAGGAGATCCTGCTTGGTCAGCAAAGAATACCGAGAATGGATTTTTTCTGCCGTAGACATTCATTACCGCAAAAGTCCAATCACCGTCATGGAACTTGGTATTTCCTTTCAATTTAAAATTCAAAGAAAGATCCAATCTGTGGAAATCAGGGATTCTTTGGGTATTTCTTTCTTTGAAAAATGCCAGGGAATTTCCAGCGAAGTCAAATTTTGCTTCAGGAAAAGAAACAGGTCTTCCTGTGCTGTAGGAGAAAGTCGCAGAGATTGAGGCATTGGTCGCCAATTTATAATTTCCTATTAGGGTCAAGTCGTGCGGTTTGTCAAAGTTGGAAGCAAACCATTCTCCATCATTGATAATCTCTTCTTCAAAGGGTGTGATGACCCTTCTCAAAGATCTGGAATACGTATAACTTGCCCATCCTGTTGTTCTACCAAGATTCTTTTTTACATATACCTCCACGCCATATGCCTGACCTTGTCCGGGGACAATTTCAGTTTCAAGATTTTGTTGCAGCAAAAGCCTGGCACCGTCTTTATATTCCAACACGTTTTCAATTTCCTTGTAATACACCTCAATCGAAGTCTCAAAAATATTTCCTTTTAGATTCTTATATATTCCCAAAGAATATTGGTCTACGATCTGTGGCTTAAAAAACTGATCACTCAACTTCCAGACATCTGTTGGCGCAATGGTAGCTGTGTTTGAAACCAAATGAATGAATTGATACATTTTATTATATCCTGCCTTTATTGAAGTCTTGGAATCCAATGAATACCTCAACGAAGCTCTTGGCCCCCAACCATCATAAGTCTGAATTGTTTCTCCAGATGCATAGGTTCTTTCACCAATGACGTTTCCTTCGTTGAGTGGCAGATTAGGTGCATATTCTTTAACTGTTCTTGGACCATAGTATTGGTACATATCATACCTGATGCCATAAGACACACCTATTTTCTCACCAAATTCAAGTTCATGTTGAAGATAAAACCCTGATTCTCTTGCAAATTCGTCTTGTACTTTTTTAGGCAATATCGTTGATTCACCTTCAGATGTTCCGGGAATAAGTTCTCCTGGTCTAATGGTGATGTTTTTTGTGTCACCCCCAAAAGAGACCCTGTTGTTTTCTCCCAAAGCATAGGTGAAGTTCAGCCTTAATCCTACGTCGGTTATCCCTGATTCAAGATCAAAATTGTTGATCCCGGATTTGTTAAAAATTGAAAAGTCATATTTAGAGTAATATCCAACAACATCCGCAGCCAATCTTTCGGAAAATTTGCCTTGATACCTAACGGTATGGCTCATGTTAGTCCATGATATTGTCGTATCCGACGCCAATGCAAAATCATCATAGCTTCGGTAAAAGCTGTAAGTAACATTGTGGTTTTCATTGATTTCGCCGTATAGAATCCCGTTTACGTCATTGAAATTAGCCTGACTTGAACGGAGGTCAGGGTTATTCATAGCCCCTAAAAGCCAGTTAATATATGAACCTCTAAATCCTATTTTTGCGGAAAGTTTGTCTTTGATCACAGGACCGTTTACTGATAACTTACCTGAAACCGTTCCGACCATCATATCACCACCCCATTTATCCAAACTTCCTGATTTGGGAGCTATGTCCAGAATTGAGGAACCTCTTCCACCAAATTTGGTTGGGATTATGGCTTTATACAAAACAAAATCATTGACAACATCCGGATTGAAAGCAGTGAACAAACCAAAAAGGTGTGAAGGGTTATAAATAGGCGCCCCTGCAAAAAGAATAAGGTTTTGGTCAGCCCCACCTCCCCTTACGTTGAGGCCTGAGGAAGCTTCACCTACCTGACTTACTCCTGGTAATGTGGCTAGGGACCTAATAATATCCACTTCTCCCAAAAACGGCGGGAGTTCTTTCAATGTATTCATACTCACACTGATCGCTCCCATGTCGGTACTTCTGATATTTTTTTCAGGATCCCGGCCATAAATCACCACATCATCCAAAGTAAAATCCTCTTGGATCATTGTCAAACTTATCCTTCCGTCTCCTACTGCCACAAATGGATAAATGACGGTTTCATATCCCACATACCGAATTTCAAGAATGTAATCAGCTCTATCGAGCACCAAGTTAAAAGTACCATTGGTGTTAGTGATTTCCGTTTTATTGAGCTCTCTGACAGTAACTGTGGCTCCTACAAGAGGATCTCCTGATATCTGATCGATAAGCCGCCCACTGATTTTGATATCCTTCAATTGGCCGATATCCCTTCCTACAATATTTTTTTGTTGGGCAAAAAGCTCACCTGATACGAAGATGAGGAAAAGGAAAATATATGGTAATGTTTTCTTCATAAATCAACTTTTATAGGCCAAAGGGATCAAAAACCCAGAACTCCATAGGTACAGCCAACTGTACCTCTGCACTTCTAAGAATATAAATAAGATTATCATGGACATAAACCCCAACATTTCTTGCAATAGGGTTTCCAGGAAAAATGTTTTTGCGGACCCACAATCCATTCGAAAGATTCAATTCCCAAACTTCCTGAGATCTATTGGCCATACCCGTGATCACCCTGTCCCCGATGGTCACACCAAAAGCTGACCCTGAATTGATATCTCCCGGATATATACCATAAAAGGACCATGTCTCCAAGTCTCCATCAAATGCATAAATCTCCTTGGTGACGGGATCAACAAGGTATTGTTTGTTATCGTAGCTAAAATTCAATACGGTCCGATTGACTGCAAAAGGAGAGTTTGCAATTTTTTGCCATTGACCTGTAGAAATATTGAACCTGTAAACATCAGTCCCAAATCCAACTGCCCCTCCCATTACAAACAATTTATTATTCAACTCAAATGAAAGCGAATTTACTGCTGTAAAGGGCAATGGAGGAAGCTTTATAAAATTATTGTTTTCATATTTCCAAAAATCAGTAGAAGGTGAACTCAATGAGTTTTGACTGATAACCAAAGCTCCGCCACCAAAATAGTTGCTGCTATTAAAAGCCCTCCAAAGAGGGTCTCCCTGAAAATCAACCTGAGTCCAGTTACCTGTCACTAGGCTATATTTCCAGAATTGGGAATTGATTGTTTGTCCGTTATTTGCTCCCAATCCCGCGAAGAATTCAAGGCCATTCTGAAAAGAAACGTTATCGAACAACTTCAAACTCGAAGGGAAATTAGGTAGTTGAGTAAACTTTCCGGTCGTATATTCAAACTTCTCTTCGAGAAGAATTTCCTGATTTTGGACAATCACCCTTACTTCCTCCAGTGCGATGGTTCCACTGCCGGGTACAATCGCGGTGATCAGTGATTCAAAATCTATTTTAAGGATCTGAGCCTGACGGTTACCAAAAAACACCTTTGTATCAGCTGTGAAATTTTTCCCCTTGATGGTGACAGTCGTACCTACAGGACCATTCAACGGTGAAAAACTGAAAGCGTCAGGTGATAGGGTGGTGATTTCTAACACATTGCCAAACTGGATCCCGTCGGGAAGGGATATGAAAGATTTGACAAAATATTTTTTTTGAATATCGAGTTCGCTTGTTTCTCCGATAAATCTCCCCGGAGCGACCCTTTCTCCCAATGAGATGATTATCGGTTGGGAAAATGATTCATTTTCCGAAATGTAGAAACCATGGTCACTTGCAGCAACATTTTGATTGGTAATAATCCTCCCAAGGACCCTTGCTCTTTCTCCACTCAGGTAAATTACTTCTTCTGTAATCAGTGAAGTTGTAACTTGGCTTTCTTCCTCACAGGAAGAGAAAATACCAAAAAAAATAAGGAGCAATGAAATTAACCCAAACTTACTTCTATCCATGTAAATTATTCTTAATGCAGGGCTAAAAATACACCAATATTGGATTTAAAAAAAAAAATCTACTTGTTAGGGCTAAATTTAAACTAAAAGATAATCAGAAATTCTTTGAGTAATTCGGAATAATCTTTTGAATAATTTCCATTTTTATCTTTGATCGAAATGTCTTTCGAATACATAGCATGATTTAAAAATGAAAATCCCAAAATTACCCTAAGAATATTTTTTGCGGGATTATCCTTTATAAAGGTTCTTGTATGGATTCTCAACCCTTTTGAGACCATTAATTTTTCCAATTCTTCCATTTGTACAGGTGGTAAAATGGCCCAAAACTCAGAAAATGGATGAAAAAGGGAAATAACGCCAGAAACCAATTCCCCAAAGGAAAGTGTATCATTGTGCAAAGCAAGATTTCGCTTTGGGTCGAGGGATTTTAGGTGGTTTGGAAAAAAGGGAGGGTTACTGACAATCAGATCATATTTTTGGGATTGGTTCACACAAAAATCCTGAAATGACATATGTACGAAGTCAATCCTGTCTTTCCAGGGACTTTGTCTAGCATTTTCAGAGGCTTGCTCCCAAGCTTCTCTGTCTATTTCAACTCCTGTGATTCTTGCCTCAGGAAATCTCTGCGCCAACATTAATGAAACAACTCCAGTCCCTACTCCTATTTCTAAAATACTTTTTGGATTTCCCGAACCTGATATGCTTCCTAAAAGGACTGCATCTGTACCCACCTTCATTGCACAACGGTCGTGATTGACAGAAAATTGCTTGAACCGAAATGGGGTAGGATTGCTCATAATTTTAAATTAAGCGGAGAAAAACCAAGGGAATTAAAGTTGAAATTGCTGAATCGGACGGTGAAGGAATCACCCTCCTCTTTCATATTCTTCATCTGGAGGAAGATTGGGTTTTTCTGCCGCCGCAACAGCCAATTGGTCACAGCGTTCATTTTCAGGATGACCCGCATGACCCTTTACCCAAACCAATTTGGGTTTATATTTGACATGCAAAGGGATATATTGCTTCCAAAGATCGGGATTCTTTTTATCCTGAAATCCTTTTTTCTGCCAACCCCAAAGCCACCCCTTTTCAATAGCATCTACAACATATTTACTGTCAGAGTATATGGTAACAGGAATGTCTCTTACTTTCAACTCCTGAAGTGCACGGATGACCGCCAAAAGTTCCATTCGGTTATTTGTAGTATACCGAAAACCCTCTGAAAGTTCTTTCCGATGTTGGTTGTATTTCATTACCACCCCATATCCCCCCGGACCGGGATTTCCTTTCGCAGCTCCGTCAGTAAAAATTGAAATCATTTATTTTTAATCTCTAATCAATAAAATACTATGGAATGAACGTGTCAAAATTTTTAAAATCAACCGATTTCTCCGGTGAATAGCGCTCCTTTGAAAATCTTGATGGCAATCGAAAGGAGAATAATCCCAAAGATTCTCCTCAAAACATCTAATCCTGTCTTACCCAATTTTCTTTCAAGCCAATTTGTACTTTTCAAAACAGCATATACTATCCCAAGGTTGATGATCATCCCCACGGCAATATTCACTTGGGTATATTCTGCTTTCAAGGTCAAAATCGTCGTCAGGGTACCTGCACCAGCTATTAGAGGAAAAGCAATCGGGACAATGGAAGCGCTTGTAGTCGAGGCTTCAGGATCCGGTTTGAAAAGCTCAATTCCCAAAATCATCTCAGCTCCAATCGCGAAGATTATTAATGCTCCCGCAATGGCAAAGTCATCGACTCCGATTCCGAAAAGTTTCAAAATCGACTCTCCAAAAAATAAAAAAAGTATCATCAGAATCCCCGCAGCAATCGTAGCTTTACCGGACTGGATATGGCCGACTTTTTTTCTGAGATTGATGACAATGGGAATTGATCCCAAAATATCAATCACTGAAAAAAGAATCAGTGTAACTGAGAAAATTTCTTTGAGATTAAACATCCGGTCAATATTTCTTTAGAAAATCCACCAACTTTGAAAATTCGGACTCATTGATGGCCGGGAAATTGGCAATTCTGAAGCTGGTCGGCTTCAGGGGACCATATCCACTTCCCAACTGCATTCCTTCCTTTTCTGCAGCTTTTTTGATTTCTGAGATGAATTCCTCCTTTCCTGAAATAGCCAATACTGTACTGCTTCGGGCTTCAGGATTTTGGATAAGCATCCTCAGCTTAGACGTATTTGCAATAGTATCTTCGAGTATCCTCATTCGGTCTCGAGTCTGTTGGTCGATATGCTGGATTTCCGGCATGTCCTGCAGCACACGGTAAAGCAGGTATATTCCAAAAACGTTTGGGGTATAATGGGTCTGGTAGATTTCTGCATTTTCCAAAATGAAATTCAGACTGTTGTACCTGCCTTTTTCCCCTTTGTCTTTTGCTTTGGCAATGGCTTTGGGAGAAACAATCAAAATCCCCAATCCTGCAGGAAGTCCGAAGCATTTCTGTACTGAAGCATACCAAATATCTGCCAAAGTAAAATCGAGCTCGATTCCTGCCATGGAAGAAGTCGTATCTACAGCGATCATTTTTTCGGGATACTTGTTGGCAATCGCAGCGATTGTCTCATTCCTCACCTGGGTGGCATTAGAGGTCTCGTTTTGGGTAATGGCGATCAGGTCAAATTCCTCTCCGAGTTGCAAAGATTCAACATCGACAGTTTCGTCAGCCCCAAGCTTATGGGCGAAAGTTTTGGGTTCGATATACCTGGCATATTCGAACCATTTCTTTCCAAAAGAACCGGAGAAAATATGGTAGCCTGCAGACTGCACTATGGATTGGGAAATAATTTCCCAATTTTCTGTAGCAGAAGACGTAAACAGAAGTTTATATTCATCGGGCATGTGAAGCTTTTCCCTCATCAGGGTTTCTGTTTCCTGATAGAGATTCATAAAAACAGCTGAGCGGTGATTGGCGCTCAAAATACCTTTTTCGTATGCTTCCTGCATGTATTTTGGAAGACTGTCATAGACTTTGGAAGGTCCGGGAGCAAATGTTACCATGGTGGATTAATTGTTGAGAAAATAACTGATAGCCAATTCATAGCCCTTGAGTCCAAGGCCTGAAATCATGCCCACACATTCTTTTGTGATGATACTCTTGTGGCGGAACTCTTCGCGCTTGTAGATGTTCGAGATATGCACTTCCAAGACAGGGGTTTTCACTCCCGCTATCGCATCAGAAATGGCCACCGAAGTGTGCGTATAGCCTCCTGCATTGAGTAAAATAGCATCATATGAAAAGCCTACCTCATGGATCTTGTCAATAATTTCTCCCTCAATATTACTTTGGAAATAGGAGAGATCGATTTCGGAAAATTTGGTTTTGAGCGTGTCAAAGAATTCTTCGAAAGAAGTGCTCCCGTAAATCTCAGGTTCTCTTTTTCCCAAGAGATTGAGGTTGGGACCGTTGATGATGATGATTTTCAAGGCAAAATAGGTTTAGTGGTTATCTGAGTTCAAAGTTAAGGAAGGATTTGTTTTTTATGGGGAATAGTTCGAGTAGAAAAGTAATTAATTATATTTAGCTTGAAAATGAATTCAATATGAGAGTAACATTGGAAATAGAAAACGAGAAAATAAATGATTTCATCACTTTAATTCAATCCTTAGATTATGCCCGCATTTCTGAGGAAATTGAAATACCCGATTGGCAACAAGAAGAAGTTCTCAAAAGACTAACTTTGTTAGAAGAAGGAATTTCTTCAAAAAGAAACTGGGAAGAGGCAAAATTGGAAATTTTTAAAAAATAATGACCTATATAGTATCAATCTCTCAACAGGCAGAGGACGATTTGAGAGAGATTTTTTTATGGTACGAGGATAAGAAACTTGGTTTAGGACTTATATTTAGGGACTTTTTTGAAACCGCCATATCAAGTATTAAGCTTAACCCGTTACAATTCCAAGTTCGTTATCATAAAATCAGAATAAAGTTTTTGGAAAAATTTCCATATTGAATTCATTACACCGTTGTCAAATCTGAAATTATCATTTTAGCTGTTTTCCATACATCTTTGGATCCTAAAAGATGGCAAAACAAGTAATCCATACCATGTCCAACCATTGGGATGCTTCCCTACGTCAGTTTCAACATTACCTTAAGCTAGAGCGCTCCCTAAGCCAAAACTCCATACTAGCCTACCAGCAGGATATGGAAAAACTGAGCAGGTATATGGTGAAGAATTTTCCCGACACCCGACCGACCGAGGTACAGTTGCAGCATTTACGGTATTTTGTGAATGGACTCGCAGAACTCGAAATCTCCGAATATACTCAAGCAAGGATTATTTCAGGGTTAAAGGCATTTTTTAAATACCTGATGTATGAGGACCGTATCTCGGAAGACCCAGCACAACTTTTGGAGGCTCCCAAACTAGGCAGAAAGCTCCCTGACACTCTCAGCTATCTGGAAATCACCCAAATCCTAGAAAGTATTCCACTTGGAGAATCAGAAGGTCATAGAAATCGGGCTATGCTTGAGGTTTTGTATAGCTCAGGACTCAGAGTATCAGAATTGACTGATCTCAAGATCGGAAACGTCTATGCAGATATTGGATTTATCAGGGTAATCGGAAAGGGAAATAAAGAACGGCTTGTCCCAATAGGCAGGGATGCGCTGAAATACCTTAAGCTATATATGGAGGAAAAAAGGAAAGACATTGAGCCGGCAAAAGGCCATGAACAATATGTTTTTCTAAATCGTCGAGGCAAAAAACTGAGCCGCGTAATGATTTTTCTCATCATCAAAAAACAGGTCGAAAACATTGGCCTTCAAAAAAATGTGAGTCCCCATACCTTCAGGCACAGTTTTGCGACTCACTTGATCGAAGGCGGCGCCGATCTCCGTGCTGTCCAGGAAATGCTCGGCCATGAAAGCATCACAACAACAGAGATTTACACCCATTTGGACAGAGATTATCTGAGACAGGTACTCAATGAGTTTCATCCAAGGAAATAAGCTGTATTTTCTTCCCTTTTCCCAAGCAATTCACTTAATTTAGCGAATTGAAAAAACCCCGATCATTGTGTATAAATCTTTGCTAAAACCAATACTTTTTGTCAAAAACCCGGAAGACGCGCATTATTTTACTTTTTCTTGGATAAAAAAAACATTCAATCTACCCCTCATCAAAAACATCATTGAGGGCATTTTTGATTACCAAAATCCTATTTTAGAAAAAGAGGTATTTGGACTTCACTTCAAAAATCCTGTCGGTCTTGCTGCAGGCTTTGATAAAGATGCCAAACTGATCGATGAAATGGCCATGTTGGGGTTTGGGTTTATCGAAATCGGAACCTTGACTCCAAAACCCCAGGAAGGCAATCCTCAGCCACGGTTATTCAGGTTGCCTGAGGATGAGGCTCTGATCAATAGAATGGGATTTAACAACGGAGGCGTGGAAGAAGCCATCAAAAGACTCCAAGATGTAAAAACCGATGTCCTCATCGGAGGGAACATTGGAAAAAACAAACTGACTCCAAACGAAAAAGCAGCCGACGATTACCTTTATTGTCTCCATGCTTTACATCCTTATGTGGATTATTTTGTGGTCAATGTAAGTTCACCAAATACGCCAAACCTGCGTGAACTTCAAGAAAAAGAGCCTTTAAAAAAACTTCTAATCGCTGTCAAAGAGGCGAATTCCAGAAAATCAAGGCCAAAACCCATACTCCTGAAAATTGCCCCGGACCTCACCGTAGGCCAATTGGATGATATCATTGAGATCGTCATCGAAACCGAAATAGATGGCGTCATAGCGACCAATACCACCATTGACAGGTCACAATTAAAAACTGGCACTTCTAAGGTAGAGGCCATGGGCGCAGGTGGCGTGAGTGGAAAAGTTCTTGCCAAAAGAAGTACTGAGGTTATAAGATACCTTTCCAGTCAATCCAATAAAGCATTCCCCATTATCGGGGTAGGTGGTATTTTCTCTGCCCAAGATGCCATCGATAAATTGGAGGCCGGCGCTTCCCTCGTCCAGGTTTACACAGGAATGATTTATGAGGGACCAGGTTTGATCAAAAAAATAAATAAAGGATTGGTCAAGTATTTGCAGGGCAGATCAAAATAAAATTCCCGGATTTTAAATACATCAAAGTTAATTCTTTACAAATGGTTTAAGGAATTTGTAAAACTCCTAGTTTTGAAATCTGTATATTTCGCCCATCTTCCATTAATTAGGAGATTGACAGCAAAAACAAAATATGGCTTCGGATACCCCAAAAACAAATACTTTCAGAAAAAAAGGTGACACCAAACCCAAAGCCCAGGAATCCACTTCGGGGAAATTTTCTTTGGCCTTTGCAAAGGATAAAAGGATACCTCTTGCCATCGGAATCATTCTGATGTCTTTTTCCGTTTTTTTGTTTTTTGCGTTTTTGAGTTACATTTTTTCGGGCAAAGCTGACCAAAGTCTTGTAGTGTCTGAAATGGAGGAAGGGATCAGGACCACGGCTTCTGAAGCAAGGAATTGGCTTGGGCTTTTTGGAGCCAAAATGTCTGACATCTTTATCAGGAGGTGGTTTGGATTGGCGGCATTCCTACTTCCACCCTACCTGTTTTTCCTGGGTTTCAAAATGGCTTTCAAAAAATCCCTTATTTCCCTCTCCAGATACAGTGGCTTTGCGTTGTTTTTTGCATTTTGGATCGGGCTAGTGACAGGGTATTTTGTTCAGTTAGCAGATGGGTTCAGCACATTGGGGTACATAAGCGGTGGTTTTGGATTTGAACTCGGACTTTTGGCAGATGAATTTTTAGGTTGGGGAACCATCATTTTGATCATTGGCTCCCTCTTGGTTTTCATCATATTCTATTTCAATATCAACCAACTCGATTGGATATCTAATCCGATTTTTAACAAATCAAAAACCAAAAATGCCGGTCCTGAGCCAAAAACCGACTTCAGGGACGAGTTGGAGGAAACCAAAGATGAAATTGGCTTTGAGGATGACCTGGAAGAAATAGACTTGGAGGAAGAAGCAAGTTCATGGACAATCAAGTCAGATGAAAAAGAAAAGGCTTTACCGGTAAAAGGACCTGTTTTCAATATTCAAGGGGATGACCTTTTGGATGACGAACCGGTCAATGAAAAGATTGAAGAAAAGAAATTTGCGATCAACAAACCCAAAGAGGAAAAGACAGCACTTGAGGTAGAAAACCTGGATCCCTATGACCCGACTTTGGATCTGCCCCATTATAAATACCCGACGTTGGATCTGCTCAATGAATATGACGTCCAAAAAGTGACCGTATCAAGACAGGAACTTGAGGAAAACAAAAACAAGATTGTCGAGACGCTGGTCAACTTCAAAATCGGAATACAGGAAATCAAAGCCACCATCGGCCCGACTGTCACCCTATATGAAATTATCCCTGACCCAGGAGTAAAGATTTCCAAAATCAAAAACCTGGAAGATGATATTGCCTTGAGTTTGGCGGCACTCGGAATACGGATCATAGCCCCAATGCCTGGAAAAGGCACTATCGGGATTGAAGTTCCAAACAAAAACAGGGAATTGGTTCCGGCCAAAGCGGTTTTGGGAACAGAGAAATTTTTGCACAGCGACAAAGATTTGCCTGTTGCATTGGGCAAAACCATCTCCAATGAAGTCTTCGTGATGGACTTGGCAAAAATGCCTCACTTACTGATGGCAGGTGCCACAGGTCAAGGAAAGTCTGTTGGTCTGAATATGATTTTGGCTTCTTTGGTGTATAAAAAACATCCTTCACAATTAAAGTTTGTTCTCGTCGATCCCAAAAAGGTGGAATTGACCCTTTTCAATAAAATTGAAAGACATTTCCTAGCGAAGCTTCCCGGAACTGATGAAGCCATCATCACAGATACCAAAAAGGTGATTTATACGCTGAACTCTCTCTGTATTGAGATGGACAACAGGTATGATTTGCTCAAAGATGCCGGATGTAGAAACCTTAAAGAATACAATGCGAAATTTGTAGCGAGAAAACTCAGTCCTGAAAAAGGCCATAAATTTATGCCATATATCGTCTTGGTGATAGATGAATTGGCGGATCTGATGATGACTGCGGGGAAAGAAATCGAAGCACCTATAGCCAGACTCGCCCAACTTGCAAGAGCCATCGGTATTCATTTGGTAGTCGCAACACAAAGGCCATCTGTCAATGTCATCACAGGTATTATCAAGGCAAACTTTCCTGCGAGATTATCCTTCCGTGTGACTTCCAAAATCGATAGCCGAACTATCCTCGATGCCGGAGGTGCCGAGCAATTGATCGGTATGGGAGACATGTTGCTTTCACAGGGATCAGACGTGACAAGAATTCAATGCGCATTTTTGGATACGCCCGAGGTCGATTCTATCTGCGATTGGATCGGAGCCCAAAAAGGCTATCCAGATGCCTATTTATTGCCCGAGTTTGTCGGTGAAGAAGGTGAAGGAAGTCTATCTGATATTGATTTGTCTGATAGGGATCCGTTATTTGACGATGCGGCAAGACTGATTGTTTTGCATCAGCAAGGAAGTACTTCTTTGATTCAAAGAAAACTAAAACTTGGCTATAACCGTGCCGGCAGGATAGTGGACCAACTTGAAGCTGCCGGGATTGTTGGCCCCTTTGAAGGCAGCAAAGCCAGAGAGGTGCTGATTCAGGATGAGGCAAGTTTGGAACGGTTATTGAACAATCTGTAAAAATCCGGATTAAAATGCTGGAAAAAATATATTCCTACTAACCAAAATGAAACAAATCACATTCTCCTTCATTCTTTTCTTTTTCATCCTATCTGTCGGCTTTTCGCAGACAAAAGATCCTAAAGCCAAAGCGATTTTGGATGGCGTAAGTCAAAAATATGCCTCCATCAAAGGTCTTAAAGCAAGCTTTGACTTTTCTTATTCGGATGTTTCTGATAGCCGGGTCCAAAACCAAAGCGGTGAGATTGCTATCAAAGGAGACAAATACCATCTAAAATTACCCGAGCAGGAGATTTTTAATAATGGAAAAACTGTCTGGACCTACATTGCAACAGACAATTACAAAGAGGTGACGATCAACAATGCCTCTGATATGGAGAATGAACTGACACCTTCTTCGGTTTACAACATTTACCAAAAAGGATTCAATTACAGGTTGATCGGCGAAAAAACAGAAGGCGGTATTGTCATCCAAGAAATTGAACTGACTGCAGAAAAATCAAACGCGCCTTTTAAACGGGTAAAACTTTTTGTTGATAAAAACAAAAAAGACCTCATCAGTTGGGAAATCTATGATGACCAAGGAGGAATTTTCAAATACAAATTCAAATCAGTCAATACCAATGCGGAACTGACTGATGACTATTTCACTTTCAATCCGCAGAAATACGGAAAGGTGGAAATAATCGACCTCCGCTGATTTTGATTTTTATCCCTACTTTTGGGAAAAACATTTCCAAATGACCCGACAGGAACTATTTGAACAAATCAAAATCAAGCAATCGTTTTTGTGCGTAGGTCTTGACACGGACCTCAGTAAAATCCCTAACCATCTTCAAAAAGAGGCAGATCCTATTTTTGAATTCAACAAGCAGATTATTGATCAGACTGCAGACTTTGCGGTAGCCTACAAACCCAATATTGCCTTCTATGAGGCATTGGGTCCAAAAGGTTGGGAAAGTCTGCAGAAGACCTTGGATTATATCCCTAAAAATATTTTTAGCATTGCAGATGCCAAACGTGGCGATATCGGAAATACCTCCGGCCTTTACGCCAAGGCATTTTTTGAAACCATGGATTTTGATTCGATCACCGTCGCGCCTTATATGGGCATCGACAGCGTCAGCCCATTTCTTTCTTACGAAAACAAATGGGTTATTTTATTGGCATTGACTTCCAATGAGGGAAGCCTGGATTTCCAGTTTTCTGAATTGAAAAACGGAAAACCTGTCTACCAAGAAGTCTTGGAGAAAAGCAGTAAATGGGGCAATCCTGACAATATGATGTATGTAGTCGGGGCCACACGGGGAGAAAAAATCGGTGAAGTAAGAAAAATTGTCCCTGAACATTTCTTTCTTGTCCCGGGAGTTGGAGCCCAAGGTGGAAGTCTGGAAGATGTGGCCAAATATGGAATGAACAGCCGTTGCGGACTATTGGTCAACTCTTCGAGAGGAATCATTTATGCAGGAAAAGGTCCTGATTTTGGAACTGAGGTCAGAAAAGAGGCTAAAAAGCTACAAGGGGAAATGGAAGTTTTACTTAACCAATATTGCTACTAGGTAAATATCAAACCATAAAAAAAGCCATGGGAACATATAGAAGTTTCCATGGCTTTTTTTATTTCAACCATTTGCTTTATTTCTCGGCCATCACTTTTTTGATATAGGCCACACTTTGAGGGATTTGCTGAACCGACCTCGAAGACTCATCCTCAAGAATCAGGTATTTCGTTCCTGACTTTTGGGCCTGTTTGATCAGTCCTTTGATATCGATATCTCCCGTTCCCAACACCACATTTGTTTCCACGTCACCCTTGCCATCTGAACTTCCCGGGGTTCCTTTTGCCCTGTCTTTCAAGTGGAGCAAAGGGAATTTATCAGGGTACTTTTTCATGATTGCCAAAGGATCGCCTCCACCCATTTGAACCCAAAAAACATCCATGTTGAATTCATAATTTTTGGCATTCTTGATCAATTCATCAAACAATACGCCATCACCGTGGGGAGTAAATTCATATCCGTGAGGATGATAACATAAGGTAATGCCTGCGTCCTTCAGGATTTTTCCTGCCTTGTTGAACAGCTCCACGGCTTCCTGTGTCTCCTTGATGCTGAATTTTCCGGAAGTGTGGGGAATCCAAAAACAGGTGGCGTATTTCGCACCATAAGCTTTTGCATTGTCAATGACGGCCTGAGGATTCTCCTGCAATTGCTTGTAATCTGCCCCTACAGCAACAACGGAAATACCAAGTCCTGAAATAAAGGTCTTGTACTCATCCTGACTCATGCCGTAAGTTCCCCCGCCTTCAATGAAATTTATTCCCATTTTGGGAATAAGAGCATGCGTACCTTTTACATCGGTTTTCATTTCATTGCGCAGGCTGTACATCTGCAATGCGATCTCTTGGGCCTGTACTTGTACCGATACCAAAATCACAATTGCTAAACTGAATAATTTAAGAAAGAGGTTTTTCATAGGTCTTATTGGGATTATTTGATGGAATATAATTAATCTTGATTTAATTACCATCCAACAATTTGACCGATGGAAATTTTACCATCCAAGAAAAACAAAATGTGATTTTTGGGATACTTTACTAAATTACTTTTCCAAAACACAAAAACCCATGATAGATCTCTCCAGACGACAATTTTTAAAGCAATCCGCTTTGGCAGGTGCCGCAATGGCGATACCAACTTCCTTCTCATTTGCATCAACACCTGACACTATTATTGGTCACGGTGATTTCAAATATAAAGTAAACACCTCTTGGGGAAACCTCGATCCTGCCAAATATCCTGTGGTCAATTGCCACGAAATGGTCATGGACAAAAAAGGCAGACTGATGATGGTAACTGATGAGGCAAAAAACAACATCATCATTTATGACCAGTCGGGAAAATACCTCGATTCGTGGACTTTGGGATTGGGATCTGCGCATGGCCTGAGCCTCGTCAATGAAGGTGGAGAAGAATTTTTATGGATTGTAGACAATGGCGGCAGGGTCATCAAAACTGATCTGAAAGGAAAGATAATCACAGAAATACCTAAGCCGACAAGTCAGGGAATCTATAAAGAAGGGATGCGCTACACCCCAACCGAAACGGTCGTCGCGCCAAACGGCGACCTGTATATTACTGATGGTTATGGTTCACAATATGTGCTGCAATATGACAGCAAAGGAAATTTTATCAGGATGTTTGGCGGTGACGGACATGGTGATGCTCAATTCAAAACTGTCCATGGAATAGCCGTCGACCAAAGAAAAGGAGGAACCCCTACCCTACTTTGTACATCCCGTGGTCATAATTCATTTAAAAGATTTACTATGGAAGGTGAATATTTAGAAACACTTTTTCTTCCTGGGGCTTTTGTTTGCCGTCCTGTTATTCATGGTAAAAATCTCTATGCAGGGGTTTGCTGGTCCAGATCCAAATACCTGGAGCTAATGGACAATTCTGGTTTTGTAACCATTTTGGATGAAAACAATAAAGTAGTCTCAAATCCTGGAGGTACCCAACCAAAATACATTGACGGAGAGCTCCAATTGATGATTCAAAAAGAACCAATTTTCAAACACTGCCACGATGTATGCATTGATCAAGACGAAAATATATACGTCTGCCAATGGAATGCGGCAAAAAGTTACCCCATCAAACTGACGCGGGTATAATCTTTCAGGTCTTTTAATTTCCAGAGGTCAAAAGAGGGGCGATCTGTTCGGCTGAGATGACTCCTGAAGGCAATTCGGTAATTTTCAGGTTTCTGAAATGAATCGGAGCGCCTTCAGATTCCAGACAGATGTATCCTTTCTTTTGACTTGATTGTCTGATGCCATTGACAAACTTACCATTTACGGAAAGTTTGATGACGCCATCTACACAAATGACAACATAAGTATTCCACTCCCCTCTTCCCAAGCATCGGTTTTCAATGGATTTACTTCGGGTTCCCCGAGGGTTATCAGGTACAGTAGTCACTCCGCCCACGCCAAACAATTCGCCATGAACGTAGGCGATTGGAGGCAAGACGCCATCTTTTTTATTTTGGTTTACCCAGTCCAATTCCAGCATCTGCACCTCGACACCATCGGGCAACCTCTGCTCTCCGGGGACAGCACTGCTCCAAACAAAAGTCCCTGAGTTTCCTCCAAGTTCCATGTGCTTCCATTCTATATGCATGATGAAGTTTTCATATTGCTTTTCGGACCGGATCACTCCGATAGGCAATCCCCTACACACCAATTCCTGTCCATCAAAATACCAGGTGTCTTTTTCTGTATTGACATTGTACCATTTCAATGAAGTTTCTTTTGGTGACTGATCGGAAACGAGGGCTTCTAACTCCCTTGATTTCCCAAACTCAAAAAGATATTCCTGACAAAAACTTGGGAAATTTGTCAGTAGAAATAGAAAAAAGCCGATGGATAATGGTCTCAGGATTTTCATTTGGAGTAAATTTTTTGGAAAGGGTTTTTAGAAAGGAAATCTATTGAGGATGGAAAGATTGATCAAAAAAACTTGGTCTTTCCCGGGATGGCCACCTCAGGAACAGGCCATGTCAGATCCCAATCATATTCTTCCAATTTAGGTCCTAAGGATTGAGAGGAATTGAGCGCTTCTTGCCATCCGATGGTTTGCCCGCTGTAGCCGACCATTCTCCCCAAAACCGCCAACATTGTACTGTTTGCCATCAGGTCACCTTCGTTGATAGACTTCCCTGACCTTATTGCCGCAAACAATTCCTCATGTTGGGTTTCATAGGGATTGTTTTTTTCACCTTCATAGCTCCAAGAATTTTGACCTTCTATTCGATGGATTTGCCTTCCGATGTCTACGATGGCATTTCCATTTCTTCCCATGATTTCCGCTTTATTGATATTGGAAGCACCTTGTTGCTGCCTGCTGAAATGGATTCCTTTTGCTCCGTTTTCATATTCATATTCTATGGCAAAATGGTCATAGATATTCCCGTATTTTTCTTCGGTTCTGGATTGTCTGCCACCTGACCCAGTGGCTTTGACTGGAAGTTTGTCTCCAAAAGCCCATGACATCATGTCAAGGCTGTGGACCATCATCTCTACGATATAATCACCCGAAAGCCAATCATAGTAATACCAGTTTCTCAATTGGTATTCCATTTCTTTCCACTCAGGTTTCCTGTCTTTATACCACAATCCTCCACCATTTCTTACCGTAAGCACGGAAGCTACTTCACCGATGTCACCATTATTGATTCTTTCAAAAAGAGCCCTTTTGGGAAAATCATACCGGAAAGTGAATCCTGAAACCACGGAGAGATTTTTGGACTTGGCTAGTTTGGCAGTTTCCAAAACACTCCGAACACCGGGAGCATCCACAGCGACGGGCTTTTCGCAAAAAACATGTTTTCCGGCCTCAATAGCAGCTTTAAAATGACCCGGCCTGAATGCAGGAGGAGTAGTAAGGATAACCACATCCACGTCAGATTCTATGACTTTCTTGTAGGCATCAAATCCAACAAAACGGTTTTCTTTACCCACTTTGACTTGATTGGGATTTGCTTCAAAAAGTGCCTGATAAGATTCATCCAGATAATCAGGAAAAATATCTCCCATAGAGGTCAGAACTGCGTCAGTATCTGCTTTCAGAGCCTGCAGTGCCGCTCCGGTTCCCCTACCTCCACAGCCTATCAAGCCCACTTTGAGGGAATTGTTTTTCATGGCAAAAGCAGGATTGACCTGAAATACAAAAGGGAGAGCGGCACTTCCAATCAAAGCAGTACCTGCGGATTTTAGGAATTCCCTCCTGTCTTTTTTTTCGTCCGAATAAATTTTATCTGACATATAAATGCTGTTTTATTTTGGGTCTGTAAATGAAAATACATTTTAATCTTTTCAATCTATTAATTATCAGTAAAATACAATATCTATCCACTAATTCAAAAAAATCGGTTTTTTGGTGGAGCTCTCCAATTAAAATCCTTCAATAAACCATGACTCCTTGGAGTTTTGGACGGATGGCAGTTGGAAAAAAAATGACTGAAGGCTCATTAAAGCAGCCATTGAAATAAAAGTGAAAGTTGGGAATTACATGAATTAACCTGTCCCGTAAAAAATCTTTATCTGCGAAGTATTAATCAATATATTGTAAATGATGGAGAAATGATTCCCGGGTCATTTCTTCAAAAATCACTTTAACCCACCACTACGTAACATGACAACTTCCAAAGATTCCAGGAGAGATTTTCTCAAAAAATCCATCGCAGGTACTGCGGTATTTTCAATTGGAGGAGTACTTCCAGCTTTCAGTCCAAAAAGCTACGGAAAAATCCTTGGAGCCAATGAAAGAATCAAGGTTTCAGTGATGGGAGTGAACAGCCGCGGAAATGCCTTGGCACAGAATTTTGCAAACCAACCAAATGCAGAGGTTATCCATATCTGCGACGTGGATCAATTGGCCGCAGATAAATGCATGAATGCAGTAGCCAAAATCCAGAACTCCAATCCCAAAGCTACTCCTGATTTTAGAAAAAGCCTGGAAGACAAGGATGTAGACGTGTTGGTGATTGCAGCTCCAGACCATTGGCACGCGCCCGCAGCCATTCTCGCATGCAAAGCAGGAAAGGATGTTTACCTGGAAAAGCCTTCCAGCCATAATCCCAACGAAGGGGAAATATTGCTCCAAGCTGCTGCCAGGTACAAAAGGCTGATCCAAATGGGTAACCAAAGAAGGTCATGGCCCAACGTGGCTGCAGCCATCAAAGAAGTCCATGATGGTACTATCGGAAGACCATATTATGCCAAAACCTGGTATACCAACAACCGCGGGCCTATTGGAATCGGTAAAAAAACGGTAGTCCCAGCCCACTTGGATTATGACTTATGGCAAGGTCCGGCCCCAAGAGAAGAATTTAGAGACAATATCATCCATTACAATTGGCATTGGTTCTGGAATTGGGGAACCGGCGAAGCATTGAACAATGGCACCCATATGGTCGATTTGGCGAGATGGGGATTGGGTGTGGAATTTCCGACAAAAGTTACCTCCGCGGGAGGAAGGTACCGCTATCAGGACGATTGGGAAACCCCAGATACCCAAATGATCAATCTGGAATTTGAAAATAAAAGTATGATAAGTTGGGAAGGAAGAAGCTGCAACGGTATCAACAATGAAGGATCGAGTGTAGGCGTGATTTTCTACGGGGAAGAGGGTTCTGTTAATATTGGAGGTGGCAATGCTTACTCCATTTATGACTTAAAAAACAAACTCGTAAAGGAAGTGAAATACGACCGGCCTGTGGATGCGAGAAATCTTTCCGACCCAACCCAAGAACTCGACGCCATCCATATCCAAAACATGTTTGACGGAATCAAAAAAGGAACTCCACTAGCTGCAGAAATTATCGGGGGACAGACGAGTACACTCTTGGTCCAATTGGGGAATATTGCACAAAGATGCGGTGAAACACTGAACGTGGATCCTAAAAACGGCCACATTATCGGTAGCAAAGAAGCGATGAAATATTGGGGAAGGGATTATCAACCTGGGTGGGAACCAAAAGTGTAAACCCAATTCCCTACTCCTCCTCCAACCGACCATGAAGCTTACTTCTCTTGACCTGATTGTAATCACCCTGTTTTTTCTCCTGATGTTGGTGATCGGGGTTTACTCCTATTTCCGAAATAAAAACGCTGACGATTATTTTGTCGCAGGAGGAAATTTACCTTGGTGGCTTTCAGGAATTTCCCACCACGTCTCGGGATATAGTGGGGCGGTTTTCGTTGCCTATGCCGCCATTGCGTATACCCATGGATTTACAATATATGTTTGGTGGGCATTTACGATTGGCTTGACAATTTTGGCCAGTGCCAAAATATTTCCCGTGCGGTGGGTAAGGCTCCGCAAAAAATTCCATATCCAATCCCCCCTTGAATTCCTTGCCCGACGCTACAATATCCTCACCCAACAGATCATGGCTTGGAGCGGCGTAATATTAAAACTATTCGATATCGGAGCCAAATGGGCCTCTATTGCCATTTTGCTCAATGTTTTTACCGGCATCAGTCTTCCGATCGGTATTTTGATATCAGGAGGAATTTCTCTTTTGTACATCACCTTTGGAGGATTGTGGGCGGTAGTGATGACTGACTTTGCGCAATTTATCATTCAACTTTTGGGAGGACTAGTTATGTTCTTCGCAGTGCTTTACAATCTAGATGGACCGGAAAGCATTTTAACGATGTGGGAAAAATTGCCTTCTGAAAACAGCCAACCGTTTAATGACCCTTATGGTGTAGGTTTTGCCCTTGCATTTTTGTTCATTAATTTTTTGTCATACAATGGTGGTCAATGGAATCTTGCAACCCGGTATATTTCTTCCCCTTCAGAATCACAGGCTACCAAAGCAGCGAGGCTATCAGGTTGGTTATATTTGATTTGGCCCTTAATCTTGTTTTTTCCGATG
Organism: Aquiflexum gelatinilyticum; assembly: GCF_024813435.1. Lineage (NCBI taxonomy): Bacteria > Pseudomonadati > Bacteroidota > Cytophagia > Cytophagales > Cyclobacteriaceae > Aquiflexum > Aquiflexum gelatinilyticum. Next base: position 137,325 of record NZ_JANAEZ010000004.1, read on the forward strand.
TGGGCGGCACCTATTTTACTTCCTGATTTGGCAGATCCTAGCCAATCTTATGGTCAACTGACCCTTTTGCTTTTACCCTCGGGTTTGGTTGGATTGGTGATTGCGTCTCTTTTTGCCAATACGATGTCCATGACTTCCTCGGATATCAATACCATTTCTGCCGTGATCACGAGAGATATTCTGCCAAACATTTCCAAAAAATTCAGCTTAGATAAAATTTCATTGCTCACGGCGAGGGTTACGACTTTCATATTTACCCTGCTGACTATCATTGTCGCCCTTCAATATGAATATTTTGGTGGAATTCTCGGCTTGATCATTACCTGGTTTGGGGCTTTGGTAGGCCCGATTGCCGTCCCGATGCTCTTTGGGGTTATACCGGCTTTCAAATCTTGCGGTCCAGTCGCAGCCATCAGTTCCATTTTTGCAGGCCTTCTTACCTTCATCATCACCAAGAATATTGAAATCAGCAGCTTGGCCTTGCAAGTAAGCCTTCCCCTGATAGTCTCCACCTTGGTATATATATTCATTGGACTAGCCCAAATCCGAACTGTTCCCGACAAAGTAAAAGCAATGCTTCAGGACATCAGTAAAGAATAAAAAACCCATCAGAAATCATGGAAATCAATGTATTCGATTCAAGAAAAGAAATGGGCGAGGCTGCTTCAAAAGCAGTAGAAGAAAGGATATTGTATGTTTTGGAAGAAAAAGAAAACGTGAGAATTGTTTTTGCAGCAGCTCCTTCACAAAATGAATTTTTAGCAGCTTTAAGTACTTCTTCAAAAATACCTTGGGAAAAAGTAACCGCCTTTCATATGGATGAATATGTGGGTTTAAGCAAGGATTCACCTGCTCTTTTTTCCAATTTTCTTAAAGAAAAACTGTTTGACAAGTTCCCTTTCGGGAAAATAAATCTCATCGATGGCAACAAAAATCCGGAGGAAGAATGTGACCGCTATGCTTCTTTGCTCCATCAGGCTCCTATTGACTTGGTCTGCATGGGAATCGGTGAAAACGGGCACATTGCCTTCAATGATCCTCCTGTGGCAGATTTCAATGATTCCAAAACAGTGAAAATGGTAGCGCTAGACCCGGTTTGCAGGCAGCAACAGGTCAATGATGGTTGCTTTTCAACTTTGGAAGAGGTACCAAGTCATGCTTTGACACTGACAATTACCGCACTGCTTGACACGGCTTATATCTGCTGTGTAGTTCCCGGAAAAAACAAAAGACAAGCTGTCACCGACACCATCTCAGGTCCGATCGAAACCCAATGCCCGGCATCGATTTTGAGAATCCACGCAAATTGCCATCTCTTTACGGATATCCACGCTTATCCTGAAAAATTGGAACCGAATGAAAAAGATGAAACTATCGAGGTTGATTGCCTGACCGGAAAGCTGGCTGTTTTCAATTCAAGTGGGAATTTTATAACCACAAGCGTCAAACCATCCAAAAATCAATTGAATGACCATTTTTTTATTGGGCCCGGTTTGGTGGATTTACAGGTAAACGGCGTAAATGGGATTGATTTCAATGATCCAAAACTCTCTGTGTCGGATATCGAAAGTGCCACACACTTTTTGTTGAGCAAAGGAGTCACCACCTTTTTTCCAACCCTGATTACCAACGAAGATCAAGTCATCATCTCCATTTTATCCACCTTCAAAAAAGCCTGTGATAATAATCCCTTGATTGCTGCATGCATCGGAGGGATTCACTTGGAAGGTCCTTTTATTTCTTCGGAAGAGGGGGCGAAAGGAGCCCATAATTCTAAATATATCCAAAAACCAAATTGGGATTTAGTAAGCAAATTTCAGGATGCATCCGGTGGAAGAATCAAGCTCATCACAATGGCGCCTGAGTTGGAAAATGCTTTTTCATTCATCAAAAAATGTTGCGACAATGGAATAAAAATAGCCATTGGACATAGCAATGCCACCTTGGAGGATTTGGAAAAAGGAGTAGAAGCAGGCGCAATCCTTTCAACCCATCTTGGAAATGCCGTTCCGCTGGTGCTTCCGCGTCATCCCAATATCCTTTGGGATCAACTCGCCTTGGATCAACTTCATGCAAGTTTGATCGCAGACGGATTTCATGTGCCGGATTCATTTTTGAAAGTGGTTTTAAAGGTTAAAGGAGAAAAAGTTTTTTTGGTGAGTGATGCAACAAAGTTTTGCGGAATGCCTCCCGGAGAATACAACACCCATATTGGAGATAAAGTAATCCTATCACCAAATGGAAAATTATCCTTGAAAAACGGCAATGGATTATTGGCAGGAGCAAGCAAAACACTCCTTGAAGGCATGGAATACCTGATCGAAAAAAAGTTAGTTGATCTTTCTATGGCTTGGAAAATGGCCTCGGTCATACCGGCGGCTTATTTAGAAATCGGTATTCAAAAACCAAATACCAAGACCGACCTCGTATTTTTCAAACTCCGAGACGGCGGAAAAATTAAAATCCATAAAGTCGTTAAGAACGGAGAGGTTTTCAATTTCTGATGTAAATAGACCTTTTGCGACATAAAAATTATGTTCGCGAAATATATTTGTCGCGAATAAAAAAATAATGTTGCATATGGAGTCCGAATTGCTCGGCGTTCATGAGGGAAGTTTTGCTCGTTTCAGAGTTTCTCCGGCTGAATTCCATATTTGGAAAGAAAACTGGTCAAGGTAAAGACCAAATTTTACCTTGACCTTTCTTTATTTTTTATCCAATAGTTCTCTCACTGAAACAGATTTACCTCCAAGCTTTTTACTGATATCCGCTGCTTCCATAAAAGCCAAAATTTCAAGCGTTTCTTCAGGCTGCACCGGCACAATGCCCGTCTCAAAATATTTTACAATATCCAAAAGCAAAGGTTCATATCCGGCATAAGGGCCTAAAACCACATTTCCGTTTTGGGTAAAAACCGTACCTCCATAATCATGTTTGCCTGTTCGGGTTCCTCTAAAAGTCCCGACTCTTCCATCTTTCCATATCCCGGTGACCACATCTGTATCATTAGTAGACACCCTTACGACAGACTCACATCCTGTGCCCATTACGGTAAATAAGGTTTCCACTCCATGTATTCCATACCAGAATAAATCCGGATGCGAAGGTTCCAATTCGGCAGGGCTAAATGTACTCGCACCTATAACGGTGCTTTTGTCAATTTTTTCAATTCCTGTAATGTATCTTAGGGAAGAAGCGGAAAAAACCGGGATTTTGTATCGTTTGGAAGCTTCAAAAATAGCTTTGGCATCTTTCAAGGATGCCGTCATCGGTTTGTCAATAAACATGCGCTTCCCGGCCTTAAATACTTCCATAGCCTGCTCCAAATGAAGTTTTCCATCATTGGTTTCCAACAACACCACATCTACTTTTTGAAGCAAGTCCGCGATAGAACTTACGATTTCAACTCCCATTTTTTGGATTTCTTCAGTATAACCGGGAATTCTATCCATGCTCGACTTTATATCCTTACTTCCAAATGGATAAGCGGCGACAACATGGTAGCCAAGATAAATTTGGTCATCTTTATGTCCATTCAATACCTTGGTAAAGGCGATACTGTGCGACGTATCCAATCCAATTATCCCGACTTTTTTTCCCTGGGAGTTGATTACTTGATCTGAAGAAAAACCGAATGAATTTCCATAAACTCCAAGACCGATACCGGCTATTGTGGAAGTTTTTAAAAATAATCTTCTGGAATGAGGCCTACTTCTTTTCATATTGATCCTTATTTTGACAAAGTAAATTTTGGATGAATTTATTAAATTTATATTCTAAACCCATTACCACTATGAAACATGTAAGCGTTGGCTGGTTTGAAATTCCGGTCGAAAATATGGAAAGAGCAATGGCTTTTTACGAAGCTGTTTTTAATTGTAAGCTTGATCGTCACAAAATGGGTCCCATCGATATGGCTTGGTTTCCCTGGGATGAAAGCAGACTCGGTGCAGGAGGAAGTCTGGTCAAAGCAGAAGGATATTATAAACCGAGTACAGAGGGCACCAAAATCTATTTTTCATCCGACGACGTAAATACCGAACTCAGCAGAATTGATAAAGCCGGTGGGAAAATCATTCAACCCAAAACAGAAATCACCCCTGATATTGGATTTATGGCATTGTTTCATGATTCGGAGGGAAATGAAATTGCACTCCATTCAAAGCAATAAGGCTAAAATGAGCCAAAGGCGGAATTCAACCTGTGGCTCATTTTTCATTTTTTTCCTAAACTATATTTTTGCGCCTTTTTTAAATTCCAAAGGGCTAAAAAGAAGGTGAAAATTGAAGTTGCCTCTTTAATAAACAGGTAATAAAATAACAAATGAAGCCCCTTCCCCATTTTTCTTTTCCAAGAGCAATGAGCCGTTATGCCCTTGCGTTATAATCTCATAACTTAAACTGAGACCCAATCCAGTACCTTCCCCTGTAGGTTTGGTGGTAAAAAAGGGCTCAAAAATTTTCTCCTGATTCTCAATAGGTATTCCTTTACCATTATCCGAAATCCTGATTCCGACTTTATCCCCGGCCATAAAAGTGGAAATCGAAACCTCAGGTTCATATCCTTCAGGGTTGTTTTTGCTTTTCTCCCAAACCGCATCAAATGCATTTCCAATAATATTGATAAGAACCTGGCCAATCTCCTGTCCGGAAATTTTGACTTTCTTCAAATTTGGATGGAAATCTTTTTTAACTGCCGTAAAAAAACCCGGATTATGGGCACCTTTACTGTTGTAGGTTAGATCGATGTATTTTTCGACAAGATTATTGATTTCAACAATTTCAAAAGTTGACTTCCCTTGACGCGTATGCTGCATCATTGACCTGACAATTGCATCAGCTCTCTTTCCATGTTCCTCAATTAACCCCGCATTGATTTTTATATTTTCCATCAAATAATCAATTTCAACTTGGTTATTATCCCTTATTGCCTGGGTCAATTCATCGACCAATTCACCGGAAAGAGCGGCAAAATTATTCACAAAATTGAGAGGATTCTTTATTTCATGGGCAATACCAGTCGCTAGCCTTCCCAAGGAGGCCATTTTCTCCGCTTGGATCAACTGATTTTGAGCAGCTTTAAGTTCTTGGTAAGCTTTTTCTAATTCTTGAATTTTTTCCAATTCTAATGCTTTTTTTTCGTTGTCAGCTTTTAATGCCCTTGCCTGCGCTTCTGAAGCCAATGACCTTGCTATCGCCGCATCCGCATGGAGTTCTGCTTCCCGCAATTTTGCAATTTCTCGTTCTTTTCGTAACACCCGTCTTCTCTGGACTCTATCAAAAGAAAAAATAACTATACCGAAAATAAATATTAAGATCAAAAATGCCCACCAACGGAGCCACCATATTGGCTTTACCATAAAAGTATATGTCATTGGCTCCGATGATTCCACTCCACTGTCATTGATAGCCACTACTTCAAGTGTATAGGATTTGGACCAAAAAAAAGCCGGTAAATTGGTGTATCGCAGACGCTTTTGATTTGTCTCAGGCGACCATTCTTCATCATAGCCCAACAGTCTGGTTTTGTATCTTACCCCCGAAATATTTGAAAAACTAAGTGCCGAATATTCAAATATTGCTTCATTACGGCCTTCTGTTCGATAAGAAATGAGAACAGACGTAAGCTTTACAGGTGGGGGTATATTGTTTTTTCTGTCTAATAAGGGATTATAAATTGATAAGCCATTTGCAGTACCGAAATAAACAAGCCCATCTTTATCCACCTTGACAGAACCATAAAGCCATACTTCATCATCTATCAATCCATCTTGTTTGGTTACTTTTTTGATAACTTCCCCACTTTCAATATCAACTTCTGCAAGACCGCTGTTGGTACCTACCCAGAGATTTTGAGTTTTGGGTGCCAAAGCAAAACTAACCGTATTATTAGCAGGTAATCCATTTTCTTTGGTGATATGATTCAAGATTGCACCTGTGTCCTGGTCAAGTAGCAGTAGGCCTTCTTGCGTACCAACCCACATTTTACCGTTTTTCCATAATAATTTTTCAATATGATTTGTTGGAGAACCATTTTGGGTTGACCAGAACTGCTCAAAAAGATTAGAATCGGTTGGTAAGTCAGCATTCTCAGAAAGGTATTCTCTGGTTATCTTTTTGGTGCTACGGTAAATACCTTTGTCCACTGTACCTACCCATAAGTATCCATTTCCATCGAAGGCTATCGATTTATTTAATACCGGAGGTAGCCCAGACTCGATACCAAAAGAGTATATTTTTCCAGAAACAACTCCAATTATACTCCTTAAACCCGCAAACCAAATTGAGCCTAGGTCTTCATTCTCAGGAGAACCCTTTATGAAAAGATTTTCAGAAGCAATAATAGGTGGGCTGTCAGGAATTGTAAAGATTATTCCTTGCTTTCCATTGATATTGATGGTTCTAATATCTTCAGCCTCTTTCAAAATCAATTTCTGATCAAAGACAAGCCCATTCAAACCTTGTGTAGTTGCTATCCAAATCCTACCCTCAGAATCAATTTCGAGACCATTTACCCAATCTCCTGTAAGACCATCTGCTTGGGTAATATAGGTAGAAGTACCCTCTTCGGAAATGCATGAAACACCTCCCTCAGTCCCTGCCAAAAGCCGAAACGGGTAAGTACCAGAAGGAACCCTCAGTATAGAATTTACTTTAGCAGAGGGTAAAATGGGCTTTTCACCAGCTATAGAACGGGTACTGAAATTCTCAAAAGCATTGAAATTAAATCTAAGTTTTGAAATCCCACCGGATTGAGCAATCCAAACGTTACCTTCCCTGTCTTTGCTTACATTAAAGACGTTATCGCTCAACAATCCGTTAGACCTAGTGAAATGGCCTATAATTTCTCCTGATTTTTGATTGAATCTGATAATCCCGTTGACTCCGCTTACCGCCCATACATTTCCTTCAGTCACAGTTGCTAAGCTTGCTATATTGGATTGTTTTAATTGGGCAATTTTCTTTGGATCGGTTGATTCATTTTGAAAAAGCAGGACTTCTCCATTTTGACGGTAAGCCCAAATTTTCCCTTTCTCATCTTCTAGAATGGAGGCGAAATTTTGATCTTCAGAGATTTTGTCGGAAGAATAAATCAATTGGATTTTATTGCCTGATATCCGAACAAGTTGGCCTCCCCCAATCCCTGCCAAAATTCCTGTCTTCCCTGAAAAAAGTGTGGTAATCTGTTGTGGTGTACTGCCTTTCATTTCGATATTTAAAACATCTACTTCTAAATTGTTTTTTTCATTGATATGGTATTTCAAAAATCCTTTCGCAACAGTACCCACCCAAACTATCCCACTGCTATCCACTGCTATTTGATTGAGATTGACGATTTCGGAATAAAGAGTTTTACCCCCAAATTCTGAAGTAAAAGTTAACCTCCTCCCATTTTTATAATTAGATACAGGCTCCTCTGAAACCACCAATCCGGAATTGGAAGTAACCCAAAGGTATCCTAATTTATCTTCCACTATCTGCCAAACCCCAAGGTCTTTGACACCTTCCTTTTGACCATAAAGATCCATCTTGGTTCCATCAAAACGAATCAAGCCAGAAGAGTGAACAGCCAACCACATAAATCCCTCACTGTCTTGAAAAACATTTGTAACCATGGCTGAAGGCAATGGATTCAATTCATTGTCAGGGGTATAATGAACAAAGGGCAGCTCTTGGGCTACCACTTTGAAACTAAAAATGAATAAAATAGAAATGGCTAAACAAAAACGGAGGTTCATCTAATGAATATAATCATTTGCATCAATTAATTCCTGATTCCACCTGTGCCATTAAAAGCAGATAATGTATTAGTGGCCTCTATCAATCTGGTATTCATTATCCTAGAACCTGCTGATTGGGAGTTTGAATGTCTGTCATTGACACCCTCACCACATGTACCAAGCTCTTCGCATCCTACAGCTTCACAATGGATCAATAATGCCTGATTATAATTATCCCATATTTCAAAAACTCCATCAACCTCTCTAAGTGCACCTCTTCGGCTGACTACGTTCAACTCAGCAGTAAGCAATTCTTTAAGGAACATTTCAATTTCCGATTTCCCTACAGGTTTTAGAATTTCCAGGGCTGTTTTGATTTTTTTGTTTCCAAACTGAAAAGGTTCAGTCAACAAGAGTTTTTCGATTTGCTTGAGGAATTCCAAAATTTCTGCCTCAGTATAATCACCCTTGGGTGATCCACAATAGTTTAACTGATCGACCCAATAATCAGTACATTCGGCAGTCCCTTCAACAATTCCTTCTAACAATTCACGGGTAGTTTTTTCTGAATCTATTTCGAATCCAAAATTGATGCAAGATCCATCTGTCTCATCAGTGCAAAAGTGCACGCTCGATGGAGTCGTTGCTTTATAACTGAGTTTAAGCAACTCGTCGGTAGTTTCTACAAAATATTCACCTTTCAAAACCTGGAAAGAAAAAGACCCATCTTCTAGGGTCATTACTGATCCCAAAATTTTATTTGTTGCTTTGTTCTTCAAAAATATTTCAATTTCAGGAATTCCTGATTCAGAGTTTTGCTTGATCCCGTCTGCATTTGCATCAATAAAAATACTGCCACAAATTTCTGTAACACCCTCACAAGGACCCATTATTTTGCATTTTTCTCTTTTGGCATTCCTCGTGATACTGCTTTCGATAACCCCAAGAGGGATATCGCCTACAAAAGTCATAGAAAAGTTTTTACTTTCATCTTTTCCGATTTCAATATTCCAAGTAATCCCTTTTGAATCCAATTTAGATGATTGAACGGGTTCCCATGAGGTAGGAACGCCGGCACATGGGGGGACCTGAAGAAAAAATTTCTCCAAATCTGAAGATTTGCCTGTACCGCTAACTTTATAATAAAATGTTGTACTTGTAACTCCATCTATCTTCTCAACATTTCTTCCCACAAATTCTACATCATAATTGTTAATCCTTGCTTTTTCAAATTCACCCAGCTGATCTGCAAAATACCCGGGTAATTCTACCCTAAAATCTTCCACATTTATATTTCGAAAATTGGCATCAATTTTTTCTATGACGACTTCTTGATTAGAAAACTGACAGCCAGAAATGATTGAAAGTAAAAGTAGAATCAAAAGATTTAGATTATTTTTCATAATGTTTTCGTTTAATCAATGCAGTTAAAAATTTGATTGTTATTTTTTGCTAGTAGGCTTAAAAAGCCCCGGATTTTCTAAAATTCCTTTGGCTTGAAGAATCAAAAACAACCTTATAAAACAAATTTAAGATTGCGAAGAACACTTTTATTGGGATGTAATTCTTTTGAAATTACTGATTTTTTTAAGAAAAAAACCAGTTTCCCAATCCCATAATTGTTATCATTTACCTACTAAAAATTTTCTAAAATTTAATTTGGAGAAATTTAGTACAACATTTCAAAAAAAAATTTTTTATATAACACATTATTATAAATTATAATATATTTTTTATTTAAAAAGTTATATTATTATATTTTGAAACTTTTTCCCGAATCAAAAAAAAAAAGCATTAATTAAGTATAATTCACCTGCCTAAAACTTCAAAAAATCATAAATCAAAAAAAGAAGCTGATTATTTCATCAGCTCCTCTATCTCTTCTGCTTCAATTGGAATTTTTCCCATCAGGTCAAAATACCCTTTTTCCAAGATTAAAATGTCATTTTCGAGACGGATACCAAGACCTTCTTTAGGAATATAAATCCCGGGCTCCACTGTAAATACCATTCCGGCAGTTATGGGTTCATGCATAGTGCCTACATCATGCACATCCAATCCAAGGTGGTGGGAAGTTCCATGCATAAAATATTTTTTGAATGCCGGCCATTTTGGATCTTGATTTTTGATGTCAGTCTGATCGATCAGTCCCAATCCCAACAATTCAGACTGCATGATCAGCCCCACCTCTTTGTGGTAATCCTGAATGTTGATTCCGGGCCTTAACATATCGGAGGCTTGGTTTTTGACTCTGAGAACTGCGTCATAGACAGCCCTTTGTCTTTTGGTAAATCTTCCATTGGCAGGAATAGTACGGGTCATATCGGCATTATAGTTACCATATTCTGCTCCTACATCAAGCAGGATCATATCACCGTCCTTGCAGACTTCCTTATTTTCAATGTAATGAAGTACACAGGCATTGCTACCGGAAGCTATGATGGGTTCATAGGAAAATCCTTTACTTCTGTTTTTGACAAATTCATGGATAAACTCTGCCTCAATTTCATATTCAGTCACTCCCGGCTTTACAAAAGATAGAATGCGTCGAAATCCTTTTTCGGTAATGTCACAGGCAATCTGTAACTGATCTATTTCCTCTTTTTCTTTAACCGCCCTTAGCTGATGCATCAATGGCGCTACCCTGTGATATTGATGCAGAGGATATCTTTTTTTACAGTTTTTGATAAACCTGGCATCACGTGTCTCGACCACAACAGCCGCCCTCAAATGTTCATTGGCATTCAAAAAAACATGCTCACTCAATGCCATGAGCGTATTGAATAGGTTGTCAAAATTTGAAACCCATTGAATATTCTCAATCCCTGAAGTAGCAAAAGCCTCTTCTTTGGTATACTTATGCCCTTCCCAAACGGCTATATGGTCATTGGTTTCCCGTAGAAAAAGCACTTCTCTAAGATTGGGATCAGGAAAATCAGGACAAATCACCAAAATAGTCTCTTCCTGATCTATGCCTGACAAGTAGAAAAGGTCATTGTTTTGTCTGAATCGCATTGTTCCATCCGCATTGGTGGGCATTATGTCATTGGAATGAAAAACCGCAAGTGACTTTGCCGGTAATTTGGCCTTGAGTTTTTGTCTGTTGTGAATATGGAAAGACTGAGAAAGTGGTTTATATTTCATATACAGGATCTTTAGGGTGACAAAATCGGAATTTTAAATTGAACCAAAAATACCATTTATCCATTGGCTAAAAAAAGACTTCAAAAAGTCTTTTATTTTTGTACTTTGAGGGAAGGAAAACAAAAGAATGCAATATAATCTGAAAGAATTGCCCAACGGCATCCGGATCGTCCATCAGGAAGTCAATCATACCAGGCTAGTTCACTGTGGTTTTGTTCTCAATATCGGGAGCCGTGATGAATCCAAAGAGCAGGAAGGGCTTGCCCACTTTTGGGAACACATGGCCTTTAAAGGCACAAAAAAAAGAAAAGCCTATCATATCATCAACCGATTGGAAACTCTGGGCGGTGAACTTAACGCCTATACCACTAAGGAGAAAATCTGTTTTTATGCGAGTACATTGAAAGAACATTTCGATAAAGCTGCCGAGCTGCTTTGTGACATTACTTTCAACAGTACGTTTCCAAAAAAACAGATAGATAAAGAAAGGCAGGTTATTTTGGAAGAAATGGCCATGTACCGAGATTCTCCTGATGATTCGATTCAGGATGATTTTGATGAAATCATTTTTGAAGGACACGCTTTGGGAAGGAATATCCTTGGCACGGAAAATACCGTCAAAAATTTTACCCAGGAGGACTTTTTCGGGTTTCTTTCTTCCAGACTTGATACCACACAAATCGTTTTTTCGGTGGTGGGTAATGTCACTTTCCAGAAAGTACTCAAGGAAGTTGAGGGTTTTCTTTCAGATATTCCAACAAAAAGAAGTCTTTACATCCGAAATGGATTCTCCAATTATAATCCGAAAAACAAAACAGTAGAAAAAGAAATCACACAGTCTCACTGTGCCATCGGTCAGCCTGCATATTCTATGTACGATCCCCGACGGTTCAAATTGTACCTTCTGAACAATATCTTGGGAGGGCCAAGTATGAATTCAAGACTTAATCTTGCTTTGAGGGAAAAACATGGATATGTCTACAGTGTGGAATCACATTACCAAACTTATTCTGATACGGGATTTATAAGTGTATATTTTGCCACTGAGCAAAATAAAGCCAACAGGGCAAGAAAATCCGTGCTCAACGAGATGGAAAAACTTCGCACAAAAAAGCTTGGTACCATGCAACTCCACATGGCCAAAGAACAGGCGATCGGACAAATGGCCATGTCAGAGGAGAATTATGCCGCATTGATGCTTGTTTTTGGCAAAAACTTATTGGATAAAGGGAAAATTGACTCCTTGGATACTATCTTTGGAATCATGAGAGAAACCACTGCCGAAGAGTTGATCGACATTGCAAACGAGGTTTTTGACCCAGCCAAGCTCAGCTTTCTTAATTACATTCCTGCTTGATATGGAGTTTATTGCACCCGAATTATTGGCTTATTGTGAAGACCACAGCAGTATAGAGGATGAACTCCTTCAGCATGTCAAGCGTGAAACATTCGCCAAAGTACTGATGCCAAGAATGCTGTCAGGACATCTTCAGGGCAAAACATTGGAGCTTTTAGTCAAAATGCTTAACCCAAAAACAATCCTTGAAATCGGTACATATACAGGTTATTCAGGTATTTGCCTCGCAAGGGGTTTAGGCAAAAACGGGAAACTCATCACCTTGGATATCAATGACGAGCTTGAAAAAATGGTAAGGGTATTTTTCGAAAAATCAGGACTATCCTCCAAAATCGACTACAGGCTCGGCAATGCTTTAGATATCATCCCGAAAATAGAAGGGAATTTTGATATGGTGTTTATTGATGCAGATAAAGCAAATTATATCAAATACTATGAACTTGTCGTTGAGAGGGTTAATCCCGGAGGAATCATCCTCGCAGATAATGTCCTTTGGTCAGGCAAAATCTTGATAGAGGAAGGTAAAAAAATCGATAAGGACACTCAAGTGATACTGGATTATAACCTGATGGTTCAAAATGACCCAAGAGTTGAAAATGTATTACTTCCCATCAGAGATGGATTGATGCTGGCAAGAAAACTATGAAACAAAATATAAGTCCCCTATTCAAAGCTGCTTTTTTATTAATTCTGACATTTTTTCCGACTTTCTTGGCATTGGCCCAAGTACCACAAGTTCCTTCGGAGCTTAGATTTGCTGACCTTACTATCAAAATCAATGAACAGGCAAGGCGTGAAATACAAAGCGATGTAGATGCACTCTACCGCAATCCGACTTATTTTAAGGTCAAAGCGGAAAGGGTTAATCTTTACCTTCCGATAGTGGAGCGCGAATTAAGAAATGCCGGTGTGCCAACCGATTTCAAATACCTGGTCATTCAGGAAAGCAGCCTTATTGCCGACGCCGTTTCTACATCCAATGCAGTCGGTTTTTGGCAATTCAAGCAAGGAACTGCAGAAGAAGTTGCACTTCGGGTAGATGGACAAATCGACGAAAGGAAAAACATAGTCGCATCCAGTCAGGGTGCTGCAAGGTATCTTAAAAAAAACAATGCCCCTTTTGATAATTGGATGTGCGCTTTGGTCGCCTATCAAATGGGTCTTGGAGGTGCAAGGTCTTATTTTGGGACAACATACAACGGAAAGAAAACTGTAGAAGTAGACAGAAATTTTCATTGGTATTTCAAAAAATTTTTAGCCCACAAAATCGCATTCGAAGCCCCGACTGTCATGTTGGCAAGCAATAACGGTATTCTGGAAGAAGTACAGGTACAGGGACCAACATCCTTAAAAGCCTTGGCACCTCGGCTTGGTGTGACCGAGGATCACCTCAAAGAATATAACAAATGGACTGCAAAAGGAAATATCCCGGATGACAGACCTTATTCTGTGCTGTATATTAGAGAAAACACCCCAAGACCACGTCAGGCAGTTGCGCAAAGTCAACCGACGAATTTGCCTTCTATTCCCGTATCAACAGCTGAGGTTAAAAAATCCGACTTCCCGAAAATCACTGGGGATGCTCAAAAGGCCACCCAACCTAATCAAATCAAGGTAAATAATATTGATGGTATAAAAGCAGCTTCAACTACAACTTTGGATAATTTCAGTGAAAAAGTCGGGATCAAAGAAGCAAAGCTAAGACGTCTCAATGATTTGGATAAAACAGACAAAATAGAAGCAGGGCAGTACTATTATACGAAACCAAAAAAGACCAAAGCCGATGCTGAAACCCATATAGTCCTTCCCGGAGAAACCCTTTGGTCCATTTCACAAATGTACGGAATCAAACTTTCGGCATTAAAATCCAAAAACAGAATCAATGATGAAAGAGAACTGAAAGCTGGGATGATCCTAAATCTCCGTGATTTCCGGCCTAGAGGTGAAGCTATTCCAACAGTCCCGGCGACTGAATACAGAAAAATCATTGCTAACCAGGGAAATAATTCAGTTCCTTCTAATTCCAATTCACAACAGCAAAACAGGTTTGAAAATAATCCTCCTGTTTCTTCGCCTTCCAGTTCCCAACCCAACAAGAAAGTTACCCACACTGTTCAAGCAGGTGAGAATCTATTTAGAATAGGACAAAAGTATGGAGTCACCGTAGAAGAAATCAAGAAATGGAATAAGCTCCCAGATAATAATATTAAAGTTGGCCAAAAGCTTATTATCGATAAGCCTTAAAGCCTTTACTTAAGTATTTTGACCCATGGTGAAAAAATTTTCGATATTCTTTTTGTTATACTGCTGTTCAATTTGGGGGTTAAAAGCCCAAGATAGACTTCAGCTAGCAGATACCCTGCTGATAGACGGAGACACAATTATCATGTTGGGCGACTCCATTATTTTCAAACAGGAGGTCAAGCCTGTTTATTGGAAAAAAGGGGGGAACTTCAACCTGAGTATTCAGCAGGTCAGCCTTTCTAACTGGAATGCGGGGGGATCGAGCAATCTTGCTTGGAATACGGCTTTGGTTTTGTTTGGGAATTATAAAAAAGACAAGATCATTTGGGATACCAAGCTGAATATCAATGTGGGCTTTAATAGGCAGGCGGGAAGAAGCTATCCTTCACGCAAAACAAATGATAATTTTATTTTCATAACCAAATACGGTCGGGAACTGACTGAATCCTGGTTTTTGTCAACCCAGCTTGATGCCAGGACACAATTGCTTGAGGGCTTTAGATATTTTAGGCCATCAGGTGCAGAGTTGGATTCAAGGTCAAAACTATCGGACTTTCTAGCACCTGCATATATCCAATCCTCCACAGGTTTGAACTATAGGAGAGAATTCAAAAACAAAGACAGGATTTCCCTGATTGCCTCACCTTTTACAGGAAGATTTACTATCGTCATGGATGACTCATTGAGTAATGCCGGGGCTTTTGGAGTGGTTCCGGGAGAGTTGGTATTGCCTGAAGCAGGGCTGTCTTTTGGTTCTACCACAGACATTCAACTTTATGAAAATATTCGCTGGAGAGCAGATTTAAACCTTTTTACCAATTTCGAAAGTTTGGGAAATTTCGTAGTCAACCTCAATTCTGTTGTCTCCATGCGAGTGAATAAATTTATTACCACAAGGATAGAAACAATTCTGATTTATGATGAAAAGGTTTTTATCCAGCAGGATTCCGGACCTCCCAAGCAAGCGATTCAGCTCCAGAATATGTTCAATTTTGGAATAGGACTGGATTTCTAAAAGTCTGTTTCCAAACCAAATCTTTGCTTCAAATCCTTCAATGCAGGCGATTTTTCAAGCAAATAGTTCAGCTTGTCTGTACTTGTATAGAGTTTCCTTTTACCATCATTTTCCTCCTCTTTGATAATCGCATCTAAATGAATGCTATAATTATTCAGCTTTCTCCTCAAGATTTGAAGAATATCAGGTTTGATTTTTTGAAAAATTCCTTCTTGAATTTCTCCATTGAGTTGAAAAATGATTGTTTCATTTTCTAACACCACAGGCTGCTTCAGAACTGTCATTTCAAGACTACGGTGTTGTGATTTGTAATCCTCAATGATTTCATTGATTTCAGATTTTAACTTGGCAAGGTCAAAAATCTCAGCGAGTTGTTCTGATGGTTTGGTTGGCTTTTCTTCTACATCTACTGTTACCATGGCCACTACTGTCGATTTTTGCTCAATAGCTACTTTGGCAGAACCAATACTCGTGGGAATGGATAGGGTTTTTTGGACAGGAGTTTTCTTCGCTGCAAAAGTATTTGTTTCTTTAAAAAGTGGTGTTGCTGAATTTTTTAAGTTTTCCTGAGGGACCTCAATCAGCCTTTTTTTTTTGAATCCTCCTGTGCCAAAGCCGCCAAAGTAAGTGCTTGAGGCAATTTTGACATTTTCATCAATGCCAATTCAACATGCAACCTTTGATTCTTGCTCGCCTTATATTGAATATCGCATTGATTACAGATGTTTAACGCAGACAACAAGAATGAAACGCTTGCCTGCTGGGATTGCATCAAGTACCTGTCTCTTGCTGATTCGGAAACCTGAATGAGATCAACCGTCGCAGGATCCTTGCATACCATAAGGTCCCTCAAATGCTCCGAAAGACCCACAATGAAATTGTTCCCGTCAAATCCTTTTTTCAAAATCTCATCGAAAATCAGGAGCACATTTGATATACTTCCTGCAAGCAATGAATCTACAACCTTAAAATAATAATCGTAATCAAGAATATGGAGGTTGCTGATGGTTTCCAGATAAGTCAATCTGTTGCCTGATGAATAAGTCACAATCAAATCAAACATTGAAAGTGCATCCCTCAATGCCCCATCCGCTTTGGTTGCAATAAGTCTCAACGCCTCATCTTCAGCATCAATTTTTTCTTGCTCCGCGATATATTTGAGATGCAAAGCAATATCGTTGATAAGGATTCTGTTGAAGTCAAAAATCTGACATCGCGATAATATCGTAGGGATTACTTTGTGTTTTTCTGTAGTGGCTAGAATGAAAATAGCATACTTGGGTGGCTCTTCAAGTGTCTTCAGAAATGCATTGAACGCTGCATTGGAGAGCATGTGCACTTCATCTATGATATAAACCTTATATAATCCTTGCTGTGGGGCGTAGCGGACTTGTTCAACCAGGTTTCGGATATCATCTACAGAGTTGTTGGAGGCAGCATCCAGTTCATGGACGTTAAATGATGCATTGTTATTAAAGGCTAGGCAGGAATCACATTGATTACAGGCTTCGAAATCTGAAGTCCTGTGTTGACAATTGATGGTTTTGGCAAGTATCCTTGCGCAGGTTGTCTTTCCTACACCTCTAGGTCCACAAAATAGAAAAGCCTGGGCCAGATGGTTGTTTTTGATCGCATTTTTTAGCGTAGTCGTAATGTGCTGCTGTCCTACTACACTATTAAAATCGGAAGGCCTGTATTTTCTGGCTGATACTACAAAATTTTCCATCGCCGCAAGATATAAAATAATTGGAATTCAGAGCTTGACTGCCGAATTGTTATTTGAGGTTTTTTTTATAAAATATTCATTTTGTAGGGGTTAATTTTAGAATTGGAAAATTGAAAAATTACAAATTCCATTTTAGGCAGCTTTCTAGTTAATATTTACTTCTTATTCCAATCACTAGGCCCAAATATCCTGAAGATCATTGTCATAGTTCTCGTTTCTTGATACCTTGTACTTAAAAAATTCCCTCCGTGGAACCATTTTTACACTATATTTGTCTCCCATTACAGAAAAATGGGGCTGACCGGTTTTGACAGTAGGTGTAAGGACTGGGCTCGCATGCAGGCCGGAGTATGTACGGCCTTGAATAATTCATACGAACATAACTGGCGAAACTTCTTACGCCATGGCTGCATAATCTAACCCTTCGGGGACAAGATAACGCTTAAAGGGTTGAGCCTCGATAGATGCTCCCCGGCCACATCCCGCAACCCCCCGTCCTTTCGGGGTTGAATCTGGGGTGTCGAAATGATCGGACTAGTATCGGCAATGCTACTAAGCCGGTGCGAAATCTAAGTAGCTAAGCAGTGGATAGGTGTGTCATCCAGCAGTATACTGACGAAAACCCAACAGATGACTAAGCATGTAGACGGTACGGTGTTTCCCTATCTGGACGCGGGTTCGAATCCCGCCAGCTCCACAAAAAATGAAGCCTTCCTCTGACCTCTTGTAAGGATTCGAGGAAGGCTTTTTGGATTATTCTCTGAACAACAAAGAAAATGAAAGTTTAAAAAATCACCCACTAAGGCTTATATTTTTAGAATAACAAGGCGCTTTTGATGCCCTGTGCCAATTTTGTGCTAAAGGAACTATAAAGTTCCTTTTTCTGATCTTTTTGAATCGAAAGAAAAGAAGTCCTGTTGCGGATGACTTCCCAAGCATTGTCTTTTGCTTCTCTTTCACTGCCTGCCAAGGTCTGGATTTGGAACTCAATACCATTGATTTCCAATTTGATTACATACTTTACCATTTTTTCCAAATTTTAATTTAAAACCTAAAAACTTTTAATTCTTAATGACAGTCTTATGACTGTACCTTCAACTTGCGATTGATCTTGTAAAGCGTTATTGTTGATACAAATTACATTTTTATATATTTAAAAAACAAATTTTTGCTAAAAAATATTTAAATAAAAACGAAAAACCTGAAAAATAGCAGGATGTAACCTTATACCTAACCAAAAGAATGTCCCATAAAAGCCAAAAAAAAAAGGTTTGAGAAAGGGAAATTCCCTGTCTCAAACCCGAATCCCAAGCTCAATCTAATCTTAAACTCCGAAGTAGGTGTTTAATTCCTCCGACATGAGTGCTTTCTCATTGAGATCTTTGATTACTTTCCCTTTTTCCAACAGAACAATCCTGTCGCAGATTTCAGTCACATGGTTCAAATCATGGCTCGAAATCAAAAAAGTAATTTTTGAATTTTCCTTGGACTGAAGAATCAGTTTCTTTAGTCTGTTTTGTGAACTCGGATCAAGATTTTCAAACGGTTCATCCAAAAGCACAACATCAGGATGCCCCATCAAGGCAGCAGCGATGCCAACCTTTTTGAGGTTGCCTTTGGAAAGGTCACGGATGTATTTTTTCTTGCCTAGAATCTCATCATTAAAAAGCTCTTTAAAGTTTTCAAGATGAAGCTTCAAATCTTCTTCGGACAGCCTGTAAATCTTCCGCAAAGTCTCAAAATATTCATCCGGAGTCAGGTAAGACAACAACATGTGTTCATCAAGATAGGCACCAACCCTGCTTTTCCAATCCTCGCTTTTGCTTACATCGTTGCCTTCAATGGTTACTTTTCCGGCTGATGCACGGACAAGGTCAAGCATAATTCGAAAAAGTGTTGTTTTGCCTGCACCATTGTTTCCAACCAACCCAAAACATTCTGATTTGGGAATTTCCAATGCTTCTACATCAAGCACTACTGCTTCTTTGTATTGTTTTTTAAGTCCTTCTACCTTGATCATAATTCTTGTCTGAATGAAGATGATATTTCGTATCTGTTTTGTAAAACTTTATCAATTGAAATCTTGGATAAATATGGAAATGCCAAAATCCCGGCTATTCCGACTATCCCTAATGCCAATAAGCCCGCATATTGACTGACCAAAAGCGCAAAGGGAAGGTAAATGACATAAGGAGCCCCAATCATCGGGATGATCATCAGGAATTGGGCAATGCCAACGCCTTCATAATTGAACATCGCACCTTTATTGAGGTCCATTGGTTTTGGTTTCCAAAGGGAAAGGTAAATCACCAAATGCATGATGACTCCCATATTGAAAAGGAATGTGGCCACATGAATCAACAAAATGTCCCAACCAAAATAAACATATGGCACAGAAGCCAATAGGCAAAGGCAGGAGGTCACAGCAAACAAAAGATATTTGCCTTTAACAAGTGCCTCAACTCCTGTTCTTTTTTGGAGGAAAAAATCAAAATTGGCTGAATTCCAACTTAGGAATAGCTGCCCATACTGAAGCATAAAGATCCCTGTGATAAATGAACCTACAAATACAAACATGTGGCTAAAACCCGTCTCGGATTTGTATGCAGGATTGGTATAGAAAATCAGCCCGTAAAGCAGAAAAAATCCCGCCAACATCAGGTAAGTCCGGCTTTTTTTATGTCTGATGATCAGCTTCCACTCGAGGTTTGCCAATTCGCCGGCAAGTCCAAATCTCGAAAATATTCCTAAATCCTGATTGACAAAGCGGACATTCTCCTCTTGAGTGAGATCTTCTAAATAGGCGTTATTAAAATAATAAGCATAGGCCAACCTGTATGTAACCAAAAACACCACCCCAAGCACCGCCACCGGAATCGGGGTAGTCAACGACCAATCAAATATCGGTTTGATCAGACTTCCCAGATTGTACCATCCGTAATAGGTAGAACCCGCACCGATCAATAACAACGCGAAAACCGCCCCGATCCCGATTAGGCTATCTTCAAATTTTTGCTTGAACCACAACATCAGCCAATGCAGCGACCAACTTGTAAACAGGATACAAAACAGCCAAGACCAAGCTGCACCAGCCCCAAACCTCGGAGCAACTTCCTGAATTGCAAAAGGAGTAAATAACAAAGGTGTGATCAAAGTCAAAGGTGACACGAATGACCTTCCCAAGAGGAAATGGATAATGTTACTCTTCTTGATTGGGAGATGAAGAAACCGTTCCAATTCAATGACAGGTAGCTTTTGTACAAAGTACCTGTACATAAATTCGAAAAGGAAAAAGTAAACCAACGCTCCACTCAATGTCGCATATGCATCGGAACTTTCGAAACCTTTCTCTATGATCGGCTTCAGGAATAGCCCGAGCATTACTACATAGGAAAGAAGCAAAAGAGCCATAAATGCCAAAAATATAGCCACCAAGGCACTTTTGGCAAATGACGTGGACCGGATGGTTTTCAATAACTCCAAACGGATCAGTTCTAAAACCATAATGGATTGAATAAGGGTTAAAAGATAAATAAATGTAATTTTGGTTTTGAATATAGGTAAAAGTAACCAAGCCTATAAACCAACCAAAATTTAATTGACCAAATGAGGGAAAATATACAGGAAATAGGATTTTTCGATATAGTACAAGGAAGAAGGTCAGTCAGGATTTTTGACCAAGTGACACTTTTTGACCACCAAATTGTACAGAAATGCCTTGAAGCAGCCACACTTGCACCCAACAGTTCCAATATGCAGCTGTGGGAATTTTATAGAATTCCTGAAACTTCCATGCTCAAAGATCCCATTTCCCGACTCTGCATGAATCAAAAAGCGGCTACTACAGCGCGAGAACTAGTAGTCATCGTAACCCGAAGAGACAAATGGAAAAGCAGGGCTGCGGCCAACCTTTCTTACATTAGGGAAACTTATAAAAACTCCCCCGGCAAAAAACAAAAGCAGGCCGAAGCCTATTATGGGAATCTCATCCCAAAGTTATACTCAAAATACCCTTTGTGGTCGCTGACCAAACAAATCATCGCTTGGTTTATGTCATTGAAAAGACCCATGGTCAGGGAAGTAACCGAATCAGATGTACGGGTGTCTGTGCACAAAAGTGCAGCCTTGGCTGCCATGACATTCATGTACGCTATGAAGGCTGAAGGCTATGACACTTGTCCTATGGAAGGCTTCGATTCGGTGCGGGTCAAAAAACTTTTGGATTTACCTAAATCAGCTGAAATAAATATGATCATAGGCTGTGGTAAAGGATTACCTGAAGGGGTTTATGGAAAGAGATTCAGGGTGGCAAATGATGAAGTGATTTTTGAAAAGTAAGCCAATTCTTTTCAATACCCATACTTACCCTTCCACTTCTCTTTCAGGTATTTTCTCAATTCATTTTCCCGGGCATTGTTTCCAGGATCATAAAGCTTGAGGTTTTTGATTTCATCTGGTAAAAATTCCTGCGTCACAAAATTCCCTTCATAGTCGTGTGAGTACTTGTATTCTTTGCCATAATTAAGATCCTTCATCAGTTTGGTAGGCGCATTGCGGAGATGTAGCGGAACAGACAGGTCCCCTTTTTCCCTGACCAAAGCTTGGGCCTGATTGATGGCAAGGTACGCGGCATTGCTTTTTGGCGAGCTTGCCAGATAAGTGACACATTGGGAAAGGATAATCCTTGCCTCGGGGTATCCTATGATTTTGACAGCTTCAAAGCAATTAGTAGCCAAAAGAAGTGCATTTGGATTGGCATTGCCGATATCTTCTGAAGCCAAAATCACCAACCTCCTGGCAATAAACTTTACATCTTCGCCACCATCGATCATTCTCGCCAACCAATACACAGCCGCATTTGGATCCGAACCGCGAATAGACTTGATAAAGGCCGATATTATATCATAATGCTGTTCGCCTGATTTGTCATAGAGCGCTACTTTCTGCTGAGCTATCTCGGTGACAATGTCATTGGTTATGACACAGGGATCCTGGTTGATCCCATCTATGACTATTTCGAGTAAGTTCAAAAGCTTACGGCCATCACCTCCCGAAAGCCTGAGTAGTGCTTCTGTTTCTTTAAGTTCAACTTTTTTCTTTTTGAGGTCAATATCCTTATCCAAAGCCTGCTTGACCATCGCTTCCAACTCGGATCTTCCGAGGGGATTGAGGGTAAAAACCTGACACCTTGACAAAAGGGCAGCATTGACCTCGAATGAAGGGTTTTCGGTGGTAGCTCCAATCAGTCTGATCGTTCCCTTTTCGACAGCCCCCAAAAGAGCATCCTGTTGGGACTTGTTGAACCTGTGGATTTCGTCAATAAAAAGCACAACACCAAGTTGAAATTTTGCTTTGTCGATAACCTCACGGATGTCCTTTACTCCCGAACTCACAGCGCTCAGCGTATAAAAAGGGGCTTTGATTTCATTGGCAATGATATTGGCGATGGTGGTTTTGCCCACCCCCGGGGGTCCCCACAAAATCAGAGAAGGCACATTGCCGCATTTGATCGCTTTATGCAAAAAAGAACTAGGCGAAGAAAGGTGCTCCTGACCGATCAGGTCTTCCAACCTGTGGGGGCGCATTCGTTCGGCTAATGGGATTTGATTCATTTAATTTTTCAAAAGCTGTAAACAGAAAGCAAAATGTCTAAATCTCATTGACGAGCTTTTTCATTTTCTCTAACCCTGTTTTGGCTACGGTCAGAGCATCTTGTTTCCAATAATCCTGGTTGAAAAGCTCAAGCGAAAGTACCTTATTTCCACCCATATTTTTCAGATCTCTCAGTATCTCTTTCATTGGGGCAGCCCCATCTCCGGGATAAACACGGTCTTTGTCTGCCTGATCTTCCCTTGGAATGGACGCTACAAAATCATTCATATGGAAGATTTCGATGGCCGATCCGTTAAGCATTTTCAATCCATCATACCCCGATCCTCCCCTAAAGAGATGATACACATCGGGCAGAATCCTTGTATCGGGATCATTGGCTACCGCTGCCACCATCAAAACCTGGCCCAAATGGTGAAAAAATGGAAATGCTCCCCAGAACTCCAATTGAGGCATAACTCCTGTTTTCCTACCCAAATCCAATAAAGCTTTGTACCGTCCTCCTGCCTTAAAAAGGTCCAAAGGGGCTGACACGCCGGCTGCAGGTGCTGCCACCCTTGTACATCCTAAGGAAGCCAAAAGCTCCATTTCCTGTTCCATTTGAATCATCCCGGCTTTTCTCTTTTCCTCATCATCTACCATCCAAGGGGCAAATCCAATGGCGTTTTCAAATTTCAATCCTGAGTCAGAAATATATTTTTTCAAACCAGCCGCTGAATTTCCTGCTGATATATATTCCTGAATATCCCTGATCCATAATTCTACACCATCATATCCAGATTTAGCAGCGATATCCAAATACCCAATCAATCCAGGTTTTTGACCCATGATGGTACTTGTATTCAAACAAAAACTGAATTGGCTTTCTTTTTTCTTTTTTTGATTTGCTTCCAAAATGCCAGCGGTTGCAAACAAACCTGTTGTCAATCCGAGGGTCTTAAGAGCGGTTCTTCTTGTAGTCATATAGGCAAACGATTGATTGGATTATTTCAAGAATTTTAAAATTCAGCAATTATGCTTAAAAATAATGTACCATATCTATAAAAATTTACCTTTTGTATAAATCCTAAATACTTCTGTTTTCACCGTGTTTTTTTTATATATATTGATTTCCAATTATCATTACTCCCAATAAAAACCTATGAAATCCTATTTTTTTCTTCTCGCTTTCTGCGCTTGTCTTGTCTCAAATCTCAAAGCACAGTCGTCTCAAGAATTAGAAGATGCCTACAAGGCAAATATCCCACTCCACCAGGAAATAGTAAGCGGCGGATACTATGTAGATCCGCCCCAAACCATAGAAGGATACCCTTATTTTAAATCGAAAAATTTTGAATACGGGAGCCTCACTATCAATGGACTGACTTATGAAAATGTCCCTTTGCTCTATAATACATTTACAGACGAAGTGATTACTTTTCATCCTGTCCATAAACAAAAAACATTGATCAAGACCGACAAGATAGATGGCTTTACCCTACCTGATAAATTCAAATTTATTCGGATTTGGGATAATCCTGAGTATAGTCACCACGGAAAGGGATTTTATGAATTGGTCGAGGAAGGAAATAAAGCTAATCTGTTGTGCAAATTCTTCAAAACAACCAAAGCCAAAAGAGAAATGAGTCAATACAGCAGTATTTTTTTAGAAAAGTCAGATTTTTTGATCCAACATGGAGAAAAGATTTATCACATAAAAAGTAAGGGACAAGCCATCTCTATTTTGGGGCTAAACAAAAAAGAAATTAATCGCGGTGCCAAAGAAAAAAGCCTGAATTATCGAAATGACCGCCGAAGTTACTTGTCTTTTTTGGTAGCATCATATAACCAATCTGCACATGAATAAGCTTTTGGCATTGCTCGTTTTTTGTGTGATTTGTTCCATTCCAAGAGCCTGGGCTCAGGAGATCAAACAAAGTGAGGAAAGGATTTCTGGATTATTTCCGGGTTTAAGTTTTGAGCGATTTGCTCTGCAAATAGAATCCCAAACTTCCTACAAGTTTTATTTTTCAAAAGAAGATGTGGCTGATTTGGTCATCAATATCAGCGCAAAGGACAACACCATCGAGCAGGTTCTTTCAGGAGTATTTGAAGGAACTGAACTGAAATATCATGTGGATGAAAATCACCGGGTTTTTATCAGCAAAGGAACCGCACTAGACACTTCTTTACCCAAGGATTTTTTTTCAAGGGTATCAGAACTGGAAAAGGACAGTATTTTAAGGCAGTCTGACATTGACAGGGCTTTTTCCAGAAATAAGCTTTACGTCATAGGAAAGCCGGACAATTCAGGAAAAACAGAGGCTGTTCTGAGAGGAAAGGTCACAGGACTGGAAACGGGTAATCCTGTTTTTGGAGCAGTGATTTTTGAAAAAATCAATTATACCCGCGCCATTGCCAATCAGGACGGTCAATTTGAAATCAAACTCCCAATCGGAAGACATACCATTTTCATCCAAAATCTTGGTGGGTTTGTGGAACAACGTCAGATAAGCCTTCAAGGCGACGGTGTGTTGGATGTAGCCATCGAAGAGAATATCATCTCCCTCTCGGAGGTTACCATTTCTTCAGAAAAAATGACCAACATTTCCCGTCCGGAGATGGGCGTTCAAAAACTGAATATGGAAACCATGAGGCAAATTCCAGCCATATTGGGAGAAGTGGACATCATCAGGAGCATTTTGACCCTTCCGGGAGTGCAGACTGTCGGGGAGGCTAGCGTTGGATTCAACGTTAGAGGAGGCGCTGCCGACCAAAACCTGATTCTGTTCAATCACGCCACGATTTACAATCCTTCACACTTATTTGGTCTGTTTTCCGCATTCAATCCTGACTTGGTGGAATCTGTAGACCTCTACAAAGCAGGTATTCCTGTCCAATATGGTGGAAGGCTCTCCTCAGTTTTGGATGTGCATGCCAAATACGGCAATGATGAAAAAATTACCGTTCGGGGAGGAATCGGATTGCTGACAGGCAGGATTTCGGTGGAAGGCCCTGTTGGGGAAAAAACGACTTTTGCACTTGGGGCAAGGTCTACGTACTCTGATTGGCTTTTGGATATTTTGGAAGAAAACACCGATTTCAAAGATGGTAGGGCAAATTTCTATGACTTAAACCTCAATGTTTCCCATAAGCTGAATGACAAAAACATCATCAGGTTAAACACCTACGGGAGTAGTGACAGATTTGCATTTGACCGGGATACTACCTTTATGTATCAAAACCGAAGCATCAATTTGGGTTGGACCCATTACTTCAGTGACCGGTTGGAAGGCGAATTTGTAGCGGGTAGAGACCATTACCAATTTGGTATTGAAGGCAGAGACAATCCGTCCAATGGATACAATTTCGGATTTGGCATCAAACAGGATTTTTTCAAAGCCAATTTCTCCTATGAATATGACTTGAGACATACTTTTACTTTTGGACTCAATACCATCAGATACCGACTAAATCCGGGATTCATCGAACCTGCAGGTGCAGAATCCATTGTCGTTCCCGAGGAAGTAAATCCCGAACAGGCCCTTGAGACTTCCATCTATATCGGAGACAATTTCGAAGTGACAGATGAATTTTCCATCAATTTCGGGATGCGTTACGCTGTTTACAACTATCTCGGACCCAATACTATCCGGGAATATAAACCGGGTTTGCCAATATCACCACCCAACTTAGTCGGTGAAACGACTTTCAACGGAGGGCAAACCATCAAAACTTACAGCGGTCCCGAGTTCAGAATCTCTGCTAGGTATAGCCTCAACAATATTTCCTCCATCAAAGCAGGATACAATACCAACAGGCAGTTTATCCATTTGCTGACCAACAATGCCGCCATTGCACCGACTGACATTTGGAAACTGAGTGATCCAAATATCCGCCCACAGTGGGGAGATCAGGTTTCTATCGGATACTATAGAAATATCAAAGTAGATAAATTTGAGTTCTCGGTGGAAGCTTATCATAGGTCAATGAAAAACCTCATCGATTTCCGGTCAGGCGCATCCCTGATTTTGAATAATGCCATTGAGCAAAGTGTCCTAAGGACAGAAGGACGGGCATATGGTGCGGAATTTTTGTTAAGAAAAAACACCGGAAAGCTTAATGGGTGGATCAGCTATACTTACTCTCGGTCTTTGTTGAGAACTGCTCAGGATGAAATGGCCGAGAAAATCAATGGAGGAGAATGGTATCCTAACAACTTTGATCAACCTCACAATGCTGTCTTGGTTGGAAATTATGCTTTGAGCAAGCGCTTCAGCACTTCCATCAATGCCAACTACAGCACCGGAAGACCTATCACATTGCCAGTTGCCAAGTTCAATTATGGGGGTTCGGAGCGGGTTTATTTCTCAGATAGAAATGCTTACAGGATTCCGGATTACTTCAGAATTGATTTCTCCATCAACATTGAGGGGAACCATAAAGTCAGAAAACTCGCCCATTCATCCTGGTCAATCGGAGTATACAATCTTCTTGGAAGAAGGAATCCTTACTCGGTATATTTCACTCCTGTCAACGGAATTTTACAAGGGTATCAATTATCCATTTTTGCTGAACCGATTCCATTCATTACTTATAATTTCCGAATCTGATGGGAAAGAGGTTATCCTATGTTGTAGCAGTTTTGTTGCTTTTTTTGTGGGGAAGCTGCCGTGACCCCTTTGAACCTGAAGTGACCAATGCGGATATTGCAATCCTTGTAGTAGAGGGATACATAGAAACAAATGGAGAAGAATCCACCATCTATTTGAGCAGAACCAACCCGATAAGAAGTGATTCTGTTGCACTACCAGTGATCGATGCTTCTGTATTTCTGATTTCCAGTACAGGGGAATCGTGGTCTTTCAGTGAAACTGATTCCGGAACCTATTCCTATTCAGGTTTCTTTGATACTGACAATACTTACCAATTGGGGATCAATCTTCCCAATGGCAAACAGTATCTTTCCGACCCCATAAAGCCTATTGTCACTCCTGAGATAAATGAGCTGAATTTCTTGAGAGATGAAGCGGGTGTCGAAATATTCATCAGTACCAAAGGCACGGATGAAGCCCAATACTTCCTTTGGGATTATGAGGAACATTGGATTTTCAGACCTGGGGTGATTTCATTCCTCAAATTTGAAGGAGGGCAGGTTGTCAGAAGAGAACCTGATGAAAGAATTGACCTCTGTTGGAACAGTAACATTTTCCCAAAAATCATTCTACAGAATTCAGCCCGTTTTGAAGACAATACCATCATCCAACGTGAACTTGTCAGAATACCAAACGAGTCTGAAAAATTGACCCAAAGGTATAGCATCAAGGTCAGGCAAAGAGCCATAGACCAGGCTACTTATGATTTTTGGGAAATTTTGAGAAAGAACTCTGATGATATCGGGGGCATTTTCAGTCCCCTGCCCTCGCTGATTGGGGGTAACATCAAAGCTGTCAACCCAGGTGATGAGGATGCCATTGGATATGTAAGCATGGGCCAATCTGCCAGCCAAAGGATTTATATTGATTATGAAGATGTACAGCCTTGGAGAGTTTTTATACCAGAATATGAATTCTGCTTTGTACTTCCTGATACCATTCCGCCCAATGAAGCGGTGACAGCATTTAACAATATTGACAGGGTACCGGCAAGGGAGGTCTTTGACGGGATGTTCTTTCTTGGATATCGTGCATCTACCAAACAATGTACAGATTGCACGCTGCGTGGAAACAATAAAGCGCCTGATTTTTGGGAAGATTGACAGTCCTTAAATAAATAATTAAAGAGGTTTTAAGTGAACAGAAATATTAAACATGTTATCAAAAGCCTAGCTTTGGCAATCCTATTTTTATCAGGATGTAGAGATCCCTTTGACCCTGAGGTGACTGACCAAGACCTTGCTGTCCTAGTGGTAGAGGGATTTATTGAAACAGGCGGGGAAATTTCAGAAATCACATTAAGCAGGACTAATCCAATCCGTAGTGGAGAAAGCTTCAGGCCTGAGTCAGGTGCAGCGGTATTTCTTAGATCAGAATCAGGTGAAGAGTGGCCTTTTCAGGAGACCCAAACAGGAGTTTATACTTTTTCAGGATTTTTTGATCAGGAATTAAATTACCAATTGGGGATCAACCTACTTAATGGCCAAAGATATCTTTCAGACCCGATGAGCCCAATCATCACTCCTGAGATTGAAGAACTTGGGTTTTTGAATGACCAAGAAGGAGTAGAAATATTCGTCAGTACAAAAGGCAATGAGGAAGCCCAATATTTCCTTTGGGATTATCAAGAAGACTGGATTTTCAGACCCGGAGTCAGAAGTCAGTTTTTTTTCAATCCGGCAACAAAAGATGTAGAATTTAGAAAAGCTGACCAGAAAATAGACCTCTGCTGGAAGTCAAATTTATTTCCGAAAATCATCTTACAGAACGCCTCCCGATTTGCAGATAATACCATTCTTCAGAGGGAGTTGGTCAGGATACCAAAAAGGTCGGAAAAATTGACCGAACGCTATAGTATCAATGTACGTCAAAGAGCAGTAAACCAGGAGACTTACGACTTTTGGGAGATTTTGAGAAAAAATTCTGATGATATCGGCGGGATTTTCAGTCCATTACCCTCACTTATCAGGGGTAACATCAAATCTGTTGATCCCAATGGGGACAATGTAATCGGAATAGTCAGTATGGGGAAATCGACGTCCAAAAGAATCTATATCAATGCAGCAGATGTGGCACCTTGGCCATATTTTATAGAGGAATATGAATTTTGCAGACTAGACCAAGACACTGTTCTTATTTCAGATTATGAAAGGGAGTTCGCATCCGGTGCAAGAATACCTGTCATTCCGGTTGTGGTGGTGACCACTACCATCGGATTTAGAGCTGCAACAAAAGAATGTACTGACTGTACTTTGAGAGGAACCAACATCAAGCCTGATTTTTGGGAAGATTAATATTCAAAAAATGACACCAAAGAAATTGATTGCCCTTCTGTTCTTTATTTTCACAGTGATGCCCAAGATAAGTTGGGGCCAAACCAAGGTGGAAGAATCTGTATTTGCCCATATTTCCAAAAATATAGCGGTCACGGGTGAAACGATTTGGTTTTCTATGTCCGCCATGGATATTGATCAAAATTTTTACTCGAAAATCGGCTATGCTGAATTGGTGGACAGAAACGGGATAGCTGTACATCAAATAGTTTACCCCATGCAAAACGGTAAGTCTGACGGATATCTTGAAATACCCAAAGACCTGGAATCAGACCATTACATTTTGCGATTCTATACACGAATCAGCCCAAAGATGAGCCAAAATGGTGTTTTCAACCAATTTGTCACTGTCATCAATCCAAAAAAACCAACCAAGTCCAAGGCTTTGGTACAAATAGGAGGAATTTACCCATCCATAAAGCCTTCAACTTTGGGTCAAGAAGAGATGGTTTCTTTTCCAAAAAAATCAAGTACTCGGCTTGATCTTTCCAATTCAAATTTGGGGAAAGTGTCCTCGATTTCTATATCTATATCAAATCCATTCTTGCCAGAAACCCTTTCAGGCTATTACCAAGGCGAGATTTACCAGGATATCGACAAAACCTTGGAACTCATTCCTGAACCCTATGGGCATATTGTCCACGGAAAAAATTTGAACTCAGAGATTGATACTACAGAAACTTTTTTCCTATCGACCCATGGCGTTCAATCATTTTTGAGTTCCGCCAAACCCAAGGAAAACGGAGATCTTTATTTTGAAATCGGGGCATTGAAGGCCTACAAATACCTGATAGCACAATCTTCAGACATAGAAAAGCAGCTCAATTTCTCTCCTGAATTGCCTTTTTTGCCTTTGGTCTTCAAAAAGGATTTTGTATTTCCAGAACTGAAATTAGAAGAAAAAGATAGGGATTTTATTTCTGATTTGATCACTGCAGGACAGGTTAGCACCTATTATTACTCCAAAGACTCTGTGGAGTTTGCTCCTATTGTGATCGGATTTGATGCTGACAAAACCTATTTACTGGACGATTATACCCGGTTTGAAAACCTTGAAGTCACACTCCGGGAGTATGTGCCGGAAGTATTGGTGAGGAAGCAGGACAAAAAAACCTTATTTAAAATACTAAACAGCCCCTTGGGTTCTGTTTTTCAAGAAAATCCGTTGATCATGATAGATGCCATGCCGGTTTTTGATACCGATGCACTGGCAGCTTTCAATCCTGTGAACCTCAAGAAATTGGAGGTAATGACCCGTGAATTTTCTTTCAATCAGGATAAATATTCCGGCGTGATGAGTTTCACCTCTTTCAAGAATGATTTTGGGAGTTTTCAATTGCCTTCCAATGCATTATATCTCAACTACCCTGAAATCCAAAAAATAAAAAAACCCAAGTCAATCCATTTAAATCAAAACCCGACTGAGTCAAGTTTTCCGGATTTCAGGAGCACTTTGTATTGGGAAACTTCATTGAATTTGAAGGATTCTATTCAAATCTTTAGCTCAGAAATATCAGGGGATTTTGAAATCATCGTAGCCACCCTAGAAGAGAATGGCAAGATGAACTTTTTAAAAAACAGACTCAAAATTCAAAATTAGGTTTCCTTTTTTGTCAGTTCCTTATCCAAAAATTCCTGTAACCGGGCTTTATAAAAATTCATGTCATTGCTTTGCGAAGGAGCAAGTGATTTTTTTTCAGGGAAGCTTTCCATATGCATGGTCTGGGTAGGAAAGGCGAACCTGACTCCCAAAGAATTGGCAAGGTTGATTATCTGAATCAATATTTCGTGACGACATTTTAATTCCTCCTGCCAGGTAGGAACCTGAAAAAAAATGTAAAACATAATGTCAAGACTATAGCTTGAGAGGTTATTAAAGTAGATATTGAATACATCCTTGCGGGTATCTGGATGAGCTTCTACTATTTTTCTCAATCCCAAAACAAAAGTCTCTATCAAATCAGAAGGCGTATCATAAGTGATAGTCAGGGTGC
The DNA here is from genome assembly GCF_024813435.1 of Aquiflexum gelatinilyticum. Classification (NCBI taxonomy): domain Bacteria; kingdom Pseudomonadati; phylum Bacteroidota; class Cytophagia; order Cytophagales; family Cyclobacteriaceae; genus Aquiflexum; species Aquiflexum gelatinilyticum. Next base: position 169,102 of record NZ_JANAEZ010000004.1, read on the forward strand.
AATAAAATCTCCTGTACTGCCTTAGTCCATGGTTATCAATGGTAGCATCGGCTATTTTTCCATTGGGTATATACATCACCGAATTGCGAAAAGTCCGGATTCTGGTAGATCTAAATCCCACCTCTTCGACAGTTCCGTCCACTTCACCTGAAGTAATCCAATCCCCCACCTGAAATGGTCGGTCGATGAAGATCATGATAGAACCAAAGAAATTTTTGATGGTATCCTGTGCAGCCAAGGCAAATGCAAGACCTCCAATCGATAGCCCTGTCAAAAACGGAACTATGTCGATTTCCAGCCCATCTTTCAACACAAACAAAGTACCTACAATGATAACAAGCGTTTTGAGGGATTTCCTTAAAAGAGGAACCAACTGGTCATCAAGATTTGATTCTGTCTTTTCCGCAAGTTTTGAAAAATACATGGAAACGATATCCGCAACCTTATAAAAGACAATGGTGATCACCAATGGTTTTGCGACATTTAGGATTTTTATCAACCATGATACAAATTCAGCAGGAAGCTGAAGTACCCTGATAAACAAAACTGAAAAAACAATGATCAGGTAAATGCTCATCACCTTAGCCACAGGCAATAAATATTTTTCACCCAGGTATTCATATCCAAACCTCTGGAGAAAATAAAGCAATCCTTTATCCAAAACTACTGTGAGCAATTTATGGGATAAAAAAAGGAGGAATACCAAAATAAAGATCCCTGCCAACTGCCAAAAATGTATTCCAAAGTAGACTTGGGTTCCAAGTTTGGGGAGGAGATTAAGCAGTCTGCCTGTGCCATAAGGGTAAGTCTCATGGTAAAGTTTATCTATTTGAGAGACTGTTTGGGAGCTGAATTTCCATTCTTCTCCCTTTTTTTCAAGATAAATCTGAGGAAAATGTCTGGAATCGAAAAAATATTTGGATTGGTTGTTAGCCAGTGAATCTGTGAAATCAGGGTCATCGGGAATTTGTGAAAAATTTAGAATTATGCCATTTCCCTCAAATATTTGCTTGAGCCGGACAGCTAATTTTTCCGTGTCAATATTGTTGTTTTTACCGATTTCCAAAGCCTTGGATGCGTCTTCAGGACTGTAATTGACCTCATCCAAATGGAAGAAAAAAAATAGAATTGTGCTGTATGGTGTACTTAGATCAGGTTCTTCGCCGTTTTGGGCATATTTTGAATCCCAAAGTTCCTTTAAAGTTGTTTGGGCTTTTAATCCTGAGAAATAAAAACCCATTAAAAAAATCAATATTCCAAACTTTCCTGCTTTAATCATTTTTGTTTTTTTTTGATTTAAGAAAAGGAATTCAGGCGAGACTGACTCCGGATGCATAATTCATCTCCAACCAAACAGATCAATAGCGGAGACTAAATCTCTTAAATTCTTTTCCTGAAATTGCGTAAATCAGGTATTCATTTTGGCTAGGCAAATACGTAACATCAACTTTTTGGCTCCCTGTTATCGGAACAGGATTAATCAGACGACCTTCAAAGTCATACAAATAAACAAATTCCTGTACTTTATCGACAACCACAAATATGCTTTTGTCCTGTCCAAAAGTATAATACTGAAACTGTAAATCCTCAGACATAATGGGTTTTGAAAAGACTTCCTTGTAGTCAGCATCCAAAACCGTTATTTTATTGTACTCATGTACAACAAACAAATAACGACCTTCTTCCTGATCTTTGATAAGGTAAAACCTGCTTTCCCGGTCCGGCCTCAACAATTGGTTGCGAAAAGTAATCTCACCGAGAAGATTGACCATGACCACTTCTCCCTCTTTTGTAACAGTTACAAGTTGGGTTTCCTTTGAGGTTCCTCTTTCCAATAATATATAATCAGATCCCAATTCACCTTTGACCTGAACCGGTGAACCTGCCTCTTCTTCGCCTCTTCGATTGAAAAAATGGATATTCCCTTTCATTCCTAAAGCCAACATCCTGTCTCCAATACCTGCCACTCTATGGTGGGCAGGCTTTACAGCTAATGGCGATCCAATGGGTTTTGGATCCCATCCCTCCAAAAGTTCCCCATATTGATCATACAAAAAGAGGTTGCCTTTTTGGGTGGATGCAAAAATCCTGTAATTCCTGTTACCCTCATAATCCAGTAAATTCAGATGGGTGAAGGTTTCATTCTGATAGGTCAGCGGAAAGTCAACCAAAGGCTGTCCAGTTCTGTCAATAGCATAAATCTTATCATTTGTGGCAAAAAGCAATTGGAGTTTCCCATTTTTATAAAAATCAAACTGAAAAATCTCAGATATAATCGGACCATCCAAATCCAAGGAGAAAACTTCCTCTCCTTCATTGGTCAGTAGAAAAATCCTGTTCATTTCATCCTGTACAACAAATTCGACGCTGTTGTCATTGAAATTACGGATGCCTACAGGACCGAAAACGAGTCGGTTTTCAAATGCTACGGAAACATTTTCAATCAGAGAAATGTCCACGTCGGAAGGACCAAGGTCAGTTTGCTTGTGACTGATTTCAATATGGATCTTCGCATCATTGCCCTCTTCAAATGTCTTTAAATATATTTTATCAAAGGTTTTTAATTCCTGCTTGTACCTCTGAAAAAAGGATTTCCAACCCGGGGAGGAGGATTCTTCCATAGTATCCCAAAACTTGGGTCCGTCCAATGCAAAGCTGAACCCCGACTCTTCTTCCAATTTCCGGATGATATCCTCTTGGTTTGCAGACTTTCCCCAATTCTTTCCTTTTTTCCAATCCTCGATAAAAAGTTTCATGGCCTTGCTACTGTTTGCCATCACAATAATCTCTTCAATTATCGTGAAATAGGTATCACCAAAACCCACAAAATTTCCATTGAACAAGTGGGCTGGGAACTCCTCGGTTCCAATAACGAAAATTTCAATTCCTTGATGGATGTCAGAAAGCTGCAAGATATCTATTTGTTGATTTTCCCCTAAACCAAATTTTTTCAACAATTCAAGCTGGACATTCGGATTTTCTGTCCTGAGCAATAATATTTTATCCTGAGCCTCATTGGAGATTTTTTCCATATTGAGCAAAGCAATATGCCCTGTAAGGTATTTTGCGAATCCCTTTTTGATTAGTCTGGTTTCAATATCCCCAATGACAGTACTGTTGAAAGGGAAATCAGATTCAAATCCTGAAAAAAGCGCAAATGGATCTTCGAGTTGGTATTGGAAATATATTGCTGTCCGGCTTGGGATCAGGTTTTTGAAATATTCGATAGTAGAAGTGGGGATACTTTTAAGGCTTGGTTTTTTTTCCCCATCAAAAAACATCGTACCATCAAGTGATACTTTTTCTTCTTTAAAATCTATCTGAAAATTTGCGGACAATTTGGTTTTCCCTTGATGCAAAACAGAAAAATTGTTCTTCTCAGGAGTGATTACTTTGGCTATTCCGGATAGGCCGCTGCCCCCAATTCTCAAAACACCCAATCCTTTGGAAGTCGGTAATTCTTTGAATAGCTCTTCATATTGTTCGCTGAAAACAGAAAGTCCATCATTTTGAGAATGTCTGATGGCATCTTCTACTAAAAAAGAGGTGAAACTCAATGCCAAAAGGTTATCAATCTTGGCATAAGTCAAAGTCACGCCATTTCCATTTGTTTTAAGTTCTTTGATGGTTATTTCACTATAATTCCTTGAAGTAATTGTCCCTTGGCTTTGTATCTTCCTTTCAATTTCTTCTAACAGATAAAAACTTTCAGGATTTTGGTAGGCCAAAACATATAAAAAATCAAATTCCTCTTTTCCCGTTGGATGAAGGGAAATAGCCAACTGATTTCCTTTTAGATTTTTTTGAAGGATTCCCGATCTCCCGGCCAGGCTGTCCAAGAACAAAAGATTGTTTTCAGCATTTTTCAAGGAAGGTATTCCTGAAACTGATTTCCAAAATGGCTGACTTACTAGTTGGTTCCAGGCCAAAACAGGTTCCTGAGTTTCAAAAACAAACAATGCTTCTGCAGAAATGACTTCTAAAGCATTCGGGTTTGTTTCTTTGAGGATATTTTTCCAAACTATTACGGCCGCAACTCCAATACAAACCAGAACAGAAAAGACGAGGATTATTTTTTTCAATTGTCGATCATTTTGGGGAATGGCTAAATTTTCCCCTAGGCAGCAATAAAATAAAAAATCCCGATAATAAACCGGGATTTTTTTACAAAAATGAAAATTTAGATTATTTCGAAGAAATCTTGTCCAGGACGTTCATCACTTCTTTTACATGTCCTCTTGAAACTTCAAGCATGGATTTTTCTTCATCATTCAGATCAAGTTCTATAACTTTCTCCACGCCGTTTTTACCCAAAATTACAGGAACGCCCAAGTAGCAATCATCAATACCATATTCTCCGTCAAGCTTGATACAGACAGGGAATACCCTTCTCTGGTTTTTCAAGATTGCTTCTACCATTTGTGCAGCAGCGGATCCCGGTGCATACCAAGCCGAAGTACCCATCAATTTGACAAGCTCACCGCCACCAAATTTAGTTCTTTCGATGATGGCATCAAGTTTCTCTTTCCCAATCAATTCAGTTACAGGAATACCGGCTACTGTGGTGTATCTTGGGAGCGGCACCATGGTATCACCATGACCGCCCATTAGGATTGCCTGAATTTCTTTGGAAGAAACATTCAACTCTTCAGCAATAAATGCCCTGTATCTTGCAGTATCAAGAATACCTGCCATTCCGATCACTTTGTTTCTTGAAAAACCGGAAGTGATGTGGGCCTGATAAGTCATGACGTCAAGTGGATTGGATACCACGATGATGATCGCATTTGGAGAATGCTTCACCACGTTTTCGGTTACTGACTTTACGATTCCTGCATTGGTTTCGATCAAGTCATCCCTTGTCATTCCAGGTTTTCTCGGCAGACCCGAAGTAATGACAATTACATCAGAATCAGCGGTTTTGCTGTAATCATTTGTGCTACCAACAGTTCTGCTGTCATACTGATTGATCGGTGCTTTTTGCCAGATATCAAGGGCTTTGCCTTCGGCAATCCCTTCTTTGATGTCTACCAATACGATCTGCTCTGCAATCTCTCTATAGGCCAATACGTCAGCACAGGTGGCACCCACGTTACCGGCACCAACTACGGTTACTTTTGTCATGATATAAGGTTTATTTTTAGTGTTAACATTGTTTTCAAAAGTGGCGCTAAGTTATTAAACAAAGGTTTCTAAATAAAGTATTCCGATTGAATACTTGATAATCGGACTTTTGTTTTCCCAATCTTTGTTTGGTTTTACGGACCTAACTGTTAGATGTTAACTCTTGCAATTCAAATTAATGATTGCAGTCCTATTTTGAATGAAACTTTTGAATCAAAATATCGGAAATCACTTTTACTGAGGAGTCTCAAACATCTCACCAAGATTAAAAAATCCAAAGGAGTTTTTATAGGATTTGAAAAGTCTCCTGTTGTTTTCATTGTAATATTCTGCCAGGGAGGTCATCACCTTGGCTTTGATTTTTGGATTGCTGTCAAATACCTCCTGAATCGCAAAGTGAGGTATGACCATCAACTCTGCCTGATCCGTAGCTACGATGGCGGTATATATTCTTTTGGTGTTTTCTAAAAGGGCATTTTCTCCAAAAGCTTCAATCTTTCCCAATTCTTTGATGACTTCAAATGAATCTTTGATGTCAATGGTAAGATTTATTTTCCCTGATTTGATGATGTAAAATGCCTGACTTGGATCTCCCCTGAAGAAAATAACTTCGTCCTTTAAATACTTCCGGTTATGGATAGCAGGCAGAAATCTTGCCATTTCAATGTTTTTGAGTTTTTCAAAAAAATTGACTTGAGAAAGAAACTGAAAAACTTCTAACTCACTTTCATTGAAAGTCCTGGAAAAAGGATTGATCATGGTTTACTTGTTTTTGAAATAAAGTACTTTTTTTGTTTTTGAGTCACATTTGAAAAGCTCCCCAATCCGAATCCCCACTACCCATGCTATCTCTCCACCGGACCAAAGTACTAAAACCTGCTTTTTTTGGATCAAAGGCACTTTCAAATCTACTAATAAATCACTGATTTTTTTTGGCTTGTCCATTCCGAGCGGGATAAATCTGTCTCCTGATTCCCATTTTTTGATCACAAGAGGAAACATCAACTTGTCAAAATCGAGCATCGCATTTTCCTTAGATTTATCGATATCTATTTCTCCTTGGAGTTGAAGGATATCATATTTTTTTTCCTTTATCAGAATAGAGATATCATGGATTTCAATCTTTTTGGGTTCCCATTCAAAATCGTTTTTACCCAAAATCAAATAATCCCTGTCCTTATTTAGCATGGATTCTCCGGCATAGAAAGTCTTTCCCGATTCTCCTTTTTCGATTGAGGTAAATACATCCTGTACATCAGCAAATGAAAATCCAAAATCCCTCAACCAATAATATAACATGGAATGTTTTCCCGGAATTTTGCCAATCTCTTTGATGGAAAGATATTGGTAGTCTCCTTCTTTGATCACCATCTCGTTTTTCCACTTTTCATATAAGAAAAAAAACGCCTTTCCCGTATCTTTCAATCGACTGAAACTTGAATCCATTATCTTAAGACCTTCAGTAAATCCTTCTTCCAACAGCGGAAATACCTTATTTCGAAGGATATTTCTTTTGTATTCATTTTTTTGATTGCTGCTGTCCTCTCTCCATTTAAGGGAATTTTGAACCATGTAGGATATAATTTCAGCCCTGGAAAACCCAAGCAAAGGACGGATAATATCTCCCCTGACCTCCGACATCCCATAAATCCCTTCTATTCCCGTTCCCCTCAATAAGTTGAGGAAAATGGTTTCCAATTGGTCATCAGCATGATGCGCTACCAAAAGCGCCTCATACCCATTTGATTTTAATACCTGATCAAACCATTCATACCGGAATTCTCTTGCAGCCATCTGCAGCGACCCTTCTCTCTCATCCAACTCTTTGATATTAGTGTTGATCAAATGAAGTTCAACTCCCCATTCTTTGGCAAGACTCCGGACAAAAGCTTCATCACCATCGCTCTCCTTTTCCCTTAGTCCAAAATTGACATGGGCTATAGCAAAGCCAATTCCCGAAGACCGAAGTAAATATCCAAGGCAAACAGAATCAATCCCCCCACTTATGGCGAGTAGGTAGATTTTGTTTTGATCCAAAAGTTTTTTTGAACGTAAGTGGTTTTTAAAAAGCTCTTCCATAAATCAAAAATACCAATTTTGGTTAATTTGCGGCCTGATTCAAAATTCTAATGTTCAAATACACCACATTTCTCCTCTTCCTGCTATTCATGGCAATCCTTCCGGGTTTACAGGCCCAAAATCTGCTGGAGATCCAAAATGCTGAATTGCTTCAAGGGGCCAATGGGTTTGAGAGATTGCTGATAGACGTTAGAATGAAGCATCAAAATTCCTTGATTTACTGTGATTCGGCTCATTTTTATAGAGCCGAAAACCGCGCCATTCTATATGGTAGTGTCCGTATTACAGATACCGTGGATCCAATCACCACTACTAGCAGGTATGCTGAATATGATGGAAATACCAAAACAGCCAAATTAAGAAACAATGTGGTTTTTAAAAACCAAACCACGACACTCTACACTGATTTTTTGGATTATAACAGGGCGACAGGGGTGGCTAATTATTTCAACAAAGGGAAAGTAGTAGACAGCACAAATGTACTTACGAGTGAAAACGGCAACTATGAGACGACTTTGGAGAAAATCACTTTTACAGACCAAGTGATATTGATTAATCCTGATTATACCTTAAAAACAGATTTTCTCATCTATAGGACTATACCAAAGACAGCAGAAACTATTGGTGTCACTAACATTGTCTCCAAAGAAGGGCACCTTTTAAATGCCCAAAAAGGAAGCTTCTACGACACTGAAAACAAGATTTTCAGGTTTTATGATGGGGATGTAGAAACAGAAACCAGTTTGGTGTATGCAGAAACCCTCTATTACGAAGAAAATAATAAATACTATGAAGGCAAAGTCAATGTAAGCCTTTACAACAAAGAAAGAGAAATTGAGATTTTTGGAGAAGAAGGCAAGTATTGGGAGGACAGAAAATACAGCATCGTATATGGAAATGCATTAGTAAAAAAATATATGGAAACTGACACGATGTTTGTGGCGGCAGACACCCTTATTTCTGAAGAGAGTGCAGATTCAGCGCAAAGGTTCCTTTATGCTTTTCACAATGTAAGGCTCATCAAATCGGAGCTTCACGGCAAATCTGACTCCTTGGTATACATCAATTTGGACTCAACGATACATCTTTTCAAAGACCCCGTGATTTGGGAAAACAAAAGTCAGATCACGGCAGATAGTATCAGTTTCTTGATTGCAAATGAAGAAATAGACAAAGTGTTTCTGAACCAAAACGCATTTACCGTTAACCGTGACACCATCGGAAATTTCAACCAAATGAAAGGGAGGAAGATGACTGGTTATTTCAAAGATCAAAAAATCAGCAGGTTGCATATCCAGGGCAATGGTGAGTCCATTTATTTCGATCTCGTCGGGGATACCCTTTTACGGGGAATGAACAAAATGCTTTGCGCAAATATTATGATGTTCTTTGAAGAAGGAAATATAAAGAAGATCAATTGGCTAGTTAAACCTGAGGGCAATTTCAAACCTCCACATATGATAGAAGAAAAAGACAAACAATTGGAGGGTTTTAATTGGCGAGAAAGCGAAAAACCGACTATGGAGGCTATCAATGAATGGCGAACACCAAAAAAAAGGGATAAAAACAGATTTAATTTTTTTAACGAACCAGATGCTGTCATACCTCCTCCAACTGATGAGGAAATACAAAAACTTTTAGAGGAAAAACTAAAATCAGGAAACTAAATGAAAAATGGTGAAAACCAAAATTTAAATGGCCGAAGTCAAACGGCCTAACCTTGAAAAAATTTTATAAAAGGTTAACAATTTTTAACCGTCATAGTATGAAAACACCAAACCTATTTGTTAAATTTATACGTATCAAGTTTAACTGTAACACAGCAAATAGGCCTATTGATAGACATCTACATGAAACGGATTTTCTTACTTTTTACCTGCATCCTGTTCATGCTTCCCTTATTTTCGGAAGCACAGGTTAGGGTTCTGTCCGAAAACATCGAATTCAGTGGCACCATCGGCAGTTCTCAGAGAAAATCCCTGATCATACAAAACGAAAGTAACCAGGAAAAAGAATACAGCCTCAAGTTTCTCAGAGGCAATATCGGTTCTTCACAAAATGTAAAAATCTGTATCGGTGAAAAATGCTTTGACCCGAAAAGAGACCTTTCCAAAATAAAAATCAGCCTAAAACCGGGAGAGATCTTTACAGACCTTTACCTTGAGTTTGAATTAGGCATCACAGAAACCAAAGGAAACTTTGATCTTCATTTCTATAACAGTACCAACATCAGAGATGTATTTGTGATAGAATCCGTATATGAAGTATTCAATCCAAGTGCGGATGAAACCAACCATAAGGATATCAGTATAGGTGGTGCCTATCCAAATCCAACCAACAGGATGGCACAGATTGATTATATGATCAAAAATCCCAAAGCAGTTGTGAAAATAAGCATCAACAGTTTCATCGGAAACCCTGTTGCTGAATACCAATTAGATCCTCTTCAAAAGAGCCTTGTGATCAATGTCGCAGATTTCAACCCTGGAGTTTATTTTTATACTTTATTCGTTGACAACAAAAATATCGTCACCAAAAAACTCGTTGTCAAGAAGTAAGACCTTCTCCCGTTTGTTAAATAATTGGTTTCAAATGAATATTCCTTTATATTTGCGCCTCCAAAAAGCAATGAAAAAATTCTCCCTTTACATTATCCCTTTTATTCTCCTTGTTTCAATTTCAGGATGTTCCGGATTCTATAAATTAGAAAAAAGCACAAACTGGGAGGAACTTTATGAAGGGGCCAATAAATATTACAATGAAGGGGAATTCAATAAAGCTATTATCTTATATGACAAAGTCCTTCCTGTAATCCGAGGAAGTGAAAAAGCTGAGCTTGCGGATTTCAATTACGCCTACTGTCATTTTAAATTAAAGAGATACATAGAATCTGCTGGATACTTCAATACTTTCTATCAAACATACAACCGAAGCCCGATGGCTGAAGAAGCTTTGTTTATGAATGCATATTCCCTATATCTTGATGCTCCGGATTACAACCTTGACCAGAAAAGCAGTCACGATGCGGTAAATGCCATTCAGATATTTATCAACCGATTCCCGGAATCAGATTCATACGAAAGGGCAACTGCAATGATCGAGGACCTTCAGATCAGATTTGAAGAAAAAGCATATCAGGAATCATTGCTTTACCTCAGACTTACGGAAGGTTTATACCCTGGAGATTTTTACAGGGCATGCATCATCAATTTTCAAAATTTTGCAAAAAGCTATCCAGATAGCAAACACAATGAAGAACTTGGCTATAAATTAGTAGAGGTGTCGTTGGCTTATGGAGAACGGAGTGTTTTTGACAAAAAGGAAGAGAGGCTAAAGGATGTTTCCAAATTTGCATCGCAGTTCAAAAGGAAATATCCTGAAAGCAAATATATTGGCAGTGTAGATGAATTGGTCAAAAAATCCCAAGTTGAATTACTTGCACACCAAACATTGAAAAAGGAATATGAGGATGAGTTGGCTAAGGCAAAAGCTCTCAATGAAGCTGAAAAAAGTGAAGACCTCGAAAAAGACAAATAATAAAGCAGCAATTTAAATTAAAAAAATATGGCAGTTAATCCATCAATTATCACTAGAGATTTGGATAAGATTTCTGAAAAATCTGGAAACTTATATGAATCCATCCATATTGCTTCCCAAAGAGCAAAACAGATTTCTTCCAGCATGAAAGAAGAATTGAACAACAAGCTTTCTGAATTTGCCTCTACTGTGGATAATCTTGAAGAAGTATTCGAGAATAAAGAGCAAATCGAAATCTCCAAATTCTACGAAAGAATGCCAAAGCCATCTTCATTGGCTATGGAGGAGTTTTTGGAAGATAAATTGTATTTCAGACGTCCTGAGGCACCAACTGAATAATGCTTTTAAAGGGGAAAAAAATTTTATTGGGAGTCACAGGAAGCATAGCGGCTTACAAGTCTGCTGTCCTTACCAGGCTTCTTGTCAAAGAAGGAGCAGAAGTACAAATCATAATGAGTACTTCTGCTCTTGATTTTATTACCCCTTTAACCTTAGGCACCCTTTCCAAAGGGCCTGTGCATCATCGGTTTCACGATCCAAATTCCGGGGTATGGACCAATCATGTTGATTTGGGCTTATGGGCTGATCTATTTTTAGTGGCACCAATCAGTGCCAACACTTTGGGCAAGTTTGCCAATGGTATTTGTGATAATTTACTCTCTGCTACCTACCTCTCCGCGAGATGCCCTGTGATGGTCGCTCCGGCCATGGACTTGGACATGTACCAGCATCCTTCTGTAAGGGAAAACCTTAACAGAATCAAATCATTTGGCAACATCATACTTGAAGCTGAAACAGGCGAATTGGCAAGTGGACTTTCCGGACAGGGAAGACTCATGGAACCTGAACACATTCTTGATTTTGTGATCAGTCACTTCGCCAAAGGACTTGAATTCAAAGGAAAAAAAATACTGATTACTTCTGGACCTACCCAAGAAGCCATTGATCCTGTAAGATTTATAAGCAACCATTCTTCAGGTAAAATGGGTGCTGCAATCGCTGATTCATTTGCTGACCAGGGTGGAGAAGTTCATCTCATTTTGGGTGTGGGTGCTGTAAAGCCGGAAAATCCTTCCATAAAAATTTATCCTGTCAGGAGTGCGGAAGAAATGTATCAAGCTACATCCAATCTTCACAAGGAGATGGATATTTGTGTTTTTGCAGCAGCTGTGGCCGATTATGCCCCAAAGCATGTAGCTTCAGAAAAAATAAAAAAAGAAGGAGATGGAATGACCATTGAGTTGGTTAAAAACATAGACATTGCATATACACTTGGAAAAAACAAAGCTCCAAGTCAAATTCATGTCGGTTTTGCATTGGAAACAGAGAATGAAGAATTTCATGCAAAAACCAAACTCCAAAAGAAAAACTTTGACTTGATCGTGCTCAACTCAATGAGAGATGCCGGTGCTGGATTCCAATTGGATACTAACAAGGTCAGGATATTTACCGAAGATGGAAAATCCCTTGAATCTGCAGTCCTTCCAAAGGATCAAATCGCTCAGATGATTTTAAGAGAAATTAAAAATCTTCCCGTAAAAATCTGACAAAAAGAATATCGTTATCTTTAAAAGAAAACCCATTCTCCATGAAGATTCGACTTGCGGTACTACTTCTGATTTTTTTTATATCAACCCCCTCTTTTGCTCAAGAATTGAATTTTTCAATTATCATTAACAGTGAAAGAGCACGTACCCAGGAGACTGCTATTTTCGAAAACATGAAAACCAGTTTCGAACAATTCCTCAATGGCAGAACATGGACAGGTGACCAATTTCAGGCCTTTGAAAGAATCAAGGGGAATATTTTGATCACCATTTCAGACATGCCACAAGTAGGGGTCTACAATGCTACTGTTCAGATTCAAACAGTAAGGCCTGTATATGGAACAAACTATGAAAGTATGATTCTCAATTTCATAGATCGGAATTGGGGATTTGAATACCTACTCTCCCAACCTTTGGAGTTTAACAGGTTTGCATTTTTAAACAATATCAGTTCTTTGTTGGCATACTACGCTTACATAGCTTTGGGATTTGATTATGACAGTTTTTCATTACGAGGGGGTACTCCCTATTTTGAAATTGCAAACGGAATAGTCAATAATGCCCAACAATCCAACCGGGCCGGATGGGCACCAAATCCCAATGATAGGAGAAACAGGTATTGGCTGATCAATGACATATATACGTCTTCGGTTTTCGGACCAATCCGTGAGGCCATATATCTTTACCATAGAAAAGGCTTGGATTTACTCTTAACAAACCCAGAGGAAGCCTACCAAAATATGATAACGGCATTTCAATTGGTGGAAGAGGCAAATACGGCTCAGCCCAACAGCATTTTTGTAATCGCTTTTTTAGATGCCAAAAGAGATGAAATCATGCGGGTTCTTCAGAATGCACCAAAAGAAACAAGAACGGAAGCCGTTGGAATCCTCCTCAAAATTGACCCTAACAACTCAAAAAGGTACAATGACCTACTTAAAGGTTGATACCAATCTTTCCTAAATTCTTTCAAAAAATTTAACCCTATAAATGCTCCGTTCCCTCAGCATTGCCAATTATGCACTGATCCAAGGCCTGGAAATGAAGCCAAGCCCAAATCTCAATATGATTACCGGTGAAACAGGGGCTGGTAAATCAATTATGCTTGGGGCCGTTGGACTATTGCTTGGAAATCGGGCAGACACCAAAGCACTCTTGAACCCTGACAAAAAGTGTGTGGTAGAAGGGAATTTTGCTATTGGAGATTACGGATTGGAAGATTTTTTTAGAAATGAAGACCTTGATTTTGATCCAGAATGCATCATCAGAAGGGAAATCAGCCCGAACGGTAAATCTCGGGCATTTATCAATGATACTCCTGTAAAGCTTGAAACCTTGAAAGACCTTGGTAAGGCACTGATGGATATCCACTCACAGCATGACAACCTACAACTTGGAGAAGGTGAATACCAATTGGATTTGGTGGATGCATTTTCGGGAAGCCATCAAGAAAAAGCTTCTTATTTATCAACTTTCAGGTCATTCCAGTCTGCAAAAAAGGCATTTGAAAAGCTAAGTCAAGAAGCTTTGGAAATGAAGAAAGAGGCTGATTTCAATAGATTTCAGCTGGAGGAATTGTCTGAATTGAAACTTCAGGAAGGTGAACAAAATGAGCTGGAAAGTGAGCAGGAAATCTTAGAAAATGCCGAAGACATCAAGTCCAAAATCCAGGAGGTCCTTTCCCAAATGGAAGACGAGCAATTTGGCGCCTTGAAGCTTTTGGCTCTAGCAAATCAAGGAGTCCAACAATTGACCAAATATGCGCATAAGTTTGAAACCTACGGCGAAAGATTCCAAAGCGTGCTAATTGAATTGAAGGATATCGCAGCAAGTCTCGCAGAAGAAGATAACAAGGTTGAAGTTGATTTTGAAAAACTTGAAAGTGTAAGAACTAGACTTAGCAAAATCTATCAACTGCAGAAAAAACATGGTTTGGATACAGTGGAAGCACTGATCGCTTTGGAAAACGAATTGGCTGACAAAGTCTTTTTGGTGGAGAATCTGGATGAAGAACTGGAGAAACTAAAAAAAGCCAAAGAAGCTGCGGAGAAAGAATTGACCGAAAAAGGCAAAGCCCTTTCCGAAAAAAGGAAATCAGCATTTCATCCATTTGCCTCCCAACTTGCAAAACTTTTGCATCAATTGGGTATGGAAAATGCGCAGGTTGAGTTTTCACATCAGCAAGTTTCTTCAACCAAAACTGGAATGGATCAGATTGATATCCTTTTTTCAGCCAATAAAGGAGTCAAACCACAGGCATTGAAACAGGTGGCCTCAGGTGGTGAATTTTCCAGATTGATTTTTGCCATCAAGTATATCATGGCTGATAAAATGGCACTGCCGACTTTGATTTTTGATGAAATAGATACAGGTGTTTCGGGTGAAATCGCCCTTCAAATGGTCCGGATGATGCAGGACATCGCCAAACAGCACCAAGTCATCTGCATCAGCCATTTGCCACAGGTGGCTGCCAAAGGCGACCAACATTACTTTGTATTTAAAGATAATAGTTCGGACAAGACAATCAGTAAAATCAAACTTCTGGAGGGAGAAGAACGAGTTTTGGAAATCGCCAAAATGATAGCCGGTGCCAATCCTTCTGCAAATGCCTTTGAAAGCGCGAGGGAGTTACTTGGGAGGTAATTGATAAAGGGTTGTAATTGTTCTAATGGTTGTAATTGTTGGTTGGTTAATTGGTTATTGGTTATATGGTTAACTGATATTGGGTTAGATATATTTCTTGAATCTTGATAATTTCTAATTGTTATTAGGATGTTAGGTTTTCGAGTTAGCTGTAATTTTAAGGCGACAATAAAAAAAACTTTCATTGGCTTCTAATAGAAAAAATAATACCAGAAAAAAATCAGAAGGGTTTGACCTTAAATATTTAGTAATTGCGTTGGGAGTAATTGGGTTGCTATTAACATTTTATATTGGCTACAGAGCTTCAGTAAGCGACAGGAAATTATTCTCAGTAAGTCTATTAGCACTATTTGCAGGACTATTATTTGAGAGTTTCAGAGTTTCGAACAATTGGAAAACAGTTATATTAATATTTGTTGGTTCATATTTTTTTAGTTTGCTCAATTTTCTTCCCGGGAAAAGAGAACACACTTACATTTTCGAAAACCATATTGAAAGTTGGCCTTACTATTTCATTTTTTTCTATGCGTTAGCATTTGCAATTTCTCATAAAGAAAGAGTAACCGTAAAGCTAACAGAAGGAATTACACTTCTTTTATCACTTTCATTGGTATATTGGACTATTGACTATGGATTTACAAACTACCGTAATTGGTTTGCCTATTCCATATTGACAATTGCTTTTTTGTTAGTAGCATTTTCAATTTTAAATGCTTTCACAAACCTACATTTATCGAAAACAACGCGATTAACATTAAGTGTTTGGAGTACGGTAATTATGTTTGCGTTTGCTGTAGATAATATTTTTAGAGTATTTAACAATCCAGACATTGAAAGCTCATACCTATCTGACGGACTTTATATTGGACTTCAATTTTTCTTATTAGGTGTTTCAGCAGTTTATATAATGCAAAACTACATGCTTCTTGCAGCATTTATCCCAAGTAAACATGGGAATTATAGACGCGACCTAAAAGAGAACAACAAAGACCATATTGACAGATATTCAGACGAGCAAGTTTACTTTGGGCATTCTTTACTCTGTATAATATATGTAGGGATTGTTTATGGTCTTAATTACAAATATCAAATCCTCCCAAGACATACAATGATATGGTTAGTATTTCTTACTTTCCCACTGATTTTAAGACTAACGGACTTTATTATAAATGGAAGAAAAAACTACAGCTAACAATTAATATTATACCAACATGGGCTTTGCGTTAGGCAGAATGATCTGCAAACTTGAAGCTTTTTACTTTTGTTCAAGTAATTGTGCTGGTTGAAAGCAAAGTGCTCAAAAAACCCCTCGACCGATTAGCTCAAAATCATTGTAATTCGGCCAATTTTAGGTTCACTCATTCCATTTTCCTCTTACCATTCCCTTCTAATCCCATGCCTTTATCTCGCATCTTGGAACTCGGTTTTGAATTCTCAGCTCTCGACTCTTGATTCTCGCGTCTTGATACTTGAAACTTGGTTCTTGGTACTTAATTCTTGGTGCCCTATACTTTTTACAATTACTACTAACGCTACCCTTATCTCCAAATCTTATTTTTTTCCTTATTTTTACACAATATTTGACCAAATCAAAAGAACATATCATGCCAGAGAATTTATTGAAAGGAAAACTCGGAATCATCACAGGAGCTTTAGATGAAAACTCCATTGCTTGGAAAGCTGCCATCAAGGCACACGAACAGGGTGGAAGGTTTGTATTGACCAACGCACCTATCGCCATGAGAATGGGAGCTATCAAGGAACTGGCAGAGCAATGCAATACCATCGTCATTCCGGCTGATGCAACTTCTTTGGAAGATATCGAAAAACTATATACCGAAGCCCGTGAGTATTTGGGTGGTAACTTCGACTTTTTGCTTCACTCCATCGGCATGTCCCCAAATATCCGTAAAGGACGCTCCTATGGGGACCTCAATTACGAATGGGCTGCAAAATCCTATGATGTCTCTTCAGTATCTTTTCACAAAATGATGCAGGTAGCAGAGAAAATGGACGCCATGAACGAATGGGGTTCTATTCTTGGACTTTCTTACATAGCAGCACAAAGAGTTTATCCTTTTTATACCGATATGGCTGATGCAAAAGCACTTTTGGAAAGCATCGCGAGAGGTTATGGATATAGATATGGCAAGCTGAAAAAAGTAAGGGTAAATACCATTTCCCAATCCCCTACCAAAACTACCGCGGGAACAGGAATCGGCGGATTCGATACCTTCTATAATTTTGCGGATTCCATGTCACCATTGGGAAATGCTTCAGCTGAAGCTTGTGCTGATTATATCATTACCATGTTTTCAGATTTGACCAGAATGGTCACCATGCAAAACCTGTTTCATGACGGCGGTTATTCCAATACAGGGATTTCTGAAGATATCATGAACAAGTTTATGGACCTTTAAAAACGAAAACTTATTCCGCTTTTTATTAGGAACAAAATAGATATCAAGATGCCGAATACGGTAAAAAAATAAGGGCTGATTAATTTCAGCCCTTATTTTTTGAATTCAACCCTCTCCAACACCAACCCATTAGTAGGAACTGCCACAGAAATGGGAGTTGCATTGTCTGAATCCAAGGCATTTTTCAAGTCGTCCAATGTTATTTTTCCCAATCCCAAGTCCATCAAAGCCGCCATCATTATCCTAACCTGATACCTGAGAAATCCTTTCCCCTTGACGGAAAAAGTGGAGGCTTTTTCTGGAATAAAGCCTTTTCCAGCCTCAGAATGGGTACAAAGGTCAGACTCCAAAACTTCTCTTACATAATCATCTGTCACTTTATCGATGGAGCAAAACCTGCGGAAATCATGTTTCCCCTCAAAAAGTTTGGCACCCTTTTTCATCAAATCAAGATCAGGTATTCCTTCAAAAAATATTAGGTTTCCTGCCGCAAATGGGTGAAATTTTTCCCCAATCGCAAAGTGATAGCGGTATTCCTTCCAAGCGACATCCTGAATAATATTGAAGGTCAATGGTACTGGATGAAACTCTAATAACCTTATATCTGAAGACAAAATTGAATTTAATTCATCAAGAAGATCGGGAAAGATTTCATGTTTCAAAAACAGCTCGAAGGCACCACGATTACAGGAAACCCCGGTATCCGTCCTGCTTGCGCCAAGGATGGTAAAATCCTCATGTCCCAAAACATACCTGAATGCCTTTTCTAAAGTACCTTGGATAGTTTTTACTCCGGGCTGCTTTTGCCAACCGTGATACCGAAGTCCTAAATACTGCAGGTAAAAAAGATAAGTAAATGGTCTGGTTTGCATTTTGGAATACTGGGGAAATGACAAATAAAGGGATCATGCTTTCCAAATACAAAACCCTCCAAAAGATTTGAACTTTTGGAGGGTTTATATCAAGAATTAATTTTTTCAATTTTAAATATTAGCTGCCAGCCAATCCCCCACTTCCGAGGTCTTGTAGGCTTTTCCTCCCTCGGCGATGTCTTCTGTAACGATTCCTTCTGCCAGTGATTTATTGACCACATCAGAAATGGCTTTTGCTTCTTCCCTCAGGTCAAATGCATACTCGAACATCATTGCTGCCGATAGGATTGTTCCTAATGGATTTGCGATATCCTTGCCTGCAGCTTGAGGATAAGAACCGTGTATCGGTTCAAAAAGCTTGTTGTCAGTACCCAATGATGCAGAAGGCATCAAACCCATAGAACCTGAAATCACTGAGGCTTCGTCTGTCAGGATATCTCCAAACAGGTTTTCCGTAATCAAAACATCATATGCTTTTGGCCATTGTATCAAACGCATGGCGACGGCATCTACAAACTCATATTCCACTTTGACGTCACTATATTCCGTAGCTAATTCCTGCACAGTCTCTCTCCAAAGTCTGGAAGTAGCCAAGACATTGGCTTTGTCCACACAGGTCAATAATTTTCTTCTCTTCAGGGCAGCTTCGAATCCCATTCTTGCCAACCTCGTGATTTCTTCTTTGGAATAAACATTGGTATCAAATGCTTTGGTACCCTGCTCGTTTCTTCCACGGGGTTCTCCAAAATAAATCCCTCCAGTCAACTCCCTGAAGAAAACCAAATCCACTCCTTCGATCCTATCCAATTTCAAGGGAGATTTATGTACCAAAGAAGGAAAAGTAAAGGTTGGACGCACATTGGCAAACAAGCCCAATTTTTTTCTCATTGCCAATAATCCTTGTTCTGGCCTTACTTTGGCTTTAGGATCATTGTCATATTTGGGATCACCTATTGCGCCAAAAAGTACAGCATCCGCTCTCAAACAAACCTCGTGTGTCTCATCCGGATAAGGATTGCCGGTAAGGTCAATCGCAGCAGCCCCAACGGGTGCCTCCTCAAAATGGATAGTATGGCCAAATTTCTTGCCTACTGCTTTTACTACTTTGACTGCCTGGGCAATCACCTCAGGGCCGATGCCGTCACCCGGCAATAGCGCTATATTCATTTCCATAGAAATTCTTTTTATCTAGTTCAGGGTTTTCGTCCGGGTGAGTTCCGATTCCCGGCTCTGTTTTTTTTATCTTCTCAATAATGTTGAGCATTTTTTCTGTTGCCTTAAGGGCGGCCACGGTCTGATCGCTGTCAAGACCTTTGGTTTTGAAAATCCTTCCAAAATCCCAGGTAATGACTGTTTCTACAAAGGCATCAGTCTTTCCGCCGGGAGGAATGGTCACACTATAATTGGTCAAAACCGGTAATTCTTTATTCAAGGATTTGTAAATCTTTTTCAATGCCTTCATGAAAGCATCGTATTGACCATCTCCTGAAGATCCTTCTTCATAGCTTTCTCCGTTGATGTTGATCTTCAATTGAACGGTGGGTCTCAAGCCCTTTGAATGGCTGAGGTTATAACCTTCAATGAATATATCGTGGGAGATGGAGTTGTTCTGCAGCACATCAGAAATGATATAAGGTAAATCTTCTGTGGTCACGCGTTCTTTCTTGTCCCCCAATTCTATGATCCTTTGGGTAACCTTTGTCAGTTCATCAGGTTCAAGGGAGATGCCCAATTCCTGCAGGTTTTTGACAATATTGGCTTTTCCTGAGGTCTTACCCAAAGCATATTTCCTTTGTCTGCCAAATCGCTCGGGAAGCAAATCATTGAAATAAAGATTTTTCTTATTGTCCCCATCGGCATGGATTCCTGCAGTTTGGGTAAATACATTTTCACCTACTACCGGTTTGTTGGCAGGGATGTGCTGACCGGAAAATTGCTCTACCAACTTGCTGACGCGATAGATTTTGTTTTCTTTGACGTTCAGCTTAAAGTCTGTAAAGTCCTTCAAAACAGCAATTACTGATTCTAATGGCGCATTTCCGGCCCTTTCTCCCAATCCATTGACCGTGGTGTGGATACCGCCAACGCCGTTATAAATTGCCTCGAGCACATTGGCTACTGACAAATCATAGTCATTGTGCGCGTGAAAATCAAAATGGGTATCAGGATATTCACTTGTAATCAGCTTGAGAAAATGGGACACTTCTCTGGGATTGAGCAACCCCAATGTATCGGGAAGCATGATTCTCCTTACCTGAAGCTGTACCAAAACACCAATCAAATCCATGGTGTAATTCATGGAATTTCTCATGCCATTGGACCAATCTTCCAAGTAAACATTGACCGAAATACCATTTTCGCGGGCATAGAGCACACTTTTTTCAATATCCTTGAAATGTTGCTCCGGGGTTTTCCGAAGCTGATGGGTCAGGTGATTGAGAGAACCTTTGGTCAAAAGATTGAGAACCTTCCCTCCGGCTTCCTTTATCCAATTGATCGAAGCAGGGGTATCGACAAAACCCAATACCTCTACCCTATCCAGATATCCTTTTTCGGCAGCCCACTGGGTAATTCTTTTCACTCCTTCCAATTCCCCTTCAGAAACCCGGGCAGAAGCCACTTCGATCCTATCCACCTTCATTTCATCCAATAGCAGTTTGGCTATCTGAAGTTTTTCTGAAGGAAGAAAGGAAACTCCCGAGGTCTGTTCTCCATCCCTCAGAGTGGTATCCATGATTTCTATTTTCCTGTGATGACCCATTTTTTGGAGTTTGGCACAAAGTTTACAAATGCGTGCTGCTGGATTTAATGTTTAAGAAGGATGATTAGAATCCGCTTACCTGTTTTCGGCGAAAGCAGCAATTTCATCCTTAATATTTAATAGATAATCAATGTCGTCAAAACCGTTTTTCATGTTTTCCTTTTTGTAGGAATTGATGTCAAAAGATTCAGATGCTCCTGTGCTGAGCAGTGTGATTTTTTGTTTGTCGATATCTATTTCAACTTCTGTCTTTGGATCCGCTTCAACTGCTTTAAACAAAACTTCTGCAAATTCGGGACTGATGGTCACCGGCAAAACACCGATATTCAGACAGTTATTCTTGAAAATATCAGCAAAGAAACTTGAAACAACTGCCCTGAATCCATAATCATAGATTGCCCAAACTGCGTGTTCACGGCTGGAACCTGAACCGAAATTTTTTCCTGAAAGGAGAATTTTTCCTGAATAGGTAGGATCGTTGAGCACAAAATCCTTTTTGGGATTTCCTTCCACATCATATCTCCAATCCCTGAACAGGTTGTCTCCGAAACCTTCCCTTTCGGTAGCTTTTAGAAAGCGGGCCGGAATGATTTGGTCCGTGTCGACGTTTTCGGCAGGTAAAGGAACAACTGTGCTGGTAAGTATATTGAATTTATCGTAAGCCATTTTTTCTTTCTTTTTGATTAAAATACTTCCCTTGGATCTGCGATTACGCCCGTTACGGCTACAGCTGCGACCGTAAGTGGACTGGCCAAAAGTGTTCTTGCACCTGGACCTTGTCTTCCTTCAAAATTCCTGTTGGAAGTAGACACGGCATATTTACCTGAAGGAATTTTGTCGTCATTCATGGCAAGACAGGCTGAACAGCCCGGTTGTCTCAATTCGAAACCGGCATCTTCCAATATTTTTACCAAACCTTCTTCATGCGCCATTTTCTCTACTTCTCTTGATCCTGGAACAATCCAAGCGGTGATATTATCCGCCTTGTGTTTTCCTTTGACAAAAGCAGCTACCGAGCGGATGTCTTCGATCCTGCCATTCGTACAGCTTCCTACGAATACATAATCCACCTTTTTTCCTTTGATTGGTTCACCTGGGGCAAAACCCATATATTCCAAAGATTTGAGATAGGAGATTTTATTGCTTCCTTCCATTCCTTCGGTTGTCGGGATGTTGCCTTTGATTTTGATACCCATACCAGGATTGGTACCGTAGGTTATCATCGGCTCGATATCAGTGCCATCAAAAGTATATTCTTTATCAAAAACAGCACCTTCGTCTGTTTTCAGCGTTTTCCAATAAGCTACAGCTTTGTCCCACGCTTCACCTTTTGGTGCATACTGTTTTCCCTTGAGGTAGGCAAATGTGGTTTCGTCAGGAGCTATCAAACCTCCACGGGCACCCATTTCGATACTCATGTTGCAGATGGTCATCCTTGCTTCCATGCTCAAGCTTCGGATAGCCGAACCTGCATATTCCACAAAGTACCCTGTTGCCCCTGCAGCCGAAATCTTGGCAATGATATAGAGAATGATGTCCTTGGAAGTCACTCCGGCCCCTAATTCACCATCTACTGTGATTCTCATTTTTTTGGCCTTGGTCTGCATGATGCATTGTGTCGCCAAAACCATTTCCACTTCAGAGGTTCCGATTCCAAATGCAATAGCCCCAAAAGCACCATGGGTTGAGGTATGGCTGTCTCCACAGACAATGGTCATGCCCGGTTGGGTGATGCCCAACTCAGGACCAATCACGTGAACAATACCATGGTGGTCAGAACCCAAATCATGCAGTTCAATGCCATATTTTTTACAGTTTTCCCTCAATTTTTCAACCTGCATGCGGGAAAGTTTGTCTTTAATGGTTTTGTCCTGATCGACGGTAGGTACATTGTGGTCCGGAGTACCGACTGTTCTGTCGGGATGAAGAACACCAATGCCTCTTTTTTCCAGATTCAGAAATGCTACCGGGCTTGTCACTTCATGGATAAAATGCTTATCAATGAAGAAGACATCAGGACCATTGGGTACGGAACGCACCACATGTGAATCCCAGATTTTATCGAATAATGTATTTTTTTCCATCTTAACTTACGCTACAATCACTTTGTCTTTGACAGGTATTTTGTTCAGGGCATCCACAAATGCCTGTGCTGAAGCCAATACGATATCTGTATTGGATGCAAAACCATAATAAGGTCTGTCACCCTGAATAATCCTCATGTGTACTTTGGCAACATCATCACTTCCATGGGTTATCGCTTGGATGAGGAATTCCTCCAGCTCAATCTGTGGTTTGACAATGGATTCAATTGCCTTCAAAACCGCATCTACAGGACCGTTGCCGGTTGAGTCTGCCTCAAAATTTTTCTCCCCAACCTTCAGTTCCACACGGGCTTTGATTTCACCGTTTGACTGGTAGCTTACTTTCCCAAGTTCAATAAAGGAGGAACCGTCCATAAACTTCCCAACAAGGGAAAGCAGATCCTTTGTTCCGATATCTCTTTTAGAATCAGCCAAAATCAAAAATTCCTCATATACCTCACGCAGCGGTTCACCTTCAAGTTCTACGCCCAAAGCATCCAAATGGTGCTTGAGTGCAGCCCTACCGCTTCTCGCAGTCAGGACGATAGTAGATTCATGAACGCCAACTTCTTTTGGGTCGATGATCTCGTAATTTTCTCTGTGCTTGAGGACGCCATCTTGGTGGATGCCAGAGGAATGGGCAAATGCATTTCTTCCTACTATCGCTTTGTTGGGCTGCACCGGCATGTTCATCAACTTTGAGATCAACCTGCTTGTCCCATAGATCAATTCGGTCTTGATATTAGTATGGACCGGAATGGCATGGTGGCATTTGATCGCCATGACCACTTCTTCCAAAGAGGTGTTTCCTGCACGCTCCCCAATGCCGTTGATCGTAAGTTCTGCTTGTCTTGCGCCGTTTTGTACCCCTGCTATGGTATTAGCAGTGGCCATCCCCAAATCATTGTGGCAATGTGTTGCAATAATCGCTTTGTCGATATTCGATACGTTTTCCTTCAGGTAGCGGATGATCGCGCCGTATTGCTCAGGAAGACAATAACCGGTAGTATCCGGGATATTAACTACCGTTGCGCCGGCTTTGATCACTGCTTCGATGATTTTTGCTAGGAATGGCAACTCAGCCCTTCCTGCATCCTCAGCGTAGAATTCAACATCCTCGACGAAGCTTTTTGCATATTTCACCGCCCTTATACCTCTTTCGATGATGTTTTCAGGAGTGGATCTCAGCTTGAATTGAATATGGTAAGGGGACACTCCGATGCCTGTATGGATTCTTCCTTTTTTGGCATACTTCAAAGCATCGGCAGCGACTTCTATGTCTTTCTCCACTGCCCTTGAAAGGGCGCAGATGATAGGATTAGATACAGCTTTGGAAATTTCTACTACCGAATTGAAATCGCCTGGACTGGAAATTGGAAATCCTGCCTCGATGATATCAACTCCAAGTTCTTCTAAAGCTTTCGCCACCACTATCTTTTCCTGGGAGTTTAACTGACATCCCGGTACCTGCTCTCCATCCCGGAGGGTAGTATCAAATATCCATAGCTTTTCACTCATAATTATCTCAGTTATTTTCTGGTCTCAATTTTCTGACAGTAGCGCCTGCTTGCCACATTTCAGAATCTCTCAATTCTTTCAATTCAACTTCCAATTTTTCTCTGTAATCAGGCTTGCTGTTAGAGTCAATTGATTTTTGGGCTTCTTTTCCTGATTTTACACTGTTATACAATTCCTCAAAAACAGGCTTGGTGGCATCTCTGAAAGGTTTCCACCAATCCAAAGCACCTCTTTGGGCAGTTGTGGAGCAATTGGCATACATCCAATCCATTCCGTTTTCGGCTACCAATGGCATCAAGCTTTGAGTCAATTCTTCCACTGTTTCGTTGAATGCTTCAGATGGCGTATGTCCATTTGCTCTCAACACTTCGTATTGAGCAGCAAAAATCCCCTGAATCGCACCCATCAAAGTACCTCTTTCTCCGGTAAGATCGGAAGTCACTTCTCTGTAGAAATCTGTTTCGAACAAGTATCCTGAACCAACTCCGATTCCAAGAGCAATTACCCTATCTTTTGCTCTGCCTGTTCCATCTTGGAAGATAGCATAAGAAGAATTCAAGCCTCTGCCTTCGACAAACATCCTTCTTAAAGAGGTACCTGATCCTTTTGGAGCAACCAAGATTACATCTACATCAGCAGGGGGAATAATGCCTGTTTTTTCCTTGTAAGTGATCCCAAAACCATGGGAAAAATAAAGGGCTTTTCCAGGAGTAAGGTATTTTTTAACGGTCGGCCAAAGTGTAATCTGACCAGCATCAGAAAGAAGGAACTGAATGATTGTGCCTTTTTCGCAAGCTTCTTCCAATTCAAACAAAGTCTCACCCGGTACCCAGCCATCAGCAACAGCTTTGTCCCAAGTTTTGGAGTTTTTCCTTTGTCCGACGATGACATTGAAACCGTTGTCTCTCAGGTTGAGCGCCTGGCCGGGGCCTTGCACGCCATATCCCAATACCGCAATGGTTTCATCCTTCAATACTTCTCTTGCTTTCTCCAAAGGAAATTCCTCTCTGGTGACTACGTTTTCTTCTACTGATCCGAATTTCAGTTTCATAGTGTGATAAATTAGGTTTGATTATTTAAATATTCTGTGATGGAAAATTTGGGTTTGGCGATAGCCACCCTTCCTGAACGGGAAAATTCCAAGAGGTTAAATGGTTTCAAAATTTCAAGCAAAGCCTGTGTGTCTTCTTTGTGACCTGTAAACTCCAGTACAACAAATTCTTTTTCAGCAGCAATGATATGTGCGTTGAATTGTCTGATGACTCTTTCTAGCCCAGGATCCAAACTCTCGATCGGAATTTTGTACAATGCGATTTCCTGATATACCACTTCATCATCCATGAAATAATACACCTTGATCACATCCACTACTTTTTCAATTTGCTTGGAAAGCTGTATAATTTGCTCATCTGTCACGGTGACCTCAATGGTGATTTTATGAATACCATCAAGGCGGCTCTCTGATGCAGTCAAAGCATCAATGTTTATTCCCCTTCTTGTGAAAATAATCGTGATGCGGTTTAGAATCCCGATAAAATTTTCTGTATATACTAATATGGTGTAGCGGTTCATAAATTCAATTTCAGTCCTAACTTAATCTTACCTCTTCTACCGAACAACCAGTAGCAATCATCGGGAAAACATTGTCTTCTTTCTCCACCACAACCTCAAGAAAGAATGGTCCTTCATGTAAAATCATCTGAGCTACTGCATCTTTCAATTCTTCTCTTTCGGTCACTTTTACAGCTTTGAGCTTGTATGCTTCCGCAATTTTTACAAAGTCAGGATTTTCAAGCTCCGTAAAAGAATATCTTTTATCAAAGAAGAGTTGCTGCCACTGTCTCACCATTCCGAGATAATTGTTGTTAAGTAGGACAACTTTAACGGGGGCCTTGGTCTGCATGATAGTTCCAAATTCCTGTATGGTCATCTGTATCCCGCCATCTCCGACCACACAGATAACCTGTCTTTTGTAATCATGTAATTGTGCCCCCAAGGCTGCAGGAAGTGCAAAGCCCATAGTTCCCAAGCCTCCTGAGGTAACTTGTGTTCTGGATTCTTTGTAATTATAATATCTCCAGGAGATCATTTGGTGCTGACCAACGTCTGTCACGAGAATGGCGTTTTCATCCTTGAACTGATTGATCAATTGAATGACTTCTCCCATATGCAAGCCACCATGGGTAGATTCCAAATCGTAAGACATGACGGCAGCTTTCTCCTCTTTATCCAATTCCCTGAATTTCTGGATCCATTCACTGTGGGTATTGGAATTTACAGCATCGGTCAATAAAGGTAAACTGGTCTTACAATCCCCCAAAACCGGAACTGCACATTTCACATTTTTATCAATCTCCGATGGATCCAATTCCAAATGGACTACTTGTGCTTGCTTTGCATATCGCTTCAAGTCACCGGTAACCCTGTCATCAAACCTCATTCCGATGGCTATCAACACATCGCATTGATTGGTCAAAAGATTCGGTGCATAGTTACCATGCATGCCTAATTTCCCGACATAACAAGGATGATCTTGAGAAATAGCTCCAGAACCAAGCAAGGTGGAAGCAGCGGGGATTCCGGATTTATCCAAAAACTCTTTCAGCTCCTTTTCGGCGTTGGCAAGGATTACTCCCTGTCCATACAGTACGTATGGTCTTTTTGCGTCATTGATCAGCTGAGCTGCCGCAGCAATGGCTGTCGGATTGATTGTAACATATGGCCTATATGATCTGATTCCCAAACAAGGTTCATAATTGAATTCACCAAACTCTACCTGTGCATTTTTGGTGATGTCCACCAATACTGGTCCCGGCCTCCCACTTTTGGCAATATGAAAAGCCTTGGCAATGGCAGGTGCAATATCCTCCACCCTTCTGACCTGAATGTTCCATTTGGTACCCGGCATGGATAGACCGATCACGTCAGTCTCCTGAAAAGCATCTGAACCCAATAGATGGGCAGCTACCTGTCCTGTAATGCAGACTAGAGGGGTGCTGTCGATTTGAGCATCAGCCAGACCGGTTATCAAGTTGGTGGCGCCGGGACCTGAAGTTGCAAGTACGACTCCTACTTTTCCTGAAACCCGTGCATAACCCTGAGCGGCATGGATCGCTCCCTGCTCGTGACGTGTCAGCACATGCTTGATCTGATCGCTATAATCATACAAAGCATCATAAACCGGCATAATTGCTCCACCGGGATAACCGAAGATGAATTCTGCATTTTCGGCGATCAAGGATCTCACTACGATGTCTGCTCCTCTAATCATAGAATTTGATGATTTTAAATTACTTATCAGTCACACATCCTTCCGAAGCGGAGGACACGAGTTTATTATATTTTTTTAGTGTACCCTGAAGGTCACTCAAATCCTTATTTTTCCAATTCTTCTTCCTTTCCGCCATTTCAGCATCACTGACCGCACAGCTCAAAGTCAATGAATCCGCATCAATGGTAATGATATCGCCATTTTGAAGAAGACCAATAGGTCCTCCTGAATAGGCTTCGGGCGTCACATGTCCAACCACAAATCCGTGCGTTCCACCTGAGAATCTTCCGTCAGTGATCAATGCCACATCTGAACCCAAACCTGCTCCGATAATCATGGATGTAGGCTTGAGCATTTCAGGCATTCCCGGTCCACCTTTGGGACCTATATAGCGGATAACAATAACTTCACCTTTGTTTACCAATTTATTTTTGATCCCTTCATTTGCTTCCAATTCAGAATCAAAAACACGGGCAGGTCCTGTGAATGATTTTCCTTCTTTTCCTGTGATTTTGGCAACAGCCCCTTCAGGAGCAAGATTTCCTTTCAAAATGCAGAGGTGTCCGGTTTCTTTCAAGGGAGTTTCCAATGGATGAATGACATTCACCATAGAAGGAATAACAGGGTCAATATCTGCAAGATTTTCAGCGACAGTTTTGCCTGTCACAGTCATGCAGTCGCCATGAAGCATGCCATTATTCAATAAATATTTCATAAAAGCAGGTAATCCACCCTGCTCGAATAAATCTTCCATTAGGAATTTACCTGAAGGTTTGAAATCGCCCAAAAGCGGGGTTTCATGATTTACTCTTTCAAAGTCGGCCAAGGTAAAGTCCACTCCGGCAGTTTTGGCAATGGCCAAGATATGCAATACCGCATTGGTACTTCCACCCAGCGCAACTGCTACCCTGACAGCATTTTCAAGACTTTTCTTGGTGACAATATCTTTTGGCTTGATATCTCTCTCTAAAAGAATGGTCAAATATTTGGATATATTCTTGCACTCTGCGACTTTTTCATCTGCTGTAGCAGGTGTCGATGAGCTGTATGGCAATGACATGCCCATGGCTTCAATGGCCGAGGACATGGTATTGGCTGTATACATCCCTCCGCAGGCACCTGCACCCGGACATGCATTTTCAATGACACCCTGATAATCCCGATCGCTGAGTTCACCTTTTACCCTTTTGCCATAGGCTTCAAAGGCAGATACGATGTTCAATTTTTCTCCTTTGTAATTTCCGGAACGAATAGTCCCACCATAAACCATAATGGAAGGTCTGTTGATCCTCAGCATCCCCATAATGGCTCCCGGCATGTTTTTATCACAGCCGGCCACTGCGACACAGGCATCAAAAGAATGGCCAAGGATAAATGATTCGATGGAATCGGCAATGATCTCTCTCGACACCAATGAATACCGCATCCCGGAAGTTCCCATAGAAATCCCATCAGAAATCCCGATGGTATTAAAAACCAAACCGGTCAGACCATGAGCTCTTGTAGCTTCCTTGATCAGACCGGCAAAGTCATTGAGGTGCATATTGCAGGGGTTACTTTCATAGCCACAACTAGCTATCCCTACAAAAGGCTGATTCATCTGTTTATCAGACATTCCCGTAGCATATAGCATGGCTTTTCCTGCGGGATGTTCTTCATTCTGACTGATTTCCCAACTGTGTTTTTTCAAACTCATGGTTACTTCAGGTTGGTTTAATAGGTTTATAAAAAAAGTGCCCCATCATCTGAGGCACTTAACATTGTATGGTTGTAGGTCAAATATGTCAGTGCCTCAGTATTTATTACAAATGAGAATAATAAAGCTTAGAGGAGTGACTATTTGAAACATGTGGTGTGGTTCTTTTTTCTTGGCTAATGTGCTACAATATTAAACCTCTATTTCCAGAGATACAATATTTAATTTCAATTTTTATGGTAAACATATATTTATAATGAATGAAAAAGTTTTATATATAGTATTATATTCTGCAAATATTTCATTTATAAAACTTTTACCTATCCTGAACTCATATTTATTCACAAATCAAAAGAATGTATCGATTTCACATATCTTTAACCAAAAGCTATTTTTCTTGGTTTTTTTTCAAAAGAAAAATAATCATATATCAAATTCAACAATGGATATGGATAATTGCTATTCAACTATCAATAGGATAATAAATGTAACCTGTTTGATTTTGATGATTTACAGATGGAATTCGTAAATATCCGGTTCAAAAATTTTTCAAAGAACAATCCATATCTTCCATTTCAATTTTTAATTCTAATTTCAAAGCTGAATCATTGATACTGAATTTATCAAAACATCCTTATTTTACCATGATTTCATTTCCAAATGCCAAAATCAACTTAGGTCTACATATTACCGCCAAAAGAAAGGACGGATACCACGACATCGAAACGTGCATGGTCCCGGTTCCTCTTTATGATGCCTTGGAAATTATATTGGCCAACAAGACAGTGTTTGACACTTCCGGGATTGCTATTCCCGGTGAGGAAAAAGACAACCTGATATTGAAAGCACTAAAAATCCTTAGAAAGGATTTTAACGACCTGCCACCTGTACACATTCATCTGCACAAAAACATACCTATGGGTGCGGGTCTTGGCGGCGGTTCAGCCGATGCAGCTTTTGCGCTGACGCTGATGAACAACCTCTTTGACCTCCATCTGGAAAACTGGTTTTTGGAAGACTATGCAGCACAACTTGGAAGTGACTGCGCTTTTTTTATCGACAATACTCCAAAAATCGCAATAGGCCGAGGCGAAATCATGGAGCCTGTCGAAGTAGACCTGAAAGGTAACCATCTTTTGCTAGTCAAGCCTCCTATCCATATCGGCACCAAAGAGGCCTATGCAGGCGTAAATCCCAAGAAACCTGAGAAAGACCTTGCTCACATCCTAAAGGATAAAACTGTTTGGAAAACCGAGCTGCAAAATGATTTTGAGAAAAGTATCTTTCCGAAATATCCTGAATTGGCAGCTATCAAAAAATCCTTGTACGATATGGGCGCATACTACGCCGCGATGTCCGGTTCCGGTTCTACATTGTTTGGATTATTTGATCAAAAACCTGAACCAAAAGAATGGGACAAGGAATATTTTGTTTTTGAAGGGGAAATGTAAATTGAGAAAAAATTTAAAGACTTTGGATTGTCTTCAAATCCAACTTGTACCCCGTTTTGGGCTAGGTTCCCAACATTCTCTTTGGCATTCTTCTTTTTAGAATGTAATTGTAAATCGGATAGATCAGCACTGAAATCAAGATAATCAAAGTCCCATAGTAGAAACCCGAAGTCATTTTTTCCTTTTCTCCCAAAATCAAAACTGCCAGGATAATCCCATAAACAGGTTCAAGATTTACAGTCAGGTTAACCGTAAAGGCTGTAATCCTCCGCATCAATTCCACCGAAACAGAAAAGGCATATACTGTACAAATGCCGCTTAAGATCAACAGCCACAACCAATCCATCGGTGCAGGGATCAGCTGTAGTCCATTTTCAGCAAAGAAAAAAGCATAGACCGGAAGCATCATGAATGCAAAAACACAGGCTCCAAACATTTCATAAAAAGTCAGTACATAAGGATCATGCCTTTTGGTAAGTCTTCCATTGATAACTGAAAATAAGGCTCCCATCAATGCTGACCCTATAGCCATAGACAATCCCAACCAATACCCCCACTCAAACCTGAAAATCACATAGATCCCCGATATCACAAGCAGACCCAAAAAAACCTCAAATCCTTTGATCTTTTTTTTGTTGATGATAGGCTCTAGAAATGCCGTCCAAAGGGAAGTTGTCGCCATGCCGGCCAAGCAAACTGAAGCCGTAGAAACCCTTGCCGCCCAGAAAAACAGAATCCAATGGATAGAAATGAGGAAGCCTGTACCAATAATTTTGATCAATTCGGATTTAGAAACCCTGATGGAGGTTTTCTTCCAAAGGAAAATCAGGCCAAGCATGGCAGATGCAATAAGTGTCCTGTAAAACACCAACTCTACCGATGCGATACTTATCAAAACCCCAAGAATGGCAGTAATGCTCCAAATAGCCACAATAAAATGAAGCATGAGGTAATCCTTAATGCCTGAATTTCCTATCATATTACCTTGGCACAGTTTTATACAAAACCAATCCTGTAGCCGCAAAAACTATATTTGGAATCCAGACTGCTAAAATCGGATAGGCCGTCCCCGCTTCTGCAAAAGTCCTTGAAAGCAAAAAGAGGATGATGTAAACAAATGCCAACATGAATCCCAAAGCGATCTGAAAACCTGATCCGCCCCTAGTCTTTTTGGCTGAAACAATCACCCCGATAAACGTCAAAATCACTGCCGCAAATGGCGACATAAACCGGACGTATTTTTCAATTTTGTAAAAGTTGACATTGTCAGCTCCCCTTTCTTCCAGTACCTTAATTTGCCTGTTTAATGCCGGAAGTTTTAGTGTCTCATGGTGATTGATCGGCAAGTCGAAGTCATTGGGAGTGATAGAAAGCAAAGTATCCAAAGATTCGCCTACAGTATAATACTCTCCACCTTCGTGAAGCACCCTCATCCTCCAGTTTTTGGCTGACCATGAATTAATTGCGGTATCCCAGACAATCCTGTCAGCTGACAGCTTGGCAACCAACTTTCCCTCCCGGATTTCTTCCAAAGTAAAATTATAACCCGTATTGCCTGAGGTATAATATCTTGATATATAAGCATAAACATCAGGAGCCACTTTGATATGGATATTCTGTTGGGTAAAAAATTTGTCATCCTCCAACCACCTCGATTTGAATTCAGTAACACCCGCAGTTGCTCCCGGAAGAATCCATCCATTCATCAGAAAACTTACAATTCCGATCATAGAAGCAGAAAAAAGAAAAGGGAAAAGCATCCTCACGAAACTTGTTCCACTGCTCAAAATGGCAACAATCTCAGTTCTTCCTGCCATTTTGGAAGTAATGAAAATAACAGAAATAAATACTGTAATCGGGGTCAAAAGATTATTCAAGTAAAGTCCATAGTTACCCAGATAAACAAGGATATCTTTTGCAGGGACTTTATTACGGATAAAAGCATCGTTTTTCTCGGTGAAGTCCAACACCAATACAATCATGATCAGCATCAAAACCACAAAGAAATAGGTTTTGAGAAAATCTTTGATGATGAGCTTATCGAGAATTTTCATGTTTAAAGTCTTCTACTCACTTTTTCGACCATTTCTGTTTTCCATATTGCAAATTCACCGGACTTGATTTTTTCCCTAGCCTGACCTACCAGCCATAAATAAAAAGCAAGGTTATGGATACTTGCAATCTGTGCAGCCAAAATCTCCTTTCCGATCACAAGGTGTCTCAGATATGCTTTGGAATAAAAAGTACTAACGTAGGAATTGATATTTGGGTCAATGGGACTGAAATCTTCCTTCCATCTTTCATTTTTGATATTGATGATCCCTTCAGATGTGAAAAGCATGCCGTTTCTTGCGTTTCTTGTCGGCATGACACAGTCAAACATGTCGATGCCCAAGGCTATCCCTTCAAGGATATTGGCAGGTGTACCAACCCCCATGAGGTATCTAGGCTTGTCTTTTGGCAAAATATCCGTGACCATGTCTGTCATCTCATACATCATTTCCACAGGTTCTCCCACCGATAGACCTCCGATGGCATTCCCTTCCCGTTCGCAGGAAGCAACAAATTCCGCAGACTGTTTTCTCAAATCTTTGAAGACACTTCCCTGTATTATCGGGAAAAGTGTCTGATTATACCCGTACACACCCTCAGTACTATCAAATCTATCGATACATCTTTTTAGCCACCTATGCGTCAGGTCCATAGATTTGCGGGCATAAGAATAATCACAAGGATATGGTGGACATTCGTCAAAAGCCATGATGATATCCGCTCCGATGATCCGCTGAATATCCATCACTCCTTCGGGGGTGAAGGTATGTTTGGATCCGTCAATATGTGATTTGAATATGGCCCCTTCCTCAGTCAGCTTTCTGTTTGCCGCCAATGAAAACACCTGATATCCTCCCGAATCAGTCAAAATCGGCTTATTCCAACCGTTGAATTTGTGGAGTCCTCCTACTTTTCGAAGTACATCTAAGCCAGGCCTGAGGTAAAGATGATAGGTATTTCCCAGGATAATCTGGGCTTTAATGTCATACATTAATTCCCGCTGATGAACAGCCTTGACCGAACCAGCCGTACCCACAGGCATAAAAATAGGGGTTTCTATATCCCCATGGTCAGTTTTGAGTAATCCTGCCCTTGCTTTGCTATTTGGGTCTGTGGCTTCTAATCTGAATTTCATTCTGTTTGAATTTACCCCCAAAGCTTTATGCCGTCTAGGGATAGGTTCCCATTTTTGAATCACAAAAATATAAGCTTATTCTTAAATGAATGCTCAAATTGATTTTATATTTGCCCCACAATAACAAGAGGATGTTTATAAAAATTTTGTGGATCGTTTTTTTTGTAAGCCTTGCCATACAATTATTCTATCTGCTGATACTATTCGGTCGATTCGCATTTTTTTATAAAAAGAAAACCGAAAAACCTTCCATTGAAAAAGAACCTGTGACTGTGGTTATCGCCGCGCATAATGAGCGGTCAAACCTTAAAAAAATCATCCCGCTGCTTTTCCAACAGGATTATCCCAACTTTGACGTGATGGTCATCAATGACCGGTCCTATGATGGGACCAAAAAAGTCCTTGAACAATTGATGGCCATTTATCCGAAACTGCGTACCGTAACAGTCAACTATACCCCAAACCATGTCACCTCAAAAAAATATGCGCTGACCCTAGGTATCAAAGTGGCAAAAAATGACGTCCTGCTTTTGACGGATGCAGACTGCAGACCCAAAACTGACAAATGGATAGAATTAATGACGGCTCCTGTGCGTTTAAAGGGAAAAGATTTTGCGTTGGGTTTTTCACAATATGAATCCCAAACCGGCTTACTCAACAAATGGATCCAAATTGAAACCTTGTGGACAGCCATCCAATATTTTTCATTTGCACTTTGGAAATCCCCTTTTATGGGTGTTGGGAGAAACCTCTGTTACAGAAGAAGTTTCTTTATGGCCAAAAAAGCATTCAAAGGACTTTGGGATATTGAATGCGGAGACGACGACCTGTTTGTAAACTTACATGCCAACAGTTCAAATGTAGCCGTGGTGGTAGATCCTGACAGCATTATCTATTCTGTACCCAAATCCACTTGGGAAGAATATTTTATTCAGAAGAAAAGACATTTTCATGCAGGCAAATACTACACTACCGGAAACAAACAAAAAGTAGGTTGGTATGCTTTCTCCCATTTTCTGTTTTGGATAACAGGCTTGGTATTGCTTATATTTTCAGTTATTCAGCAAAATTGGGAACAAATTTTGGTTTTAATGGGTATAATAATTATCCGGTCTATGTTAATCACCTCGTTATTCCGTCTATCCAGAAAAAAACTTGAAGGCAACATCAAGGTTTTGTTCGCGCCGGTTTTCGATGTCATGTATATAGGGTATTTTTGGATTCTGGGTTCATTGGGGTACCTATCAAAAAAAGTTAAATGGAAATAAACGAAAGAGGATTTTCAAGCAAGGCATTAGAGGATTTCGAACTCATAGACAAAGCCGTCCTTGAGTTGGACCAACAGGCTTATGCCATGCTGATGAAGCGGTATAAAAAAGCCGTTTATTTCATGATTCTCAAAATGATCAGGGATACGGATGATGCCGAGGACCTGACGATGGAAGCATTTGCCAAGGCTTTCAAAAACCTCCATAAGTTCAAAAAGGATTATACTTTCAGTACCTGGCTATTTAGAATAGCCACAAACAATACCATCGATTTTATCAGGAAGAAGAAACTCAAAACTATGAGTCTCAATACAAGTATGACTGATGATGGGGGCAACTCTGTGACTATTGATGTGGAAGATGATGACAACAATCCCCAAGATGAATTTATCAGATCCCAAAGGATCGAGATGGTGAGGATTTTTGTGGACAAGCTTCCCGCCAAATACCGTAAATTGGTAGAGTTGCGCTACTTTGATGAATTGTCCTATGAAGAAATCGCCCAAGAACTTGATAAACCATTGGGAACTGTAAAAGCGCAACTGCATCGCTCAAGGGAACTGTTGTATGAGATCGCCTCAGGAAAAGAGGATCATATTTAGACTATTCTCCTTTTAGAAATTTCAAAATCTTCGACTTACAAGAACAATTTCTTGTCCTGGATATAATCCTCAACAGGTTGAGGAACTAGATACCTAACCGAGTTACCGTTTTTGATGGCTTCTCGGATAAAAGTCGCAGAAATATCCATCAATGGCGCTTCGACATACCGGATATTTGGATGTTTCAAATCAGGTAAATCTCCCGGACGGGGATAGACATATAATCCGTATTGCTCCAAGATGACCTCATAATTTTTCCATTTATGAAAATGTGTCAAGTTGTCTCCGCCGATGATCAGTCTGAATTCGTGATTTGGATGCTTCTCTGAAAGGTAAGTAAGTGTATCTATCGTAAAGCTCGGTCTTGGCATATGAAACTCCACATCGGAGGCTCTGAAATAAAAATGATCGGCAATGGCGAGCTCTACCATTTTAAGCCGATCAAATTCATGTAACAATGACTTTTGCTTCTTGAAGGGATTCTGTGGACTGACAATAAACCAAACCTGATCTAGGTCAGTTCTGTCCTGCATCACATTGGCGATGATCAAGTGGCCTATGTGAACAGGATTAAAAGATCCAAAAAACAATCCTATTTTCAAAATAACTTTTTGATTATTTGGCTAGAAAATCCCCAACAAGCTTCTCTGCTTCAGCAAAGGATTTTTCTTTTTCGTCATTCAAAATTATGACATCGAACTTATCTTGGAAAGTACTTTCGAATTTCGCTTTATATAATCTACGGGATAAACTTTCTTCTGATTCGGTTCCCCTGTCCCTCAGTCTTTCATGCAGTACTTCCAGGGATGGCACTTCTACAAATACTGCTAAAGCCTTGTCACCAAAATATTTCTTAAGGTTGATCCCTCCTTTTACGTCCACATCAAAAATGACATGCTTACCTTCATCCCAAAGCCGTTGGATCTCTTCTTTTAAAGTTCCGTAGAAATTACCCTCATAGACTTCTTCCCACTCGATAAACTCATTATTATCGATTTTATTTTTAAAATCTTCGGGAGTCAAAAAATAATAATCCTTTCCGTTTTCTTCTGTTCTGCCTCTTTTATCACGCGTAGAAGCGGATATGGAAAAGCCAAGATTTGGAAATTTACTTAAAAGATGTCTGACGATGGTGGTTTTGCCCGAACCTGAAGGGGCTGAAAAAATGATTGCTTTTCCTGAGGACATGGCGGGTTATTTTTTATCCTGGATGATCTCTCTGATACTGGCCTCAAGTTCGCTTGGGACAGTTTGTTTGGTGCATTTTGTTTTCAGAACATCGCGGATGGCTTGCTCCAAATGAAAATGCTTGAAACAGGGTTCACATTTGGCCAATTTTTCATTGAGCATTTCCTTCGAATTGGGCATGTTTTCCCCATCTAAAATGCTCTCCAAAAGCTGGAAACATTTACTGACATCAGAACACGAAAGCTTCCTTTCTCCGGATGGTGTTGAATTATCGTCCATTTTTAATCTTACTTGATATACTGAAATTAAATAAAATTTTCCCTTCCTTTTATTCGCGCCGACTAGGCATTATTCCTCTTCATCTGTGCCATATCCCATTGTCGACGCATAGGAACGCAGTTTGTCTTTCAATAAGTTCCTTGCTCTGTGCAATCTTGACCTTACGGTCCCGATCGGAATATCCAATATCTTGGCCATCTCTTCGTAAGTAAACCCTTCAAGGTCACAGAGAATAATCACTGTCCTGAAATCTACAGCAAGACTGTTGAGCGCATTGGATATTTCGTCACCGAGCATATCCTTGACAGCATCTACCCTCAGGTCAGTTGTACTTGTGTAATCAACATCATCAGAATTGTAATAAGTTTCAACTTCCTGATAATCAATTTTGGCAGGCTGTTTTGATTTCTTTCTGTAATCATTGATAAAGGAATTTTTCAAGATCCGAAACAGCCAGGCTTTGGCATTGGTTCCTTGCTCAAATGAGTTGATAAATCTAAAAGCTTTGAGGTAAGTATCCTGTACCAGATCCTTGGCATCATCCTCATCAAATGTCAACCTGTAGGCAAAATTATACATCGAGTCTATGTTTGGCATAAACTCCTGATCGAAGATTTTACTCTTTTCCTGTTCGGAATATTTTTTTCTCTGAACTTCAGACATAAGATTCAAAAGTAATCAATGGAAGAATTTATCACTAATATTTTTGAATAAAGTCCTTGCTTTTGGCTTATTTTGGGCTTTGTGAAAAGAAGTCAAAAATTCTTCAACCCAAGTTTAGAGCATGTTTTTATTCAAACTGATATCCTATTTACCTCTTTGGGTATTATATATCTTTACGGATGTGGTCTATCTAATTGGATACCATGTTTTGAAATACAGACAAAAAGTCATCTTTGAGAACATTTCATATTCATTT
Organism: Aquiflexum gelatinilyticum; assembly: GCF_024813435.1. Classification (NCBI taxonomy): domain Bacteria; kingdom Pseudomonadati; phylum Bacteroidota; class Cytophagia; order Cytophagales; family Cyclobacteriaceae; genus Aquiflexum; species Aquiflexum gelatinilyticum. The sequence continues at coordinate 207,548 of NZ_JANAEZ010000004.1, forward strand.
CCCGAAAAGTCCGAGGCCGAAAGGAAAGCCATCGCAAAAAAATTTTTCAGGACTTTGACCGATTCGTTTGCCGAGACACTTAAATTCTACACGATTGACAAAAAGGAACTTGCCAGAATGCTTCAGATCAAAGGTGGCAACATGCTTTCAAAAAGAGTGGAAAATGGTGAAACTGTCATCATGGTCAGCGGACATTTCATCAATTGGGAAGCTTTTGTAGTAGGATTCAATGCCTTGGTTGACTCCAGATTGGAAACAACCTATTCCCAGCTATCAAATAAAACTTTTAATAACCTGATGATGGCTATCAGGGGGAGATTTGGAGGTACTCTTGTAGAAAAGTCAAGTTTCAGCAGAAATTTCCTTGAAAAAAGAAAAGTCCCAAGGATTATTGGCCTAGCTGCCGACCAAAGACCCGGAAAATCAGAAAAAAGGTATACTGCCAGGTTTATGAACAGGGAAACGGCTTTTTTTGAAGGACCCGAAAAACTCGCGAAAAGATATGGGTATGCGGTCTTTTATGTAAAAATGGAAAGGCCAAAAAGGGGTCATTATATCATTTCTTATCAACTGATGAGTGAACCTCCCTACTCGCAGGATGAGCCAAATAGCATCACCGACGAATTTATCCGACGGACCGAAAAAGGAATCCGCGAACAACCTGAGATCTATCTCTGGAGCCACAACCGGTGGAAGTAAACTTAATTTCCTTTGCCCACCCAAAATCCCTAACTTTGCGACTTGTTGGATTAAATTGACCCATGGATTATTTAAAAGGACTCAATCCCCCCCAAAGAGAAGCAGTAGAACGAACAGATGGCCCGGTGATGATCATCGCAGGCGCGGGTTCAGGAAAGACAAGGGTACTCACTTACCGGATTGCACACCTGATCCACGCCAAAGGAGTCGATCCTTTCAATATCCTATCCCTTACTTTTACCAACAAAGCGGCAGCGGAAATGAAACTCCGCATCGAAAAACTCATAGGACTCGATGCCCGCAATACCTGGATGGGGACTTTTCACTCCACATTTGCGAAAATTCTCAGGGTAGAAGCTGACAAAATCGGTTATCCCTCCAACTTCACCATCTATGACACCGACGACAGCAAATCGTTGATCAGGACAATTGTCAAGGAAATGAAACTCGATGATAAGGTGTACAAACCAAGTACAGTATTGTCTAGAATTTCCGGCGCCAAAAACAGGCTGATTGCATGGGAAACTTACCTCAACGATCCCTACATCAAGTCTGACGACGATGCAGCAATGAAACCCCGCATGGGAGAAATCTACAAAAACTACCAAAAGCGACTCTTTCGCTCCGGCGCAATGGATTTTGACGATTTACTTTTTAATACGAACATTCTTTTCAGAGACCATCTTGATGTACTCAACAAATACCAGCAACGCTTCAAGTATGTGATGGTGGATGAGTTTCAGGACACCAATGTCTCCCAGTACCTTATTACTAAAAAGCTGGCTGCAGTCCACCAAAACATATGTGTGGTCGGTGACGATGCGCAGAGTATTTACGCCTTCCGAGGTGCGGACATCCAGAATATCTTGAATTTTGAAAAAGATTACCCTGATCTGTTTGTGGTAAAACTGGAGCAAAATTACCGCTCTACCAAAAATATCGTACAAGCTGCCAACAGCATTATTGCCAAAAACAAAGCACAGTTGAAGAAAGACATCTGGACGCAAAATACCGAAGGTGACCTGATTGAACTGATCAAAGCCAGCTCGGATAATGAGGAAGGAAGGTTGGTGGCTACGACAATTTTTGAAGAGAAAAACAACAAAAAACTCAGCAACAGCGACTTTGCTGTGCTTTACCGCACCAACTCCCAATCCAGGTCCATTGAGGAGGCCTTGAGAAAAATGAACATCACCTACAAAATAGTTGGGGGATTGTCATTTTACCAAAGGAAAGAAATTAAAGACCTTTTGGCCTACCTTCGCTTTGTGGTCAACCATGAAGACGAAGAAGCATTCAAGCGGATCATCAATTATCCCAAAAGAGGAATCGGCGACACAACAGTAGAAAAAATGTTGGTCGCGGCCTATGAACATGACATTCCGCTATGGGATGTGATCCAAAATGCAGCCAGTTTCTTGGGCGGCCGTGTTGCCAACTCCGTGGATGATTTCTGCACGATGATCAAAAGTTTTGGAATCGAGGTGGAAAGAAAAGACGCTTTCGAAGCAGCTTCGAGTATTGCAAAGCAATCGGGATTATTAAAGGATTTGTATGAAGACAAGACTATCGAAGGTCTGAATAGGTACGAAAACGTACAGGAATTGCTCAATGCGATCAAAGAATATGTCGACAATCCTGAAAATCCCGAAAAAAGCCTAGGGGCTTTCCTTCAGGAAATCGCGCTTCTGACTGACAATGATCGAAATAAGGACACTACGGATTCTGTCACTTTGATGACAATCCACTCTTCCAAAGGCTTGGAATTCAAGCAGGTTTTTGTTGTAGGCATGGAAGAGGACCTTTTCCCATCCCAGATGATGATGCAGAGCAGGGAAGACTTGGAAGAAGAAAGAAGGCTTTTTTATGTGGCTTCGACTAGGGCGATGGACAAATTGTACCTCACTTATGCTTTGACACGGTATCGTTTTGGCCGGTTGCTGAACTGTGAACCGAGCCGTTTCCTCGAGGAAGTCGATCCGATGTGCATCAAAGTCAATAAAAGGATGACTTCTGCTCTTGCAGGAGCATTGAGAAATGAATCAAGTGAAGGAAAATCAGGTTTTGTGGGAATCAAAAACCAAAGTCAAAGACCGATGACCACCGCCAAAATCCATACACCAAGCCCTGATTTCAAACCTTCAAACACCAATAACCTCCAGGAAGGAGCCAAAGTTGAACATCCAAAATTCGGTTTTGGCTTGGTGAACAAAATAGAAACCGAAGGAATCAACAGAAAAGCGAGCATTCAATTTGATAATTTTGGAGAGAAGACATTATTACTTAGCTTTGCGAAGCTTCGAATCATCGAATAGAACATTCCCCCAAAAAAAGTTTTTTTACTTTAACAATCGTACCAACGGGAGACAACATGAGCAATCAAGAAATTACCGATAAGCATTCAGTCATATTGAAAGAATACGGAAAAAACATCCAACGTCTTTCCATTTACATTTCCGAAATGGAAGACCGGGAAAAGCGCACCCAAAGTGCCTACCTTTTGGTAGAGATGGTCAAGCAGCTCAACCCATCCATGAAAGCAGAAAACGACCAAAAGATTTGGGATGACCTGCATATCATGTCTGATTTCGCTTTAGATGTGGATGGGCCTTATCCAAGCCCCCAAAGGGAATTGCTCTATAAAAAGCCAGCTCCAATCGGTTATCCAAAAGGGGAAATCAAATTCAAGCATTACGGCAGAAACATTGAAAAACTGATCGAAAAGGCTGTTGAAATCGAGGATGATGAGGAGCAGGAAGCTGCGATCATCTACATTGGTCAGTTGATGAGGAGTTTTCATTCTACCTGGAATAGGGAAAACTTCGATGACGGGATCATTTTGGACGACATCAAAACCCTTTCCAAAGGCAAACTGCACATTGACCTTGAGAAAGTGAGAGAAATGGGGCTTTTCGAAACCAATACAAGAAGAGATTTCAAATTGCCCTCAGAGCCTGAAGCTAATTCCAACAACAACCGCAGGAAATTTAGCGGAGGCAATGAAAGAAGAAGAAACAATGGCGGCCATAAAAAGCGTAGATAAATGTCATCATTCAAAGTAAAAGGCGGCCTCAAACTGAAAGGTGAAATTATTCCCCAAGGCGCAAAAAACGAAGCACTCCAAATCCTTTGCGCGGTGCTGCTTTCTCCCGAAAAAATTACCATCCATAAAATCCCCGACATCAGGGATGTCAATAAGCTCATAGAACTCCTTGGAGACATGGGTGTAAAAGTGGAAAAAATCGGTCCAGAATCTTATACTTTTCAAGCGGATAATGTTGACCTGAACTACCTCGATACGGATGACTTTCTCAAAAAAGCATCTGCACTCAGAGGTTCTGTAATGATCCTCGGGCCACTTTTGGGAAGGTTTGGACATGGAAGATTATCCAAGCCCGGAGGCGACAAAATCGGTCGCAGGAGAATGGATACCCACTTTTATGGATTCCAAAAACTCGGGGCCGAATTCCACTATGACAGCAAAAGAGAGATTTTTCATATCGATGGCAAAAACCTGAAAGGTGCCTACATGCTATTGGATGAGGCGTCCGTGACCGGAACTGCCAATATCGTCATGGCCGCAGTCATGGCAGAAGGCAAAACCACTATTTACAACGCCGCCTGCGAACCTTACCTACAGCAGCTATGCGACATGCTCAACCGCATGGGTGCAAAAATCACCGGAGTGGGTTCCAACCTTTTGCATATCGAAGGAGTGAAATCCCTCAAAGGAACAGAACATACCATGCTTCCGGATATGATTGAGATCGGATCATTTATCGGCCTTGCTGCCATGACCCAATCCGAAATCACCATCAAGGACGCCCAAATCCACCGATTGGGAATCATTCCCGATACTTTCAAAAGGATGGGGATCAAAATGGAATTCCGTGGAGATGATATTTTTATCCCTGCTCAAAAGCATTACGAAATCGAAACCTTCATCGACGGATCTATCCTGACTGTCGCAGATGCGATTTGGCCGGGATTCACGCCTGATTTGCTCAGTATCATTTTGGTCACCGCAACTCAGGCAAAGGGAACTGTTTTGGTGCATCAGAAGATGTTCGAAAGCCGTCTCTTCTTTGTCGATAAGCTGATCGACATGGGTGCACAGATTATCCTTTGTGATCCTCACCGGGCAACGGTCATTGGATTGGATCGAAAATACCCACTGAGAGGCATCCGCATGACTTCTCCTGACATCAGGGCTGGTGTTTCATTGCTGATCGCAGCGCTCTCTGCGGAAGGCACTTCTATCATTGACAATATCGAGCAAATCGACCGAGGGTACCAATTTATCGACAAGAGATTGAATGCACTAGGTGCTGAGATTGAAAGATTGTAAAATGGTTGTAAAGTTAAAAAGTTGAAAGGTTGGAAAGTTACTTTTCGGAAACCATCATAAGAATAGATAAATAAAACCTAAGCTCATCACTCAGGTTTTTTTTGCCCATTACCTAGGAGTTAAAAACTTATCAAGAGGTTTGTAGTATCCGCTAACACAGTTTTTATCACTAGCCTCACAGCCTGTAGTAACTAAGACTGTTGAATTGTCAATGAGACAGATAGAGGTGATAAAGGTCCCAATAAGACCTACATTATCGAGAGGGAACAATTTTATAGATTGCTCATTCATTGACATACGAAAAATCGATTCCCCTTCAATGAGGACAATGGTGCCGTTTATACTTGAAAGGTTATCAAAAGAAATCCCAATACGCCTTCTATCTTCATTGGAAACTTGGCCAGAATTATATGTACCTATCAGCTCAGGGTTTTTTCCTGACAGGTCAGACTTATAAACCTTCAAGGGGAATGTTTCCCATCCATCACCTACAAAAGTGATGATTTCGTTACCTACCTGCACAGATTTGGTGTAAAATTCAAAACGCAGTTCCATATTCCCATTTTGGTCAAAATCAAAAGTCTTATTTCCGATCGTGACCCGCATGAAGTTTTCAAATACTTTAAAACCATTTATTGTTACCCAATCATCGAAAAATTCCTCTTTGATTAGTTTCTTTTCCAATATCTCAACCTTGCCGTCAATGACAGCTGTCTTGAGCCAAAGGAAATTAGGGGTGTATTTTGATACTCCGGGACTTTTTGGTGCACCATAAGGTGCCAGCACGTGGCCTTTTGAATCAATACCAATCTGATCACCATACCCGGAAACAATTTGTTTGAAATCATAAAATCCCGGATCAAGATCCTTCATCTTGATGACAAGGGCATCTTCTTCAAAAGGTTTTCCAATCGGCAAAAGGATAAGCTCATCGGAATTGATGGTGGCCATGAGTTGGTCCGAGATGGGAAGCCTATAGAGGAAGTTGTCAGGTAAAAAAGCACTGAGATCAGAATATTTGTTTATTCCAAATAGGGTCGCCTCACTGAATATTCTTGTTTTAGACGCAGCATATAGCTTTCCGTTGATTTCTTTGGCATGTGTAAGTCCTTCTTGGAAACTTAGCGACTGTTTCCAAAACACAGCCACTTCTTCTTTTGGGGTTTCAAATGTGCTACAGGAAAAAAAAGAAAAGATGCCAATGAAGATCAAAAGAATCGGAAAACGGGTTGAACTTTTCATAATGAGTATCCTGGCTTCGTGATAATCTTCAAACGCTTAAAACTAAGAATTATTATTATAACATGATCCAATTGCTGGTATTTTCATTTTTGAATAGGTAAAAAAAGTTTGATTCTTTATCCAAACAAGTGACTTTCTACTTGGCTTATCCAATTGAACAGGCGTAGACACAAACCATTTGCCTCCGCAGGTAACATTTTTAAATATCTTTTCCCTTTCCTCCAAAACATTTCCTAAATTCTGCGCCAATTCAAACCAATAAACCCATTGTCATGGAAGAAAAGAAATTGCGAAGCCAAGAGTGGTTTGGCCGCAAAGGAAAAGACGGTTTTATCTACCGCGCATGGATGAAAAACCAGGGATTTCCCCACCACCTTTTTGAAGGCAGACCGGTCATCGGCATCTGCAATACCTACTCCGAACTCACACCCTGTAATGCACATTTCCGCGAACTAGCCGAAGCCCTCAAGCGGGGAATCTGGGAAGCCGGCGGATTTCCATTGGAATTTCCGGTAATGTCTTTGGGCGAATGCTCCATCAAACCTACCGCCATGCTATTCCGAAATCTCGCCAGCATGGACGTGGAGGAAAGCATCCGCGCCAATCCCATGGACGGTGTAGTCCTGATGTGCGGTTGTGACAAAACGACACCATCCCTAGTCATGGGCGCCGCCAGTGTCAACTTGCCCACCATCGTCGTCTCCGGTGGACCGATGCTTGCAGGAAGGTTCAAAGGAAGAAAAATAGGTACTTCTGATCTTTGGAGATTTGCTGAGGAATTCAAAAAAGGTGAACTCTCTCAGGAAGATTTCACTGCTGCTGAAGCTGCCATGGCGAGGTCGCAGGGACATTGCGCACCGATGGGAACAGCCTCTACAATGGCTGCCATGGTAGAATCTTTGGGTTTGGCATTACCCGACAATGCCACCATTCCGGCAGCTGATTCGAGGAGGAAAGTACTTGCCCATATGTCAGGAATCAGGATTGTGGAGATGGTCAAAGAAGACCTCAAGATGACCGACATCCTTACCAGAAAATCTTTCGAAAATGCAATCATGGTCAACGCCGCTTTGGGTGGTTCTACCAATTTCATCCTCCACCTTTTGGCCATAGCCGGTCGGATCGGGGTAGAATTGAATATTGATGACTTTGACAAATTCTCTTCTCATATTCCTTTGATAGCCAATGTGCAGCCATCAGGTGAAAATTTTGTGGAAGACCTTTTTTATGCAGGTGGGTTGCCTGCAGTAATGCGGGAAGTTTCTTCCTTATTGCACCTCGATACCATCACCGCGAATGGAAAAAAACTCGGCGAAAACATCCTGAATGCAGAATGCTGGGACAGAAACCTGATCGGAACTTTGGAAAAACCCTTCAAACCAGAATCAGGCATTGCTGTACTGAAAGGAAATCTTTGTCCTGAGGGAGCGGTTTTGAAACCTTCCGCAGCCACTCCTTCCCTACTCCAACACAGAGGTCAGGCGGTGGTATTCGAAGATATTGATGACTATAAGAAAAGACTGGATGATCCGGATTTGGATGTCACGCCGGATTCTGTTTTGGTACTGAAAAATGTTGGGCCAAGGGGCTATCCCGGTATGCCGGAAGTAGGCAATATGCAACTGCCCATGAAAATCATCCAACAGGGAGTGAAAGACATGGTGAGGATTTCGGATGGAAGGATGAGCGGAACTGGTTACGGTACCGTGGTCCTTCACGTTTCCCCCGAATCTGCGATTGGCGGTAACCTCGCCTTGGTGCAAAATGGGGATTGGATAGAGCTGGACGTACCGAACCGTACTTTGAATTTGGAAGTTTCGGACGAGGAACTGGCAAAAAGGAGAGCTTCCTTTCAGCCTGTACAGCTAGGGTATGACAGGGGTTATGTCAACATGTTTATACAAAATGTAACTCAGGCGCATGAAGGCGTGGATTTTGATTTTCTAAAAGGAGCTTCAGGGCCTGAAGTCAAAAGAGACTCACATTAATCTGATTTGATTATGAAAAACCATGATAAAGTTGCCCTGATCACCGGAGCCGGTCAGGGCATCGGCTTGGAAATCGCCAGGGTATTGGCGAGTAATGGGCTTCACATTATTTTGAATGATATTGAGAAAAGCCTGACAGAAGAAGCCGTGGCGGAAATTCTGAAAGAAGCCAAAGGAAAAGTTTTGGGGATATCCGGGGATTCGGGAGATACGGTATTCATCCAGGAAATGGTCGGTTTGGCAGAACGGGAGTTTGGGAAGTTGGATATTGTCGTCGCCAATGCCGGAATTACCCTATACGGTGATTTTTGGGAATATTCTCCGAATGATTTTTTTGAGGTAATGCGGGTCAATGCAGGTGGTACTTTTTTCCTTGCCCAAGCAGCAGCCAGGTTAATGAAAAAACAAAAAACCGGTGGTTCGCTTCTTTTTACCTCCTCGGTGACTGCCCATCAGGCACATAAAAACCTTGCAGCATATGCCATGAGCAAGGCAGCAATTGAAATGTTGGCAAAGAATTTGGTAATCGAATTATCAGAGTACCACATCAATGTCAATACCATCTCACCCGGCGCTACATTGACTTCCAGAACGGCCTCAGATCCTGATTACGAAAAAACTTGGTCCAAAATCACGCCCATGGGCCGGCCGGCTTCAGTCAGGGACATTGCACAGACAGCTGCGTTTTTGATATCCGACGAAGCAAAACATATCACCGGGCAAAACCTCATCATTGATGGGGGATGGACCTGCATCAGTCCATCTCCTTACAATTAATTCAAAAAATCATTTCTTGGTTTGAAATTAAAACTAATATTGCACGATAATTACCAACTAAAGACTCTAATCTATTTTACAACACATCCGGCCTAACCCCGGAAACCAATCCAACGCCCACATATGAAAATTGCCATCCATGACCTTTTGGAGTATATCCAAAAGAGCAACAACTCCACAATTGACCTTTTGGTTGAAAACAAAGCAAACCTCCCACAAAAAGCCATTGAAATTTATAGCCATATGATCAACGCTCACCATGTGTGGAATGCAAGGATCCTCGGAAAAAAACCATTTTTCAAAGTTTGGCAAACCCATTCCGTAGAGGTTTTTTCGGAAATGAATGAAGAAAATTACCTGATTTCCAAAAAAATACTTGACAACAATGAACTTGATAAAATAATCTCATATCAAAATACCAAAGGTGAGAAATATCAAAATACCATCAAAGACATCATGTTTCACATCATCAACCATTCAAGTTACCATAGGGGCCAAGTCATGATGCTCGTCAGAGAGGCCGGTCTGGAACCTATCCCTACAGATTATATCCTCACAAAAAGATAGCCATGAACGGACCCCAAAAACCTGAATACTACTTTCCCGGTCCCTGGAAATTAAAAGGCGAAGGCATTATCCTTGCCTATAAATTCAAGAAAGATTGGGTAGAGCAAAACGGGTTTTTGAAGGAAGAATTAAAAGGGAAATTCAAAGGAGGCTTGGGATATGTGATGCTCGTAAGGTATACCGTATCCCCTGCCGGACCTTACAATGAATTGCTTTTTATTCCCGGAAAATTCAGTCCTGAAAACAGACAGACCATCACCAAAATCTATGTGGATTCCAAATCAAGCACCGAAAATGGCCGGTACAAATGGGGAATCCCAAAAGAAACAGTTCCCATCATCTGGCTCAAAAACGGAAAAACAGAAACCATAGGAGTTGGGTCTGAGGATGACCCGGTTCTTTTTTGCAAGATCAGTTCGGGTGGAATACCTTTTCCTGCCAGCACAAAACTCCTTCCGATCAGACTTTTTCAGGAATTGGAAGGGAAAACATTTTTGACCGACCCAAAAGGTTATGGGTGGGGAAAGTTTGCCAAAATAGAATCTATGAAAGTGAATTCCGATTTTTTTCCGGACATCAGCAAACTCAAACCACTACTTTGTGTGAAGATCAATCCGTTTACCATGGAGTTTCCTTTGCCCATACAAAATGGTGATCAGCAATAAGCATATCGTAATCACCGGTGCTGCCTCCGGGATAGGAAAAGAGCTGGTCCTCGAACTTGCAGGAAGCGGTAATAAAATCCTAGCCATTGACATCAATCAAGAAGGTTTAGAAATCCTTTCCAATAAATCTTCCCAAATCCATACCCTGACTTTAGACCTAACCAAAAAGGATAGTGTCTCAGCAATTTTTGATTGGATCCAACTCAACTGGAAAACCGTTGACTACTTTTTTGCCAATGCGGGCTTTGCAAAATTTGGGCCTTGGGAGGATACAGATCAGGATACTTTCGCCAAAATGCTTCAAATCAACGTCCTATCCCCTATTGAAACGGCCAAAATTTTGAAACAAACCCAGGCACATTACTCTTGTCGGCTGGTCGTGACTGCCTCCGCAATGTCTTATTGGCCTGTCCCAGGGTATGCCGCTTATGCTGCTACCAAAGCTGCGCTCCACCATTTTGTGGAAACTTTAAGAAGCGAAGGAGATGGGGATTGGATAACCTTGGTCTATCCCGGCGCCACGGAGACGGATTTTTTCAAAAATGCCGGAAAAGAAATCCCCAAAGCCTTTCCGGTCCAAACGGTCCAAACAGTAGCGCGTCATATCCTACAAGGTGTTTCCAAAGGAAAAAAGAAAATCTATCCTTCAAGGCTTTTTCAGGCAACCATGCTGATCGACAGAATTCTGCCTGTCTTCAAACCACTTTATTTTTTATTAGAAAGAAAAAAACTGAGAAAATGGATCGATGATAAGAACGGTGGCTAATCATACATGAAAGGCATCTGTTTTTTCAAAAGAAAACAATAAATTGGAAATGAATCTGAAAGACCAAATCCAACACTTATGAAATCCAGAACCCTGCCCCTCTTACTTCTCGCCATGACGGTGATATTTTCCTGTGCCAAAAAAGAAGAAGATACCCTACCCATGAAAGTCGCCAAAGCGTATGGCTATGAGAATTTTGACAAAATTAATTCCATAGCTTACCAATGGAATGTGCAGCCAAATCCCGAAACCCTTCGAACCAGGAATTGGAAGTGGAACATCAAAGAAAGGACTGTGGAATTTGCTGACGCTGACACGAGCTATACCTACAGCCTTGACCTCCCAAAAGAGCAAATGCCGGAAGCTGATGGCGGCTTTATCAATGACAAATATTGGCTGATGTTCCCCTTTCAGCTGGTTTGGGACAAAGGATATACCTTCACTGTATTAGAAAACGTCAAAGCCCCTATTTCCGGATTGCCTACGACACAGTTGACCATCGTCTACAATGATGTCGATGGCTATACTCCGGGAGATGCCTATGACTTGTTTTTGGATGAAAACCACCTGATCAAAGAATGGGTTTTCAGAAGAGGGAATGGCTTAGAAGGACGACCGATAACTTGGGAAAATGAGCAGGAATTCAAGGGGATCAAGTTTGCTACTGAACATAAAAATGACGCCGGGGTAAAATTTATCTGGTTTTCAGATATCGTGGTGGAATAAATTACAGTTAAATTAGGTGGATTAAAATAGGATAAACATGAAAACTTCCGAAAAAATAGAAGAAATCCTTCATGATATAGATGCACTTGGTGACAAAGAACAACTGGAAATTTTGGAAAAATTGATCCTAAAGCTAAGTCCACATACCTCAAGTAATACAGGGATAAAATTATCGGATCTACAAAATCTAGGTTCTGAAGTTTGGAAAGGAGTTGACTTGGACAATTATATTAAAGAAGAACGGGAGTGGGATTAAAACCGGAATTTTTGCAGAAACTTTATTTTTTGGATACTGCTCCATTAATATATTTGATTGAAGGAAATTCCCAATATCAAGAAACATTGAATGTATTTTTTAAAGCCAATGAAGATGGGGGAATCTTAATGGCATCGTCTGTTTTAACTATCACCGAGATTTTAATTCAACCTTTTAAATTGGGTAAATATGAATTGGCCTTGAAATACAGGCAAATTCTTTCCGGTTCCGATAATTTCAATATTTTCGATATCAATCAAGAAACAGCATTTCAAGCAGCAGAGTTGAGGGCGAAGTATGGTATAAAAACCCCTGATGCTATCCAAATTGCTTCCGGAATCCAATCAAAATCTGACTATTTTTTAACAAATGACTTTCAATTAAAAAAAGTAAAAGAGATTGAAGTCATATTGATTAATGAGCTTTCAGAAATTATTTTAAAATAAATGAACTAAGAAAATGAAAATCCGATCACTGTTCTTCCTTCTCACATTTCTCCTTTTTTATATACCTTCCTTTTCGCAAAACCTTTCCAAAACGGAAAAGCAACTGATAGAAACAATTGACAAAAACTACAAGGAAACATTGGCGCTGCTGGAGGAGGGAGTGAATATCAATTCCGGGACTTTCAACATGCAGGGTGTACGGGAAGTAGGCAGGGTCTTCGAGAGGGAATTTGCAAAAATCGGGTTTGAAACTGAATGGTTTACTCTACCGGATTCGCTCAAAAGAGCAGGACATTTTGTAGCTACAAGAAAAGGTACCAAGGGTAAAAAGCTGTTTTTCATAGGTCATCTGGATACTGTTTTTGAAAGAGACATGCCTTTCTATCCTTTTACCATGGTCAACGACTCCACGGCCAAAGGGCAGGGCGTCAATGACATGAAAGGTGGAAATGTGATGGTCTTTGCGACTTTGAAGGCAATGGAGGAATTGGGTTTGTTAAAAGATCGGACTGTCACGGTTTATTTTCCAGGCGATGAGGAAAATGCCGGCAGTCCCTCATGGGTAAGTAGATTGGACTTTGTCGAAAGGGCCAAGCAACATGACTATGCTTTGGGTTACGAGACAGCACAGGGATTCAATACGGCCACTATTGCCAGAAGAGGTGCAAGTGGATGGACGTTGAAAACTACCGGAAAACAGGTTCATTCCTCAGGTGTTTTCAGGGAATCGGTGGGGTACGGCGCTATCTATGAGGCCGCGCGGATCCTCAACCAATTCAGGGAAGAATTGGCAGGCGAGCAATACCTGACATTCAATCCCGGCCAAATCATCGGCGGTTCAGACATCAGCTATGACGGGGATACAGGAGCCGGAGAAGCATTGGGAAAAACAAACATTGTGTCAAGGGAGGCTTTTGTGACAGGTGATTTGAGGTTTCTTGGTGAAGCCCAGAAAGAGGCAACGCGTGAAAAAATGAAACAAATCGTAGCCCAAAACCTGAATGGGACCACGGCAAGCATTGAATTTGAGGATGGGATTCCCTCTATGCCTCCGACAGAAGGCAATATGGGGTTGGTCACCATCCTGAGTCAGGTAAGCTTGGACATGGGGTATGGTGAAGTAAAAGCTGGAGATCCGGGTTCAAGGGGCGCAGGTGACATTTCTTATGTCGCAGATTACCTTGATTGCATCGATGGACTTGGCGCATCCGGTACAGGTGCCCACTCCCCCGCCGAAACCATTAACATGAAACAATACCCCCATCTGATCAAAAGGAGTACTTTGTTTGTTTATCGGTTATTGAATTTGTGATTCATATAAACCAAACCGGATTTTTACTTTGTGTTTTTGTGTCTTCGTGGGAAACAACTTTTTATATTTATCCCCATGAACAAACTTCCTACCCAAATCACCTTTTTTGCAACCGTGCTATCAATCCTGATCTGTTGCAACTCGCCCCAGACCCAAATCCCTGAAGCCAATACCAAAATGGAAACTCCAAATAAAGTGATCGTTTATCAGGTTTTCACCAGGCTTTTTGGCAACACCAATACCACCAACAAACCATGGGGAACTTTGGAAGAAAATGGCGTTGGAAAATTCAATGACTTCACGGACAAAGCACTATCAGAAATAAAGTCTTTGGGAGTCACCCACATTTGGTACACAGGAGTGCCCCATCACGCTTTGATCAATGATTATACCGAATATGGCATTTCCAATGACGACCCCGAGGTAGTCAAAGGGAGGGCAGGTTCGCCTTATGCCGTCAAAGACTACTATAATGTCAATCCTGACCTAGCAGAGAATCCGGAAACACGATTGGAGGAATTTGAAGCCTTGATCGCAAGAACGCATCACCAAGGCATGAAAGTCATCATAGACATTGTCCCCAACCATGTTGCAAGGAGATATGAAGGAAAAAGCAATCCCGAAGGAGTAAAGGATTTTGGCGCAGGTGACGACACTTCGGTCGAATACAAAAGAAACAATAACTTCTATTATATACCTGGCAAGGATTTTAAAGTTCCGGCACCATTGGACAATTACAAGCCTTTGGGAGGCAAAGCACATCCATTGGTAGACGGAAAGTTTGATGAATCTCCCGCCAAATGGACAGGAAACGGTTCACGTGAAGCCCAGCCACACTTTCATGATTGGTATGAAACGGTCAAGATCAACTACGGAATCAAACCGGATGGCAGCAAGGATTTCATAGAATTGCCGGCTGACTTTGCGCAGAAAGATTACAAAGCGCATTATGAATTCTGGCAAGACAAAGATGTCCCCGATTCCTGGGTCAAATTTAAAGATATAGCCTTGTACTGGATCGAAAAAGGCGTGGATGGGTTCCGCTATGACATGGCAGAAATGGTTCCTGTGGAATTTTGGAGCTATATGAACTCTGCCATCAAGATGAACAATCCCGATGCTTTCCTTTTGGCAGAAATATACAATCCCAAGGAGTACCGGAATTATATCCATTTGGGGAAAATGGATTACCTCTACGACAAAGTAGAACTTTACGACACGCTCAAAAACATCATGCAGGGAAAGGGCTCCACGGACAACATCCTCCCGATCCAAAAGGGATTGGCAGATATTGACAAGCACATGCTACACTTTCTTGAAAATCATGACGAGCAACGCATCGCAAGTCTGGGATTTGCAGGCAATGCAGAAAAGGGAAAACCTGCCATGGTCGTGTCGGCTATGATCGGTTCATCGCCAACGATGATATATTTCGGACAGGAAGTCGGCGAACCCGGTGCTGAAAAAGCCGGATTTGGATCTCCGACGAGAACATCCATCTTTGATTATATCGGTGTTCCCCATCACCAGAGATGGATGAACGGAGGAAAATTTGATGGAGGACAATCATCTGAAGCTGAAAAATCCCTGAGAGACTTTTATAGCCGACTCTTAAATTTCACCAAAACAAGTCCTGCTTTAGCAGGAAATTTTACAGACATACACAGCCATAACAGACAAAATACCGAATGGTATAATGACCGGGTTTTTTCATTTGTCAGATGGAATGAAAACCAAAAACTGGTCATCATTTCCAATTTTGATGCATCCGAATCCTACGGATTTGACCTTGAACTTCCCTCCGAAATCATCCAAACCTTGGGTCTGAGTGAAGGCGAATACCCGCTGTCTGAAAAACTGTATGGCGCTGTCAATCCTGTTTTGAAAATCCAGGAAGGGAAGGGAAAAGTAAGGGTAGAATTGAAGCCTTTGGAGAGTTGGGTATTAGAAATCCTATAGATTTACGAAACCAAGCCTGGTAATAGTGCTTTCCGTTTCCCAATAAACCCACCTATATTCTGATACCCTGATCTAGATATACGGAAAATGGCAGATACCCCACACATTGCCTTCATCGTCCACGGAAAAATTAAAGCCAAATCCCGATTATTGGCGAAGCTCTCAGAGCATTTCCAATCTATTGGAACCTTGACATTCTTCACAACGAAACCGGATATGTGTGGATTAAAATGCTCTTCGGAAGCTCTTCGAAAAGGCGCAACTATATTAATTGCTGTGGGAGGTGACGGGACTGTCAATGAAGTAGCAAATGCCATTTTAACCAATCCAAAAGCTTCAGAGCTAAAAATGGGTATTCTTCCTTTTGGAAAAGGAAATGATTTCTGTAGAAGTTTAGGAATAACCAAAGACTTGGCCGCCCTCCGAAAAAATATTCTTTTCGCCAAATCAAGACTGATTGATGTTGCAGAGTTGGAGTTTACCGGAAAAGGGGGAACGCCATCTAAAAGGTATTTTGTTAATATTGCCGATGTAGGGTTAGGTGGATTTGCTACCCAGATGCTTCGAACAGGAAGGTCCATTTGGGGCTCCAGTATGACTTATTTCTTTGTCATTTTACGCTCCTTTTTATTTTACAAACCAGTCAAAGTCAAATTCTTTTCTGAAAATTTTGAATTAGAAAGTCCGGCAATGAGTATCTGCATGGCAAATGGAAAATACTTTGCTAGTGGTTTAGGAATTGCGCCGGAAGCCAAAGTTGATGATGGATTATTAGATTGGGTTTTTCTCCTCAAAATCTCAGTTTGGGATTACTTGAAAAAACTTCCACAACTAAAAAAAGGGAGGAAAATCCAACACCCCCAAGTATCCTATGGTCAAGGGACGCAATGCAAAATCACCGGTGAACATCCAATACCTATAGATATGGATGGGGAGTTTGTTGGCTTTACACCATTGACATGCAGAATTGCGCCCTCCGCTTTATCCATTTTGGCATAAAAAAAAGGAACCGATTTCTCGGTTCCTCTATTTTTTTGAAAATCTAATTTTATACGTAGTTGTTTAACATTACCGGCATCACCAGCATCAGGATATCTTCATTGTCTGACTTGCCAGATGGTACGATCAACCCTGCCCTGTTTGGTGCAGAAAACTTCAAAGTCACTTCTTTGGAAGAAAGGTTATTCAACATTTCCACCAAGAATTTTGCATTGAATCCGATCTCAATATCTTCACCGTCATGGTCACATGACAATCTTTCATTTGCTTCGTTGGAGAAATCAAGGTCTTCAGCAGAGATCTGCAATTCACTTCCTGTCAATTTTAACCTTACCTGATGGGTAGTCTTATTTGCATAGATGGCGATCCTTCTCAGTGAACCCAAAAACTCCAACCTGTCGATGGTCATGTGGTTTGGATTGTCCACAGGGATGACATTTTCATAATCCGGGAATCTCTCATCGATCAACCTACAGATCATCTTGATGCTGTTGAATTTGAAGTAAGCGTTGGAATTGTTGAACTCAACTGCTACCGGAACATTTTCGGAAGGCAGAGTTGATTTCAAAAGGTTGAGTGCTTTTCGCGGGATGATGATGCTTGCACCATCTGCTGCTGCTACATCTACCCTTCTGTATCTTACCAATCGGTGTCCGTCAGTAGCAACAAAAGTAGTGTTGGTGCTGCTCAGGTTGATATAAACCCCGGTCATGGCAGGTCGCAACTCGTCGTTGCTGGTTGCGAAAATCGTATTGGAGATCGCAGAGCTCAATATTTCAGTAGACATGTCCACTGAGGTTGGGTTAGTCACCGTTGGGATTTTTGGGAAATCCGTTGCGTTTTCCCCTGCCAGCTTGTAGCGTCCATTGTCAGAACTGATTTCGATACTGTAAGTATCTTGGTCAATGCTGAAAGTGACAGGCTGTTCAGGAAGGTTTTTAAGTGTTTCGATCAGAATCTTTGCAGGAACAGCAATGTTTCCGTCCTCCCTTGCCTCGACATCTATCTCTGTAATCATGGAAGTCTGCAAATCAGACGCTGTAATGGTCAATTTCCCTGCTTTGATTTCAAAAAGGAAATTTTCCAAAATCGGAACCACTGGATTGGTAGTTACTACGCCGTTGATTGCTGAAAGCTGTTTTAAGAGTGCATTAGAAGAAACAATAAATTTCATATGGGAGGGTCTTTATTTTCGTTTTTTATTGAACATGGTAAATTTATAAATAAAATTATAAAAGCTGCCCTTGACTTACACTTTAGAGTAAAAAAATCAGAGGCTTGAAGGATATTTTACCAAATGTTTTTTGAATTTCAACTTCTTTTGGAAAATGTCCGCTTTTTGATGCTGATCCAAACCATCCCCAAGATCGAGAATAAAACCACAGGTACAAGAATGTTGATTACCTGCCATTTTGATTTCTCGTTTTGCACCTTGATTTTGTTGAGGGGGCGGATCTGAAACTGTTTGGTCCTGGTGGCAATAATACCCTCAGGTTCTACAAGATAACTGATCGCATTCAATAGAAGCTGACGGTTGGCATACTGCACATTGCTAAATGGATCTTGTCCCAAAGGCAGATGATTTCCATCTGTGGGAGTGAGATCGCTTTGGAAAAGACTGCCCGTTCCGGCCACAATGACTTTCCCTTGAGATCCAGATTCCTTGAAACCCGTTTTGTCGGCAGCATCAGGTAGAAACCGATTTTTGAAAAAAGAAGTAAAATTTCCTTCCAGTAAGTATAGCAAAGGAAGGTTTTTCAATCCAAATTCATTGAGGTCGGGCTCATTTTCCATGTCTACAAATGCCAATCTTACCGGTGCAGGGGATTTTTTGGAAAAATCCGAACTGAAAATCAAAGGGGTTTTTCTAACGCCATCTGCCTTTACAGTATCCAAAGAACTTGAAAACTTAAACATCACCTGATCCAATCCTTTGGTGATGGGGTGTGAAGCCATCTTCCCTGCCAAAACAAAAAACGGCCAAGGCAGTGGGACCAACTGTTGCTGATCTCCAAAATTACCTGCCATGACAGGATAGCGACCAAAATTCATGTCCTGAATCAAATCTTTGTTGACCCGGACGCCATACCTGAAGAGCAACTGGTCCAGACCATTTTCAAAAGGCATGGCCACCGTACCCTCTCCGCCAGCCTGCGCCATGTCATAAGCCAAGGCATCAATCATAAAAATGATGTTTCCCCCATTCATGAGGTATTGGTCGAGGAGATAAATTTCCGTTTCTGTGTATTTTTCCTTTGGCCCCGAAACGATCATAATTTTGAAAGGGTCTAAGTCAGAAGGTTTTTTTGCCTGCTCCAAGGGGACTTTGTACACCTCATAATTATCAGCGAGTGCCTCCACAATCCCAAATCCCTCATCAACACTCAGTTCTCCCTGCCCCATGGCAAGTCCAATTTCAAAAGCCTGTTTGCTGATCAGTTTTCGGATTCCGTTGATCAATTCAAATTCAAGATTTTCCACAGATTGGTTGAGCACCTGATCAGGTCCCATACCCATTTCTCCCCTTAATAAGAGCGAACCGGTCTCAAATTCAGCATTGCGGATGATTACACCCGGGAAAATGAGTTTTGATTTTTGCCCGCCATCTTCATTGACATAAAGGTTGGTGGGATTGATGCCGTATTCTGACAATCCTACGATATAGTCTTCTTGTTCCTCTTTTGGCAAGGCCAAGGGATCCTGATAATAAAAAGTAATTTTTTGGCTGCTGTAAGCATTGAATGTTCTGATCTTCTCCTCGATTGAGCGCTGAAGCCTCCTCATGCCGCCGGGGAGATTACCGGTAAGTAATATTTCCACTTCCAAAGGTTCTTCCAATGATTCCAAAACCTCGACGGTCGCAGGATGGAGGGAATACCTTTTGTCTGAAGTCAAGTCAATTCGATAAGGAACCAATTTCGCCAAAACCCAAATCACAACCAGGATACCGGCAATGATTCCAAGATTTTTTATAAGCGATATGTTGGCGGATCTCTTCATTTTCTACGGATTAAAATTCCCGTCAAACCCAACATCAATACAATCACGGAAAGAAAATAAGCAATATTCTGTGCGTCAATCACCCCCCGACTCATACTTTGGTAATGATAACTCAGGCTCATTTCTTCCAAAAACAAAGCAAACGGACTCATCACCTGAAGCTGCACCAAGGCCGTCAGCCCAAAATAAAGCAGGAACGAAATAAAAACTCCTAAGATAAATGCCACGATCTGATGTGAAGTCAAGGCCGATCCCAATATCCCGATAGAGGCAAAAACCGCCCCTATAAACACCAATCCGATCCATGAACCAAAGAAACCTGCATGGTCAATATTTCCCACAGGATCTCCCAACTGAACGATACTGTAGTAGTAAACCAAGGTGAGAAGCAAAGCCACCACGATCAAAGTCAGGGCAGCAGCGTATTTGGCAACAATGATTTTGGGAATGGAAAGCGGGGAAGTCATGAGGATTTCCCATGTTCCGGACTTCCTTTCCTCGGCAATCATCTTCATGGTAATGGCCGGAACAAGGAATGTGAAAACATAAGGAGTGTACACGAATAAGGGCTCCAAGTCTGCAAATCCATATTCCAAGACGGAAGTGTCAGGAAATACCCAAACAATCAAACCCAACGAAACCAAAAAGACCCCAAGGATAAGGTACCCGCTCAGGTTACTGAAAAATCCATTGACTTCCTTCCAATACAGTGCACGCATCGGCTTAGCTTTGGGTGATTTGGTGAAAAATAGATTCGAGGTTCTTTTCCTTTAGCTGAATGCTGACGAGTGTCAGATTCCTTTCCTGAAGGATTTGAAGTAATTCTTTTCTTGCAACAGCGGCATCTTTTACCTTAAGCTGAATGGCTTTATCGGAGTTGGAAAAAGTGATTTCGCCTATGGGCGCAAACCATTCCAACAAAAGGGATTCCTCTGTTTCCAATATCAAAACTGATTTGCCTGCTTCGGATTTTAGGTTTTTCAAGAGGTCCGAAGCAACGATTTTTCCTTTGGATATAATGACAACTTTGTCGCAAATGGCTTCCACTTCCTGCATGATGTGGGTGCTGAGAATCAATGTTTTGTTTGCGCTGATATTTTTGATCAGTTTCCTTATCTCTACCAGTTGGTTGGGATCGAGGCCTGTGGTGGGTTCATCGAGAATAATCACTTCCGGATCATGGATGAGTGCTTTCGCCAAGCCAACCCGCTGTCTGTATCCTTTGGAAAGTTGGGATATTTTCTTGTGGGCTTCGACTTCCAATCCACAAAGCGGAATCAGTTCTTCAATCCTATTTTTTAGGGAATTTCCCTTTAGTCCGTAAAGTCCCCCTATAAAATCCAAAAACTCCCGGATGTACATGTCATGGTAAAGCGGATTGTGTTCGGGAAGATAACCGACCAAGCGGCTGACTTCTTTGGGATTCTGAAGGACAGAAAGTCCATTGACAAGGACATCACCCTGATCGGGCAAAATAAAGCCCGTCGCAATTTTCATGGTGGTGGATTTGCCGGCACCGTTAGGACCCAAAAACCCCAAAACCTCTCCCTTCTCTGCCACAAAAGAAACCTCATCCAGCGCCTTTTGGGAACCGTAAGTTTTTGTCAGCCTGTTTACTTCTAATGACATGTGTGGGATTTGGGTGGCTAAATTAAGGACTTGTCATGGCTTAATCAAAGTCTATAAACCAAAAAAGGCTTCTAAGAAGCCCCGATGAAAGTGAAATAACCAAAGGTTATTCATCTTTATTGATATTAAACCTTACAGATGCCAATATAGAAGGCTTTGCGGTAAAATCAAAATTTGGGATTGGTTAATGGGTTAATGGGATAAAAAGTTGGAAGGTTGAAAAGTTATAAGGTTGGGTGAAAGGGTTATTTGGTAATTTGGTTAAAGGTTAATAAGGTCGACAGTCCACGAACTACAGACCACTCCTTCCAGGAGGAGGGAAACCCCGAATTATTGATTCCACTATTTGAAAATATTTATATTTCAATGAAGCGATGGATTCAAAAACAATATCCTAATATCTTAATATCCCAATATCAAATTCTAGAAAACATAACCTCTTACTTAGGAGATTTAATCCTCAAAATTCACATTAATAAAGCTGGCAATGCCAAACCGGAATCCTCCTCTTTGGTAATTGCTGTTTTCGAAGCCGGCACCCATTTCTACCCTGAAGATCCTGAAGAGATTATCTAAAGAGTAACCGACTTCCCAATAATGGGGGGAATTCTGGGTTTTGAGGTAATTGAAAAATATATTTTCTCTCACACCTGAAAACCGCAACATCGGTAACTGGGTCAGCAAAAACTTCCTGAACTGGTAATGTACAATCCCGCTGACATACTGGGTCTGGGTGCTATATTGGTAGTAATCCAAAAACCTGTAATTGGCCGCCACTCCCATATTGGCAAAGATGGTTCTGTTACCGCCAAAATGTTTGAAATCCATGAAATACACTCGGTCATTGTTTAAGAATGCCCCAGCACTGACATTGAAATCCAATTTGCCGCTCACCCCAAAGTTGAAGAAATGCTCAATACTTGCCTCCACAAAATCAAATTTGGAAGCCATAGGATTGTTGAAAACTCCGGGAATTGCTTTGGTATACCGGAAATTGACTAAAGGGGCGGATTCGTACAATGGATTTTTTCTGCCATTTCTGACATAGTATTTCAATCCAGGACGCCATTCAAGGTTATTGGTCCAGATTAATGCGTGATGGTTTTCAAACGCAACGGGATCTGCTTCGATATTGACAGGACGGTTTGGCGTATATTCCCGTTCAGCCCGCTTCCAAAGGCTGACATCAGAATTATTGAACAATTCCCTTCGGTAAGCATAAGTTACATTGGTGCGGAAAGTGACGGCATCTGTAAACCTATGGCTATAATATCCTTTCAGAAATGATTGCTCGTAAAGCTTCATGTAATTTTGCCTGAAAAGCAGAGAATAAGCCATGTTGACTTGCTCGGAAATGGGGTTATCACCATTGAACTGGAAGATATATTGTCCTCCCGTCAACCCAACCGTATATCCCGGCCTGCCTTTGTTGACCGACCTACGGATATCAAGCGTTCCATAGAGTTGGTCGCTGGAAAAACCATATCGTACTTCAGGTCTGAAATTCCACGTCCGGCGATGCATCGTCACTGAATCGGCCATTTTGGTACTTTTTTCAATCCTATAAAAGCCCGAAAGTCCGAATTTGAAACCTTCCACCGTGTTGAAGGAGATTTTTGTCAGGTTGGTGTGAAAACCTGCCGACCTGCCTTTGCCGAAGGAATAGGATCCTCCCGTCAGGATTTCTCCAGGCTTGAATCCTCGTCTAGCCTTTTTGGCAACGCTGTCCACCTCACTGATTTTGGCAGCTTCAACTACTGCCAAACTATCATCTCTTTGGTAGCCACGAATTTCCTTTTCGGTCAGCTTTACAGGACGGATGCTGTCCCAATAGCTCAAATCTCTTTTTTTTGCCAAAGAATCGATGGTATAATTCCTGTTTGAAACTACCTCCGCTTCTTTGCTTTGTTTTAATTCTTCTTTTTCATATTCATTGACAAGCTTCCTGAAATCTTTTCGTGTCATTTTATCCGCTTGGGCCATTTGCTCCAAACTTGACACGCTTTTATTGAAAGCAGTGACATCCTTTGGTACTTCTGTGACTTTCTCGTCAATGATTTCTGTCTCGGCAATCATATCAGGGTTGAGTGTCACTTTGTAGTCGCGGGTGGAAGCTAGGTATTTGTATTCCCCTGCAAAACCAAAAAACTTCCCTCCAAAAGTGTAAGTATGCGTGGAAGGCATCCAGACATTCTCGGCAACAGGCTGGTAAATCTGCTTGACTCCAATAGAAAACCCAAGCAAAGATGTCGTCAGATCCAGGGAGTGAATAGCCCAAAGGTCTTCAATAATATAGATGTACCCTTCAAAAACCCTCTCCCCTCTTGACCTTGGCGTCACTTTGATCCTATTGATCATGACGCCGTTTTCTACAAAAGAACCTTCATATTTGAATTGGTAGTAGGCAAAGGCAGACGGCGCAAGTGGTGTGACTGCTTCATTGATTTTGGCATTGTAAAAACTCGTCGCAATGTAAGGCGCAGGAGAAGTGGCGTTGTTATCCCCATTGGTACGGATGCTGATTACTTTTTCTTCGACAGTATTGGGCTGCTTGAAAGTAATTTGAGAGACCGACTCCGTGGTGTATGCTTCATCGAGTTTGACCCCCTCTTTTTCCAATTCTTTTTTCATGAAAAAAGGAGCGTCTGTCAGTTGGCCGGTACCCTTGAGGTAAACCATCATGCTGTATTCCTGCACCTGAAGGCGATGGAATTTGGCTTTGGAAATCGCCTTCCGCATAATCGTCAAAGCCGGATCTTCCTGTTTTGTTTTGACCGTCACCTCCTGCAAGGCGTAAACCTGCTCATCCAGTTCAAAGTTAAGTTCCACCCAATCCTCCAAGACCACAACTGTTTTAACTTCCGAAGCAAAGCCCAAGTATTGGGCTAGTACATCATAAACCCCTTTTTTGAGGCGGAATTCATATTCCCCATTTTGGTTGGTCGGAACGCCGTCTCCTAGGTTCCGGACGTAGATGGAAGCAAACGGAAGCACTTCCCCGGATTTTGAAGTGACTTTCCCTCTGATCCCTTGGGCATTGCCCTCGATAATAGAAGCGAGGAGGAAAAAACACAAAAAGATTGGTATTAAAAATCGTTTGGTAAGGCTCATGGTTGTGGTAGTCAATGGTGTTGGAAAAATAATATTTAATGTTCTAACGAGCCAATTTTATTGTGGTTGTTGACAAAAATTAACGATAGATAAAGGTATTTAAGGATAATTGAGAAACCGATAAAAGTTAAATGAATACCAAATAGGTAGGATCAATAATCAATTGACCGGAATTTCAAACACCCGGTAAAATGGCAAGCCATCACTGCTGATGCCTTCAATTTTCAGCAGCATATTTTTGGTAGACTTGGGGATATTGACCGAAAAATTAAATGTTTCATTCTCCGAATCTGTTTGGGCTGCGGGATTCCAATAAATTGTAGGCCGGGATTCGGGAATTTCGGAACCAACTTTTTGAACAGGGAATTCTTTGATAGGAGTATATCCTCTCATTTTAAAAATTTGAAATTCATCGCTGTTGAAAACCCTGTCGGCATTTTCTTGATTCCGGCTTCCCTTTTTTGTTTTGACCATAATGACTCCTGCAAATCCTGCCATTCCAAATTGTGCCGCATTAAATGTATAGACCTCGACAGATTCAACTTCTGCTGCTATAAAAGTCCTCAAAACATCATTGGTCGTCTCACCTGCATCGGTAAAATACCTGTTGCCGTCAATGATCAGAAGCGGTTCTCCTGCATTGAGACCCCAATTGTAATTGCCCATTCCCCCACCGGGCATGTTCATGGATACAATCCCATCCAAAGTAAGTTGGGGGAATCTTTCCAAAAACTCCGGACCTATACTCCTATCTCCGGGTCCATATCCGTAGTTTTTGTCCTCCAACGTTTCCTTTTTCTGATCTTCCAAAACAAATTCCTCCAACTCAAAGTAATCTCCATCCAAAATATCAAGTTGCCCCATTTTGGATTTTGACCGAGTTTCCAATTGAAGCTTAGGCAAATCCGCACTCACCGACGGCCTTATTTTTTCAGAGATCGACACCTCTCCAAATGACTTTCGGTTAATGTTCAAAGCAGCAATGGCAACTTCTGCCGAATCAGTAAATGAAAGTCCTGTTGCCCAGAAATATCCGGTTGAATCAGATTTTATAATCCCAAAATCTTCCATCTCTCCCAAAACAACAGTCAGTGGCACTGCGAGCGGTTTGTTTTTTTTGTCCGAAAAGTAGCCTTCCAGTGAAATCCCAAATTCTATATTGTGTTTTTCCTCCGGAAAATCATACTCTGCGAGTTCAGTTCCTATCCAGTCTATTGCTGTTTCAATGGTATGTTGCTCTCCGATGAAAGTGGCCAAATCCGCATCAATCAGTGAAATACTGAAATTGCCTTCCAATAAAGTACTGTCGGGGTCCTGTACAGATAGGCTGATTGTAGCTATATTGAAGAGTTCCTCTCTTTTAATCTCTGAGGAAAATTGGATAGAAACTTCTTCTTCACTTTGATCTTTGGTCAGCCAAATATCCGATGCCACCACCTCCCTATCCCCGCTTATGAGAGGCAACGGTTTGTAAAAGAAATCCGTCTCAGGAAAATTTCTCATCCAATTGGTATATGCTCTGATGGTATAATTACCTGTTGTGATTCCTGCAGGCAGCTGAAGTTGTCCTTTTGCTAATCCCATTGCAATCGGGAAACTTTCTATCAATACCGGCTCTTTATTGTCATTAAGAAGCTCAACATACAAAACCCTGCTAAGCGAATCTTGAAAAATTGAGTTTTGATAAATCATTCTAGAAGAAAACCAGACTGTTTCTCCCGGTGAATAATAGGGTTTGTTAAATGTCAGATAGGGTTTTTCACGGAGGTTGTTCCATTTATCTCGGTCTATCTGACTGCTGTCCACCTCAGCCAACAACTTCAAGTCTTCCAGATCCGGTCTGAAATCATGAGGCAAAGACCTTGCAACACGCTCCCTTGCTACATATCCGGAAAGAATCAACTCCCTTGGGTCCATCAAGACACCATTGGCATCCACTTCAAATCTACAGTTAGGCGCATTGATCCAAGAGATGGGATGAGATCTATTTGTGTAATAAGTGCTAGGCCAGTATTTTTTGGTAAAATGCACTTCTACATTTCCTGGCCATTCCATTATGAAATTTCCATTTGGCAAAATTGCAGTTACCAAAGAATCCAAAGGAAGTGGCAAAAGTGAACTGCCTATCTCCTGATCAAAATCATTGGTCCGCTGTGTCGATGCAATATTTTGCACTATAAATGCTTCAAATCCCTGACTATCGGCTTCATTGCGTACCAACGAATACAAAAGGTGTCTCATTGACCCAAAAAAAGCCGAATTCCGGCTTTCATTCCAATTCTGTTCATCTGCATTTGGCGGAGTTTCTATTTCCCCAAAATTGACAAGACCATAATATTGGAAGCCATTCTTTGTCTGAAGGTATTCCTGAAGGTGATAGTCAATCTCATAGCCAAGTGCTCTGTTTGCCACTGTGATGGGTTCCGAAGAACTTGCAGCAAGATATCTGCCCAATCCCTCTGCTTTTCCTTCCTCAAAGTCGATGACCCAAGGATTGAGTATTTCATTCTTTTTGAAAAAAGGATCATCCGGTACGGCGAGAAAAACCCGCTCAAATTTGCGCAGATTCCTTTCCCAAGCTTTGTCCCTTTTGGCAGAAAGAGAGACCTCGTCAAGTTGGTCCTCTTTTGGAGTCAGTTCAAAATTGACAGTAACCTGATTTCTCCCGCCAAAAGCAACCTTCCTGTACTTTGTAAAATACCCTACGAAAGAAGCCACAACTTCGGGATTTTGGGGCAGGGAACCACTGATTTTAAAATTCCCGTCGATATCAGTGGTGCTTCCCAAAGTGGTATTGTTGATAAAAACATTGGCAAAAGGAAGGGCTTCACCGGTCTTTTCATCCACTACCTTGCCTGATATTACCTGCGCTTCCAAAAAACCATAAACTAACATACCCAAGATAAGAAGGGTCAATTTTGCTAGCTTATTTGGAAAAGCAAATTTCATAATCATTCAAGATGGAGTTTTGGAGACTCAAAGGAAGAGTTTGAAAGATAAAAAAATCCATAATATCTCCACCCGAATAATTTAATTTAGAAGGGAACTTTAGAAAATAGACCAATATTTTTATTGAAATCGGCGTATTTGGGTCATTTTCATAATCAGCATGGACTTGATTTTGGGATAAATGACTATGTCAGCTTACAATTTCAGTTGACCGGAATTTGAAAAATCCGGTAAAAAGGTAAACCGTCGCCACTCATGCCTTCAATCCTCAAAATCATGTTTTGGGTAGATTTTGGAAGATTGACTGAGAAAGTAAAGGTTTCATTGTCCCTATCGGTTTTGACATTAGGATTCCAATAAAGTGATGGTCTAGACTCGGGGATTTCAGATTCAGCCTTTTGAACGGGGAATTCCACGACAGGAGTAAACCCTCTTATTTTAAATATTTGAAATTCTTCATTGTTGAAAACCTGGTTTGATCCCTGAGGATCCCTTGACCCTTTTTTGGTATTTACCATGATGACTCCTGCAAATCCCGCCATGCCAAACTGGGCAGCATTGAAAGTATAGACTTCAATGGATTCAACTTCAGCAGCTATGTAAGTTTTTAAAGCCGACATCGTAGATTCCCGGCTATCCGAAAAATAACGTACGCCGTCAATGATTAAAAGTGGTTCTCCGGCATCAAGTCCCCAATTAAAATTACCCAATCCACCTCCCTGCATGTTCATTCCGACAATTACATCAAGTGTTTGCTCCGGAAATTTCTCCAAAAAATCAGGACCTATACTCCTATCTCCTTCACCATAACCATAGTTTTTTTCCTCCATGGTTTGCTTTTTTTCCCCTTCAAAGAGGAACTCCTCCAACTCAACATATTTTCCATCAAAAATATCAAGCTTTCCAATTGTGGATTTTGGCCTGGTTTCAAATTGAAGTTTGGGCAAATTGACCATAACTTCCGGTCTCAAAGGCTCAATGAGGGAAATGTTTCCAAATGACTTCCTTCTCTGGTTTAATGCCGCTATCGCAACCTCAGCCGAATCGGTAAATAAAAGCCCTGTCCCCCAAAAATAACCTGATGTATCAGACTTAATCACACCAAAATCTTCCATCTGTCCTAGTACCACTGTCAATGGGACGGACAATGGTTTTCCTTCTCTGTCTGAAAACATGCCTTCCAATGAAATCCCATATTCGATATTGTATTCTTCCTCCGGAAATTCATAATCGCCAAGCTCAGTTCCAATCCAGTTTATATCAGTTTCTATCGTATTTTCTTCCCCGATAAACTTTGCCAAATCCGCATCGATCAGGGAAATACTGAAATCCGAATCCACAAAAGAACTGTCTATATCCAAAACCGAAATATTGATGTTGGCCTTATTGAAGAGCTCTTCATGGGTAAAGTCAGTTTTCAACGCAATGGAAATTTCCTCCCCTTCCTGGTCGGAAGGAATTACGCCTGTGGAGGAAATAACTTCGCGGTCAGCTGAAATCAAGGGTAATGGCTTGTAAAAGTAATCTGACTCAGGATAGTACCTCATCCAATTGGTGTAGGCACGGACGGTATAATTTCCTGCTTTGAGGTCAGGCCCTAATTGAAGCTGCCCTTTTGACATACCTTCCCTAATCTCAAAAGTTTCCTGAATCACCAATTCTTTCTTTTCATTGATCAAGTCAACATAAAGTACCCGGCTCATAGAATCTACCAAAAACTGGTTTTGGTAAATCATCCGTGCATTAAACCATGCAGTCTCACCAGGTGTATAATAGGATTTATTGAAAGTCAGGTAGGGTTTTTCCCGAAGTGAATTCCATCTTGTTTGACCCAAAAGCGCGCTGTCAATTTCAGAAAAGAGAGTAAGTTGATCCTTGGAAGGGACGAAATCATGTGGTAAAAATCTACCCACTCTATGTCTTCCCATAAATCCTGAAAAAATGATCTGCCTTGGATCGGTCGGAATCCCATTGGCATCAAATTCAAAATAGCATGTAGGAGACGTGATCCAACTGAGCGGATAATACACTCTAGTGTAGTAATCGTTTGCCCAAGCCTTCTTTCTGAAATGAATTTCTACTCTGTCAGGCCAATAAAGACCAAAATTCCCATTGGGAAGTGTGTCAATTTTTAAGGAATCAAAGGGAAGTTTTTTGATGGAATTTCCCAATTCCTCATGGAATACATTCGTTCTCGTTTTTGGTGGAAAGCTATCTACCAGATATAGCCTGTATCCTTGTCTGTCCGCTTCATTATGGAGAAGTGAATGTAGGAAATGGCGTAAGGATCCGAAATAAGTGGAGTTTCTTTGATCTTCCCAGGATTTCTTTTTTTCGGTGGAGACCGAATCTATTTCATGAAAATTGACCAAACCAATGTATTGGAAAGCGTCCCGTGTCTGGATAAATTCCCGTAAATGGTAATCCAAATTATACCCCAAACCCAAATTCGAAACTTTGAGTGGCTCCGAAGCACTGGCCAACAGGTATTTTGACCCACGGGTTTTACCTTCTTCAAAATCAATAACCCAAGGGTTGAGGATTTCATTCATTTTGAAAAATGGATCATTTGGAACCGCCAAAAAAACCCGCTTGAATTTTTTAAGATTTCTTTCCCATCTTTTATCACGTCTTGCTTTTAGCATTACTTCATCTAATTGGGATTCCTTAGAAGCCAATTGAAAATTGACAACAATTTGAATTCTATTCCCAAATGAAATTTTTCTGTATTTGGTAGTGTAACCGACAAAGGATGCTACGACTTCGGGGTTTTGGGGTAGGGATCCACTGATTTTAAAATCCCCATTGATATCAGTCGTACTTCCCAAAGTTGTATTGTTGATAAAAACATTGGCAAAAGGAAGAGGCTCTCCTGTCTTCTCATCTGTGATTTTCCCGACAATTACTTGGGTTTTTGCCAAAAGGGGGAGCAATAAAAAAACAACAAACAAGTTTGCCTTCATCAATCTTAATAGCCAAACAGAATCTTTTGTCACTTTATTGTCTTTTCTGGTACTCAAAAGAAGAAACTCTAAGATAAAAAAAACCATAATATCCCCACACGAAAAGTTTAATTTACCGAAGCTCAATTAATGATATAGAAAGATATTAATAATTGATTTATACGCATTTCGCCGATTTTTAAAAAAAAGAGCTGAAAAGTCCGCCTAACGAAAAATCCTTATTTATCACAAAAAGGTGAAATAAAAGCATAAATTTACTTGCCTGTAAAACCTATAACCACGATTCAAGTGTCATCAAAAGACCAATATATTTTTTCAAATCCAACCGCTGGAAAAAGTAAATTAAAAAGAGGGATTTACTTTGGACTCACTGTTCTGATCTGGTTGGCATTAAGCATTCCACATCTCTTGGCACAGACTGAATTTACCGAGATAAGGTTTGACCAAAAAAATGCAGAAAAGAGGGCGAAATATTTTGTGACAGGGAAAGTAACCCAACTGGAAACTGGGGAGCCAATTTCAGGAGTTTCGATCCACATCGATGGTTTTTTTGCAGGCAACAACACGGACAATATCGGGCAATATGTCCTTTCCTTGGATTCAGGGCGGCATAGGATTGTTTTTCGCCAATTTGGAAAAAGGCCGGTGCATTATCTCATCCAACTCTTTGGAGACGGACAATTGGACATTGAGCTAGTCAACCTTGATTTTGAACTTGAAGCTTTTACAGTGGAAGCGGAGGAGAGAGACAGAAACATCCGTAGTCCAATCACCGGAGTGACCAAGATGAACATCAATGACATCAAACTTGTGCCTGCGTTTATGGGAGAACCGGATGTATTCAATGTTTTACAATCCATGCCCGGCGTGACTTCGGTGGGTGAAGGTTCGGCTGGAATGAATATCCGAGGCGGTCAGGCAGACCAAAACCTGATCATGATGAATGAGACCATTGTCCTGAGCAACAGTCACGCTTTGGGCTTTTTGTCTTCTTTCAACGGAGATGCACTCCAAAACTTTACTTTATACAAAGGTGCAGTACCGAGTTATTTTGGCGGGCGGAGTTCTTCAGCATTGAATATAGAGATGCGGAAGGGAAACAAAGAAAATTGGAAAGGAAGTGCCTCGCTTGGTACTGCTTTGAGTAAAATCATGGTAGAAGGTCCCATTGTGCCTGAAAAGACCTCTATGATTTTTGCATCAAGACTTTCCAATGCCAATTGGCTATTGGACAAAGCCAAAGAAGTAGACGTTCAAAACAGCAAAATCAACTTTCATGATATCTACCTAGGAGTCAACCATCAGTTTTCTCCCAAAAACAGCTTGGATTTCAACCTGCTCAATACCGGGGATTATTTCAGATTTTCTGATCAATTTGGATTTGAATGGGACAACCTCGTCGGATCACTGACCAGTCGAAATCTCCTTACAGACGATCTTTCTTTGGTAGGGATGGTGGCTTACGGTTCATTTAACAATGGATTTTTTGAGCCTTCCACAATCGATCCCTCCAAAATCGAAAATGGCCTTTACTACTTTCAAGGGAAAATAACGGGATTATTGACCTTGGAAAAAGTTGACATCAACTTCGGAGCGGAAGGAATACAATACCATATGAGGCCTGAATTTCTAAGGCCGCTTACATCCGAATCAGGAATCGTAGCCGAAACAGTTCAAAAAGAAAGGGGCATGGAATACGCACCTTTTATTTCTGCAGATTGGAATCCGACAGAGAACCTTTCTTTTTCAGGAGGAATCAGGTATTCAAATTATGTACAGCAAGGACCTGATTCGATATTTAGGTATGAGGAAGGTGTTCCCATCTCAAGACTGACCATAACTGGCGTCGATTTTATAGAAAGTGGAAAAGTGGTGAAATATAACGGATTTGAACCGAGATTTTCGTTCAGATGGACTTTTGATAAGGTCAATTCCATCAAAGGTGGCTATTCGGTCATGAACCAATACCTGCAAACCATTTCAAATGCAACAGGTCCCACACCTATAGACCTTTGGCAGTTGAGCACAACATATATCAAGCCTCAAAGATCACACAATGCTTCTTTGGGATTTTTTAGAAATTTCAAAGAAGATGAATGGTCAACTTCGTTGGAGGGTTTTTACAGAACCACAGCCAATCAGTTGGAATATCGTGATTTTGCAGACCTCTTTTTAAATCCGCATATTGAAACTGAATTGATCCAAGGGGAAGGACTTGCCTACGGTGCTGAGCTTTTGATCCAAAAAAACAGTGGGGGCATCACAGGTTGGCTGGCGTATACCTTTAGCAGATCACTGGTCCGTACGGTTTCTGAATTTCCTGAGATCCAAGTCAATCAGGGGAATTGGTTTGCCACCAATTTTGACAAACCCCATAATATCTCCCTTGTCACTAACTTCCACATCGGAAGAGGAAGAACTTTCAACACCAACATCAATTTTTCATCCGGAAGGCCCGTGACCGGTCTTTCTTCCAATTATGTCATCGGAGGCATTTTTGTCCCTAATTTTGGAAACAGAAATGAGTTCAGGATTCCTAATTACTTCAGAATTGACTTCTCTTATCTCACCAATGGCTTTGTGCGTACATGGGATGACAAGATCAATTTCAGCGTTTATAATCTGACCGGAAGGAGAAACGCCTATTCTGTTTTCTTCCAAAGGGAAGGAAGAGGACAACGTTTGGTCCCCTATCAAATTTCGATTTTGGGTTCGGCCTTCCCATCTTTCACCTATACAGTCTCTTTTGGAAAATGATTTCACAACTCAAAATAATCATCCGACTGTTTTTGGCATTTTTTCTTTGCCTTTTTTTACCTGCTTCTTGTATTGACAAACTTGATTTTGTGGGAGATACACAAGATGGCCAATTGGTAATCTATGGGTTATTGACAGATATCATAGAAAGGCAGGTGGTCAATGTCAGCAGGACGTCGGCTTTTGGCCTTGGGCCTACCGGTGTACAGAATGCAGAAGTTTCATTATTGACATCTTCCGGTGAAAGATACAGCTACATTCTCAGAGGGATTGGAGAGTATGTTTTGGAAGGGTTTGGTGCTTCAGAGGATGAAAGTTATGCCATAGAAGTAACTGTTGATCAGAAAGTCTACCGATCAAGATTTGAAAAAATGCCGAAAATGCTTGCAGAAGATGTGCTCAGTTTTGAATTTAAAAATGAACCTTTCAGGACCGAATCACCGGAATCGGTATTTACCGTTTATTCAGAGACAACTCTGCCTTCCTCTCAGGATCCTATTTATTTGAGATGGATGCTCGAGGAGACGTACATTTGGCCTTTGACCTATTTGCCAGGAACAGGATTTCCACCTCCACCTCCACCCCCATGTTTTATTTCAGATGTCATAGAGCCAAATAGGCTCAACCTTTTTGATGGTTCTAGTACCAATACAAGAAAAGGGAATTTTGTATTGGGCAAAAGACAGGTGGACAATTCCTTTCTGTATCCTTTTTTTGTCAGTGTCAAACAATTAAGCATCAACCGGGAAGCATATGAATATTGGGGAAAAATCAGAATTGTAGTCAATAACCGAGGTTCCCTTTTTGATACGCCGCCTGCTCCTGTATTTGGAAACATATCCAATGTGGAAGACCGGGAAGAAACAGTTTTGGGGTATTTTGAGGTGGCAAAAACAAAGGTAACCAGAATCTACACCACAAGGGCCGATGTCCCGTTTTACCTAGTCGATCCTTGTCAGTATTTTCCCAATAAACCTGATGACTCCTACGCATCTGAATGTAAAAGCTGTGAGGCTAGAGCTCAGGGAAGAAGGTGGACAAATGATGCACCGGTTTGGTGGAAATTTGACTAGGAAATATTGAAATCCGATATTTGGATTAGAGGGTTCAATGATTGGAGTACGAAATGAAGTATTTTATAAAATATAAAATTACAACCAATTTACTATGTGCGATTCTTCATTCGTTCATTTGCACTTCATGTATTGACAGGTTAGACTTCATTGGAAAAACCGAAGAAGGCCAATTGGTAATATATGGTTTGTTGACTGACAGTGGAGAAAAACAGATTGTGAATATAAGTCGGACATCTTTGCTAGGTTTAGCTCCAATAGGAGTTCCTGGTGCTGAGGTTTTCCTTCTAACGGACTCTGGTGAAAAAATCCGTTATTTTAATATTGGAAACGGTGAATATGAGCTAATCAATTATGAGGTAACTGATAAAAAGCGCTATTCCTTAGAAGTTATTTTTGAAAATAACATATATAGATCCTCTTTCGAGTCTTTGCCCAAAGCCACCGGAGAGGATAACCTTAGCTTTACTTTCAAAAATGAACCTTTCAATAATGAAAGTCCTGAACCGGTATTTACTGTAAGTACAGAATGCACATTCCCCGAAACTCCAGAACCGATTTTTATAAGATGGTTAGTCGAAGAGACATATCTTTGGGAAAGGATCTGGCTACCATGTGTCGGTTGGTGTCCGCCTCCTCCTCCAAATTGTTTTATTTCAGATTTGATTGAGCCCAACAGACTTAATTTATTCGATGGGTCAAATACCGGTACACGAAATACATCCCTTGTCCTAGGCAAAAGGCAGGTAGACAATTCATTTATTTCAATTTTCTTTGTTTCGGTCCGGCAGCTAAGTATCAACAGGGAGGCCTTTATTTATTGGGAAAAAATCAAAATTGCGGTCTCAAACCAAGGCTCGCTTTTTGACATTCCGCCTGCCCCGGTGTTTGGAAATATTTATAATGCAGCTAATCCGAATGAAAGGGTATTGGGCTATTTTGAGGTTGCTAAGGAAAAAATAACCCGAATTTCCACAAATAGAGGTGATGTTCCGTTTTTCTTAAATAGACCTTGTGAATTTATCGTCGGAAAGCCGGCTTCAGAGTACACTGCTGAGTGTATCGAATGTGATGAAAGGGCCGGAGGAAAAAAGTGGACTACAATCGAGCCTCCATGGTGGAATGAAAACTAAAGTTCAATTGGAAAAATTCTGAATTTTTTGACTTTGAAAATGAAGATGAGAAAAATTATCCATGGTTTTAAGTTATTGCTGACGTTGAGTTCTATTTTGATCCCAACAGTGTCTTGCATTGACAGACTTGATTTTTGGCAAGAAACAGAAGAAGGACAGTTAATTATTTATGGATTATTTACAGATAGTGAGGATATCCATACTGTCAAAATCAGTACTTCGGCACCATTTGGCTTCCGACCCAAAGGCGTTTCCAACGCTGAAGTATATTTGCTCATATCTGGAGAAGAAAAAAAAGCATACACCAATACCGGTAATGGTGTATATGAGTTACATGGATTAAAAGCTGAAGAAGGCCAAAGCTATGCATTAGAAGTTGAGTTGGATGGCTCGGTTTACAAGTCAAAATTTCAGGAAATCCCAAAACATGTCGGTATAGATAGCTTAAGTTATAAAGTGGCATATGAGCCATTTAAGACTTCCTTGGATGAGCATGTTTTTAAAGTTTACACCAATTCAAAGTTACCGGAAACTTCGGAACAACTATTTATTAGGTGGATTGTAGAGGAAGCCCATTATTGGCAGTTGTTGTGGATTCCTCCCGGGGTTCCGCCACCTCCACCTTGTTTTATTTTTGATGTGATGGACCCTACCAAAGTAAATTTATTTGATGGAACTGCCACAAATAGCCGAAGTACAGAAAAACTTCTAGCTACCAGGAAGATAAACAATGCCTTTTTGTTTCCATTTTTCGTGACAGTCAAGCAGCTTAGTGTCAACAGGGAATCATTTGAATATTGGCAAAAAATAGAAATCGTTATCAATAATCAAGGTTCTCTATTTGATATTCCACCTGCACGTGTTTTGGGAAACATTGTGAATACAGATAATCCAAATGAGAATGTGCTCGGCTATTTTGAGGTTGCGAAATCCTCTGTTTCGAGGTTTTATGTCACTTCGGAGATTTCACCCATCTACCTCCAGCCTATTTGCGAATACATTCAAGGAAAACCTTCAAATCTGTATTCTTCAGAGTGCCTTAGCTGTGAAGGCCGGGCGGCAGGACGGGATTGGACAAGCATAAGGCCTAGTTGGTGGGTTTACGATTGACCTGACAATTCAACATTGAAACCTGTTGGAATTTTTCCTTCAAATTGGATTTACTGTCATATTATCTGTCAATCTGACACAGAAAACTTTGTTTTAACGCTTGGCACATGAGTTGTCTGATAGCTTTCAAATCAAGGTTGTAATCAATAAATATTAAAATATAATATCATGGGAAAAATCATAGGTATAGACTTGGGTACCACCAACTCCTGCGTAGCGGTAATGGAAGGTAACGAACCAGTGGTCATCCAAAACAGCGAAGGAAGAAGAACCACGCCATCCATCGTGGCTTTCCTCGACAATGGAAACGGAGAAAGGAAAGTAGGTGACCCTGCAAAACGTCAGGCCATTACTAACCCCTCAAACACCATTTCCTCAGTAAAGAGGTTTATGGGTAAAAAATTCTCTGAAATTTCTGAAGAGAAAAAGCATGCTTCTTACAAAGTAGAAAAAGGAACAAATGATACTGTCGTAGTCAAAATCGGAGACAGATCTTATACTCCGCAAGAATTATCTGCCATGATCCTTCAGAAAATGAAGAGTACTGCTGAGGATTTCTTGGGACAAACTGTCACAGAAGCTGTCATTACAGTGCCGGCCTATTTCAACGATGCTGAGCGTCAAGCTACCAAAGAAGCAGGGCAGATTGCAGGCCTTGAGGTAAAAAGGATCATCAATGAGCCCACCGCTGCTGCTTTGGCATACGGTATGGACAAGAAAAATCAGGATATGAAAATCGCAGTGTATGACCTTGGTGGCGGTACATTCGATATTTCGGTTCTTGAATTGGGTGATGGTGTATTTGAAGTAAAATCAACCAACGGTGACGTTCACCTAGGTGGTGATGACTTCGACCAAAAGATCATCAACTGGCTTGCTGAAGAATTTCAGTCAGAAGAGCAAATCGATTTGAGAAAAGATCCAATGGCACTTCAGAGATTGAAAGAAGCTGCAGAAAAAGCCAAGATCGAACTTTCAAGTTCGGCTTCTACTGAAATCAATCTTCCTTATATCACTGCAACCCATACAGGTCCAAAGCACTTGGTAAGAACCTTGAGTAGGGCAAAGTTTGAGCAGCTTACTGCTGATTTGGTAAAAAGGTCAATGGATCCCTGCAAAAAAGCTTTAGCCGATGCAGGACTTAATCCATCAGATATTGATGAGGTGATCTTGGTAGGTGGTTCTACAAGAATTCCAAAAATCCAGGAAGAAGTGGAGAAGTTCTTTGGCAAGAAACCTTCTAAAGGAGTGAATCCTGATGAAGTAGTAGCCATAGGTGCTGCCATCCAAGGCGGTGTATTGACAGGTGAAGTGAAAGATGTATTGTTGCTTGATGTGACACCACTTTCATTGGGAATCGAGACTATGGGCGGTGTATTTACCAAACTGATCGAATCCAATACCACAATTCCTACTAAAAAATCTGAAGTTTTCTCAACCGCTGCAGACAACCAACCTGCTGTTGATATCCACGTGCTTCAAGGTGAAAGAACTTTAGCCAAAGATAACAGGTCTATCGGAAGGTTCCAACTGAGCGATATTCCACCTGCACCAAGAGGTATTCCCCAGATCGAAGTTACATTCGATATAGATGCCAACGGTATACTCAACGTCTCTGCAAAAGACAAAGGAACTGGTAAAGAGCAAAAAATAAAAATCGAGGCTTCTTCCGGTTTATCTCAGGATGATATCGAAAGAATGAAGCGCGAAGCTGAAGCCAACGCCGCAACTGATAAAGCTGAAAAAGAAAAAATCGAAAAATTGAACCAAGCTGACAGTCAGATTTTCCAAACAGAAAAGCAACTGAAAGAATATGGTGACAAGCTTTCTGATGGAAATAAAGCAAATATCAGTGCAGCTTTGGAAGGATTGAAATCTGCTCATGCTTCAAAAGACCTTGCAAGTATCGAGTCTGCGTCTGAAGCATTGAATAAAGCTTGGGAAGCAGCTTCACAGGAAATATATAATGCCACTAATGCTACCCAAGGTGCAGGTGCACAGCCTGGGCCTGATGCCAATGCAGGAGAAGGTGCATCAAATGCCGGCGATAGTGTTTCAGATGTAGATTACGAAGAAGTCTCTGAGGACAAAAAGTAATCCTTAAATAACTCAGAAATGGGACGGCATCTGTATGAAAGTATGGATGCCGTTGTTTTTTGATTATACATTCTTGTTTGCTTGATTGTCTTTTATAATACAATGTTTATTTCATTCCTACTACATGCAACTCACCCCAGATAATAAACTCAAGAAACTTATCATTGTAGGCGATAGGGTTTTGATCAAACTCAAAAAAGCTGACGAAAGGACATCCTCCGGACTATATCTTCCCCCGGGAGTTCAGGAAAAAGAAAAGGTACAGCAAGGCTATATCATCAAGACCGGACCGGGATATCCGATCCCAATGCCTACTGAAGACAGGGAACCTTGGATGGATATCGAAGAAAAAATCCGATATATCCCACTTCAGGCAAAAGAAGGGGACTTGGCCATTTTTTTATTGAATGGCGCCTATGAAGTCATTTATGAAGGCGATAAATATTTCATCGTCCCTCAGCATTCAATCCTGATGCTCGAAAGAGAAGAAGAACTTTGATCCTCACTATAATTTTACTGAACAAACACTTCAACCTGCCTCCCGGCGACAATCTGGAATGTTTTCACCGTACCTCCTGCAACAATCACATAATTCCCCTCCAATAGATCCGAAACAACAAAAGAAGTACCCACTATACCGGTCCTGATCCAGGGATTTATTTGAGGTGAGTTTCCTAAATTAACATATACCTCTGCAGGAGCAATAAAGTACTCGGTATTCACAGGAAAATTGCGGGAAGTAAAAAGGACTGAGCCTGTGACTGGTTGGTCATCCCAATTCACACAGGAAGACAACAAGACCAAAATTAAAATGAAACTTAGTGTTGATAATTTCATAACTGCTAAGTTTTTTATTAAATTTAAAACTAAGTTTCATTAAAGCAAAAAAAAAGGACGGTAAACGTCCTTTTTATTTTTAAATGAGATTAGGAATTAATCTTTTTTCCAAGGTTTTCTGTTTTTGGCTTTGGGACCGAATTCTCTTTCTTCCCGAACCGGCGTGGAAATCAAGGGAGTTTTCACTGTTTCCTGTTCCCAAGCTTTGGCATTTTTAAATGCCGGACCTTGTTGTTCATTTGGAGTAACATTAACCATGGCGGTAGTTTTTTTGGAATTATCTTTCCATGGCTTATAATTTTTGGCAGCAGGACCTTGAAGATCCTTAAATGCCTGAGCGTTTGATACAAATATTGTGAAGAAAAACGCAAGGATAAATAATGGTAACTTTTTCATATTAAAGCGATTTGGGTTTTCTAATTTTCAGTAATATATACGTGAAATTAAAAAATTGTTTGTCCAAAACAGACTTTTATATGTTTTATAGGTTAAAAATAAAAATTTTATACTGTTTATAAATATATCAAAATAGTAAAAATGGATGTTTTTTAACCCTACATAAACCCGAAAAAACATTTTTTTTCAAAAATTACTATCAAAACTACCGATGAGATTGGAATAAATACCAAAAAAAACAAAACCTGCTTTCATTTTGAATGAATGCAGGTTTTGAAAAAAAATTTTAAAATTATCCCGATTAAAAAGAAAATACTGCTGCCAAAAGGAATGATGAAAGGTTTTTAGAAGGATCTAGAGAATTGTTAAGGAATGTGTCCTCGGAAGTAGTATCCATCCTTAATTCAGGTATAAGGGTAAAATTCTTAGACACCTTAACATTACCTGTTAGAGTCAGGGCAAAAACATTTCCATCGCCATCGCTGTTCAAGCCCACAGCACCGTCAATACCAGTATTGAATACTGAGAAATATTCCCCTCTTGCTCCAAGTCTAAATTTGTCAGATACCTGAGACTGAAGGTAAATAGCTGCTCCATAGAAACCCGATGGATCCCCATTAACATCATCAACATTATCAGGACTTGATACAATCTCTCCCGAAGCGATTGTATTGTAAGTAGCATTTACTCCCAAATAAAACTTCTCAGTCAAATTAAGTCCTGAAGTCAAATCTACCTGAAATGTCTTTCCTGCAGATACCTGACCAATATTTAGAGGAAAGTCCAAATCAAAAGTACCATCTTGGTCTCCATATAGGAAATTCAGGTAGGTATTTCCCATTTCTCCTGCATAGCCTAATTGTGCTCCAAATGTATAACTCTCCAAATCATTGAATTCGGTCATGTCAGTGGGATTCATGATGGATGCCATGAAGGATATTTTCTCTGATAAGTCAATATTCGCCTTGATACCTGTATGAGAAAAAGGTCCATAAGAAAACATGTAAGAAGTCGAATAATTGAAGTTGGCTGTAGGGGATATCACTTCATAACCCAGGTAGGTATTAAAATTACCGAAAGTCAGGGTAACCGCATCAGTGACTGTCCAATACACGTACAATTGATTTACTATCTGAGAGCTACCTCCAAATCCTCCTGTATTCATCGGAGATCTGAAAACTGCATCCTCTCCTCTTGGTCCAAAAACCAGGTCAGCTACAACACCGACTTTTTTGCCTTCATATTTGGTGATCAAATTGAGCATGCCAAGCGAGAAACCCGGAAGGTTACCAAAAGATGTATTAGGTGATTGGGCAAATTCACCTTTTGTTGGTCCATTAAAATTTTTGCGAAAATATACGTCTGCAGATCCTGAGAAAGACAATTTACCTTCTTCTTCCTCTTCTTCTTGGGCAATTATTGGTGCAGAAATTAACAATAATAGAAATATTATTAGTGCATGAATATTTTTCATTTTAGTTTTGATTATCGGTTAAACATGATTTAGCTGAAGAGAACCCTGACCCAATCAGAAAGAGAGTCGCGTTTTTTTCCTTGGGCAGGGTTCTTGCTTTATATAATTGATTGTTTGGTTTTCTGACCTATTCGTCAAAAATGATAGTATATCCTCTGATTCCGTGTTCATGTGAATCCAAACCGGATTTTTCATGTTCCTCAGAAACTCTGATTCCCACAGTAACTTTTAGGATGTAAAATATTGCAAATGCCGAGATAAATGCCATTGCCCCGCAGGCTGCAACACCGATCAATTGGGTTACAAATGAATGGTCAGGATTGGTGGAAAAAATTCCAACTGCCAAAGTACCCCAAATTCCGCAAGTAAGGTGGACTGATACCGCGCCTACGACATCATCCAATTTCATTTTATCAAGAAAGACAGCTGAAAGAACTACCAAAATCCCGGCAATGAATCCGATTAGTAAGGCAGATGCAGGAGTAAACACATCAGCACCTGCAGTAATTCCTACAAGTCCTGCAAGGATACCATTAAGGAGCATTCCCAAATCAAGTCTTTTGAATGCGAAATAAGCAGCGAAAAAACCACCAAGTCCTCCGGCGGTAGCACCTAAGCAAGTGATAACAAGAACAGAAGAAACCAATGCAGGATCGGCAGAAAGTACTGAACCACCGTTGAATCCAAACCATCCAAACCAAAGTAAGAATGTTCCGATAACCGCTAATGGAATACTAGCGCCTGGCTTTGAAATGGCTTTGCCATCTATATATTTACCGATCCTTGGACCGACTAATATCACCCCTGCTAAAGCTCCCCATCCACCTACTGAGTGAACCAAAGTAGAACCCGCAAAATCATAGAATCCCATTTCATTCAAGGCACCACCGCCCCACTTCCAACTGCCGATAAGGGGATATACTAAACCCACAAAAATCAACGTGAAAACCAAATAAGCTGAAATTTTAACCCTTTCAGCAATAGCTCCAGAAACAATTGTAGCTGCAGTTGCTGCAAACATCGCCTGAAACAAAAAATCTGTCCAATACGTGTAGCCCCCATTGGCATAACCTACAGTACTGTCTGCATCAGCTGAGCTGAACCAAAACATACTCCATCCATCAGCATCAAATGCAAACCATCCCGGAGTCTCAAATCCAGGATACATCAGGAAAAATCCCACCAAAGCGTAGGTGAGTAATCCCAAAAGAGGAGTGATGGTGTTTTTGAACAGGATATTGACCGTGTTTTTGGCTTGGCCAAAACCGGTTTCAACTCCCGCAAATCCCAAATGCATAATAAATACCAAAGCTGTACAGAGCATCATCCATACATTATTGGTGGTTAGGAGATTTTGTGCTAGTTCTGCCGAGACATCTGTCACGGCCGGCACCTCGCTTACTTGAGCGATCATTGAGTTCATCAACTTCATAGGTTTTAATTTTACAAGAACTGAATTGATAAAATTTTAAATAGGTTTGATTACTTTGAATGGGTTAAATCTAATTACATTTTTTACAAAAAATAAAAGTTCCTGTTGTCAAAACGTTAATTATTCGATGATATAGTTGATTATTTTATATTATTTTATTTATAATACATTAAATTATTCAATTATTATCTTATTTTTTTGTTACCATAAAATGCAGAATATTATTCTGTTAATAAAAAAATGTTTTCCGCAATCGATACCGAAAATCATTAAATAAAAATAATATTCCTTATTAATTATTTTTATAGAATAATAATCTGAAAATAAGTAAAATTATA
This sequence comes from Aquiflexum gelatinilyticum, assembly GCF_024813435.1. Lineage (NCBI taxonomy): Bacteria > Pseudomonadati > Bacteroidota > Cytophagia > Cytophagales > Cyclobacteriaceae > Aquiflexum > Aquiflexum gelatinilyticum. Next base: position 250,597 of record NZ_JANAEZ010000004.1, read on the forward strand.
AAATTTGAACTTTAACAGACTTGGTGGTATGGATTTATTACAAAAAAAAATTTAAAAAAATTTTATTTTTTTTATCAATTGGGTCTTTTTTTTACCATAAAATCAATTTTTTATATTTTTTTAGATCTAGAAGGTGTATTTCTAAACCTGTTTTTATGAATAATATACACTTTAAAAGAAAATTGGATTTTATTTAAACCAATTGATTAATAATACTATCAAAATTCAATGTTTAGCTGAAATTGAAACCATTTCAATCTGAAAATTTAAAATTTTGGAATAAAAAGCGGCAAAAAAGAAAAAAACCTTAGAATTTCATCTAAGGGGTTCTGATTTTAACCTTCCTGTCTGAAAAAAGTGTATTTATAACTCTTTTTGGAAAGTGTTATTTTATTTGACTAAAGTCGCATACTCCTTGGCGAAATAACTCAATATCACATTGGCCCCGGCTCTTTTTATACTTAAGAGTGACTCCAACATTGCCCTTTCCCCATCAAGCCAACCTTTTTGAGATGCTGCTTTTACCATCGCATATTCCCCGCTGACATTGTAGGCAGCAATTGGAAGGTTGGAATTGTCTTTCAATAGCCTTATGATATCCAGATAAGCCAATGCAGGTTTAACCATTAAAAAATCCGCACCTTCATTTGTGTCTAACTCAGCTTCGATCAATGCTTCTCTGTAATTGGCAGGGTCCATCTGGTAGGTTTTTTTGTCTCCCATTTTGGGTGCAGAATCCAAAGCATCCCGGAAAGGGCCGTAAAAAGCAGAGGCATATTTAGCAGTGTAAGACATAATCGACACTTCTGTAAATCCATTTTGATCCAATACAGACCTGATATATCCTACTCTCCCATCCATCATATCAGACGGCCCCAGAATATCCGCTCCCGCCTGCGCCTGTGCCAAAGACATTTTACCCAATATTTCCAGGGTTTCATCATTTAATATCTTGCCATTTTCGACAAGTCCATCATGACCATCCGAACTATATGGATCCATTGCCACGTCCGTCATGACCACAGCTTCCGGAAATGTACTCTTGATTTTATGAATTCCTTTTAAGTAAAACGTCTCATGATTAAAACTCTCAGTAGCATACTTATCCTTTTTATCATCGGGATAAGCAGGAAAAATATCAAATGCCATGATCCCAAGCTTCATACACGCTTCAATCTCTTCCAACATCAGATCCAAAGAAAACCTGTATATCCCCGGCATGGAGGCAACTTCAATCTTTTGGTTGATTCCATTTAATAGAAACATCGGGAAGATAAAGTCTTTGACAGAAAGTCTTGTTTCTTCCACCATATTGCGGACACTTTGGGATTTTCTGTTTCTTCTTGGTCTTATTTGCATAGTATTCTGATTTTGGCAATTCTAATATAAATGTATAGAAATAAAAACCAACCTGATTATCCGGTCAAAGCCAGAACTTTATTGGCATCCATCTCCCTAAAATCTTCGATATAAAGGTCACACACCGGTAACTCCGACTTGGAATGGGAGGACAAAACACCAACCACTTTCATCCCTGCATTTTTGGCAGCGGTGACGCCAGAAAATGAATCTTCAAAAACAACACATAAATCAGGTTCGACCTGCAGGTTAAATGCTGACTTGAGGTAAACCTCCGGATCGGGTTTGTGTTTGGTTACGTCTTCGCTTGCCAAAATGGACTCCATCCTGTCCATCAGAGACAAAGTGCCGGCAATCAATTGAAGGTTGGCAAATGGAGCGGAAGTGGCTACCCCCGTCAAAAAATCATTGACTTTGAGTTGATGGAAGAAATCCTGAAAACCTGCAATAGGATCAATTTTGTCCCTGTATATTTCCCTGAAGAGGCCTTCTTTCTCATTCTCCAATTCCAACAGTTCCTCGCCGACAATTTTTCTTCCGAAAAAGTGACTCATTATATAGGAGTTACTTTTGCCGTACATATGCAGTTCAAATTCTTCCTCTGTGGGGTACATGTCTCTTTTGGCAAAAAACTTCTTGAAAGCCATCGAATGGAATGGATTGGTATGGCAGATAACGCCATCCATATCAAAAATAACTGCTTTTTTCATGGATTAATAGGTTTTTATTGTATTGGCAAAGCTAACAAAAGGACATTAAAAACCCTCCGGGACCGCTATTTCTCCCGGAGGGTTTCTATTTCAATTAATCTAAATCTGCTAAAATGTCTATTTTTCAAACTCTTTGACCACTTTCTCGATGATATCGCAGCAGTCGTGCAGCTGCTCTTCAGTCATGACCAAAGGCGGCGCAAAGCGGATGATGTTGCCGTGGGTGGGTTTGGCGAGGAGACCGTTGTCTTTCAAAGAGACGCACATATCCCAAGCGGTGCTGCTGTCAGGTGAGTCGTTTACCACCACAGCATTGAGTAAGCCTTTGCCTCTTACGAGTTTGAGTATTTTGTATTTTTCTACCAAAATCTGCATTCTTTCTCGGAAGATTTTTCCGAGTTTTCGTGCATTTTGGGCTAATTTCTCATCTCTAACCACTTCAAGCGCTGCTATGGCGACTTTCGCTCCCAAAGGATTTCCTCCAAAAGTAGATCCATGTTGACCTGGCTTGATGACATCCATGATATGATTGTCAGCCAGTACAGCTGATACAGGATAAAATCCACCGGAGATGGCTTTTCCCAAGATCAACATGTCAGGTTTTGTATAGGTGTCTTGCTTTTCGCAATGCCCTTCGCAGGTACAGTTGCCACAAACCGCCAAAAGCGAACCTGTCCTTGCGATTCCTGTCTGAATTTCATCTGCAATTAAAAGGACATTTTTAGCTTTGCAGGCCTCATATGCATTTCGGATAAAGTCTTCTGCCGGAGTATAAACTCCCGCTTCACCCTGTATCGGTTCAACCAAAAAAGCAACAACATTTTTATCTTGTAAGACTACTTCAAGTGCAGCAATATCATTGTAAGGGATTTTTACAAAACCCGGAGTATATGGTCCAAAGTTTTTTCTGGCATTGCCATCTGAAGAAAATGAGATGATGGTAGACGTCCTGCCATGAAAGTTATTCTCTGCAACAACAATGACAGCTTGGTTTTCCTCTACTCCTTTCTTTTCATACCCCCATTTTCTTGCGATTTTCAACGCAGTTTCCACTCCCTCTGCACCTGTATTCATCGGAAGGACTTTTTCAAAGCCAAAGTATTCCGTGATATATTTTTCAAATGGCCCCAAAACATCATTATAAAATGCCCTGGAAGTCAAAGTCAAAGTACCTGCCTGCTCGATCAAGGCATCTTTGATCCTTGGATGACAATGCCCCTGATTCACGGCAGAATATGCTGACAGGAAGTCATAGTACTTTTTACCTTCTACATCCCAAAGGTAAACACCCTCTCCTCTAGACAAGACCACCGGCAAGGGATGGTAATTGTGGGCTCCATATTTATCTTCCAAGGCAATAGCTTGGCTGCTTGAGTTTATTGTTTCAATCATAATATTTGTAGATTTGCTACCCATCAAGGATAAATTTCACCGCTCACAGCGATCTGGCAAATATAGTAAATGCCTTTAGGATTAAAGAATGAATTCAAAAAAGAAGCCTGCAGAACCCATGAAGCTGATTCCGGGGGATTATTATTTGAATGAAAAAGGTCTTATGGTATTTACAGCTCAATACCACCTGAGAAGGGGCTATTGTTGCGGCAACGGCTGCAAGCATTGTCCGTATGGGGAAAAGTGATTGGGTTATTTGGTTATTGGTTATTTAAGTTGTAGTGGTTGCATTTGTTATAATGGTTTTAATTGTTGTGAACTTCGGGCCTGCAGACATTAGAAGGTTTTCGAATCATCAGGTCTGGTTTCTTCATTTTTGACTTTTAGATTAATTTTTGAGCAATCCACTGAATACTGAGACTGGCTACTGATTGATTGCTTCTTGCTTCTTGAATCTCGCCTCTTGCTTCTCAGATGAAAATGAGAATTTTACTGAATATTTTTGGAGGTGAGTATTGGTATTTCAGCTAAAAGTCCGATATTTGCAAACTCAATTGAAAAAACGTCTATACAATTACGATCATATATCATGGCAAAAGTTTGTGACATTACCGGCAAGAGACCTCAAGTAGGTAATAATGTATCGCATGCGAACAACAAGACCAAGCGTAAATTTTATCCAAATTTACACAAGAAAAGCTTCTACATCCCTGAGGAAGATGCTTGGATCACTTTGAAGGTTTGTACCAAAGCTTTGAGAACAATCAACAAAAAAGGAATCACTCCTGTGTTGAGAGAAGCCCAAGCAAAAGGATACGTTATCATTAAATAATCAGATCAGGTTTACCATTTAAATATATACAGCGATGGCTAAGAAAGGTAACAGAGTACAAGTGATCATGGAGTGCACCGAGCACAAGGCTACAGGCCTTCCAGGTACTTCAAGATACATCACTACCAAAAACCGTAAAAACACCACTACAAGACTTGAATTGAAGAAATTCAATCCTATCTTGAAGAAAATGACGGTTCACAAAGAAATTAAATAATTTAGGACCTAGGTTGCTTCCGGCAACGATATAAACCTTGAAAATATGGCTAAGAAAGTAGTAGCAACCCTGAAAAAAGAAGGTGGAGTAACATACGCCAAAGTGATCAGAGCAATCAAATCTGAAAAAACCGGCGCTTACACCTTCAAAGAGGAAATGGTTCCGACCACGATGGTTCAGGATACCTTGAAAAAATAATTTCATTGCACTTTTTGCAATCGAAAGTCCCTTCAAGTTAAGTCTTTGAAGGGACTTTTTTGTTATATTCGGACTTTAAAAATCACAGACATGGGAATTTTCGGTTTCTTTTCGAAGGAAAAAAAAGAAAGCCTTGACCAAGGTTTACAAAAATCCAGCGAAAACATTTTTTCTCGGCTAAGCAAAGCAGTCGTAGGCAAATCCAAAGTAGATGAGGAAGTATTGGATGAGTTAGAAGAAATCCTTATCACTTCTGATGTAGGGGTAGATACTACCATCAAAGTCATCAGAAGAATCGAAGAAAGGGTATCAAAGGACAAATACCTCAATACAGCCGAACTAGACGTAATCCTTAGAGAAGAGATTATGGGTCTTTTGGAAGAAAACCAAAGCACCGACCTATCAGACTTTGACCTACCTGCAGACAAAAAACCATATGTCATCATGGTAGTGGGTGTCAACGGAGTGGGCAAAACAACTACTATCAGCAAATTAGCGCACCAATTCAAACAAGCAGGAAAGTCAGTGGTTCTTGGTGCTGCGGATACATTCAGGGCGGCTGCTGTGGACCAATTGATCCTTTGGGCAAAACGTGTCGATGTACCTATCGTATCGCACGGTATGAATACTGATCCCGCTTCAGTGGCTTTTGATGCGGTAAAACAAGGGGTTGATACCAATGCAGACGTAGTGATAATAGATACTGCAGGCAGGTTGCACACCAAAGTCAACTTGATGAACGAGCTGACCAAAATCAAAAGGGTGATGCAAAAATTCATTGACGATGCGCCGCATGAAGTTTTGCTCGTATTAGATGGATCCACAGGTCAGAATGCCTTTATCCAAGCGCAGGAATTTACCAAAGCGACTGACATCACAGCCCTTGCCATCACCAAACTCGACGGAACTGCCAAAGGTGGCGTCGTGATCGGAATTTCAGACCAATTCAAAATCCCTGTCAAATACATTGGTGTAGGTGAAAAAATGACTGACCTTCAGGTTTTCAACAGAAAGGAATTTGTGGATTCACTTTTTAAAAAGAAGTAGCGAGAAAATCTAAGGCCTCTTTGAGTTTCTAAAAATTGGTTCCTTAATACAAGAAAATAGGATATGAAGCAGAACCTCAAAATGTTCTATTTTAACTTGAAACAATGAATTACAAGACGTTTTTTCATTATGTAAGCTATGCACAATACCCATTAATGCTTCTGGGAATGTATTTTGCTTTTAAGCCATACCTTTATGGACTAGATTACCTTAAAGATAATCCTGAGGTGATGTTTGATAACCTTAATTCGGTTTTGATTTTCATGGGTTTAGGAATAAGTTTCTCTTCATTACAAGATACCTCCAAAACTCAAAATGAGTTATCCAAAAAAATATGGCAAAATCCTCGAAAGGGAAAAATTGCAATTATCATAATTAGCCTGTTTATCCTAATTCTGCTGACCTCTGGATTGACAGGGTTTTATTTCTCTGAAACCGGAATTTTAAAAGATTTATCTATTGGAATTATAGTGTTAAGCCTGGGAATGTTTGGTCTTTTGAAGGCTGCAATCGAAATGTTTGAAAATCACAGAGCGGATAAGAAAATCAACAATATATGATTTGTCAACCCTTATCCTTAAAATAAGTCTCCTCAAATATCGGTTATTGCCTCCTCTTTCATTATACTAAATTGCTTTCTTGATATTCAGTCATAAATAATAATGACTTAAAGAAAAAAATTGAATACCACAACCTCTTTTTTGCTCCTACTCAAAAATCAAAAACAATCCTTACATACCCTTCCCTATCATCGCTTTGCTGTTCTGCCAATTTTAGATAAAATCCATTGGGTGTGAAAAATCCTGAAGGTATGATCTTTTGATTGTTAAAAAATAGCTCCGCAACTTTTCCGAACTCACTGTCCAAAAGAATAAAGCTGCTTTCATTCGTGTAAGTTTCTAAATCTGATTCTTTTGTTTCAATATTTACATACCTCAACAACCTCTTCCGATAAGGATCGTATTGGGTGAATTTGTATCTACTTGTCTTCATACTAGGATTAAAAACTGTCCACTCTCCCCTAGGTTCGGTTTTACCTTTTTCAAAAGTCAAAGGTTTGGAACTTCGTCCATCCACCCAAAAACCATTATCCGAATCTAAAATCAATAAGGAATCATTTGCAGGAAAATTGACCACAAAAAGATCGCGGTCAATAATAAAGGAATGGGCAAAAACCCCAAGTTCAGGATCATCATAGAGTTCCCTGTATTTTTCGGGATAGTTGAAGCCTACAGAATCAAAATTTTCCGAACGGGTATCCAATTTCCATAACCAATCCCGGTAATTCATATTAGGTTCTTTGAGTACAAATGGAACATCAGCCAAAAGCAAGGTCTTGGTTGCAGGATCATAGGTCATGTCATTGCCATTCATCGCAGAAAAATTAGCGGCCAACCTTTCCTCCGGCACCGCAGGCAAAGGAAATCTGCTGATAACTTTCCCTTCAAAATCTGTATGAACAATTTCTTTCTGATCTGAGATAAAAAACAATCCATCTTCAGTAATTAAACTCCCCGAAATAAAAGAGCCGATCCCATCAGGACCTTCTACAAAAAAATTGGTACTCGAAATCAATTTGCCCGAGGGGTAACCGTATTTCAAAAGCCTTTTGTCATACCATGCATAAAGGAAACTGCTATCATTCTCTTCAAGGTAAGCGAATTTGGCAGGGAGGTTTTTTGTGAATTCATCCTTTTCGAAGTAAATGGTATCTGAAATGTATTCGGTCAACTCGCCGGATATGAATTCGGGAGATTTGGATTCCTTGGAATTACAAGAAAAAACAACTGCCAAAAGAAAAAAGAAATACTTACCCATAACTTATTTTTCAACTTTGAAGTTAATTTATTGTCCAATTATTTCAAGCCTAGGTATCATTTATTTGAAAAATTCCATAAGTATCCTTTTTTCAATTAACCTTACAATTTAAAATTCTAAAAGAAAAAAGACCACCAAAGCCTAAATGCTCCAATGGTCTTTTCTCTGTATTGCCTCTTTTCTCTCGCTCCTCGGCTCTCGCCTCTCGTTTCTTATCTCAATCTTTCCCCAAAAACGGATACCTATAGTCCACCGGGGATACAAACGTTTCCTTAATGGTTCTTGGAGAAACCCAACGCAGCAAATTGATCATGGAACCGGCTTTGTCATTGGTACCGGATGCCCTTGCACCTCCAAAAGGCTGTTGACCCACGACCGCACCTGTCGGCTTGTCATTAATGTAGAAGTTTCCTGCTGCATTTCTCAGTTTTTTGGTTGCCAACTCGATCGCATACCTATCCTGAGAGAATACGGCTCCTGTCAAAGCATAAGGCGAAGTCTGATCGACCAACTCCAATGCTTCCTCAAAGTGCTCCTCATGATATACATAAATAGTCAAAACAGGACCGAAGATTTCTTCACACATAGTGGTGTACATCGGATCTTTGGTAAGAATAACAGTCGGTTGGATAAAATATCCCTTAGACTTATCATGGTGCCCTCCAGCAATGATTTCAACACCTTCTGCATTCTTGGCATTATCAATATACTTGGAGATTTTGTCAAAAGACTTCTCGTCGATGACCGCATTGATGAAGTTTGTAAAGTCTTCAGTCGGCCCCATGCTCATTGAAGCCAAATCTTCCAAAAGGTATTTTTTAACATCAGGCCAGATATTGGAGGGGATATAGGCGCGTGAAGCAGCGGAACATTTCTGTCCCTGGTATTCGAATGCTCCTCTTGAAAGCCCAACGGCTACTGCTTTGGCATGTGCGGATTTGTGAGCAAGGACAAAGTCTTTGCCACCGGTTTCACCCACGATTCTTGGATAAGATTTGTACTTGAAGATATTTTCTCCGATAGTTTTCCAGATGTTTTGGAATACTCCGGTAGAACCGGTAAAGTGGATTCCTGCAAAATCAGGATGGTTGAAAATGATCTTACCGGCTGTTGGGCCGTCCACAAAAACCAAATTGATGACGCCATCCGGCACGCCTGCTTCCTTGAAAACCTGCATCAATACGTTGGCTGAATAGATTTGGGTGTAAGCAGGTTTCCACACTACGGTATTACCCATCATCGCAGGTGCTGTTGGTAGGTTTCCTGCGATAGCGGTAAAGTTGAAAGGTGTCAAAGCAAAAACAAAACCCTCAAGCGGTCTTTGCTCAAGTCTGTTCCAAACTCCTGCACCGGAAACAGGAGGCTGCTGTGCGTAGATTTCGGACATGTACTGTACATTGAACCTAAGGAAATCAATGAACTCACAGGCGGCATCTATTTCTGCCTGAAAAGCATTTTTGGATTGTCCCAACATGGTGGCCGCATTGATTTTGGCACGATAGGGTCCAGCCAATAGATCAGCTGCTTTGAGGAAAATAGCAGCTCTTTGTTCCCACTCCATGGATTCCCAAGCTTCTTTTGCTCCCAAAGCAGCATTGATCGCTTGCTCCACATGAGAGGCATCTCCCTCATGAAAGAATCCCAATAAATGCTTGTGGTCATGGGGAGGAGACATAGATTTTTTGATTCCTGTCCTCACTTCATCGCTTCCTATATACATAGGAACATCGACAAGCTGTGATCTGAATTCTTTTAGTGTCTGCTGAAGTTCGATCCTTTCGGGGGAACCCGGCGCATAACTTTTTACCGGTTCGTTGACTGGCTTGGGAACATTAAAAAAACCTTTGAGCATATCTATTTGAGTTTATAATTTCTGATTGGGCAAAGATAAGTACTCCCTTTCTGAAAACCTGCCAAAATTGAGGATTGGAAGTTGAAAAGTTGTAAATGTTGTAGTTCTTGTAATAGTTGTCTGCTTCGCGTTGTCGAGTTCTCAGGTTGTTGAAAAAAACATCCTATTACGTGGTTCTGGCCTCTTATCTCCCTTATCTTGGTACTTGATACAATCTCACAATAGCCCTTCTAATTCCTTCAGATGCCGAATAGTATGCGTCGGCTGATGCTCGATACCTTTTTCATGTGGATCAAAAAAGACCTGATCTATATTGGATCGTATGGCTCCTAATATATCCGAATTGGGATTGTCTCCTATCATGATACAATCAGCCGCAGTAACTGACAATTTATCCATGGCATATTGGAAAATCTGAGGGTCAGGCTTTTTGTGACCGGTGGTTTCAGAAGTCACTACCAAGTCAAAGTAGGGAGTAAGACCAGAAGAATGCATTTTCTTGGCCTGACTTTCATTGAAGCCATTGGTGATGATATGCATTTTGTAATGCGGTTTCAAATAATCCAAAATTTCTTTGGAATAGGGAAGTAAATGCGGCTTGGAGGAAGTCCTGTGCATAAAATCCTCTTCCATATCTTTAGGAACATGTTCCCCCAACACTCCGGCTTTCTCAAATATGAGTTTAAATCGGGTTTCCCTTAAGTTTTTTTTGTCGATTTTGCCAAAGTCATACAATGCCCACAGCTTGAAATTGACCTGATAAAATGCGTCAATGAAAGCCTGGTAGTTTGGAATCCCTACTGAGATCAGCTGGTAAATTTCAAACAACTCTGATAATGATTCTTGCACATTGGTATCATAATCCCAAAGGGTATGGTCCAAGTCAAAGAAAATGTGTCGGTACTTTTTCAAATGGGAGATACTATTTACGGTATGGGTTATTCTCTATTTTATTGATGGCCAATTCCCGATTGGAAAGCAGGATATTGTAGACATCCTGATCTCGTTTGAAATTGGGGTCTTTTTGGATAAACTTAAAAATCTGCTGGATGATTTCATGGGCTTCGTCCAAGATATAGTAAAAAATCCATTGGTCCACCCTCCTGCTCCCCAACAAACCCGAGTTCTTGAGGTATATCAAGTGCCTACTGGTTTTTGTCTGGGTAAAGTCCAGGATATGCTCTAGATCAGATATAGACAGTTCCTTGTTTTGGAGCAAAAGATGAAGGATACGGACTCTCGGCTCTTCGGAAAGTGCTTTAAAAATCCTCATTCCATAACTTAAGCTGATATTTTTAAGTCGCATTTAGTAAATTTAACGAATAAAACCCGGTCGAAATTAAGCAAATGAAACTAAAATAGGCTAATATTATACCCAAATTAGAAAACCTAATTAGTCTGAATTCGGTTCAGCGAATCCAATAAGATAAACTGTATTACCTTGAAATTTAAAGTAAACCCGATAGCTGTTTTCCTATTTTTCACCCTTTTCATTTTGGGGATTGAAGACGGTTTTGCCCAGGATAGAGAAAAGAAAGTTATCCAACTCTCCGGAATCATCCTCAATTCAGACAGTACGGATGCAGTACCGGGAGTCAACGTATATGTTCCAAAAAAGGGACGTGGCACGAGTTCAGGCAGATATGGCTATTTTTCGATGCCGGTTTTGGAAGGTGACAGCGTGATTTTCAGCTTTATAGGTTTAAGGAAACAGTCCTTTAAAGTCCCAGAAAGGGTCGAAGACGACAAAATTTCCCTGATCCTTACCATGCAGGTGGATGAGATTGCTTTATCAGAGATAGAAGTCATGCCCTATCCCACCGAAGAAGATTTCAAGAGACAGGTCCTCGCAATGAATTATGAAGCTCCTATGACGATAGACAGGACAGGTAACCTGAGTCCGGAGACACTTCTTAGGTACGCGGAAGCAATGCCTGCTTCAGGCAATGAAAACATGAGGTATTTCCAGCAGGGACAGATAATGCAGATCCAGGACCGCTATGGACCAAGACCCTTTACTTTGATGGATCCATTTGCCTGGTCAAAGTTCATCCAATCCATCAAAAGGGGTGACCTGAAGAAAAAAGATTGACACGCAAGATCATAATAAAATCAAAAGGCTCAAAATTTATCACTTTGAGCCTTTTTTAATTTTGATAGTTTGATTTTTTGAACAATAACTCACCAAACGATAATTTCTAATCCAATATCTACAAATATCCAGTATCAATCAATATCTCCTTACTAATCAAAATAGCCTCAAACAGAGCGGCTTGTTTATTCAATTTTCAAGACTATTATTACCTTTCTCCAAATAAATTGAAGTAATAGGATATACAATCCTGATGTCTTTTTCTGCCCTGAATCTGTCTATGATCGCCTCTGTAATCTGATGTTCAAAAACCCTTCTTTTCCTTGGTTTGCACAAATACCGGAGCGAAAGCTGAATACCCCTCTCTTGGATTTTGGTATAAACAGTCGGCGTATATTGGCTAAAAGAAATAAAGTGCTCCTTTTGCGCTCTTCTCAAATCAGCCTCAATTGTCTTATAATCAGGTGAAAGAAGCCCATTCATGATTTCCTTTAGCAGGCTGCAGGCTTTTTTGTAATCAGATTCCAATCCGATAAATATGTTTTGCTCATTCCAGATATAATCAAACCCTTGACTGTAATTGGCTTGCGGATCAATAAATACTTTGCCGTTGGGCACATGCACAATTCTGCCTGTACTTTGTTCGCCGTCGACCCAGTTGCCGACCTCCAGCAAGCTGAATTGGAACAACCTTAGGTCAACCACATCCCCTTTGAATTCTCCGATCTGAATCCTGTCACCTACATCAAAAGGCTTTCTCCAATAGATAAAAATCCATCCTGCGATGTTGACAAAAATATCCTTGAGTGCAATCGCTATACCCGCAGACAACAAACCCAAAAAGGTGGTAATGGATTGAAAATTGATGATCCAAATATTTCCTATCAGCAAAAAACCTATAAATACAAGTGCATATTCCACTGTCTTACGGGAATGGAATTTCTTTTTGATTTCGACATCATTTCCCCTTTCTATGATTTTATAAGCCCCTTTCTTGATCAGCCACAAAACCAAAATCACAAGGATGGTTTTATAAATATTCCATCTGATGTCGTAGGCAATAATGTCGTTCAAATATTCAACGTAGTTCTCCATGGCAATTACAGATTGTCTAAACTAACCTTACTTTGGTATATTTCAAACTCCAAACTTTTCTTTATTGTACATACTTCATTTTTTGACAATTTCCCCCATTCCGTTTTTTAATGTAGTTACTTTTTGTTTACATTATAAACACATAAATGTTTATTTAATAAACATTTTAAAAAATACAATGATGTAAATAATTGGATGCGATCTCCGTCATGTGTCGTAATTACATCAAAAGTTAAAAACCAGGATTGATACTGAAACCTATATCGCCGAAGGCATATTTCCACCTATATCGCTTTAGCTTATATCACTTAGTATCGCTGAAGGCATGCCTGCCTTACCTTCGGTAGGTATCAACTTATATCGCTTTAGCATATATCAACCAATATCAATAAGTACCCTTTAAATATGCTTATCAACTGCCATTCCTTTTACAGCTTTAAATACGGGACGATGTCCGTGGAAGCACTGATCGCTGAAGCGAAAGGCAAAAAACTCGACTCCCTCGCTCTCACCGACATCAACTCCACTGCCGGCGTGTTTCCCTTTATCCGCGAAGCACAGAAAAAAGGCATCCATCCCGTCATCGGCATTGACTTCCGTAACGGCGTTCGACAGCAATACATCGGCCTTGCCAAAAACCAAGAGGGCTTCTTCGAACTCAACAAACACCTCTCCCACCACCGCATCAAAGGAATTCCCTTTGATGCCAAGGCTCCCGCTTTTCAGAATAGCTTTATAGTATATCCCTTGCCTACGAAGTTTTTTGCCCTGCGGGAAAATGAATTTGTAGGCGTACACCCTTATCAGCTCAACAAAATCGTGAAGTCGCCTTGGTTCAGGTACAAGGACAAACTCGTCCTGCTGCAGCCTGCGACATTCAGCTCCAAGTTGGAATTCAACGCCCACCGCCTCCTCCGGGCGATCGATGGCAATACCTTGCTCAGCAAGCTGGAAACCGAAGAACAGGGCGAAATCTGCGACATGCTCTACAGCTATGCCGATATGGTCGCACGCTGCGAAGGCCACAGCTACCTGCTGTACAATGCACAGAAACTGCTCGAAGCCTGTCAGTTTTCCTTTTACTTCCAAGCCGTCAAAAACAGGCGGGACATCCTCGGTTCGGACTGGGAAGATTACGACTACCTCAGGCAGGAAACATTCAAAGGTGCCCTCATGCGCTATGCAGACCTGACGGCCGAGATCAGCAAGCGGATCGAAAAAGAACTTGAACTCATCCAGCAAAAAGGTTTTGTCTCCTACTTTCTGATCAATTACGACATCGTCAACTTTGCCCACAGCAAAGGCTATTACCATGTCGGACGGGGCAGCGGTGCCAATAGCATCGTCGCTTACTGTCTCTACATCACCGACGTGGATCCGATTGAGCTGGATTTGTACTTCGAGAGATTTATAAACCTGTATCGTGAAAACCCTCCTGATTTTGACATAGATTTTAGCTGGACAGACCGGGACGAGGTGACGGCGTATATTTTTGAGAAATACAACCAAGGAAATGAGGAGCATGTAGCCCTGCTTGGTTCGTACAGTACATTCCAGTCCAATTCCATGCTGCGTGAACTGGGGAAAGTCTTTGGCCTGCCCAAAACAGAAATCGAATCCCTGATCTACTATGCCGGCAAACCGGGTTATGTTCCCGACCAATACGGGAAGCTGATTATCAAATACAGCGAGGTTCTCCACGGAATGCCTTCCCATCTGACTATCCATGCCTGCGGTATTCTGATTTCCCACAAACCGATACATTATTATACCGCAACAGATATGCCGCCAAAGGGATTTCCCCTGGCCCATATTGACATGCATGTGGCTGAAGACATCGGACTGTATAAGTTTGACATCCTCAGTCAGCGTGGTCTCGGTCATATCAAAAGTGCCATCGAAATCATCGAACAAAACCAGGGTGTCAAGGTCGATATCCGTGAGGTGGAAAAATTCAAAAAAGACCCAAAAATCAAAAAACACCTCAGGGATGGACATACCATTGGGGCATTTTACGTCGAGTCACCTGCCATGCGCATGCTGCTCGCCAAGATGAAAGCCGACGAATACCTGGAGCTCGTGGCTGCCAGCTCCATCATCCGTCCGGGGGTGGCACGCTCGGGCATGATGCGGGAGTATATCTTGCGGCATGTGGACGAGGAGCGCCGCAAAACCGCCCATCCGGTGATGATGGACATCATGCCCGAAACCTACGGCATCATGGTCTACCAGGAAGATGTGATCAAGGTGGCGCACTACTTTGCAGGGCTTTCCCTCTCGGAAGCGGATGTACTGCGCCGAGGTATGAGCGGCAAGTCCCGATCGAAGGAAGAATTCAAGCATGTCCATGACCAGTTCTTTATCAACTGCGAAAAACTGGGGCGTGACCCAAAAATCACAGCAGAGGTCTGGTATCAGATCGAGAGCTTTGCGGGATATTCTTTTGCCAAGGGACACTCGGCTTCCTTTGCCGTGGAAAGCTATCAGAGCCTGTACCTCAAAGCCTACTTCCCGCTCGAGTTTATGGTCGGGGTGATCAATAACTTCGGGGGATTTTACCATACGGAGTTTTATGTCCACGAGCTCCGCATGAACGGCGCCGACATACAGGCACCCCACATCAACGAGAGCGACTACCTGACCAATATCAAAGGCAAGACCGTCTACTTGGGATTTATCCACCTGAAGTTTCTCGAAAAGGCTTCTGTCGAAAAAATCCTCCGGGAAAGGGCTGTCAACGGACCCTATCTGGGATTATCCGATTTTATCGCAAGGGTAGAAATCAGCCTGGAGCAGGCGCTGATCCTGATCCGGATCGCCTGCTTCAGGTTTACAGGCAAGAGCAAACAGGAACTGCTTTGGGAGGCGCATTTTATCCTAAACAAAAGAAAAACTGTGGCTGTCGGCAATGAACTGTTCAAAAAATCAGGTTTCCGTGAACTGCAGGTTCCCGAACTCGAAGCTGCCGACATCCGGCAAGAGATCGTCGATCAGATAGAAATCCTGGAGTTCCCGCTTGATTCTCCCTTTCTGCTGATCAAAGACCAATCCGTGGCGAGCATCAAGGCAAAGGAAATGAAACTATATCTAGGTAAAACGGTGGAGATTATAGGCTACCTCGTCACCATCAAGTACACGAGGACGGTTAAGGGCGACGTGATGAACTTCGGCACCTTTATCGACAGGGACGGAGACTGGATCGACACGGTTCATTTCCCTCCTGTGGTGAAAAAACATCCCTTCAAAGGCCGCGGCATCTACCTGATCAAAGGCAAAGTCACACAGGAATTTGATTTCTACAGCATCGAAGTCAGCAGCTGTGACAGGATGGAGTATTGGAATGCGACTGATTGAAATCGTATTTACACCTTTCCCTAAAATGGGTAATTGTAGTAACCATCCTTACAACTTTCAATTTATCATTGCTCCTCCATAAACTCCCCGATCCATTTATAGACCTTGTTTGGGCTATAGAGAAACTGTACAATCATTGGCTTGTGTTTCTTCCCTTTCTGAAGATGGAAATTAGGTTCGGGTTCTATCTTTTTATATTCTTCCAAAAATCTTTCTGTAGTCTTTTCGATTCCAGGCAAGGTCTTTCCTCCCATCAAAATCAGCATCTGGGGATCTTTTTCATCCAAATAGTATATCGGTGAGGTATCCTTCCAAACCTGCGGATCATCTGTGAATGCCTGAAGATATTCTGAGCCAGGCGCATAGTTCATTTCCTTCAAAAACCAATACATATCCAACCCTGCCGCATCTATCAAAACTGTTCCCTTTATGGGATTTTCCACACCCAAGGTGTCAAAATATTCATCACGAACCGAAATCAGACTCGCCAAGTGTCCTCCCGCAGAATGCCCTGAGACGTAAATTTTGTCGGGACTTCCTCCATAGGTTTTGATATTCTGTGCTGTCCAACTGACTGCCCGTGCTGAGGCTTTGGCCATGTCATGCACCTGATAATCAGGACTGAGTGGGTAATCGATGATGACTGAGACAATTCCTTTCCTTGCCAATCTTGATCCTAGAAAATTATAAATGTCTTTATTGCCTGAATTCCAGCTTCCTCCGTGGATAAAAAGCAGTACCGGACTACTCCCATCCGCCTTTTTGGGAGCAAAGACATTCAATTGCTTTTCCGGAAGATTTTCCAATAATCCCTTTTCCATATAAGTGATTCCTTTGCTCCGCTGAACAGATTTGAAAGAACAGGAAAAAGAAAAGATAGCAAGGATGGTGAAAAGGAGACACCGGTTACAAAATTTCATAAAACGATGGTGGGTTGATTCTGGAAAGATAACAAACATCCGACAATAGGGTTTAAAAACCCTAGCAAAGAAATTACAAAATCAAATCCACAAAGAGATTCCAAAATAAATTTGGATTTTCTTGTTTGACACCTTACTTCAAGATCATTTTACTTTAAAAAATTATTAAATTTCCATATTATATTTTGTTATTTATTTTTGTAATGTTAATTTTCACAGGTTTCTAAAGACAATACCAAGTTTTAATCACCTTTTGTACTGAAATCTAAGTCAAATATCCTGACCATATCAAACAAGCCCTAGAAAGGATATGGTGTATTCATCTTCAATCACCATTTTGGTAATACAGAAAAATGAAAATAGGCATATTAGGCGCCACCAAACTGGCAGCCGCATTGGGCAATAAATTCCTCTCTTCTGACACAAGTGTCATTTTTGGTGTCAGAGAAAATTTCGAAGCGAAAGAAATTGAATGGAAAATTCTCAGCAAACATTCCGATAAAGTTTTTGGCTTCAAAGAGGCAATACTTCGATCAGATTATATCCTGATGTGTTGTGACAATGAACATCTGACCCAACTTTGTGAATGTCTTTCAGAATCCGATTTGGACAACAAAACTGTAATTGACTGTACCAATGCATCTTTTGGCCATGAGTATGACTGCAATTACTTTTTGATACAGCACTTTTTGAAAGGAAAAAAAATCTACAAAGCATTCAATAATCTTGGAATAGACTATCCGATTTCGGATGTTCTCGGTCTGATCAAGGAAACCTACTTTTGTGGCGAAGACGGACCTGAAAAACTGAAAGTCAAAAAACTGATAGAAAAATCGGGGTTTCGGGCGATCGATGCAGGTACTTCCGAAAGTGCATTTTTGCTTGAAGCATTTTTCCATCTGAGCAAAAAAATCGCCGCCAACAAAAAGGAAAAAACAGAATACCATTTTAAGCTGATCACGGTCTAAGCTTTAGTAATCGATCCCAATTTTCTTGGATTTGTTCAGTTTTTCTCAATAAATGAATTTTTTTTTTCACCTTAAAAAGCTCTTCTTATTTTGTTATTTGGCAGTCATGATTACTAAATTGTATTTCATTTTTTCTTCCAAATTTTATCAAAAAATAATTTTGAGTTAGAAACCTAATTATCTATATTTCAATCCCTTCCGAATACAAATAGACTCTAATCGCAACTCAGAAGGCATAAATTATCATCCACCAATTGGCTTTTTCACCCAAAAGTCAAGCAACGAAAAAGGATATGAAAATAGGAATCTTAGGCGGAACAAAACTTGCTTCCACCCTTGGCAACAAAATGTTGGCCATGAACCAAACAGTGGTTTTTGGAGTCCGTGAAGACTTCGTAACCAAAGAGATCGAATGGAAAATCCTCAACATGTACCTTGACAAAATCTTCAGCTATGATACAGCTATAGAGATGTCAGATATTTTATTGATCTGCTGCGAAAACGAGCACCTTCCAAAGGTCTGCGAAAGTCTATCCGCATCAGATCTGAAAAACAAGATTATTATCGACTGCACAAACGGTGCTTACACGGCGGAATTTTCCTGCAACACCACCTTGATCAAAAAAAGTATCGGTCAAAACAAACTCTTCAAGGCGTTCAATAACCTTGGAATCGACTACCCAAAATCAGATCCTATGGGTTTGGTAAAAGAAACCTACTTTTGCGGACCTGATTCTGCTGAAAAGCTGAGTGTCAAAAAAATCATTGAGTGGGTAGGATTCAGACCTGTAGATGCCGGGGAAATAGAAAATGCCATGCTATTGGAAGCTTTCTATCATCTGAGAAAAACCATCTCCTTCCAAAGACCTGAAAAAATGGACTACCACTTTAAATTGATAGCGGTATAGCCTGATTCTACTTTAAATCAACTCCCTATAATAAGACAGACTAACACCTTTTGGTGTAACTGTCAGATATTACCTTTTTTTATCTATTTTTAGGTTTGACATATTTTTCAAAACCAATCAGATTGCTCTGTGGAAATCAATGAAACACCAAATCCTGAGGATTCTTCGGAAGAATTGGCATGGATTAAAAACCTCCAAAGAAACAGCTGGGAACCTGAAGTCATCATTTCAGGTATTTCCTTGGCATTTATTTTTGCATTTCCAGCACAGATTTATGATTTCGCTGTGAAATTGACACAGGATTATGGATTGGAATTTATAGGTGCATATCTCGTACTACTTTATCTCTCTATCATTGTCAGCGTATTCAAGATATTTTTTTCTGTTCACCTTGTTCTCAGATTTACTTGGGCGGGATTATTGGGATTGAGCTATGCATTTCCCAATGGAGTGATCAATGAAAAATTATTCAAAAACTCAAGGGATTTTCAATACAAAAAGCCTCAGGAAATGGTCTTGAAATTAGAGAAGATCTGTAGTATGGCTTTCGCTTTTCCAATGATGATGGGGATGATTTTTATCGTATTTACCCTATACCTCGGACTTTTACTTTTTTTATATAGGTATTTTGATCTTAACTTTTTTATGATTTACCTGTTTTTTTTAGCCTCCTTGGTTGGATTTGGGCTGTTATCGGCCTTTTCGAAAAAAAACAAATTTAAATCCAGTTTAAATGCTTCCATTTTCAGTACTGTCCAGGCGGTCTATCAAAGCAATCTTGGCAAATGGTCCATTTCAGCTTATTCTATTTTCATCATGGGATTGACGGCACCTTTTATAAAATCTGACTCTAAGGGTTTTTTTAATTTTGCCAATTATGCCAACCTAGATCAAGAGCTACTTGAGTGGCCTGACAATTCGATGTATTTTGAGGATCAAAAAGATCCTCAAAAAAGATTTCCCCGCGCGATGATGCCTTCTGCAAATATCTCTGGTGATTTCACGAGTATTTCAATTGCCTACTATGATGAAGACAATAAAAATTTTGAAAAAATAAAAGAAGGAATCCATACTTTGCCCGATTCTTTGGCTTGGCCATCTTTGGAAAATCAACAAGACCTATACAAAATATACCTGAATGATAGTCTAGTCAGCAATAAAATTACCGAATGGAAAAAAGTGTCCTATGGCGCAACCGGCCAACGCGCATACCTTGTGGTTCTCGATATAAATAGCTTAAAGCCCGGAGCTCATGAAATCCGGATAGAAAAGCTTACCTTATTTGGAGCATTGGGATTTTCAGAACCCGAAATCAAGTACCGGAAAAATTGGGCAAAATTCTCTTTTATCAAAGTCACATCTTGATTCCCCTTGCTTCCATAAGGCGAAAAAAAAGGATATGCGCCATATTCCTTGCATGTTCTTTGGCATAGTCGGCGTTCTTTCCTTCAAAGTATGTATCCAAAGTTGAAAACCAAAGTTCCAGCCAATTGCCAAAATGTACCTGGGTGATGGTATTTTCGGTTTTCGCATCCACTTCTTTGTGAACCGGAACAGGACTGAACTTACCTGCACCGGGCCCGGACTGCAGCAAAATCATCTCCCAAAAATCCGTCAACCGCCCCAAATGCGATTCCCAGTCTTTTATTACATCATTGAAAATAGGGCCAAGAGATTCGTGCTTTCTGATCCGGGCATAAAAACTCCTGACCAAAAGCGACACGTCTTCCCTGTTCTCGATTTCTTTTCTTTCCATTACTTTCTCTTCAAGACAGGTTCCAAAACCTCTAATTTTCCATCAATTCCCTGTGGAATCGGCAATCCCAAAATTGTCGCCAACAAAGGATAAATATGGATATTTTCAAAAGCCGGGATAAGATTTCCACTTTTTATCATTGGTCCATTTGCATAGAAAATCCCCTGCATGTCTTCATACTCCGGACTAAATCCATGCTCTCCAAATACCTCGGTTTTGAACATTGCAGACCTGTTTTGGTAAGAAACCATTCCTTTGGAAGTCGTCAGGTAATTCCCCAAATCTGGCAGGATAATCAAGTCACCAAAGCGGTTTCTATACTTTTCGATATTTTTATAATACTCCCTGTCCTCCACCCGGACTACTTTGTAATGCATAGCTTTATCATTGAGTTCCTTAAGTATTTTTTCAAGGTCCTCTTTATTTTCCAAATGCAAATGTGCCAAAGCCCCGTTGTTAACAACTCTTGCATCTATCCCTTCGGTTATTTGATCCAGATTCAGCAGATTCCCTTTGGGAATATTGGTCATCCCATGGTCAGAAACTAGAAATATGTTGATATCAAGGTCAAAACTCTTCAATCCCTCGAATAAGGCTCCAAGTTCCCGGTCTAATTTTTCCAGTCTTCCACTGATTTCCTTGTCATTATCAGGACCAAACCGATGCCCGATGTCGTCCATATCCGAAAAATAAAGGGTAATCATCCGTGGCCTTTCCTCCTCAGGAAGCTGCAACCACTCAAAAACCTTGGAAATCCGGGTAAGATTGGAAACTGCACCATCATAGCTGAAATAATAACTCGGCCGGATTCCCTGCACCGGTGCTTCCGAACCTACAAAAAAGTAGCTTGCGGCCTTCATGCCGTTTTGCTCTGCCAATACCCAAATAGGTGTTCCGCCATACCAATATTCATCCTCGACAATGTCCCTATTTCCCATACTATAAACCAAGTCCTTTTCGGGTTCATAAAAAGAGTTGTCAACCAATCCATGATTTTCAGGCTTCAGTCCGGTGGCAATGGTATAATGGTTTGGGAAAGTTTTACTTGGAAAAGAAGGTATCAGTGCTTCTGCGGCAGTTCCGTTTTGGATAAAACGGGAAAGATTTTCAGGTTTGAACCTTTCGACATAATCATGCCTGAAACCATCGAGTGAGATCAGAATCACATATTGGTCTCTTTCTTGGGAAAAAGCCGAATTGCTTAAAAAAGTTAGGAAAAGAAATAATGCCAAAGGTAATTTCATCAGAGACATCTACGTTAGGTTTGAATTGAAGACAAAAGTAGCAGAAGAAAATTTGGCAGCCAATAGGTATTTCAGTCATGTCAAAATTAAAATCTGACAACATAAAATGGAGTCATCAACTAGATGTCTACTTTTCAACCACTGCCATTTTTTTATATCTTAGAAGTATGAAAATCATTGATCCAAAATCCGCGGTCCAAAACAAGGTCGAAGAACCATCTACAGAATACGGTGTGTA
Source organism: Aquiflexum gelatinilyticum (assembly GCF_024813435.1). Taxonomy (NCBI): domain Bacteria; kingdom Pseudomonadati; phylum Bacteroidota; class Cytophagia; order Cytophagales; family Cyclobacteriaceae; genus Aquiflexum; species Aquiflexum gelatinilyticum. The sequence continues at coordinate 272,597 of NZ_JANAEZ010000004.1, forward strand.
TTCTTATGCAGACTATTTGACGTGGGAGTTTGATGAAATGGTGGAGCTTATCAAGGGAAAAATTTTCAAATCTGCTGCTGCGGCACCAAGAAGAATTCATCAAAAGGTCTCAGGAAATATTTTTTTCAGATTATATCAGCATCTAGAAAACCATCCATGTGATGTTTTTTCAGCACCTTTCGATGTCCGTCTTCCTGTCAAGTCAAAAAGAAATGAAGATATTTTCACTGTTGTCCAGCCTGATATTTCAGTGATTTGTGACAAATCCAAATTGGATGACTTGGGATGTATTGGCGCACCTGACCTTATTGTGGAGATTCTCTCCCCAGGAAACAACCAGAAAGAACTCAAAAACAAATATGAGGTCTATGAAGAAAGTGGTGTAAAAGAATATTGGATTGTATCACCATATGAATTGACACTATTGATTTATACTCTTGTGGATGGAAAATATGTCCCATCCAAACTTTTTACTGTTGGCGATATAGTGGAATCAAAATGTATCCCCAAATTCAAACTTGATCTTGACGAAATTTTCTCAAATTTGGATTAAAAAAAATCCCAAGCTTTTGACTTGGGATTTCATTGAATATCTGAATACAAAATCTAAACGAGGGGTTCTTGCTGACTGAGGCAATGGAACGAACCCAAACCCCAGATTAGATCCAAGGAATTTACCCCTATAACCTTTCTTTCCGGAAAACATGAGGTCAGGATCTCCAAAGCCTTATCGTCATTTTTGTCATGAAAAGTCGGTACAATCACTGCATGGTTTGCAATATAGAAATTGGCATATGAGGCAGGAAGCCTCTGATCTTCGTAGTATTTGGCAGATGGCATGGGAAGCTCAATGACATTCATCTGCTTGCCGTCTTCCAACCTTAATTCGTGGAGCAATTCCAGATTTTCCTTCAATGGAGCGTAATTCTCATCTGATTTATTATACTCAACTACAGTCACGACAGTATCTTCATTGACAAAACGCGTAAGGTCATCTATATGGCCATCGGTATCATCTCCGATAATGCCATCTTTCAGCCACAAAATATTCTCAACACCATAATAGCCTCTTAGATATTCCTCAATCTGATTTTTGGAAAGGTGAGGATTTCTGTTTGGATTGAGAAGGCAAGCTTCAGAAGTCAGCAAGGTGCCTTTTCCATTGAACTCGACAGAACCTCCTTCCATGACAATGCCCGGTTGGAAGCAGGGAATATTTCTAAAATCAGCGATTTTGATCGGAATCTGATTGTCCAAGTCATAGGGAGGATACTTGTCTCCCCAGGCATTGTAATTCCATTTGACCAAAATCTTCTTTTGTTCAGCTTCAGGATTGATCAAAAAAGCAGGACCATGGTCTCTGCACCAAGCATCATTGGTAGGGAAAAAGTGGAAGAAAATCTTGCTAAGATCCACACCCGCAGTCTGCAAATGTCCCAAAGCAAATGCCTTCATTGCCGCATCTTTCACATTGATATGAACTTCTTCACCCAAAGCCACATGTTTGATAAACTCAGCATAGGCCGGGAAAATAGTATGGATTTTACCCGGCCATGATTCTTCTTTGTGCGGCCAACTCAGCCAAGTCGCCTGATGTGGTGCAAATTCAGCAGGGAAATAATATCCCAATTGATTTGAACTGATACCTCCTGCTTTGGAAATTTCTAAGATATCTTTTGAATAAATATTAGTCTTCATCAATGAATCTTTTTACGATAGGGGAATAAGAATCTATACGTCTGTCCCTCAAAAACGGCCAGTGGGTTCTGTATCGGTCGGAATTCTCCATATCGAGTTCCTGCACATGTACTTCTTCTTTTACATGGTCCGCTTGGTACAATATCCTCCCAAAAGCATTGGTCGCAAAAGATCCACCCCAAAACTGCTGATTTCCTTCTGTTCCTACCCTGTTGACAGAAACTACAGGAACCCCGTTTGCCACGGCATGTGAACGCTGTATAGTCTGCCAAGCCTGGTATTGTTCGTCGTTGGTTTCTTTTGTTGCTTCTTTGTGCCATCCGATAGCTGTAGGATAAAACAGGATTTCTGCCCCCATCAGTGAAGTGATCCTTGCAGCTTCCGGATACCATTGATCCCAACATATCAACACGCCGATCGTTCCGACTTTGGTTTTGAAAACTTTATACCCCATATCTCCCGGAGTAAAATAGAATTTCTCATAATACCCCGGATCATCAGGAATATGCATTTTGCGGTATTTACCAAGGTATTTCCCATCAGCATCTATTACTGCGGTAGTGTTGTGGTAAAGGCCTTCAGCTCTTTTTTCAAACAAAGATGCCACAATGACTACTCCCAATTCTTTTGCCAATGAGGAAAAAGTTTCAGTTGAAGGTCCGGGGATGGCTTCCGCAAGTTTGAAATTATCATGATCCTCCACATCGCAAAAATACAAGGAACCGAAAAGCTCCTGCAAACATACGATCTGAGCACCTTTGGCTGCTGCCTCACGGATTCCCGCAATGGCTTTGGCCATATTGTCTGAGAGGTCATTGGAACAAGATGTTTGCACCATGCCTACTTTGATGGTTCTTTTTGACACTTTGGTTGATTTAAATGGTTACTATTTCCTTTGAGTTTCAAAATTAGACTATTATTCAAAAATATTAAACCCATATAAAATACATAATGGTTCCCCGGCACCTGGTAATTCCACTTTTTCAAAAGGCAAACCGGAGAAATAGCCCTCCCCGATTTTTCCATATATTTGCAGCAGAACCCAAATGTATGTTCTCATGAAAAAAACAATTATTGCAATGGCAGCTTCAGGAGCATTGCTCTATGCCTGTGGTGCCAAAGAAGAAAAAACTGAAAATAGGAACCCATTCTTTGAAGCGTATGATACGCCTTTTGAAGTCCCTCCTTTTGACAAAATCGAAAATGAGCACTTTTCTCCTGCCATCTTAGAGGGGATCAAGCAACAACAAGCTGAGATCGACGCGATCGTCAATAATCCTGAGGACCCGACTTTTGCCAATACCATTGAAGCCATGGAAAAATCCGGGGAATTGCTAGCCAAAGTCTCTACAGTATTTTACAATTTCAATTCCGCCAACACCAACGATACCATTCAGGCAATTGCCAAAGAATTGGCTCCTGAGATCTCCAAACACTCAGACAATATTAGCCTAAATGAAAAACTCTTTGCAAGGGTAAACAGCATTTGGGAAAAGAAAGAAAACCTTGGCTTGAATGCAGAACAGCAAAAACTGTTGGAAAAAACATACAAGTCTTTTGTACGAAACGGTGCCAACCTCAATGAAGCAGACAAGGAAAAACTAAGAAAAATAAATTCCAGACTTTCAGTCTGGAGTCTCACCTTCGGCCAAAATCTATTGGCAGAAACCAATGCTTTCAAGCTGTTTGTAGACAATGAAGCTGACCTGGCAGGACTTCCCCAAGAACTGCGGGATGCCGCCAAGGCAGATGCCAAAGCTGCAGGTGAAGAAGAAAAATGGTTATTTACCCTACAGAATCCGAGCATCATGCCTTTCCTCCAATATGCTGAAAATAGGGAGTTGAGGAAGCAGATCTGGGAAGCTTACCAAAGCCGCGCCAACCATGACAATGACAAAGACAACAAAGCCATCTTGGTGGAAATGGCAAACCTGAGAAGAGAAAAAGCACAATTGCTCGGTTATAATACGCATGCCGATTACGTCCTTGAAGAATCGATGGCCAAAACTTCAGAGCAGGTTTATAAACTTCTGAACCAACTTTGGACTCCTGCTTTGGCAAAAGCCAAACAAGAAAAAGATGAAATGCAGGCAATTGTCACAGCAGAAGGCAAAGATTTCAACATCGAGCCTTGGGACTGGAGGTTTTATGAAGAGAAACTCCGTCAACAGAAATTCAACCTTGACGAGCAGGAAGTGAAGCCTTATTTCGCTTTAGACAAAGTGCAGGCAGGAGTCTTTATGGTTGTCAAAAACCTTTTTGGATTGACATTCGAAGAAATCAAAGACATCCCAACCTACCATCCTGATGCCAAAGCTTATGAAGTCAAAGAAGCAGATGGAACACACGTGGGTGTTTTATATATGGACTTCCATCCAAGACCATCCAAAAGAGGCGGTGCTTGGATGACATCTTACCGTCCACAGCAAACCATTGATGGCGTCAGAAAAGCGCCAGTGATTTCGATTGTTTGCAATTTCTCAAAGCCAACCGGAGATGCACCGGCATTGTTGACTTTCGATGAGGTGACGACTTTCTTCCATGAGTTTGGACATGCGCTTCACGGATTGCTGTCCAATGTGCAGTACAGAAGCCTTGCAGGCACTTCGGTTCCGAGGGATTTTGTCGAGCTGCCTTCACAGATTATGGAAAACTGGGCGACCGAACCTACAGTCCTGAAACAATATGCCATCCACTACAAAACAGGCGAACCTATCCCTGATGAGTTGATCGAAAAATTGAAAAACTCAGGTACTTTCGGACAGGGATTTGCCACAACTGAGTATTTGGCTGCCTCGCTTTTGGATCTGGATTACCATACTCAAGAAAAGGAAATCGTAGGAAGTGCCAATGATTTTGAAAATGCATCTTTGGAAAAAATCGGACTGATGAGCGAAATTATCCCAAGGTACCGCAGCACTTATTTCCAGCACATTTTTGCAGGGGGTTATTCCTCGGGTTATTATAGCTATATCTGGTCGGGGGTTTTGGATACAGATGCTTTCCAGGCATTTAAGGAAACAGACTTATTTAATCCTGAAGTAGCATTGGCTTTCAGAAAAGAAATCCTTGAAAGAGGAGGAACAGACGAGCCGATGAAAATGTATGTCAACTTCCGTGGTGCTGAACCAAAGATCGATGCGCTTTTGAAAAAAAGAGGCTTGGATCAGGTGACCGTTGACAGGAATAATTAAAAGAAAACCTTTGAGGTCTTTTCCAGACCTCGAAGGTTTTGAATTTTGATAATCCGGTGAGGATTATTAATCCAATAAAGCCATCCTAGCTCAAAAGCTGGATGGTTTTTTATTTTTTTTCAAATTTGAACCAAGAAAAACCATTTACATGTCGGCACATCGGACATCGGTCATCTGACAATTTCCTAGGCAATAATAAACTTATCAAAAAACACCCACTCCACTTCACTCCTTCTTATACCTCAGCTTAAAATTCAAATTCTCAAGGTAATCCCCATCAGCTAAGGCCTTTACCTCAAATTCAAGGATTCCAGGTTCGGAGGTCACATTCATAAACTCCAACTGCTTAGGATCTGCATAAAGTCTATATTTACCCGGCATCAGACCAAAAACATAGAAACCACCGTCTGTAAATGTACGCAAAAGCTGAAGCGGTTCGCTATCATTCAGTTTTTCCAGGATCAATCTTAATCCACCCAGGCCTTCTTCTTTGCTATTGTGGTCTACGACTACATATCCCTCAATAATTCCTGTTTGGTACAAAGGAATATCAATACTCCTATACCTGTTTGGCTCGGCCACAAATGTAAATCGCTTCACCTTTGGGGCAAGGTTAGGATTTGGCAATGCATGGATATCGACTTCCATCTGGTATTTCCAATATGCTTGCAATTGGGTGATCCTCAGGATACCGTCAGAACCTAAAAGCATGTTTGCAGATCTGTCCAACCGCACCGCTTTTGCAGGAACTACCACCTCTCCCGGATCGAAGACCCCGTTTTCATTGGCGTCAATAAACAGACGTACTGCAACTCCTGAACGGGTAACTTGGTCTCTGTTGTCGGGCAAAATATATCCTGAAGGATCGATACCCAGAGATCCTGTGATAGCCTGTTGTGCTGAGTAATTATTCCTGCTTGCTGAAAACTGGGTAGAAGTCCTTAAGCCTCTGAAGTCATAAAGGAATCCCAACTGAAACTGACCTTTCTCCCTGATGGCATCCATTTCATAACCCATGGTAAGCCTACCCATTTTGAAGAGGGTCTGAGACATCATGAGATTGTAAGAAATCGGGGTTTTATTATAAGTATCATACCTGTATTGTCCCCTGAAAAACATCCCCCTAACAAAAACAGGGACACTTGGATCCCTCTTGAGGGTATAAGTCACCGAAGCTGTAAATTGGCCAATGGCATTGTACAGGTTTGGTGGTTCGATCCCTGTACCGATATCTTTTAGTCCGCTGATCCGAGCGCGATAGTTGACCCGGGCTACTACCCTACCGATCTGGGTATTGAAATCCGTTTGGTAGTTGGTCCTAAAACCGCTTTCGTACCATTGTCTTTCTCCGGTGATCCTGAATCCGGAAAATCTCCCAAAGGTTTTGAAAGGAAAAAATGCATTGAGGTTTGCCTCTCGGACCTGACCTACGAGGTTGAATTCTGATTCCGGAACAAATTCTGTAAACTGGGCATTGATACTGGTATTGTTGGCATAAAAAACCGATGCAGAAGCTTGGTAATACCTGTCAGGCAAAACATCCACATTCAGAAGATACTGTTGCCGTATTCTGGCAGAAAGACCAAAAACGCCATAAGTCATATTCTTTCCAAATACAGCACCATTGTCCACACCTGCCCTGACTGTCAGTGCATTGGTCACTCCATAAGCAATGTCCGCATGACCGATGAGGTCCTTATCCAAACTATCAAGGCTTGTTTCAGCCAATCCGGCCTGTAAATTATAGGTTACAAACCCTTTTGGTAAAAAAGTGAAAGGAATCTGCAGTTGTCTTTCCTCTATTTTGACTTCACCTTGTGGGGTATAGATCCTAATAGCAAGACGTACAACTCCAAAACTAATAGGCGCATTGAACCGGTAATATCCTACATCATCTGCTCTGAGAAAATCAACCAACTGTCCGCCAATCAGAAGTTCTACTTCAGAATCCGGCTCTGTGTAGCCATCGATAACAAAAACGTCAAGTTTCATCCTTGGGATGACCGGATTGTTGGTAATGCCAACACCTAAAATACCGACCGAATTGTTTAGCCCTGTGGTATTGATCTGTCCCACAGAAATACCCGTCATACCGGCATTCTTATCCGGCAAAAGACCTCCCGGTAAAACATAACGCCACCTTGCCCCTGAAAAAGAAGAGAAAAGACTTCCTTCCTGAACAGTTCCCGAATACAATCCCTGGAGATCCCCTCCCAAAAATTCCATTCCAGCATTTAATAGAATCCCTAGGTTTTGACTTCCGTCACCATAATTGTAATTGAGGTTATAATCCAACATTCCGGGAGCAAACAATTTTCTGTCTCTCCCATGAAGCAGCGGGGCATCTGATAAGTCTTTATTGGCTGCGGATTGCTGAAGTTTCTTTCTCAAAGCTTCCCTTTTCTGCCTTTCGTCGATTGGAAGCGGAAATTCTGCGGTGAGGCTTAGTGAAAGTGCATTGAAATTGACCAAGAAATTCAGCCCAAAAATCCTAGAATAATAGTCGGGGTGAAGGTAAATGTCCATTCCGCCCATATAAAATTTATCGGCCGGAAGGGTTTCTCTGTTGCCTTTGATCGTTACCATGCCTAGTAGAGGATCAATAAGCCAATTGTCATTTTTGCTTGGAAAAGTCCCTTGAAGGCCTTTTCCATTGCTTGTCCTTTCGTTGCCGATATACAACATGCTAAGCACTTCGCCTAAAGGCAGAAACGGCACATTATCAAAAAATACTACATTCAAATAGGCCTGTCCCAATGAGGGATAGGAAAAAGTAAGCATGGCTTCGCCATCAGGTTCTTGCTGTGCCTGTAGGTTTTTGGTCGAAAAAACCAAAATTACCATCAAAAGCACCGAAAGAACCCCCTTCAATTTTTTTGATTCAATAAAAGGAAACTGGTAAGCCAAAATTTTATATTAAAAAGAAGCGAGATAAATATTTCATTAAACTGAAATCGAATTGCCTTAGGGCAAATCGAAATCATGGGATTCTGACAAATATTCTTTTACTTATAGGGGCACTCTGCACCAGATCCGAGGAAGGGATGTCTGATCTTTTGGTTTCAAATTGAAGTTCAAGCTGGTATTCTCCTGAGGCCAAACCTTCGGGAATATTGACATCGATCCCTTTCTTTCCCGAAAAATACATCGCAACTGTTTCTTCTTTTTGGGAAACTACTTTGTCTGATGCATCCCTCAACGTAGCGGATATACTTCCTAGAAAGGGGGAATTGCCGGTGGTAACAAAATCTGCGATTGCTCTTAAGTTACCTTCTGCCATGGAAGTAGACACATCTCCGATTTCAAGTCCGGTTGAGGTCTGTCCGTTTTTGTAAAAAGCAGCAATCACTTGGTCAAATTTGAAATTGATCTGAGTGGAAACCTCTGATTCTACAACCTGATCTACATCCTGCGCCTGATTGTTGGAAGTCACTTTGACTCTGGTAAAATAAGTACCGGCAGGCAAGGAACGGTCAGGTCTCAACTGTAACCTTACTGTTTGCTGCTGCTGTGGTGCCAAGACGAAAGTCCTGGGAAATGCCCTTAATCTGTCACCAAGCCCATATTGCTTGTCTTTGATACTGTCGCCGTAGACCATCACCAAATTGCCAAGATCATCACTGCCGGGATATCCGAAAATAAAGCTCACGTTGATTTCTTGGGTAATCTCTGAAGGATTGGTAATGTAAAGGGAAGCAATGCCATTCTCATCCAAAAAAACCGAAGTCGGTGCAATGGATATCTGCGCCATAGCAGGCACAGCCAAAAACAGGAATAAGCTTACTGATAAAGCTTTGATTGTCTTTTTCATAAAATTGAAGAGTTATAAAAGTCGGCGGGGTAACCGCCGACTTGAATTGTTGAATCCTAGTTATATTCTGCACTGATATTGAAAGTACCAGAGTAGGTACCTACGCCCTGAGCTGTAAGAGCCGGAATTGATCCACCTACCCAGATGAAGAAAGCATTGTCTGCCAAAGTTACAGTAGAACCACTTGCTACAGGAATCGCAGTTGCTCTGTTCGTTTCCACCGCATCACCGATTACTTCCGGAGTCATAACAATGGTCAAACCACCACCTGAAGTCAGGGTTACAGTTGGGTCATAAAATACGGTAACACCACCATTTGCACCACCAAGGTCAAACTGAGCCACATTGGTAACAGTACCTGTGTTGACATTACTTGCGGCAGAATTGGCATCCAAAACAATGGTACCGGGAGTAGTGGAGGAAACCCTACCGAAATTGATGGCATTCAAAGTTCCATCCAAAACAATGGTCAAATCCTGAAGGATTTCGGCAGAAGCTGGAGCTGTAGCAGCTTTTTGTGCATAAGAAGTAGATGCTACGCCTACAAAGAAAATTGCAATTACGAGTGATTTAAGAATTGTTTTCATTTTGTTGTTGTTTTTAAAAATTAAAAATTTGTTAGAGTTTGTTTTACTTTTTGTTTTTGTTTTTACTATTTGTTTTTACTTTTTTTTGCTTTTCAAGTGTATCCATGAGTTATGGATTGGGGGATTAAGAAGGATGTTACATAAGCGATTCAGTTAAATGGTTTATGGTATATTTTAAGTTTTAATGATATTCTATTGCAGTTATAATTCCCGGTAATACAGGTATTCCCAGCCAAGCCCTCATTTGTTGGACTTTGGGTTTGGCATTTCGGATCAGCATGCCCCTGTTATCGAATTGGAAGCTGGCTTCTCCGGCTTCATGTTTTGTTGCAGTTCTAAAGTCTGCCGTTCCGTTGTTGAGCACATAAAGCGTTTCTGTTATGTCTTTGCCTGTGTCATCTGATTTCAGGCTTACTATCAGATGGATATTTTCCTGTACTACCATCTCCACCCATCTGAGCCCTGTTTCACCTTCTTTGGGTTTGGCTTCAACGATTCTAGGGTTAAAGTTGACGCCGGCAGGTAGCACCAGGCGTACATTGACCATCTGAGCCTCCACTGTACTGATTTTCCCAAAAAACAGTACCGACACAATTATGATCAAACAAAACCTAATCATAGCTCGTGAAGGATACGTTGATGTTTATTTCCCCTTCATAAATCCCCGCCGGGACCATCCCGACCGGACCCAAAGTACCATACAAATACAGGTAAGCTTTTGCTTTTGGTCTGGTAAGTGCCCCATCTTCAGGGGAAGGGGGTGCAATGGGCGCTCCTGAAGTTCTTCTACTTACAGGAAAAGTAATGCTGTAAAAGCCTGCGGGAAGTTCCACAGCACTCAGTTTACCGCTCAATTCGTCTGTAGGAGCCATATTGTTATAAGCTACTTTGAGAAGAAATGGAATTGACTCGGTGGGATTTCCAGAGAGAACAAAGGCCGAAGGGGCGCTGACATCTACAGTCAAATCAAATCCTTCAGGTGCTTCTATCTCATAGATCACGGCCTGATTGTCCACAAGCCCAATGTTTACGGCTTCGGTACCGGGGACCAATGCACGCATCTTTTGGTTAAAATCCAATGTCGGCATCGATCCCTGAGGAGAAAGTATCGTGATATCATCACTCCCGGTCCAGGTATTGAAACTGATCCTTTGGGCAAAACCTGTCCCTGACAAAAGGAAGAGACATATGCCCAAGAGCGTCCTGAATTCTACAATATGTGAAAGAACTTTTACCACTTTATATATATTCCAATTCAATGATAAATTCTGACAAATAAACCCCCGGCGTTGCTTTGGTCAAATCCAGATTGGCACCAAGCCAAACATACAGTTCACCATCAGGCCCAATAGGAAAAACTCCCTCTCCGACATCCAAAAGTGCACTTTGAAATTGTAAATCATTGAAAGCAGCACTCAGGATATACTCGGCAGAAACTTCACCGATACCTTCTTCATATTCTCGGATCACTTCATTTTGAAGGTAAGTGATCCTTACCCTTGCCCCAGGACTTCCCATAATTTTGAACATACCTGCAAATTCACTGGTAATAGGAGATACTTCCAATGTACCCTGCATTACCGGAGGATTGACGAGGTCGATATTCCGGATGGTAAGCATGTTCAGGTTGTCGGTCACTGTGGCCGTTGCCCTTACATTCAGTGAAGTCACTCTTCCATTGGCTTGTCCAAAGGATATTTTTACCAAAAAACAACTGAAAACAAGAAGTAATGTAAAGAATCTAATCATTTCAGTTTTTAATCAGTTTTTGGGTAAATCGATAATTTTCAGTGGCCAATTGGACTACATACATTCCGGTGGATAGCTTGGTTGAATTCGGCATCCATTCCAATTCATGGATTCCTGTTCCATATTCAGCAGCAGGAAATCCACCTACTTTTTGACCCATCAGGTCGTAAATGAGGATCTCAGCTTTGGTCGATTCGGGTAAGAAAAACCTGATCTTGGCAGAATCCATGAATGGATTTGGGCTTACCGGAAATAACTTCGGAAAATCCGGTAGGTATTCAATTTTGTCCTCTTGGAATGCACCGCCGATATAGATCGTAAAAGGTCTTTCAGGGGATGTTGAGTTGATTTTAGCATTGCTTTCTCCTGTTTTATAGGGTGATTTAAACACTATTGCATTTGGCAATTCAAATTCATTGGAAGACAACCTTGCCCTTTTCTTTGGGACTTCAGGTGCCTGAAAACTGAAGGTATATGCAGATTCTTCCTGCATATTGATGGCTTTTTTATTCAAATGATCCATCAGAATGATACTTTTGTCGGCAGGCCATTCATTTGGAAGAGACCAGTTCATCAGGAAAGATCCCTGAAATGATTTCCCATTCTTGGATGCAGCCAAGTGTACAGGTATGATCATTTCTCTCTCATCCAACATCGGAAGGCTATTGATGACCAAAGGATTGCTTGTCCGCAAAGAGCCGTAAGTGTAAAGGAAAAGCCAATCGTCTGCCAAAGACTCTAATTGATAGGCATCTTTAGGATCGTTTGACTCTTTTCCTTCTCTGCCAAAGCTGATAAAGGATTCCGCCTGCATTTCTTCTCCCGTCACAGCAAGCTGAATGGCAAATGGTTCTTCCTCAGTTTTTCTACCAAAGAATTCTTTGGACACTATCGTTTTCACATCATTTCCTGTAAGCTGGAGCTGGGGATTTGCACCATTAGTCCTGATCCAAAATGCCTGATAGGGTGCTATTCGGCCATTTCCGAGTGTTCCGAGTGTCCCGTTATGGGTAAGAAATGAACCGGAAGTTGGATCCCAAACATATATAGTGTTGTCAATATTGGTTTTGTTCCAGCCTGTAGGAGCATAGAAATCAATCATGCTTGCTGTTGGATTGGCGATCAGGTTAAAGCCTGCATCAGCAACGTTTACTTCTGTCAATTGCCCACCATCGACAATAAGACTTGTATCTCGGGAAGTAAAAGTGACACCAAAATCAAATGTACCTGTAGTGAGATTTGGTTCTGTTCCTGTACCTGAAAGTGTCAGAGGAAGTCCATCTGAATAATTTCCTCCTCCTGCAGGTTTTTCTGCGCCGTTGAAAACGTACAAATAATGTCCTCTTCCCGAAACAACAGCATCAGTGATTTGGGCAGGCTTCCTCCAAGTCTGAAGACTTGTGCCAGGGTCTGTTTCATCCACCCATAAAATGTTAGGCTGAAGATCAGGATTGTTTGCCCCCGGGAAACCTTGGGTTTCGGCATTGGCAAGAATATCAGCGTAGGTGGTCCCAACAGGTGAACCCATCATTCTCCATCCTTTATCCCCTGTCAGTTCTTGCTGCACTTCCAGTCTTGGATTTTGTGCGCTAAGATTCAGATAAACTGCTGCAGGGTTCAAAACAATTTTTGCCGTACCAGTAGTGGTCAAATTTGAGGAGCTTTCTATTACCATCTGTGCAGACGGCCTAACGGTCACAGTAGAAGGCGATGAAATATCCACCAAGCCTTCTACCAAAAAATAACCGTTAATCTCAATGTTTCCATTTATTGTCTTGAGTCCGGGACCTGAAAGGGTCAGGTTATTGAAAACCCCTCCGGAAATATTCACAGTTGCATTTTCATCAAAAACCACCTGTCCATTTTCAGGAACAAACACGCCTTCCACGTTCCAGTTGCCTGCCACTTGGTGGGTAAATCCTCCTCCCAAAAAAGTCGCTCCTAACCCAATCTGTACATTTCCATTAAAAGTGATTCCCTCAGCAGCCGTCGCTGTTGGCGTTCCTAAAATTTCGAAATCAGAGCAGATTGTATTGGTGCCCACTTGGAAGGATTTGATACCTGTCCCGCTGAGCAGTAATTTCCCATATGCTGATGGGCTATTGATATTTGCAACCGTTTGGTCAGTTCCGTAATATTCTATTGTACTGTTGCAGCCTATCGCATGGGAAGAAAAATTTTCCGGAAGTGAATTTGAACCTCCGATGCCTAAATAGGCTCCATCTGCAACGGTCAAAACTCCGCCAACAGCACCTCTTGAAGCTGAAAAAATACCTAAATCCAATCCGCCCTGAAAAACAGAAAGGTTAGAGGTGATTGAGGTGTTCTGAAAAATTGTAACATTTTGGTTTCCCAAAGTACCTTCATTGTCAATGGTCAAGTTGTTGACTGTAGCAGGAAGTCCATTGCCGGTTGACTGATTGCTGTTTCCGTTATAAATGTAATCAGCACCAGTATTGTAGGACCTCGCTCCGGTTACCCTTACCAATCCTGTAGCTCCAGTCGTTGCGATTCCCTGAGGGGATTTGATACCCAAAGTGGCACCTGTCTGAAGGGTAAAAGTACCGCCACCAAGGAATGATGTATTGGAATCGGCCGATTGGACAAATGCCCCAGTCGATACAATATAGTTGATCACATTGGTGACGGTCCCACCTGAGGTGTAAGTCTGGGGATTACTTGAATCTCCGTTAAAAATAATTCTACCTGAACCTGAACTCGTTTCGGTAATTGTACCTCCAGAGTGTGTGAAATCTCCTGCAATATTCAAAGTACCGACAGCATTGGAGCTTATACTCATACTCAAAATACCTGCTTCTACAGTCGCATTTCCAAGAACAGTTATACTTCTATTTGAGCTAGTACCATTGCCAATTGCGTATCTTCCATTGATAAAAAGAAAGTTTCCATTTACTGTAAAGGCATTTGTTGTCTGTCTGATCTGACCGGTAGAGGTCCCGTTGTCGATAATCAAATCACCGGCAATACTCAGAGGAAGAAAAGACATGTTAACAGTTTGTGCCGGGGACTGAAAAATAACGTTTCCAAAATTTTGGTTTGTACTTCCTACTGTTGTGCCTGTGATGCCTGTCATTCTTGTCGTTGAAGTTGGATTCCAGGTTGCAAAAGGAAGGGCAGTCCCATTTCTTGCATGGTTGTATTCAGAATTAGGTCCAAAGACGATTTTTGCTGTAGCCGAACTGGTAAAACTTCCACCTGTATTGGTGATTTTTCCGTTGACTGTGACCAAAGTTCCGGCATTGGCGGTATTTATATTCCCGTTTGTGCCCAAAACCAATTCTCCGTCAATCACGGCAGAAGCGCTTGCAGCCAAAGTGATCCTGAGTCTACTTGTCCCTCTAATGGTAAGTGTAGCTCCGGAATCTACGATCCAATCAACACCTGTTCCGTTGTTTATATTAAAATTCTGATTGCTTACTGTAGAAGCTAAAGTGATGTTGGAATTATTGGTAACGATCAATCCCCTGATGGTCTGTGACGGTACAGCTGTAATGGTAAGTGTCTCCCCTGAATTAAATTGAAGAATATCGGTGGCTGCAGGTGTTGTCCGTGTAGGCGACCAGTTAAATCTGTTTGTCCAAGCTCCATTATCAACACCAATCCAGGTATATGTAGTCTGACCCCAAGATATCAAAGGCATAAATGCAAGCAGTACCAGACAGCAAATTTTTGCTGCCGGTACGCTGTTAAAAAACGATATGTTACTATCAGGTTGCATTTATCAAAACAATGTTTAGAGTCTATTTATTAATATTAAGTTTCATTTTTTTCCAAAACATACCTCTTCCGTCAATTGGCAAAATACCAAAGGAGCACAAGAAATATTTTCTTGAATCAGGCTACTGATTTGACGTCAATGCCTCAGAATAAAAGGATTTTGTTGTCAGGGTGACATTTCTTATTCCTTCCCAAATAAAAATGAGGTGATTTTGTATTCAGAGAAGCAATAACGGAAACTAGGGCGCTGGGTAATTAATATTTGCTTTTTGAAATTTCTAAGGAGGAACTTCTTGGTTTCCTATTCCTCCAGAGACTGATAATCTAATTTTCAATATGCTTTAACCGAAGAGTCTTTTTTACCAAAAATATATTCTTGCGAGATTGTTTTTGGTTATAAATGTGATGCAATATAAATACAAATATTAAAAACAAAACATTTTATAATAAAATAAATAGATTACCTATGATTTTATAGATTATTTCATAGAAAACATACTTTTTTAAATGTATGGATTTTTGCATCTTCAAATTACATATCTGCATTTTAAAGCGGATTTTTAACAGGAAAGACCAGTCAAAAAATTTTTACCAAAAACAGGAAATTATTTTATGATATGAAGTTTTCGGACCTAAAAAAGGCAAAAAATCGGCTTTTAGGTTCCAAAATACACCCTTGGTTTTGTTTGTTTTTACCAATGAAGGGTACAAAAAAATTAACCATATGTTTTTTACAAATACTAAAGTGATTATTTGATTGAATTGGTTGTATTTGAGGGTATTTTATTGTTTATATCTTATATTTTATTATAATACTTTAATTTTTATAAGGAAATATTATGGAAAAAAAAATTCCTGCCATAATTGACCTCTTCCCATTATTCATTAACAGTTAAGATTTCATCTCTTAATTCAGGCCCTAAGCCTTTCAAAAAATTTTTTTCAAATCTTTCAAAGTAAGACCTGATTTTTGAACTGCATTTAATTTACAAAAAATATCACTGAGGCACCAAATAGGCAGTTTTCAAGTTAAATTCTCAAAATTTACTTGTATGAATATTCTTCTTGTTGATAAGGACTGTTTGGGGAGGTCTGAATTGTCCAGGTTTTTTTCAGAATGCGGCCATGATGTAGTGGAAGCCGAAAACGGCAGGGAGGGTCTGGTAAAGTTTTATACCATAGGCTCGACCTATTTCGATATCATAGTTACTGAAACCGTACTCCCTACTCTATCAGGTATAGACATGGCTGACAGAATAAAAAACAGCTATTTAGGGAGCCGAATACCTATAGTGGCCATGACCTCGGATTTTGAAAATGATTATAGGGTCGACAATGAATCCCCTTTCAATCTGATCCTACCCAAAGACTTGAGCAATTCAAAACTTCTTGACTTTTGTCTTTTGATGGCCAAAAGGAAAAGATCACCTATGATTTATAGGGAAGCTTGACTATAAATTCAGAACCAGCGCCGAGTTCGCTTTTGAATTTGATTTTTCCTCCAAGTTTTTTGACAAATTCGTTGACAATATTTAAACCAAGTCCTGTTCCCTTGATGTTGGAGACGTTTCGTGACCTGAAAAATGAATTGAAAATGTATTTTTGGTCCTCTTTGGGAATCCCCATACCATAATCTTTGACTGTAATTTCAAATGATTTAGCCAAGTATTCAAGGGTCAACTCAGGAGCTTTACTTTCAGGCAATGAATACTTCAAGGCATTTTCGATTATGTTTCTGAAAACATGTGTGAGCCAAACCGGATCTGAATAAATCAGTTTTTCTTTTTCCGGAAAATATAGCTTAATCGCTTTTGAGGGATCCTTTTGGTCATTGAAATCGGCAATCAATGAAGAAATAAAACCGATGATATACATTGGCTGCAAGACATAGGTAATTTTTTCATGCTCATTTTTTTCTAAGATCAAAACATCGTTGATCACATTATTGAGTCTCTTGATTTGGTTGATAATCCTATTTAGGTGCTCGTCAAGCTGATTTTTGGAGATGATGCCATTTTCCTTTTGAGACATCATCAAAAGCAAATCCGTGCTACTCAATATTGTAGATAATGGTGTGCGGAACTCATGAGACGTCATTGAAATAAATCGTGATTTTAACTGATTTAATTCCCTTTCCCTCAAAATCGCCTTTTTCAATTCCTTTACTCCCAATTCCCTTTCTGTCACATCCCTAGAGGTGGCAAGAATCGAAAAAGTCTTGCCATCCTCATCCTTCAAAGGCTTGAGCAACACCTCAAGGAATACTAAGGATCCATTGGTTTTATGTTTGTGAGGCAATACCACTTTGGTCTGACTGTCAATCTGGTTTTTGACATCAATGACATTAAATGCATCCGCAGGCGTTTTTCCGACCAATTCAGAAGGCGTATATCCTAAAACTTTTTCTATAGAAGGAGACACGTACTGAAACACCATCTCCGGATCATGAAGAGCGATAATATCCCCCGTGTTTTCTGAGAGTAGGCGGTACATTTCGTCTGCCTGTTTTCTCATTTTGTCGGATTCCTTCTTTTTCCGATTGATCCTGATGGCCTGAATCAGGTTTGCATAACTTGAGACCAGCGGCTCCAGAAATTCAACATCCGACATTAAATAATCTTGGGATTTGTTTGCAAGTCCCATCAATCCTACAAATTCCTCCCCTTTATATACCGGAATGCCAAGATATCTGTCAAGTCTTGGATGCCCATGGGGGGTTCCCCCTGCCCTTGGATCTGCGTAAGCTTTGTTAGCTATTACAATTTGTCCGGTTCGAAGCGATTCTCCAAAAAGCGTATTCAAGTTCCTAAACTCTAATCCCGTACTGTAATTTTGCTTGTAGAATTGCTGTGTCTCCTCCGACCAAGCAATATTTGTAAGGGTATGAGATTTCAGATAAGGCTGATTATGCCTATCATAAAGAACCTCCCCAATAAATCCAAACTTACTATCTGTAAGGTGAAGCATCTTGTCGAGCAAAGTTTCTAGAGGAGATATAAAGTCTTCCTGAAGGAAAAAGCTGATTTGGGTTTCATTGACGGCCTTTAGCAATTCATTGAGGCTAAAAGCACTTTCTTCAGCCTTCTTTCTGTCATTGATATCAAACAAGACCACCACCATAGCCTCCTCCCCCTTAAATGGAATCCTTTGTGAAGAAAGGCTATACCATAATTCCGTTTTACTTCCCTTAAACTCTAGTTTCACTTCGAGGTTCTTTACATCTCCGTAATGTAAAAAATATTCTGAAAGAGGGACCTTTTGGTGCTGCAAGACAAAAATCTCATCAAGATTAAGGTCAATTATTGAATCACTTCTGGTAAAACCCAATATGTCACGAAAATCTTTGTTGAGGTAAAAAATATTCCCGTTTTCTACAGAACAGATAATCAGCGGAAAAGGAATGTTTTCTGTAATAGTCCTGAATCTCTCTTCACTTTTCTGTAGTTTGAGTTCTTTCGTTTTGAGCTCAGTCACATCAGTAAACCTCCCGTGAATCCTAAGGTTGTTGCCATGGGCATCTTTTTCCATCCAGGATTTTTCCTGTACCCATTTAAGTTCTCCTTGATTGTTGATGATGCGGTATATCAGATCCAGCGATCCGGTCTTCAAAAGTTTGGAATCGGCTTTTTCCAACATGGCCTTGTCATGGGGATGAATGGCCTTTTTACGAAAATCCTTATCGTTAATGTATTGAGATTTTTCAAATCCAAGTAGAACTATGTTGTCAGAAAGAAATATGCATTTTCCTGTAAAGGCATCAAAGGTATAAAGCGCATCTTTAACGGTATTGATAATGGCCTGATTTCTCTTGTCGCTTTCGATCAGCGCTTCCAAACCCTTTTTTTCCTTGTCAATGTCAATCAGTGTACCGAAAACCCCAGCGGCACTTCCTTTCCTATCCAACATTAAAATTCCCTCCATTTTGACCCAGATTGGGCCCTTTTTGGAAGTTTTTAATTGAAGTTCTTTTTCAAATTTTGTGATTTTTTTGGATACGATGTGATCCATCTTTTTTTCCAAAGCTTCCGAACATGGTGCTTCTACAAAATCAAAAAATGATTTTCCAATTGATTCTTCAATATTAAATCCGGTGGTCCTTTCCCAAGTGCTGTTCAGAAAATGAAGATTTCCTTTTAAATCATACTTGAAAACGACATCATTGATGTTGTTTACCAAAAAACGATAATGCTTTTGGCTTTTAAGTATTTTTTTTTGCTGCTTCCTGACAAGAAAAGTATTCCCCAAAGTCGATGCGAAAGCATGTAATGCAGAGGCCTGTTCAGTACTGAAAAGCTCTTCGGATTTACAGTTATCAAAACCGATAAATCCCCAAAAATAATCTCCCGAAAATATCGGAACAAACAGATAAGATAATATCCCCTGCTCGGTCATCGCCTCATAAAAATCCGGATCTGCCGTATCTTTTACCAGTTCATTGATCACCTGATTCTTGCTCAACTTGTTTACAGTTTCCGGATACATGGACCAAGGGGCATTTTGGAGAAACTCAGCATCTATCTGAGGCTCCACCCCTTCAGCGCACCATTCAAACTTATAAGAGAACAATGCTTCTCCATTTTCGCCAAAATGGTTTTTAAATATGTATATCCTATCCACCTCGGAGGAACTTCCCAAAAAATAAAGAATATAAGGAATTGCTTCCTTCAAATTTGTATTGGACTGCAACAAATAATATGATTCTCCGATCGCACCAAGGATATTTGCACTTCTATTCATAAACCCAATAATTGTGAGAATGTAAATAAAATTCAATATATTTTAATTTCAATCCACTTAATTAACATAAAAGAACCTTTTGTTTAGATTTATTAAAACAAAAGATTTTGGTATAATATATTGGACCCCATGGAAAAAATACTGATAGTAGAAGACGAACAAGAACTTGCGTTGAATATCAAAGATATCCTTGAATTTATAGGCTATGATGTTGTGGGTATTTTAGACAATGGCCCAGAGGTTATTGAATTTTTGAAACACCATCATGTTGATCTGATATTTATGGACATTCAGATCAAAGGGGCCATAGATGGTGTTGAATTATGCAGAAAGATAAAAGCAATAAAAAACATCCCTGTAGTCTATCTGACAGCTTTTTCTGACAAATCTATTCTTGATAAGATTGCAACCACAGAATATGAGGGATACATCCTGAAACCATTTTCTTTGCAGGAACTCCAATCCGCAGCTTACCTTGGACTAAAAATCCAACCTGAAAAAATAAATACCGGAAACAAAAAGAATGTGTTTATAGTAAGGGACAAGGGTAATACCATTCCACTTCAATTTGATGAAATTTTATTTTTCAAAGCTGATGGACTTTACACCAAAATCCAGACAAAAACCAAGTCTTATATAGCAAGAAATATACTTAAAGACATGATCCAAGATCTTCCAGAGGATACTTTTGTGCGCGTTCACAAATCTTACACAATCAATTACAAGGAAGTAACGTCTTTTAACGCCAAAGAAATCCATATAGGAGACTACACCATTCCTTTGAGAAGAGGCTCTTTGAAAGAAATCAAAAACCTGATTCAATTTGAAACCAACTGATTTTGAGTTATTACCATAAACAAAAAATTTCTTTCAGCCCCTTAATAAGAAATAAAAAAAGCTACCCTTATCAGGTAGCTTTTTTTGTAGTAAAGATATTTAAATACTTTTTTTGGCCAGATAGAAGTCTACCATTTCGTAATCGCTTGCCTCCCGCTCCTGCATTTCAGCGACTGTTTTTGGTGGTGGGACGATTACTTTTTGTCCAGGTCTCCAATCCAAAGGCATAGCAACTTTGTGCTTGTCGGCAGTTTGGAGTGCAATCAATACTCTTTTGATTTCGTCCATATTTCGTCCGACATTCAATGGGTAATACATAATCAGACGGATTTTACCATTTGGATCAATGAAAAACACGGCCCTGACGGCAGCAGTTTCGCTTTCTCCGGGTTGAAGCATACCATATAATTTGGACACTTTCATGTCAATATCAGCAATGATCGGAAACTCGAAAAGCACTCCGGTATTTTTTCTTACGTTATTGACCCAGGCAATATGTGAGTGAATAGAGTCAATGCTCAGACCAACAAGCTTGGTGTCATTTTCTTCAAAGAAGTTTTTTTCCAACGCAAAACCTGACATCTCTGTGGTGCACACCGGGGTGAAGTCAGCAGGATGTGAAAATAGAATCGTCCATTTTCCTTTGATATAGTCAGAAAATCTCATCGGACCTGTGGTGGTCATTGCCGAAAAATCAGGGGCCATGTCCCCTATCCTTGGCATAGAATATATTTCTTGATCGCTCATAATTTTATTGTTTTGTTTTTATTGAATATTCAAATTTCCAAAGAATGAAGGCCAAATCATGTGACCAATGTTACTAGGAGTTTTGGAATTCAATTGAAAAAATCTATGAGATGTTTTATCTTCCCTTTTCAAATCAATCAAAAATCAGGTTGTAGTACCTCGAAATTTTTGTATTTAATTCAGTCATGGCAACCAAACCATTCGCTCTAAAAAACTCCTTTCCGTCAAAATACACTAAAATCCCGGGAACAGACATCATCCTTAGCTGTGCTGCTAATTTCCTGTTTTGATGGGCCTCCAATACTAGAAGTTCCATTTCAGGGAATTCCGACCTTACCATTTCCCGGACTTTGGGGAAAAGACCTTTGCATACCCCACATTTTTCCTGATAGAAATATACCATCAAGGCAAGTTCGGATTTTAACAGGGCTTCGAATTGGGTCAAATCTATTTTTTCAGTTACTTCCATTGGATCGTATAGTTTACTATAAAATTGACATGGACCATGTTGACCTTGTTATATATCCATTGAGGCTTTAATTCCCCTGAGAGCAAATTGATTTTACTCATCAGAATCATGTGAAAATCCAGTCCTTTTCCCCATTGGGAAGGAATATATTTTCCTCCAAAATTAAGTTGGGCATAGGAAGGAAAGCCATATTTATTGAATTCCACTCTTGAGGGTTCGGGGAGAAAATGGAGCCCTGCATAGCCATAAACCTGAAATCCGGACTTTGGGAAATTCCTTTGGTAGTAAGTAGTCAGTGCATCTACCTGATTATACCCTTCATTTCTTTCCCTTGGGATAAAAGTGAAAAAAGGATCTCTTCCCCATTCCCTCGGACTGAGAAACCGGCCTTGTCCGTCGATCCGTGTATAATTTGCCCACCAGATCATCTTGGGATTTTTTAAGCCAATCCTTCCACTGAATACAAAATTGAGGTCATCGGGATCTTTGTATTGCTTCAAGGGATCCGGATTTCCACCCTCTCCCAGCCCATGCTGCAAGATAAACTGCAGACCCGTTACCAGTTTGTTGGGGGTCCCTTCCAAATCCCAATCGTTGTTGGCCTGAGACAGCAAAGTGGAGGAAATATTATCCACATAAGTATGGTTGATTTGAATCAGCATGTCTTTGGTCACCTTGTGCTTCCAGTCCAATATGGTCACAAAGTCACTGCTCGTATTTCCTGTGTAGCCTGAGGGTTTTCCCAATACGCTTTGTCCTTCAGGATAAACACCGATAGATTCTCCCACAGCATACCAGCCGGAGGTCGACCTCGGACTTATTTTTCCTATAAAATCTGCTGAAAATTGATTTTTGGAATCCGGTTTAAAGTTAAGGCTGAGGCCCTCTACGAAGGTTGGGGAAAGTCTTCCATCCTGCGGATTCACAAATGGAGTGTTGATGACCATTCTCCCTGCTATGGCAGAAAACTTTTTTGAGGTGTAGCGAAGTTGTAACTCTTCCAATTTCCCGAAAAACTTGTCCTTAGGGTCATTTACATCAAACAAGCCGACCTCGTATCTATTGAAATTTCCTGTAACCGGATCTCTTTCCGTCAGTTCCGAACTTATCAAATTGCCAAATACAGTATACCTTCCCATCAAAGAGAAACCTTTATAATCTTTGGCTCTAAGTTGGATAAAGGCACTTTGACCCAAAGCATAATCATCCTTAAAGTCCTCCCAATAGCTAGTCGACATCCAAAATGAACGCAAACCAACAGATCCCTGAATGAAGGAAGGTTTATTGGACTCGGTGGAATCCTTTTCTTGTGCTAAGCTGTACTGACTCAATGAGAATAAAAAAATAAGTAAAGTGAAAGCTTTCATTTGGATGCGCTGGCTCTAGCTTCTTTTATTGGTTTGAATGGACCGAATTTGTGTTGCTCTTCCGTAAAATCATCTGAGAATGGACCAAATGGGTGGTCAATTGGTTTTTTGGAAATATCTGGCCAATCTTTTCTGATGTCTTTCTTAGGTCTTGGAAGTGAATTGACATAGGCTGCCACATCCCAAGCCTCCTCATCTGTAAGAATAGGTCTTTCAAAAGTCGCACCTAGAGGCATATTGGTTTTTACATATCCGGCAAAGCGGGACATTCTGAATAATCCTGCCCCATCATTATAGCTGTTATCTCCCCATAGCGGCGGGTAAATATGTCCTGATTTGTCTGGTTTTGGCATTCCCTGACCATCTTCCATGTGACAGCTTTGGCACTGTCGGTCGTAAACTGCTTTTCCCTTTACCGGATCAGCTGCCCTGTCCAAAAACGGTACTTCATAGATCCCAACACCTTTTGGTGATTCGCCTTTTGGGACGTCTTTACCAAGCCATTTCATATAGGCTACCATGGCTACCATTTCTTTGCTGTTGTTTTCCAGGGCTTTGCCGTTGAGACTCCTTTCAAAGCAATCATTGATCCTTTTCTCCACATCCTCCATCTGCCCGGATCTTGCACGGACTTTAGGATAGGTAGAGGCCACTGCACTGTAATTATTGCCCAAAGGGGCGGTGCCTGCATTGAGGTGGCAATTCTGACAATTCATACCATTGGAAATTTTCTTCACTTTTCCGTTAGGTCCAAGATAAGCGGCTGTATTGGCGACAAGTTCTTTGCCATATTTGATATCCTCTGCATTGGGTTCCTGATCGACAGAACTCCATTCAGGAGCCATCCAAAGGCCTTCTTTTGGAACAACACCTCTGTATGTTTCTGACACAGTGACGGTCAGGTTCTGCACCTCACTTGTATTGGTTTGGTTTAACGGTGGAAGGCTTCCTCCACTAAAAACCATTACTATAGCACCAATCAGTACGGCAGTAAGCAGGGTCACACTCAATAACAATCCGACCATTAGCGTCAGCATTTTGAGTATAGGCTGGAATGAATCTTTCATAGTAGGGTAAATATAACAGTTACAAATTTGCCTACATTTTGCCCGTAAAAATTGTGATATAGATCACAATCTAAAAATTTAGAATGTGACTACCTGACCGAAACCAGAAAAACCGGTTTATGATTACTCTTTCCTGAAAGCAAAAATCCTCCATCAGATTTGATTGATGAAATTACTATTTGTTCATGAAGTATTGCCTCTGAAATGTAATTGATGATTAATTCCGAAAATGCTATTGAATCAGAAATGCAAAAATCCTCCACCCAACGGATATAGCTGACGTTATTGACATGGTTGTTCATATCAAGGTCAAAAGGCCTGACTTTCAGTTCCGAACAATTTTCAACTGGTTCAAAATCCGCTAACTTACTTGGCAAATTCTCTTGGTCCACATTTTCGGAAAACAATTCTGAAGGAAGGACTTGATTTGGTCTTTGGGGTCTTTTTGACTTGACATCCAACAAAAGCCATGCAGACATGGATTCTGCTATTGTATTCCCATTGGCATCTTCCACCAAAAATTCCCTCAATGCAAAAAGTTTATGGATTCCCCTACCGGCAGTTTTGACTACTATATGATCCCCCCAAGAAGGCATTTTATGAACTTTGATCTGCATTCTTGACAGCACCCACATATATCCCTTATCAAAAAGTGCCTGACCAAAATCCCTGCTATCAGCATGCTTCCACGCCACTTCCTGCATCAGATCACCTAAAGCTGACCACCTCAGTTTTCCGAAAGGATCTATCTGATAGGACAGGACTTCAAATGTTTTCTCATATTGAAAGGCTTTTTTGGGTTCCATATATCAGCGTTTAGTCACCTCATCTACTGATTCAAAGACATCCAATCTAATGGAGCTTAAAACTGCGATTCCGAGACCTGCCACTGCAACTATGGCAAATGAGGCTTTCAAGCTCAATAAATCAGCGATAAATCCGATCATCGGGGGCCCGATCAAAAAACCAAAAAAGGAAATAGTCGAAACCATAGCCAGAGATACTCCAGGAGAATAGAGCTTTGACCTCCCTGCAATACTGTAGGATATGGGAATAATCGCCGCTACGCCAAGGCCCACCAACAAAAATCCAACTGTAGCTATCACCGGAACTGGAAAAAGCACAGATAATATCAATCCACTGAAAATCAAAAGACCACTCATCCTAAGGATAAGAACCCTACCAAATTTATTGTTCATCCTGTCTGATATAAACCTGCCTGTCGCCATTGCTCCCATAAATGATACATAGCCCAAAGCCACCAAGCCAGGTTCTATCTCGACAACTTTTTTGAAATAAACACCGCTCCAATCAAACATACAACCTTCACAGAGCATACCCAAAAAAGCAATTCCTGCAATTCTCAATAACAAATCGTCCGGCTTTCTGATCACCAGTCCTCCTCCTCCGTCTGATGGTTTTTTTTCATTGATCAAATACCTCTGTGCAATCAATAATGCCATAAGTACTCCAGAGGATACAATCAGGTAATGATATTTTGGCAAAACTTCCATATAAATCATGACTGCACCCACCCCGGCACCTGTAAATCCCGCCAAACTCCACAAACCATGAAATGAAGCCAAAATGCTCCTTCCATAATTATCTTCCAATGACAATGCCTGAGTATTCAGGGAGATATTCATCATGTTTCCAATCATCCCAAAAACCACCACTACGGGCACCAACATCCAAAGGGAATTGCTGAACCCTATCAAAGGGAGGAAAGTCATGTAACCCACCACACTGATTAAAATCACAATCCGGCTTCCAAAATGGTGTACTGCCCATCCGGCTACAGGTAAGGCTACCAAAGACCCTAATGGTAAACCCAAAAGAAGCGTCCCAAGCTGAGACTCAGAAAGGGAAAATTTTAATTGAATATCAGGAATTCTTGCAGCCCAAGAAGAAAAACAAAGTCCTGCAATAAAAAATAAACTTCCGAGGGCAATCCTCCTTTTTTGAAGCAAAGTCATGAATTTCAATAGGGTTAGGTTCTTAGCTGCAAAGTAAAGGACTTTGTCAAAATTAATTTTGGTTTTGGTCAAATTAAATGGCAATTCGATAAACCATCACATGTAATCAAGGTTAAACAAAAAACAAAAAAAATGGAATTCATAATCGTAGGCTCAATCATAGCTGTGATCATCCTCATGATCAGGTTTATTATCAAAAGGGTTTTTGATGGACAATAAAAAAGCCAACTCTAAACAGAGTTGGCTTTTGTGGATTTGGAATTACCAGATGAGTACCTCATTGGAAGATTCCTTAAAATTTTTTCTAAATAGCGGAATTATTGCTAAAAATTCATGGGTAGTGTTGGGCAGCAAATAAGATTTGGACATAGGTATTTCATATACATATCCTAAACGGACCATTGGAAATACAAAACCTAGCTGAAAATTATGGGCATATCCTACCCGATGCCCTAATCCCAACCAAATCTTATCCATCATCAATACTTTAAAATTGAATTCTGTATTGGAAGGAAGATTTTTCTGATGCCGGTAAAAAATGTTAAAAGATAAAGACATGTCCTCTGTAACAGTATTTCTAAATCCTCCCTGAAAAATGCCAATTCTTGGACTCCTTTCCATAAACACATCCCCAGAATTGATCATTCCTCTGTTGACATTTTGGACAGCATAAGAAAGATAGTAATTGGGATGAGTGACCGCTATCCCTAGGTTGAAATCAAGGATTTGCATATTTGCAAAACCATTCAGGTATTGCATGATTTTTGGATCCGCAGGTTGATCAGGAGACAGACGTGTTCCATCCAAACTGATGTTTTTATAACTTACACCTGCTCCAAGACGGAGTCCTGTGACTTCATTCAACTGAATTCTTGAGCTGTAGTTGCCCATCATTTCTGTTTCAGAAAACACACCGTATTGGTCATTCATAAAATTGAATCCAAAGGTATTTTTATTTGCATCCATTAGGTCCTTTTTTCCGGATAGTTCCATCAAATCAAGCTCAACGGAAGCAAAGTAAGTTTTTGGTGCTCCTTCAAAACCAACCCATTGGTTTCTTACCAAACCTCTGACCGCAGAACCTTCATATCCTGTCAATGCGGGATTAAAATAACCCTGCATATGACTGAATTGTGCAATATATTTTCTGGTCTGAGCAGAGGTAATAAAGGAGAGCAGCGCAAAAAAAGTGGAGAGTATTATTATTTTTTTCATGACTTTTCAAATAAAGAGTTCCTGGAGTTTTAGAATCCTGCTGCCTGTTCCGGATTGATGTGATTTGGACAGGCAGCAGGATTTGATTTTGTGAGATACTTATTGCTTGAGGACGTTGAGCATTCCTTTTCGGATCTCACCTGTTTCTTGGACTTCGATTGTCCAGAAGTAGGTTCCGACAGGTACAGGATTGCCATTTTCTGTTCCGTCCCATTTCTGATCCGGATCGGTGGTGATGAACATCCTCACTCCTCCTCTGTCAAATACCTGAATCCTGACTCCCTCATAGAAGCGCATTTCAGGCACTCCCCATGTATCGTTTATATTGTCTCCGTTGGGTGAGAATACATTGTAGACTGTAATGTCTTTGACAGACTCACGGAGTCGGGTGATTTCTAGGAATTTGTCAAATGTATTTCCATCTCGATCGGTTACCCTGACGATAATTGTGAAGACAGTTTTGCCTGCTGCCTTGTCTTCGCTGATCCAGTACAGCTTATTTCCCCTTATTTCAAAATATTTGTTGTCATAACCATCTCCTATAAAGGTGACTTCATGGATATTGTCCACCGGATCAATGACTACGAATTCACCGATCAGGATTTCTGCATTATCCAACTTGCCTTCAAATTCTGCTACGCTAAGATTGACATCCTGAGGGGCAGGTTTTGGAAGGACTGTTACCGAAATATTTAAGGGTAATTCATAGGCATCAAATAGGCCCGGATAAGTTGTATAGTCACCTATAATCTGGTAATTACCTCTTTTGAAAATATCCAAGGTTGATTTATCCCATGTGACTCCAAGGTTTGTGATTATACCTGAACCCAATACGGCTACCAAGGAATCCGGTAACATCGCATCTATTCCGGTGAATCCCCATGGAATTTCTATATCCGAAATATTGATGAACATAACCGGAGATCTATCTCTAACATAGTCAGGTACACCATCCCCATTTGAATTCAGGTAACTGATCGGGTCCAATGGATTTGTATTTTGGATGCCTTCTATATAATCAGGAACCAAATCTCCATCTGTATCCAGATAATCGGTTGGATCAATTGTATCAGATCCTTCCCTTATCTCCTGGATATCAGGAACGCCATCATTATCAGTATCCATTCTGACTGTTGAGATGGTAAATGCAGAAGCTGAGGCTCTATAAAGAGCATGGTTTTTAAGTTGGACAGAAGTATCCTGTATTTCCTGGCTATCCTCAAAAAGCCAATCCAAACCTTCCTTTCTAACCAAAGATTTCAACTCAAAATCCTCCGGCTCAGCTTCTTTAGTCCACGAAAACTGCAAGTCCGCAATTCCATCCTCATTTAGGGGAGTGACTTTCCAGAAATATGGTAAAGATTCCGGTTCGCTCCCCGATTCCATGCCGATTGAATAAGCAGTGGCCGTGGATCGGTTGATAATGCTTATACCTGTTTTAGTACCGATACCTACCTTTATGGTAGCAATATCACCTTTTTGCATCATCCGGGTCTTCAATAAAGCATCTGGACTTAATAACTCAATAAATCTTCCAAAAGGCAATTTTATCGCCTCCGCTTGGATGATTTGGCTGTTGTCCCTGAGTTTTATTGAAGGCGCGGAAAATATCGTGCCTTCTCCCGTCAAGCTTAACTTAGCATCTCCAACCAAGGTGAGGCTTTGGGAAAAGAGCTCTGTTGAAATAATAGTAAGAAGAAAAATCCCTACTGAGAGTATTAACCTATTTTTCATATCATTTTTGTGTATGTAAGCTTTTTCAAGCCTATCCAAATAAAAATCGGGTATTAAAGGATTGAATCTAATGCGGCAAAAACCAATTTTATGACCTGCCTTTTATTCAACCTTTTTATTTGATTTCTTTTACCACAATCTTACCAATCAGG
Organism: Aquiflexum gelatinilyticum; assembly: GCF_024813435.1. Classification (NCBI taxonomy): domain Bacteria; kingdom Pseudomonadati; phylum Bacteroidota; class Cytophagia; order Cytophagales; family Cyclobacteriaceae; genus Aquiflexum; species Aquiflexum gelatinilyticum. Next base: position 301,675 of record NZ_JANAEZ010000004.1, read on the forward strand.
TTTACATCTGTTCCTTGTGTTTTCTCAAGTTCCAAAACAACATCCGTTTCTGCTTTGTATAAGAAGTTTGTTGTTGAAATGTTGTAAGAAACATCTGAACCACCTTGTCCAAAATAAATTTCTGTTCCGAGGTATGCACTGTTCGTAGCATCTTTCATTCTGAATGTATGACCACCCGTAGCGTTGTAGATATAAAATGCTACTGTTACTTCGTACATTTTACCTGCATTCAAAGTTATTGATGATCCATTCATTGTAACTCCATTCACATAGGTAGCTGCAGGAAACATTGATGTCAGCGTTTGAGCTCCTAAAGTACTTGCGTTTCCGATGTAAGCATAAGCAAAGTCCGGCATTGATGATGAACCACCAGTTGCGCTAATGACACCACCTGAAATATCAATCCCTGTGCCTGCAGTATAGGTACCCGCTGGTCCGGTAGCTCCTGTTGCACCTGCCGGGCCTTGAGGTCCCATTGGACCTGTTGCTCCGTCTAATCCATCGTTTCCTGCAGGTCCTTGGGGTCCCATTGGTCCTGTTGCTCCGTCTAATCCATCAGCTCCATTCAAACCTGCCGGTCCTTGGGGTCCCATTGGTCCAGTTGCTCCGTCCAATCCATTGATACCATCAGCACCATTTAAACCAGCCGGTCCCTGTGGTCCCATTGGTCCGGTTGCTCCGTCTAATCCATCGTTACCTGCAGGGCCTTGGGGTCCCATCGGTCCGGTTGCCCCGTCCAATCCATCGTTACCTGCCGGTCCTTGTGGTCCCATTGGTCCTGTTGCTCCGTCTAATCCATCGTTACCTGCCGGGCCTTGGGGTCCCATTGGTCCAGTTGCTCCGTCCAATCCATCAACTCCGTTCAAACCTGCAGTACCTTGCGGTCCCATCGGCCCAGTTGCTCCGTCTAATCCATTTATTCCATCAGCACCATTTAAACCTGCCGGACCTTGGGGGCCCATTGGTCCGGTTGCCCCGTCCAATCCATCGTTACCTGCTGGTCCCTGGGGTCCCATCGGTCCAGTTGCTCCGTCTAATCCATTTATTCCATCAGCACCATTTAAACCTGCGGGACCTTGGGGCCCTGTCGCTCCGTCTATACCGTTTAAACCTGCCGGGCCCTGTGGTCCCATCGGTCCAGTTGCTCCGTCCAATCCATTGATACCATCAGCACCATTTAAACCTGCCGGGCCTTGCGGTCCTTGGAGTCCCATTGGTCCGGTCGCTCCGTCTAATCCATTTATTCCATCAGCACCATTCAATCCTGCGGGACCTTGGGGCCCTGTCGCTCCGTCTATACCGTTTAATCCTGCCGGGCCCTGTGGTCCCATCGGTCCAGTTGCTCCGTCCAATCCATTGATACCATCAGCACCATTTAAACCTGCCGGACCTTGGGGGCCCATTGGTCCGGTTGCCCCGTCCAATCCATCGTTACCTGCTGGTCCCTGGGGTCCCATCGGTCCTGTTGCTCCGTCTAATCCATTTATTCCATCAGCACCATTCAATCCTGCGGGACCTTGGGGGCCCATTGGTCCGGTTGCTCCGTCCAATCCATTGATTCCATCAGCACCGTTCAAACCTGCCGGGCCTTGAGGTCCCATTGGTCCTGTTGCTCCGTCTAATCCATTTACACCATTAATACCGTCAATTCCATTCAAACCTGCCGGGCCTTGGGGTCCGGTCGCTCCATCTGCACCATTTAAACCTGCCGGGCCCTGTGGTCCCATTGGTCCGGTTGCTCCGTCCAATCCATTGATTCCATCAGCACCGTTCAAACCTGCCGGACCTTGAGGTCCTTGAGGTCCCATTGGTCCTGTTGCTCCGTCTAATCCATTTACACCATTAATACCGTCAATTCCATTCAAACCTGCCGGGCCTTGGGGTCCGGTTGCTCCATCTGCACCATTTAAACCTGCCGGGCCTTGTGGTCCCATTGGTCCTGTTGCTCCGTCTAATCCATTTACACCATTAATACCGTCAATTCCATTCAAACCTGCCGGGCCTTGGGGGCCAGTCGCTCCATCTGCACCATTTAAACCTGCGGGGCCCTGGGGTCCCATCGGTCCTGTTGCACCGTTCAATCCATTAATACCATCAACTCCATTTAAACCTGCCGGGCCTTGGGGGCCGGTCGCTCCGTCTAATCCATTGATACCGTCAATACCGTTCAATCCTGCGGGACCTTGGGGCCCTGTCGCTCCGTCTATACCGTTTAATCCTGCCGGGCCCTGTGGTCCCATTGGTCCTGTTGCACCATTTAATCCATTAATTCCGTCAGCACCGTCCAATCCTGCAGGACCTTGAGGGCCAACAGGACCAGGGATTAAGGTATTAAGTAGTATCCAAGCATTTCCATCGAAATAATAAAAGCCATCTTCTTTATCTAGTTGATAGATTAAAAGTCCAGCTACCGGTGAAGGAATAGCAAGCTTTTGGGATTCTGACATTCTGGAAATAAGCAATCCTTTTTCAGTTGAAAGGATTTCTAAAGCCGCCGAGGCATTTGGCTTTTCGGTTCCAATACCTACTTGGCCATAACCGACCAAAGTGGAAAGGAATAGGAAAATAAAAAGGAAATTCTTCTTCATTTTAGGGGTGTTTTTTTTTGAAATACTTAGTTTATTTAATTTTATAATTGACTTTTACAAAAATCAAATAGAGAAGGTCTCTGCATGATTGACGAATAGGTAATCCTAGGATAGAGTGGAGGAATTTTCTTATGGGTGATGAGTAGTTCCTTCGTATTGTATTGTAAAGCAAACCAATACCCAGGCAGGATTCAACTTTTGTATGTTTCAAAATCGGATTTTGAAACATGCTTCCATTTAACAGGATTTACCCAGATTTGAAATCCAAAATTCTCGTATTAAAATCAAATCGGCATTTATCTATGCAGGTAAGAAATTTTTTGAAAAAACAGAAAATACACCGTTCATATTAGAATTGATGGAAGGTTTTTCCTATGCGCCCCAAAAAAATGAAACCGGGAGAATAGATTATTTTTTAGATTACCTAAGAAAAAAAGATAGTGATTAGTGTTAAATGCTAACAATAAATACGGGTTAATTCAAGCCTATTAAGAAGCAGAGAGGGTATCCATCATACCTTTTAGATTAACCGGATAGGTTTCGAAGGAATAAGAATTGATAAAAAAATTTAGAACCAGGTTATTTTACTTGGAATTTAATCAAGTGGGAATTTCTTGGAATTTTTTCCAGAATTCAGAAGGACTAAACCCCATCTCTTTTTTAAAAGCATTGAAAAAAGTAGTCCGGGAATTAAACCCAGAAATCTCTCCTAGAGCTTCCAGTGTATAATCATCAAGGTAGCCTTGCTCTATTTTTGAGATGGCGTATTCTACCCTGTATTGATTTAAAAATTCATTAAAACCTTTTCCAAACTCCCTGTTGATGATGTAGGACACTGATTTTGGTGAAACATTGATCCTGCCGGCAAACTGATGTAATGTGATTCCATTTTTCACGAAAATCTTTTCTTCCTCAATTACATTCAAAATCTGTGATTTGATCAGTTCGGTATCAATTTGGGAAATAAAATCAGGTATTTCGTTGGCAGTTTTGGAAGGCAGATTTGGGATATGGAATGCAATTGTGTCGGTAACCTTGACTTGCATTTCTTCCTCCACTTCCATCTTGCTTTCTTTTTCAGAAAGGAAACCCACAAGGAACCCCGGCTTGAAATTCACAAAAAGATTTAAAAAAAACAGCCCAAGAAGAGACATCCTTCTGATCAGATAATTCTCCGCAGTCCAATCAACAATATGCAAAAGGTTTAAATTTTCAATCACTGCATAAGCAAGCTGAAATACCACCAGCCAGCCCAATACTATAAATGCAATCATAAAATCGTTGCAAATCTTTTTTCCGCCAAAAAAATCAAACACTTCAGGTCGGTGCTTAAAGGCTAAATAGATTGAATAGCCAAAATAAACTGTCTGCAAAATTATCCTGAAGATGAAATGAAATTGGATAGGAATCAATCCGCTAGCTTCAACATTGATTTTGGCCGGATCTAAGGTCAAAGTTTCCGACAAAGCCAATTTTACTTCTTGTGATTGAATGTAAAAAGGAATCAGATCTATAAAATGTATCAAAAATGGCAAAAAATGGAGGGCATCCAAGGTTTTAAAACCACTCTTTCCAATAAGTGAATTTCTGAAAAACAAGAAAAAGAAAGGAGCACAGAGGTACATAAAAGGGCTGACTGTCCGTAGTAAATACGGAGCTTCTTTGATAAAACCCGCTTCAAACCATATATAATAGATAAGCAAACAAAAGTTATAAAAAAATAAAGAGGTGTAAAGGAGCTTAATCGGCTGAATGCTTTTGTCCTTGTTGAAAATTAGAATCAGGCTGCTGAAAGTGGCGGTGGCGAGAAGCATTACCACAAAGAGAATCTGGAAATTCATTGGTCAGAATATAGATTATGGTGATTGAGAAAAAGAGAGAAAAACGGTGAAATTTGTTTTTAAATTTAGCATCTTTTATAGAAAAAAAAAGGATAATTTTTATTACAAACCATTATTTATAATAAAAACAATAATTATATACACTTAAATTGATATGATTTTTAAAAAAATGCGAATTAAAACAATTCAGTAAAAAGTAAAAAGATGAAAATACCCTTAGAGAAATAGTTAAATATTAAAATAAATATGTCCCTTTGTGATTTTCCTTGATTAACCTATTTCGGTATCTTTTTTTTGCAATTCGCTAAAAAAAATTGAAGAAAAACCCTGAATTATATTTTCAGGTCCATAAAGAAGGTTCTTTAGAAGTTGAAAAAAAAAGCCACTTCCTTTCGGAAGCAGCCAAGTGTTTAAGTTCAATTTACGGAAATTTTAAACTACAAATACTATACCAATAGAGACATAGGGTATTTTTAATTTGGTAATTTATGGGAAAACCTTCCATAAACCCAAGTGCCTGCTACTGCGCTGACTAAGGTCACCAGAATAACAGTGAACCCACTTCCTATTTGTGCAAAAAGAGGTCCCGGACACGCTCCTGTCAGCGCCCAACCCAATCCAAAGATAAATCCTCCTATGATCTGTCCTTTTCTAAATTCCTTATCGGTTATGACGATTTTATCGCCTTTGATAGTCTTAATATTAAACCATTTGATAACCTGAATCGATAGCGCACCTACCACAATAGCTGAACCTATTACCCCATACATAAAGAATGACTGTAACCTGAACATCTCCTGAATTCTAAACCATGATACAATTTCGGCTTTTATGAAAATAATACCGAAACCCACTCCGATGATCAAGTACATTAATAACTCCAATGGACTTTCGCCTTTTTGTTCTTTATTTGGAGTTGCTCCGACATTCGGTTTTTCTCCTTTTTTTACTGCTGTTCCCATTTTTTTCTAAAGATTAAAAGCCTACTAATTTCATCAAAGGACCAAGAAAGAGATGCGTCATCAAGAATCCTCCTGCCATGAAGAAGATCGTGGCGACGACTGACGGCCACTGCAACGAACTGATACCCATGATCGCGTGTCCTGAAGTACATCCTCCTGCGTACCTGGTACCGAATCCTACCAAGAATCCACCTATTACGAAGAACAGTAAGCCTTTAGCAGTAAATAAATTCTCCCAAGTGAAAATCTCGTGAGGCATGATGCTTCTGTAATCCGTGATACCAAGAGCAGCCAAATCACGCTGTGTGGACTCGGCAACTTCTATCATTTCGGGATTTGCCAGTAAGTTATGGCCAATAAAGCCTCCGATGGCGACACCGATGACAAATGCGATGTTCCACAATTCCTTTTTCCAATCATAGGTAAAGAAAGGAATATTGGCCGGCACACACATAGCGCAGACGTGCCTCAAGGAGGAAGATATCCCGAAGGCTTTGCCTCCGACAATCAACAAAGTAGGGACGATAAGCCCGATCATCGGACCAGCTATCCACCAAGGCCAAGGCTGCTTAATCCATTCAATAAACTGTTCCATTGTATTCTTTTTGTTTGTTTAGTTTTAAAATCTGTAATCAATAATAAAGTTTAAATTCCACATATCTACCCTATTGATCCTATACTTGTCGGGAACTTCGGCCTGGTTTTGGGCAGTTTTTTGGGCTACCATAAACTGAATATCCAATCCTTCTAGGTAATTGCTGAATCTGTAGTCCAATAGACCTGTAAAGTGGTAATAAGATGGGATTCCGTATTTGTTTGTTTTGAATGAATCCAACCCTCCATGATTGACTTTGCCTGCTCCAAACTGCGCATTCAAACCATTGATAGGCGTATCATAGGCATATTTGAAGACCAACGCATCCATATCACCACTTCCCTCATACCTCTCCCTTGACATACTTGCATAGAAGTTTTCCCTGCCCCATTCTCGTGGGAAAAGGAATCTACCCCTGTCATTTATTCCAAGAAAATTGGCTGAAATGTGATGCCGTCCTGAGTTTAGTCCGATTTTTGCGCCAAATCCAAATGACTTTTCATCCGGAAGCATGTAGGTCTTTTCAATTTCTGAGTTTCCTCCGCCATTGACAGCTGTCTGAAAGAAACCCTGACCGCCCAAGTCGACCGAGGCATGTCCAAGACCCAGAACATAATCACCTTGCAAAAAACTCATGTTAAAGACATTTTCTGCAAAATAATTCCATCCCTGAGCGGAAAAACCATCTTTTCGATACTTCAGTCCGATCATACCCATTCCTTTTGAAGAAATGTTATGGGAATAATTGGATGGTTCTCCAAATGGATTTCTCCCAAAAGGATACACCCCAAACGATTCTTCCATACTAAACCAATCCACAGTACCCCTTATGGTCACTGCACTCAACCAAGAAGCTGTTGTTTCCCAATTGGACTTTTGGTAATTGACAGTAAGGCCACTAAATATATTGGGCCTCATCCTGTTGTCCTGTTCATTGAGAAAAGGCGAATTGATCTTTTGTCTTCCAAAGACCGTTCTAAAATTTCCTCTTTTGTAAGAAATAAAGAACTCTTCCAATCTGTCAAGATCCGTCATATTCTCAGGATCGTGCATGTCAAACAGCAGGATTTCATACCTATTGCCTGCACCGGTAGTTGGATCAGCTACAGCAAGATTGTTTTCAAACAACTGAAACACAAAAAAGCCGCTGAACCCTACTTGGAATCCTTTATATACCGGGCTGAGGTAACCCAATCCCGCACCAACTCCCAGTGCTGAATAATCAAGCAAGTCTCCCCTGTTATGGGTAGACATAAGAAATGACCTGATGTGGAAATCAAATTTTCCTTTTTCAAGATCATGTCCCAATTTCCTGCCGGATTCTTCATGGCCAGAAAGTGAATCTATGTGATTTTCCTGCGCTACTGCTGGGAAAATTAACCCCAAAAACAGCATCAAACTGATCAATCGCATTGTATTCAAAATTGCCCAGATTTCCATCCAATTACAGTGACATTTATCACTTTTTTTGATTCGAAATGAAAATGGCAAGACCAAAGTCTTGCCATGTGGGGTAAAACACAACTCTTTTGTAATTACTTTTTAGAGCAAGGTAGTAGGACATACATAGTCGCTTACTTTGAACAAAGAGGAATCCTTGATGGCGTCAAATCCTCCTTTGATATCCACGAGATTGTCAAAACCTCTGGCTCTCAAGATAGAACAGAATACCATCGATCTATAACCTCCTGCACAGTGGACATAGTAGGTCTTGTCTTTATTGATCTGAGCCATGCTGTCATTGATATAATCCAACGGCGCATTTTCTGCATCAATCACATGTTCGCTGAGGTATTCACTGTTTTTCCTTACATCCAGGATATTTGCACCTTCTTTTTCGATGATGTGGGATAGCTCGTCAGTGGTCACAGTCTTGATTGAATCCACTTCTCTGCCATCGGCCTTCCAAGCTTCAAAACCACCCTTGAGGTATCCGATACAGAAGTCATATCCAACCCTTGCAAGTCTTGTAATGACTTCTTCTTCTCTTCCCTCCTCAGCTACGATCAGGATTTCCTGCTTGAGGTCCGGAACCAATGCTCCTACCCATACCGCAAAACTTCCATCGATACCGATGTTGATAGAGTTGGGGATAAAACCTTTTGCAAAAACCTGCGCATCTCTTGTATCGATAACAACCGCACCCGTTTCGTTGGCAGCAGCTTCAAATGCCGCAGGACTTAGTGGATTGAACCCTCTGTTCAACACTGTATCAATAGACTCATATCCCTGAATATTCATCATGACATTTTGAGGGAAATAAGCCGGAGGAGGAGTAAGTCCCGTAGTCACTTCCTTGATAAATTCCTCTTTGGTCATTTCCTGAAGTGCATAGTTGGTCTTCTTCTGATTGCCCAAAGTATCGGTAGTCTCTTTGCTCATGTTTTTGCCACATGCACTTCCCGCACCGTGTGCTGGATAGACGATAATATCATCAGCCAAGGGTATGATTTTATCTCTCAATGAATCATAGAGATGGGCTGCAAGCTTGTCTTGGGTCAAGTCAGCAATGACTTTCTGCGCAAGGTCAGGTCTTCCCACATCTCCGATAAACAAAGTATCACCTGTAAACAAGGCTTCCTCTTTTCCTTCCTCATTGATCAAAAGGAAGCAGGTACTTTCCATGGTATGTCCGGGAGTATGGATTACCCTGATTTTTGCTTTGCCAAGCGGAAATTCCTGACCGTCTTTGGCAACAATAGCATCAAACCCCATCTTCATTCCCGTAGGTCCGAATACAATCGGAGCGCCGGTTTTGATGGATAAATCCTTGTGACCAGAAACAAAGTCAGCGTGAAAGTGGGTTTCAAAAACATACTTGATAGTATCTCCCCTTCTTTCAGCTTTTTCAATGTAGGGCTGTACTTCTCTCAAAGGATCAATCACAGCGGCTTCGCCATCCGACTCGATATAGTAGGCTCCCTGAGCCAAACATCCGGTATAGATCTGTTCAATTGTCATATGCTTTTTTTATTTTTTTCAGTTGAATGATATGTAAAATTATCTTTCTGTATTTTTCTTTAAAATGACTTTTGTCACATTTTTAAATTACACTTTCTGACTCAAGTTGTCCTCTATTACTTTGACCAATTGATTGGCAGGAACGACGCCTGATTGTCTCCAAAGGGGTTTACCGTTTTGGAACAAAATCAAAGTCGGAACACCTCTAACCTGATACGCACTGGCGGCGTAGGGATTTCGGTCCACATCCACTTTGATGATTTTGACTTTATCACCCACCTGACGGGCTGTATCTTCTAGTATAGGTTGCATCATTTTGCAGGGACCGCACCAGGTGGCAAAGAAATCCACCAAAACAGGTTGGTCGCCTGAAATCAATTCGCTGAATGTTTTTGGTTGTGCACTCATGGTTATTATTATTTAGATGATACAAAGCTACAGACAGGGCCAATGTTGAACAGTAATTTTTATCACAATACCTTAAATGCTGTTAAAAAACAGATGGATTAGGATTTATTGATTATTTTCGCCCGAAACTATTATTTCAAAAACAATGCTTGACTATCAAAAGGCCAATAACCTCACAGGATGGCTGGTTTTTCTTCTATCAACTACCGTCTTTATATTGACAGTGGAACAGACCGCCAGTTTTTGGGATCCGGGAGAATTCATAGCTGTATCCTACAAACTGCAGGTACCACATCCTCCGGGAGCGCCGTTTTTCCTGTTGATTTATAGAATGTTCGGATTTCTGGCATTCGGAGACGGATTAGCTGTAGCCTATTGGATGAATGTCGGAAGTGCTGTTTTCTCAGGATTTACAGTGCTTTTCCTGTTTTGGACCATTACCTTATTCGGTCGTAGACTTTTCCAGATTCAAAAAGGAACAGAAACCAAAGGCCAAATCATCACCCTGATGGGTGCAGGTGTGGTGGGTTCTCTCATCTATACTTTTACAGACAGTTTTTGGTTCTCTGCCGTGGAAGCAGAAGTGTATGCCATGTCTTCCTTCTTTACAGCGATAGTCATTTGGGCATTTCTGAAGTGGGATGTGATCGAAGACCAAAAGGAAGAAAACAGATGGATGATATTTATCGCCTATTTGGTGGGATTATCGATTGGTGTCCACTTGCTGAACCTTGTTACTTTACCGGCTTTGGCTTTGGTGGTGTATTTCAAAAAATATCCTAATCCAAATCTCAAAGGAGGTATCATTGCCCTTTTATTGGGTGGCTTTGCATTGATTATCATCAACAATTTGATCATCCCCGGGCTTCCAAGTCTTGCAGGTTCCATGGAGATTTTCTTTGTCAACAGCATTGGGTTGCCATTTGGATCTGGAATAGTTGTCTTTTCCGCTTTGTTTTTGGGTTCCGTGATTTATGGAATTCTCTATTCCATCAAAAAAGGAAAAGTCATTCTCAATACTGTTTTGGTTTCCCTTGTATTTATTCTGATTGGTTATGGGTCATACGCGCTTATTGTCATCCGTGCCAACCAAGATCCTGTCATCAATGAAAATGCGCCAAAGGATATCATCAGCTATGTTTCTTACTTGAAAAGGGAGCAATATGGTTATCGTCCTTTGATCCATGGTCAGTATTTTGATGCCGAATTGGTTGATCAAAAAGAGGGTGCCCCAATTTATATGAAAGGAACAGACAGGTATGAAATCGTGGATTATTCTACAGTCAATGAATATGATCCTGCGAGGACAACCATCCTACCAAGGATTTATTCCACCCAAGACCGCCACAAACAAATCTACCAATCGAAGCTTGGATTGAGAGAAGGTCAAAAACCAACTTTCGGAGACAACCTCTATTTTATGTTTACCCATCAGCTTGGGCATATGTATTGGAGGTATTTTATGTGGAATTTCTCAGGAAGGGAAAGTGATTTTGCAGATGCGCCTTGGATGGGAATCACAGATTTTTTCTCAGATATCTATCCTGATTATATCAAAGAAAACAAAGCGCATAACAACTACCTGATGCTGCCTTTGATTTTGGGTTTGATCGGTTTGGTCTTTCAGGCAAAAAAAGACAACAAGTCTTTCTTTATCTCAGCCATGTTGTTTCTGATGATGGGTGTTGTATTGGTATTATACCTCAATTCTCCGCCTGTTGAGCCTCGAGAAAGGGATTATATCTATGTGGGTTCTTTCTATGCTTTTGCGATTTGGATAGGTCTTGGCGTGATGGCCTTGGCATACTATATAGAAAGATTGAACAAGAATCTCGTCGTGGCAGGTATCATCGCCACGCTCGCGACTGTGCCGGTGGCGGTATTGATGGCCAACCAAAACTGGGACGACCACAACAGACAGGGAAGATTTTTCTCTGTTGATTCAGCCAGAAACTTCCTTGCTTCATGTGCTCCAAATGCAATTTTGTTTACCGGTGGTGACAATGACACTTTCCCGCTTTGGTATGTACAGGAGGTTGAAGGCTTCAGAACTGATGTGCGGGTGGTGGTATTGAGTTACTTTGATACAGATTGGTATGTGGAGCAAATGGCCCGTCCGGTCAATGAATCGGCTGCTTTGCCATTTTCTTTGGATCCAAAAAATTATAAAAAAGGCACCAATGATGTCCTTTATGTAATGGAAAGAGAGAACCTTCAAGCCATCTCAGCTTCAGAATACCTCAAACTCCTCAACAACGGCAGTGATCTTTTGAAATTGGCAGCGTCAGGAAGCAAAAATACCTATAACATGGTGCCTTCGAGGAACCTGATCTTAGATGTCGACCTGGAAAATGTCTATATCCAAGGCCTAATCCCCGAGTCAATGGAAGGTCTGATGACCGAGCAAATCAACCTCAGGATCAAAGGGAATTACCTCACAAAAGGTAACCTGATGCTGATCGACCTGATTACCACCAACAATTGGGAAAGGCCTATCTATTTTAACAACACCTCATTGGCTACCATCACACTTGACATCGAAGACTATGTGGTGATGGAAGGCATGACTTACAGGTTGCTTCCTGTGAGAAAACCTGAGGGTATGAGAACCGAATTGGTGAATACCGACCTAGCTTATACCAATATGATGGAGAAGTTTGCTTTCAGGGGAATGGACAATCCTGACAATTATTTCGATGATGAATTCAGGAGATTTACCTCCAATCACCGCTCTGCGGTAAACAGTATTGCCATTGCGTTGTTAGACGAAGAGGATATGGAAAGGGCTGCGGAATTGTTGAAATTCAGTATGAAGGTCATGCCTCATGAGGCTGTTGCATATGATTTGGCAAGCGGACAGTCGGTTCCTTTGCTGTTTGAGGTTGGAGAGGATGATTTAGCTCTGGATGTTGTGGATAAAATTTCCCACAAGTCCATTCAGATGCTGGAGTTTTACAAAAAGACAGGTCGGGATTATGACCGCGAAGCCCTGATTTCGATAGAAATGTTGAAGTTCTTCATCCCGCTGTTGGATGAAAGAGGTTATTCCGAAATCTCGGAAAAACTCAAAGCAGAGTTGGAAAAAATCCTTGGGCCCGGTTCAGCCGGAGGCAGCCTGTTGGATAGAAGATAATTTGTTTGGTTTTTTAAATCCAAAATCCGGGTCCTGCAAAGGACTCGGATTTTTTTTGGTCTATCCTGATTTCAAAACAGAAATCAACCCCACCAACAGTCTGCCCCCTAGGGGCGAATTCTTAGTAGGCCCGTGCAAGGTGCTTCTCTGATTATCCTACTTCCACCAATCTCCCTGCACTGCCGCTCGGGTGTAAAATAATCTGCAACGAGTAGAGAACCGAAAATTGTTGTTCCTTCTATTGAGGTTTTAAAAGGCGTTCTTAATATATTTAGGATATGGAAACCATTTCAATTGAAATAATAGATGAAAAGGCGATAGCCTTACTTGACAATCTTGAAAAGAGAAATCTGATTAAGATCAAGAAATCCATTAAAAGACAAAAAATCAAAACTGAAATAAAAACCAAATCAATTTTTGATTTTGCAGGACTTTGGGAAAACAGAGAGGTTGATTTAACTAAGCTTAGAGAAAAAGCATGGCCAAAAAGGACCTGATACTTTGTGATACAAATATTCTAATTGAATTGTTAAAAAATAATTCATTGATTATTGATAAGCTTAAGTCAATTGGGGAAGACAGGATATCTGTTTCTATGGTTACTGCCGGAGAATTGATTTTCGGAGCTTTAAATAAATCTGAAATGGTCAAAATAAACAAGCTTATCGAACTCACACATGTACTTCCAGTAAATGAAACTATATCTTCCATTTCACTAGATCTATTAAAGAAATACACTTTAAGTCATCACCTTTCTTTACCTGATTCCTTGCTTGCTGCTACGGCAATTTTTTATGAAATACAGTTATTCACCTTGAATATCAAAGATTTCAAATACATTGATGGTGTTACTCTTTGGGAATAATTTAACTATTCTCACTTAGACTAGCAGCCCCAAAGCGGGCGAAATAACAATAGCCCCGTGCAAGGTGCTTCTCAGATTTTTTTCTTTAACAAATCTCTTTGCACCGCCGCTCGGGGTTATAGAAATGAGACGTCTCTGGTTTTTGGGAGGAAAAGGGTAAAGTAAGGAATAGGGTTTACACCAAAAACAGGGAAGGTTGATTGATCAATACATTTCTATTCTTTCCTAAAGTATTTTCTTTACGTCTCTTCCTCATGTCACTTTTTGTCTTGAAACAAAAAGTAACCAAAAAATTCAAGTCGGCGGAATCCTATCCACGCTCTATCCCTCCGCCGGCCCGGTCCGCCGACTTCCTCCCCACAGGCGTTCCAAAATAGAATTTCCCTGAAGTATAAATTTTCAACCAAAGCCAACTCCGACTAACAGTCCGCCGCGGCAGCTCGAAATAATACTAGCCCCGTGCAAGGTGCTTCTCAGATCCTAATATACTTTCACCAATCTCCAAGCACCGCCGCTCGGGGTTATGGAAATGCGATGTTGCCGGTTTTTGGGAGCAAAAGGGTAAAGAAAGGAATTGTGTTTTCCCCAAAAACAGGGAAATTAAAACCCATAAATTAAAAAATATAAACCACCTAAAAAAGAAAATAACCCTGCACTAGTTAATTTTAAATCTCCAATTGTGGCACCATTTTTATTCTTGTACGCTCCTTCCCTAATTTGAATAATGAAAATGATAAGTGAAACAAGAATAAATGAAATTCCAATAAGTATGTTGAATACATCCATAGTTCCAAATTTACAATTGGCCAATTCTAACGGTCGCTAAATCGAAAGATAATTCTTGGTCATTTGAATTACAAATTCCACTAAATAAAATGGTGTAGAATAAACCTACGCCTTTTTTTTAATTAATTTCTATTTCACTACCTGGGATTAGCCTTTCTTATACAACACATAAAACAAATCCAAACCTTTATCCGTGTGGTCGACAAGGAGATAGTCTTCATAGCTGATGTCGGTGACGGAAGCGCCTTGCTGTTGGTGGAGTTTGTTGCGGTTCATCCTATTCAGGATTTCATATGGCCACCTCAACACAAAAGCCGGAAGCCGGTATTGCAGATCCAAAATATCAAATCTCATGATTTTGCGGACTGAGGCCCTGTTGGCTTCGTGGTAATTCCATACTTTTTCATTCCCCCCGATTCCCAGAGATTCCACTTTATCAAAAATCCCCTTGCACAGATCTGTCAGTTGCGTGCCTGTGTATTCCCTTATATGCCAAGGGTTTCGCGAAAGGGTATGCTTAATATTGGGCGTGGAAATGATCGCTTTGCCGCCGGGCTTCAGCACACGATATATTTCCTGCAAAAAAAGCCTGTCATTTTGGATATGCTCGATGACCTGAAAGCTGACCACGGTATCATAGGTATTGTCCTTCAAACCGGAAAAAGGAGGTATCACGGCTTGTTCAAATTGGATTCCTGGAAATTTGACTTTAAGGTTCTCAATCACCTCTTGGATTTTGTCGATCCCGAGGTAGCTGTCTACATTTTCCAACAAAACCTCTACCCCTCTTCCCTCACCACAACCCACTTCGAGGAGCTTTCCGCTGACCAAAGGTTTGGCAGCAATGTACGCTTTGAGCAGACGCTGATGGATGGGATTGTCACTCACCAACTTATCCGAAGCGATTTCCGTTGTATAGGTAGCCATTCAAATTTTCATTAATTTGGGCAAAAATAAGGTTAATTTTTAATACAAGATGATAGGACAAAAAATCAGCGACAAAATAAAGCCAATTATAGGCCTGGTATTATTCCTCTTTTGCATTCCCTCAATCATTTTAGCACAACAAAATCTCGAAACGGCCAATCAGGCACTGAGGTATTCTCGTTACTCAAGGATATCTTTAAAAATCATCCCTGTCGAAGAATCAAACAGGACTTTCCTGCTCCAGATGACGGTCGAAAAGATCGAGGAAGATATAGAATTTGGCAGCTATGAATTTTATTATGGTGTGGTTTCAAGTTTTCAGGAACCCCTGACTGACCAAAATTTGATCAGGCTCAACAGTCAGGACATTATCCGTGATACAGACTACCACTATTATTTTGAGAAAAGAGTGACTGTGCCTGAAAGTCAGCAAATGGCGATTGCCCTGATAAAAGCGGTAGATACAAGACAGGGGGATGAATATTTTTACCACATGGATCTGATTAGTCCTTTTATATTCGGCCATTCTAATTTTGGTGTTTATTATGAAGACAAGATTCCTTTTGATCAAAACTTTTTGATTCAAAATGAACCGATAGAATTTAAAGGCAGAGGGATTGTCAACCTCCATACTTTCTTTTATCCCAACACCTTTGATGTCCCGATGCCACCGATGGAAATCCGGCCTGCACCTGTCCCAAGGGAGGTAAAAGTAGAATATCAAGGCAGCTTTTTGGCAAATCTCCCAAAGGCCTTTGCAGGCGAGGGATATTACTTCATACAGTCTGATACCAATTCTACACAAGGGGTAATGTTAAAAACTGTGCATGACATTTTCCCAAGGGTAAAGGATTACGATGAAATGGTGGATATGGTCACTTACATTTCCACAAGAAGGGAGCATGAACTCCTAAAAGAAGCCGCAGATAAAAAAATCGCTTTGGACCAATATTGGTACACCTTGACCAAAGACACTGTGTCTGCCAAAAAACTCATCAAAGAATATTTCAAGCAGATAGAGTTTGCCAATATCCTATTTACGGATTTCAAAGAAGGTTGGAAAACAGACCGTGGAATGGTCTATACAGTCATGGGGCCTCCAAACGAAGTGTACTTCAGGCAGGACAGTGAAAGTTGGTCTTATGGAACACCTGACTCAATTTCAAAAATAACCTTTACCTTTGCGCGGGTCAAAAATATTCTGACCCCTAGTTTTTACACACTCAATAGGTCAAGGGCCTTACAGCCCGAATGGTTCAAAAGCATTACATTATGGAGAAACGCGCAGATGGTTTTCTGATCAACAAAGGCGAGCAGGATAAGGATTTTATATTCGGTACTAGGGCTGTCATGGAAGCAATCCTAGCCCACAAGGAAATAGACAAGATTTTGATTGACAAAGAAGTTAACAATGAACTTATCAAAGAACTCCTCAAACTGGCAAAAGACGAGAAAATCCCCGTTGTCCGTGTCCCTGACGCCAAGCTCAACAGAATTACAAGAAAAAACCATCAGGGAGTAGTAGCCCATATGTCCTCCATCGAATATGCATCTTTGGACAATGTCATTGAAGAATGTTTTTCAAAAGGGATTTCCCCCCTTATTTTGGTTTTGGATAGAATTACAGATGTGAGAAACTTCGGCGCCATTGCCCGGACAGCAGATTGTGCAGGAGTACATGCCATCGTCATCCCCGAAAAAGGAGCTGCGCAGATCAACTCAGATGCAGTCAAAACCTCTGCAGGAGCACTGAACCACCTTCCGATCTGTCGGGTAAAAAACCTATATTATACAGTAAAAGACCTGAAAAAAATGGGGCTTAATGTCATCAGTGTCAGTGAAAAAACTGACAGATTGATGTACGAAGCTGATTTTTCTATTCCTACCGCTTTGATCTTGGGTTCTGAAGAAGACGGAATTTCCCCTGAGCTAATCGGACTGAGCGATGAATTCGTTAAAATCCCCATGTCGGGAAACATCGGAAGTCTCAATGTCTCCGTCTCAGCGGGTGTGGTGATTTATGAAGCTATCCGACAGCGATCCAAATAGGCGTTAAGTCTATTTTGGATCAGAATCAGATTTCCCTTTTGGCTTTTCCTCAGGACTTATTTCTCCTGGTTTCATGACCTTTTCTCCAATTAGACCCGGAAAGCTTTTTACATAAAGATCCCTTTGAGGAAAAGGAATTTCGATTCCGTATTCTTTAAATGATTTGAAAATTCCACGCATGACCTGATCTCTGATCAATACCCAGATATCCACGTCATTGACCCAAAAGAGCACCCGGAAATTTACCGAATTGTCCCCAAAAGTCTGTAAAAATACCTTGGGTGCAGGAAGGTTCATAATTTCATCTACTTCCAGTTGTTTTTGGATAAGTGCTGTCACCAAATCCATATCAGAATTATAAGCAACCCCAATTGTCAATTCCACCCTTCGGGATTTATCAGAAAGTGTCCAATTGGTCAAGTGGTGCGCCAAAAGATCACCATTAGGGATTATCACCTCAGCGCCATCCCAATTTCTGATTTTGCTTGCACGGATTCCAATATCCTTGACAACGCCTTCCACAGTCCCTACTTGGATGGTATCTCCAATCTGAATGGGTCTTTCAAAAGCAAGAATAATCCCTGAAACAAGGTTATTAACAATCGTCTGTAATCCAAAACCTATACCAACAGACAAAGCACCAAGTATGATGGTGATTTTATCAATTGGAATGCCTGAGGCAGCGATAGCAATTAGAAATCCTAAAGTAAATACCGCCAATTTGATCAATAGAATGGAAGAGCCCAATCTTTTGCTTCTCTCATTCCCATGCTGCTCATCTTTTATGGAAGCAAAATAGCCAATGGTATTTGCCAGAAAAGAGGACAGATAAATGATCAGAATAAAGACGGCAATCTGAGAATATGTAAAAGAAGCATTGAGGATTTGTCGTGGCTTATCAAAGAAATTAAAAACCATTTCCAAAAAGGTATCCAACAAATGGAGACTTTCTAAGAAATAATACCCCCAAATGATAATAGCAAGGTATGTGAAGAACTTATTTACTCTTTTTTGAATATCATAAAATGCAACAGCAGAAGTAAAACCATCTCCGTTCTTTTTGCTGACTTCAATTTGGATATAGATAATTTCCTTGAGTATGATTACAAAAATTATCAAACTAACGGCATGCAACAAACTGATAGAACCAACAATTCCAATCATTTTTGACAAACTAAACCTTCCAAAGATATTTGTCAAAAAAGAAACCGATTCGAAAATCATATAGATGATCACGATGGTTTTAATATAAGAAGGCAGGTTTTCTTCCTTTTTCTGCTGAAGTTTGATCATTTTCCAACCAAGGATAATCCCTAAAAAATTGAATAATATCAAATGCCATCTTTCCTGATAGGCAACCTCCCAATAAAGGTTGCTGATCACACTTATGAAAAACAGGAAATACACCAATAGCCAGAGTCTGTATGCCTTTGATGACAATCGGCTTCTTAGTAGAATAGTAGCTATAGTGACCAAAATAAACATAAGCAGGGCGAAAAACACTGCCGGCGGATAAGGATAAAAAAATGGAGAAACGGCTAATACAACTACCAAAGCCGCAAGAAAGGGATGCTTGTTTAAGTATTTTAACCTCCCAAATATGATTCCCGAAAACTCTTTTTCAAGCGTTATCTTTTTGATGTTTGAGTTGATGTAGAAATAAAGGAGATAAACCAGACCAAAAAGAAAAAGGGTAAGAGGGATATTCCTAGACAAATAATTCCCAATTATCCACCTATTGATCCTGAGTGCATCAAAAAAAATGTCGACAAGCCTGTCTGTATTTGGAAAATCCTTTGGTTCCCAGATATAATTGTTTTCTTTTTCAAATAGGGTTCTTTCCAATTGGATCCGCGCCTGTCTCAAATCTTCCACCCTCAAATCAATATCATTCAAAATAGTGGAAACTCTTGATTGGATAACTGCAGTCAAAATCCTCTGGGAATTAAGTAAACTGTCCGTTTCATGAACCAAAGTTTTCAATGACTTGATAGAAACCTGATATTCGACAAGCATAGTTGTATCCCTAAAGCTGTATTTGAGCAGGTCATCGTTCTGGATACTGTCCATTTTTTCTTTGAGCCCGACCAATTCTTCCATCCTATCATAAATCACCTTATCCTTATCCCTTATTTTCCTTTCGTTATAAGCCAGTAGGTTTTCTAATGCAGTGAGGTATCTCAGGTTAATCTTAGTATTCTCAGGGGAAAGTGTCTCGGTAATCCTGTCCAAAACTCCCTGGGCATTAGGAACAATCTGCATGATTTCAGTCGTATCAAGTTCTTTTTTCAAAACCTGATTCATGCCATTTAGCGTCGTGGTATATTGTTGGACCTTTTTGATACTTCCTTCCAAAGAAGGTTTTTTGTCTACAACAACTTCCTTCATTTGTTCTTCCAAATTCAGTTCAAGAAGACTGTCGATGGAACTTACAACGGGGATTTCCTGAGCAAATCCAAAATGGGAGGTCAGAAAAACAAAAGCAAAAAGAAAAAAGATTTTATAGCCCATGGGTATATTTTTACAATCTAAATGTAAGGAGATTGGGGAATTCGGCCAAGGTGGGGCACTTTTTCAATTCCTCTCTTTTCATGTATAAGCTAAGATAGGAAAACCTTTTAAAGCAACAAATCGCGTCATAATGACCGAATTAATGAGTAAATTAAAGGAATTAATGTCAAAATGGCTTGATTATTCAGTTGGTACAAAATTTAATAAATGTAACGGTGAGGATAAAATTGATTAAACCAAAAAATATCAAACCATGAAACTCGTAAAATACAACCAACTTGACCCGGCCTATCCGGCTACCTTTAGCACCCTTTTGGATAGATTCTTCAATGACTCTATCGGACAAAACCTCAAGCAGTTTACTCCCGCTGTAGACATCTCTGAAGATGAGAGCAAATATGAGCTCCATGTTTCCGTCCCCGGGATGAAAAAAACAGATTTCAATCTTGATTTGACTGAGGGAAGACTTACTGTATCAGGAGAAAGAAAAATGGAAGAGAAGAAAGAAGGGAAAAATTACCACTCACTTGAAACTCACTATGGTTCTTTTAGCAGGTCATTCTATTTGCCAGATGATGTTAATTCTGACAGCATAGAAGCTGTATATGAAGATGGACTGCTCAAAATCAACCTTCCAAAAGCGGAAAAGAAAGTCAACAAAGCAAAAATCGAAGTAAAATAAGGCAAGTGGGGAAACCCACTTCCTTTTTTTTTGTTGTACAATAGTGGAAACTTTCCACTTCAAATTCTTTTCTGTTAATCCTTGTTAAAAACTTATACCTATTCTATAAATAAGCTTGGTATTTGATAACAGGACAATGTAAATTTCGTGTACAAACCAGAACTTAAACCACTATAAAAATGAATAAAAAGCAGTTTTTCCTGGGAATCATCCTTGCTTCCCTCTTAGGTGGAGTAATTGCTCTTGCGGGGGCAAGCTACCTGATCAAACCAAATTCAGCCTCCAATTTCACAGACAAACAGGACACAAGTTTAGTCAATTGGTTGTCTGATGAAAAATTTAATGTACCTGATGGTATCAATTTCGTCGCCTCAGCAGCTGCTGTCACACCCGCGGTAGTCCATGTTAAAAGCAGCGTCACTGTTTCCCAAAACCAAAGAGGATCGGATCCATTTGAAGAATTTTTTGGCTTTCGTAATCCAGAAAGGGACATGCAGCCAAGAGAAGGGATGAGTTCCGGATCGGGAGTAATCATATCCGAAGACGGCTATATCGTTACCAATAACCACGTCATCGACAATGCTTCCAAAATCGAGATTTCTTTGGAAGATAATTCAAGATATACTGCCCGTGTCATTGGAACAGATCCTACTACGGATTTGGCTTTGCTGAAAATCGAAGCAAACGGTTTACGGTTTGTAAAGTTTGGCGATTCAGACAAAATGAAAGTCGGTGAATGGGTATTGGCTGTGGGTAATCCATTCGATTTGACTTCTACAGTTACAGCAGGTATTATCAGTGCCAAAGCGAGAAATATCGGCATTTTGAGGAATTTGGAAAATAACCTTCAGATCGAATCATTCCTTCAGACTGATGCAGTTGTCAATCCAGGCAACTCAGGAGGAGCCTTGGTAAATCTTGCCGGAGAACTGATCGGTGTGAATACAGCCATTGCTTCAAGAACAGGAACATTTAACGGTTACGCATTTGCTGTTCCAAGTTCTATTGTCAAAAAAGTAATGGATGACCTTTTGGAATATGGCGCTGTACAGAGAGGCTTATTGGGTGTAAGTATCCAAGATGTATCCCCTGAATTAGAGGATAGAATTTCTGAGAAATTATTCACTTCAAGAGGTGTCTATGTAGCAGGAGTCAATGAAGGCAGTGGCGGTGAAGAGGCAGGGTTAAAACCAGGTGATGTCATCATCGGTATCGATGGTGTTGAAACAAACAATGTCGCAAAGCTTCAGGAAATGGTCGCCAGAAAACGCCCGGGAGATAAAGTAGAAATCAAATACCTGAGAAAAGGAAAAGAATCAAAAGCTACTGCAACGCTTAAAAACATTTCAGGGGATACAAACATCGTCAAAGTCATTCCCCCAAAAATCGTCAGTTTTAACGGCGTGACTTTTGAAGACATCAAGCCTGCTATGAAAGAAAGACTAAGCATAGAAGGCGGTGCTGGAATCACAGCTGTTGAAGATGAAAATTGGAAAAAATCAGGTGCTAAGCCAGGTTTTATCATCACTTCAGTAATCGGCTCCAACGGAAGAAATAAAATCAGCAATTCTGAACAATTGGTAGATATATTAAAAGACAATATCGGCGAGGAGATCGTAATCCTTGGTCTGTATCCTAATGGTCAGGAATATTATTTTGAAATAAAAGTAGAATAAGGTTAAATGTCGATTTGATTAACAAAGCCGGTCTGAAATTCAGATCGGCTTTTATTTTGCCTGAAGGTGCCAAAACACCTCTATGCGAAGTCATATAATTAATTTTAAAAACAAAAAATGAAGTTGGAAGGTCTAGTCAATCATTAGCCCAACTATTAAAGAGAAAAAATCAATGGCAAACTGTGATTTCGGTGGTCAGATTTCCTTCACTGAATACAGGAAGCTTTGGACTGATGAAATTGATTCCCAAGCCCATTCCTCTTACGATAAATAATATCCCGATAAACATGGCGAAATAAGGAAGTGCATTGGTCAATTTGGTTCGTATAGATAGCGAAAGGATTTTTCCTGAAATCATAACCACAATCAGCATAGGTGTTGTCCCCAAACCAAAAAAGAACATATACATCGCCCCTTCAAGCGGACTTTGGAGAGCAAGAGAAGCAATCAAGGCAATATACACCATCCCACAGGGAAGTAATCCATTCAACAATCCGGATGCAAAAAAGGCAGGTGTCCCTCCTTTTTTAAGAAAATAGCCCAACTTGGATTTCAATTTATTTACCCCACCGTATAAACCGGATTGGGTAATAAGTCTCTCAGAACTTTTGTAAAAAAATGCCATCAATAAAATAAGGGAACCCATCACAATGGAAATCCATTGTTGGATTCCTGCCAAAGCAAGGGAAAAACCGATTAGACCGATCAAAGCACCCAAAATAGAATAAGTAACAGTTCGGCCTAGGTTGTAGATGATTTTATTTCGTAAAAATCGGGAGTTGTCTTTGGCAGACACCGCCAAAGCAATGGGTCCACACATGCCCAAGCAGTGAAACGAACCCAAAAATCCCAATAAAAACGCTGTCCAGATCATTTAAATATTGATTTTCTCTTCGTGGAAATAATCGACACCATTTTCTGACCAGGTCAATTTCAACTTCCAATAACCCGGTTTAAGGGTTTTTAAGTCAAAGGCATTTTCATTTTGACTTGTAATTTCAAAGTCAATTTTTTGATCAAGTCTGGCATCCGAGGGCCTGAATAAATGCATGGTTCCTTTTGACCCTGCAGGAAGATGTAAATCCACTTTTTTGAGTTGACCGTCATAATCCAACACCTTGTAATCAAGAGAATTTGCATTGATCATTTTATCGATTTGATCTTGGTACTTGATCTCTTCTCCATAATAATCTTCAGTGACAAGATGGATATCATCTTGCTTAACGCAGATCGTAACCAATCCTACCATCAAGCTGATGAAGACAATCAATGTGATTACTATTCCTTTTCCCCAGTTCATATTTTTTTGGTTAATGATTAATTGGTTATTAAGTTCTTAAGTTTCAAAGTTGAAATATTGGAAGGTATTCGGTTATTTGTAGAACTGAGTACTGACTACTGTAAACTGATCACTGATTACTGATTACTAAAAACCGGTCCAACAAAGCTCGTGCTGATCTTGTCAATTACTTCACCGTTTTGCATCAGCAGTAAGGTAACATCTTCTTGGTTTACAAGCATGTCCTTTTGGTCTTTTACTAAAAAGAACCTTCCGTTAAATTTCGCCTGACCATCCAAAGTCCAGTTTTGGTCTCCGACTACCTCTACGGTATATTTTTCATTTTCAGAAACTAGAGCTACTTTTTGGGCATCAAATGTTTTGTTGATAAAACTTACTTCGTAAAGGTTACTGATCTGTCCTGTATCCCGTGCCTGATAAGTCATTCCCCTAAACCTGGTCACAGTCGCCGCCAAATCTTCCCTAGTGGCTATCAATGCGATAAATGCCCCCATCAAAACGACCAACATTGCTGAATAGGCTTTCACCCTTGGTGTAATCAGTTTTTGGGTACGGTGCATCACACTGTTATCGGAAGCATATCTGATCAAACCCTCCGGCCTATCCACCTTGACCATGACTTCATCACAGACATCGATGCAGGCTGTACAGTTGACGCATTCCATCTGTACACCATTTCGGATATCAATCCCTGTCGGACAAACCTGAACACAAAGTCCACAGTCGATACAATCACCTTTTGGTTCCTCTTCAATCTTGTTTTTGCGGATCGGTCCCCGAGGCTCTCCCCTGACATGGTCATAGGTGACATTGATCGAATTGGCATCCAACAATACCCCCTGTAGCCTTCCATAAGGACATACCACAATACAGGCCTGCTCTCGAAACCATGAAAAAACAAAAAGAAATATCCCGGTGAATGCCATCAAACCGATGAATCCAGCCATATGGGCTGAAGGTGGCTGACTGACGATTTCCATCACTTGGTCGACCCCTATCAGGTAGGCCATGACCAAATGGGAAATCATCAAAGAAATGATTACGAAAATGGTCATCTTCAAACCTTTCTTCCAGATTTTCTCACTGTTCCATGGCATCTCATTCAGCTTTCTTTGTTGGTTGGCATCGCCTTCGATGGCATATTCGATTTTGCGGAAAACCATCTCCAAAAACAAAGTCTGAGGACAGGCCCACCCACAGAATATCCTGCCGAACACTGCTGTGAAAAGAATCACAAACACAAACAATATCAACAATAAGAAGATTAGCAAATGGGTATCCTGAGGCCAAAATGCAGCACCAAAGATGATGAACTTTCTTTCGAAGATATTAAACAGCATGTAGGGCCTTCCGCCCACTTGGATAAATGGTCCCGCAAATAGTATTGCCAAGAGCACCCATGATAAATAAGTCCTCCATTTATAGAATTTGCCCGATACCTTTTTGGGATAGATCCAGTTTCGCTTTCCCTCTGAACTTACCGACGCGAGTGAATCCCTAAAATGCTCCGGATCTAAATTTGGATTGATCTTACTCATAATCTTGAAATTGAAAATTTTAACCCCTGAGAGATAGTCCTCTCAGGGGTTATTACTTATTTGGCTTCTGCTACTGCTTCTACAGCAATAGGGGCTGCGACTGAATCTGCCTTGGCAGGCTCAACGCCTGCAGGTACATATCTCTCTCCTTCTGCTGCCTTGGGATTGGCAGGTGTTGTTCCTTGGAGCGTCAAGATAAAGCTAGCAACTTGTTGCATTTCTTCTGGACTTAATTGGTCTTGCCAAGGAATCATCCCTTTTTCCGGAACACCATATTTGATCACTTTGAAAATATCATTGATTGATCCTCCGTGCTTCCAATACTCATCTGTGAGGTTGGAACCTACGCCTCCACCCCCATCTTGTGCGTGGCAAGCTACACAGTTGGCACTGAAGATGCTTAGTCCTGCTGCAATGGCTGCGGGAGTTTCATCAAATACTACAGAAGTCTCATCAATGCTACTTACTGCAAGTGCCTTATATTCCTCTATCTGAATGGCCGCAATTCTCTGTTCTTCGGCATATTCTTCGAGTTGGGTTTTGCCCAAGCCCAAAACAGTGAAGTAGGTGAAATAAATCACAGCAAATCCTATGGTGAGGTAGAATACGTTGGCCAACCAAGGCGGCATGTGGTTATCAAGTTCCACAATACCGTCAAAAGTATGTTCCTTCATGAGTTCTTTCTCTTCTTTACCTCCCACAGGTTTCATTTTTCCTGTGACGTATTTGATCTTAAACTCATCCCACCATGAAGGTTGGTTTGCCATTTCCGGATTTTCTTTTCTGAATACTGCCGTCATAAACGTCATCAGATAAATCATCAAAATCAGAAGTAAGACGATGACACCTAGCACTACTCCAAGAATCACAAGAAGCGTGAGTTGAGTGCTGTCCATACTTTGAAGGTTGGCAAACCAAGTAGATTCGCTTGTCTGCGCAAATGAAGGAAGTGCTAAAAACATCCCTGCAATCACTAGAAATAAGGATTTAAACTTTTTCATAGCCTTCTAAATTTTGTGGTTTGTCATTGAAAGGCATTTCCTTCATGTGGTTGATGTATTTTTTATCCACACTGATCACCCATATAAACATCCCTATAAAGAAAATCACGAAGATCAACAAGGAGATGATGGGGTAGATTTCTATGTTCTCGATGGAACTTAATATGTCCTTTTTCATAGTTCCTGATATTTATGGGTTAGAGGCTGTAGTTTTTTTGATATCTGTACCCAAGCGTTGGAGATAGGCGATCAATGCCACCATTTCGGATTCAGGCATTACTTCTACACCTGCTGTTTTCAGGTTGGCAGCTATCTTATTGGCTTGTAAAGTCAGGTCTGAATTGGCTTGCGCATCATATCCTTCAGGATAAGGAACACCCAATTTTTGCAAGGTTCTGATTTTGGCTGGAACATCAGAGTGGTCCATGATATTGGTAGACAACCACGGGTATGGTGGCATCAATGATCCCGGCGACATGGATGTAGGATCTACCATGTGGTGGTAATGCCAGCTATCTGGATATTTTCCTCCCTCCCTATGCAAATCCGGACCGGTACGCTTGGAACCCCAAAGGAATGGCCTGTCATAAACAAATTCACCTGCCTTGGAATATTCACCAAATCGTTCTGTCTCCGATCGGAATGGTCTGATCATCTGTGAGTGACAACCCACACAACCATGAGAGATATACAAATCTCTACCCTGAAGCTCAAGAGGGGTGTAAGGCGTTACACTTGATATCGTAGGCACATTGGATTTGACCAAGATGGTTGGAATGATCTCTATGGCTCCACCTATCAAGATGGCTATGGTCGCCAAAACTGTAAAGAATACAGGCTTTCTTTCCCAAGCCCTGTGCCAGAATTCTCCCTCAACAGGTACGTGCGGTTTCAATGCAGGAGCTTCATCAGCCTCTTCAGCCATGAATTTACCCTGCTGTGCTGTTTTTACCATATTGTAAACCAACAAGAATGCACCTGCCAAATACAATAGACCACCAAAAGCCCTCAACATATACATAGGTTTGATTTGAATGACAGTCTCCAAGAAGTTTGGATATGCCAATCTACCGGCTTCGGTAAATTCCTTCCACATCAATGACTGAGTCAAAGCTGCGACATACATCGGCAATGCGTAGAATATGATACCAATGGTACCCATCCAAAAGTGGGTGGTGGCAAGTTTTGTTGAATACAGGTTTGTTTTCCACATTTTTGGCCATAACCAATACAACATGGCAAAAGTGAAGAAACCGTTCCAGCCCAAACCTCCGATGTGCACGTGTGCCACGATCCAGTCAGTATAGTGAGCTATGGCGTTTACATTTTTCAATGAAAGCAAAGGCCCTTCAAATGTGGACATACCGTATGCTGTGACAGCGACCACCATAAATTTTAAAACAGGATCAACCCTTACTTTGTCCCAGGCACCTCTCAATGTCAAAAGACCATTGACCATACCTCCCCAAGAAGGAGCGATCAGCATGACTGAGAAAACAGTACCCAATACCTGCGCCCACTCCGGTAATGCCGTATAAAGCAAGTGGTGAGGACCTGCCCAGATGTACAAGAAAATCAATGACCAAAAGTGAACAATGGATAACTTATAAGAATAGACCGGTCTATTCGCTGCTTTTGGAAGATAATAATACATCAATCCCAAGAAAGGCGTGGTCAGGAAGAATGCTACTGCATTGTGTCCGTACCACCACTGTACCAATGCATCCTGGACACCTGCATAGGCAGAGTAACTTTTGAAAAAGGATACTGGTAAAGCAAGGGAATTGAAAATATGGAGAACAGCTACTGTAACGAAAGATGCCAAATAGAACCAAATGGCGACGTACATATGCTTTTCTCTTCTTTTGATCAGGGCACCGATCATGTTGGCACCAAAAGCAACCCATACTATGGCTATCAAAATGTCAATCGGCCATTCCAATTCGGCATATTCCTTAGAGGTGGTCAAACCCAAAGGAAGGGTGATGGCAGCCAATAGAATGATCAATTGCCAACCCCAAAAATGGAACCAGCTGAGGGCCTTGCTCCACATCGGTGTTTTCAATAGTCTAGGCATGGAATAATAAATCCCTGCGAAAATCGCATTTCCCACAAAAGCAAAAATCACCGCATTGGTATGGAGCGGTCTGATTCTTCCAAAAGTGGTGTAGGGATTCCCCAAATTGGCCTCGGGCAAAAACAGCTGGGTAGCTGCAATAACCCCGACCAGCATTCCGACAAGGCCCCAAGCTATGGTGGCGACGCCGAAGTACTTTACGATCTTGTTGTCGTAACTGAACTGTTCAAGTGTTGTTCCTGGCATACTTACTTAGATTTTGTTGATGGTGATGGTTCTTTTTTATCTTTGGTTTTTGGTTCATTATCAAACAGTATCCGGATAGCCGGAGTATGGTTATCATCAAACTGCCCTCCTTTCATAGCCCTGAAAAACAGGAAAAGAAAAGATCCTGCGAGGATGAGACTGATTGCGATCAATACAAATATGACTTCCATGGTTACCAGATTTTGTCTTTTAAGCCCCTTCTGTAGGCGAGATAATTGGTGGTCAGCGTGGTAAATACCACTACCGAAATACTGCTGATAGGCATCAGGATAGCACAGAATACAGGACTTACCAGTCCTTGTACAGCAAAGTAAACCCCGACTATATTATAGGTAAAGCTCAATCCAAAACTGGCTTTGATGATTTTTCTACTGGTTTTTGTAAAATCCAAAAAGGCAGGTAGTTTTTGGATGACTGCTGCATCCATGATGGCATCAGAGGCAGGCGAAAAATTCGTGATTTTGTCTGTCAAGGCAATACCAACTTGGCTCTCTCTCAAAGCGCCGGCATCATTGAGACCATCTCCTATCATGAGGGTATGGGCGCCGTTTTGATTCAGGTTTTTGATATAGGCAAGTTTGTCGCTTGGGCTTTGGTTGAAATTCATCAGTATCTGATTTCCAAAAACCTTGACAAGATTCACCCGCTCATGGTCTTGATCGCCCGAAAGAAAATGAACAGGAAATTTCTCATTGATATCAGAAACCACATTTTCTATTCCTTTGCGCAAACCGCTCTGAATGAAAAAATATCCCAGAAGCGTACCTTCCACTGCAAAAAACACGAGATTTCCACCTTCCGGCAATCCTTGTGTCCCAGCTCCGACAAAGTCCGCTGAACCCAACTTTATTTCTTGGGTTCTGTAAATTGTCCTAAGGCCTTTTCCTGAAATCTCCTCAACCTCTCCCAGTTTGATGGCTTTCACTCCATCAAGAGCGGTATTGATGCGGTTGCTGAGGGCATGGGTAGACTGATTTACCAATGATTTGATGATGGACTTGGATTCGGTCGAAAGGGGCTCTCCGAAATATTTGACAGAAGCTTCAGAAGTGGAAGTAAGTGTTCCTGTTTTGTCAAAAACAACTGTATCGACTTTGGCAAGCTTCTCAATGACATGTGAATTTTTGAGAAAGAATTTTCCTTGGCCAAACACCCGAAGGGTATTTCCCAATGTAAATGGAGTGGACATGGCCAAAGCACAGGGGCATGTGATGATCAACACTGAGGTAAAGGCCAAAACCCCCATAGATAGCTGACCTGTAACCCCCCAATAAATCAAAGCGCCAAAGGCTATTGCCAAGACAGTGAAAGTAAACTTTCCTGAAATCCTGTTTGCCAAAGATTCCAGACTGTTGACTTTTTCTTTATCAAAGGAATCGTTGTTCCATAAATCTGTCAGGTATCCCTGGGATGGGGATTTCTGAACAGTCAGGGTCAATGCTTTTCCTTTTTGTCGTCCACCCGCATAGATCAGCTCGCCTTTTCTTTTGGCAACAGGAACTTCCTCTCCGGTAACAAAGCTGTAATCGACAAATGCTTCTCCTTCTATTAAGATACTGTCAGCAGGAATCAATTCTTCATTTCTGACTTTGATGATATCGCCGACATTGAGTTTGATCAAAGGGATTACCTCCTCCTCATCCCGGACAAGTTTGGTAACCGCAACAGGAAAATAGGATTTGTAGTCCCTGTCAAAAGAAAGCGTATCGTAAGTTTTCTGTTGGTAATATTTGCCGATCAAAAGGAAAAAAAGCAAGCCTCCCAACGTGTCCATGTAGCCTTCGTTTCCCAAAATGAAAATGTCGAAAAGGCTGTAAGTAAATAGAGTGATTATCCCAATAGCAATCGGCACATCCATATTAACTGCCTTATTCCGGATCGAAAGCCAAGCTGAGCGATAGTAATCCGTAGCGGCATAAAAAAACACCGGTATGGAAAGCATGACATTGAGGTAATTGAAAGTTTTTTTGAAGCCAGCGCCAAGTAGTTCCGCTTCAGCAAAATACTCCGGCAAACTGAAAAGCATCATATTGCCAAAGCAAAATCCTGCTACTGCGAGCTTGTAAATCAGTTTTTTGTCTGTGACCTCCACCGTCTTTTTGTCCGCATCAGCTAGGTTGATGGCAGGCTCATACCCGATTCGGGAAAGCAACCTGACAACCTCTTTTAGGCTGATTTTGTCATGCAGGTATTTGACCTGGACTTTCTTTTTGATGAATTCTACCCTTCCGGAAATAATGCCGGAGTGGAGCTTATGGAAATTCTCAAGCAGCCAGATGCAGGAAGCGCAATGGATCAAAGGAATCGAAAAAGTAATATGTGTTTCTTCAGCGTTTTGGAAATCAATCAACTTCCTGACAATATCCAGATCATCCAGGTAATCAAATCTGTTGTCCCTTCCTGAAACTGATTTTTGGCTTAATCCAGGCTTTTCGGCTATTTCATAATAAGTACAAAGGTCACTTTCACTCAGAACTTCAAAGACCAGTTTACAGCCCGTACAGCAAAAATTCTTTTCTCCGATATGGAGAATTTCATCTTTGCATTCTTCCCCGCAGTGGTAGCAAGTAGAAGTTTCCCGTCTGATTGATGTATTTACCTGATTTGACATTTCGTACAATTTAGCTAGATAAAACCCTTAAAAACATGACAAAAATCATCTAATTCAATGATTTATAGGGCTAGGTAAAATGACAAACGATCGTACCACATACCGCCTTTGTAAAAATGAAAAAGGACTTTGGCCAGATCGGACTGGTAATTTTTTGTAGTCACCAAAAGTGTACAGTGGTGTTTGACAGCATATGACCAAAAATCACCAATCCTGTTGAAATTAAATTTAATAAAAGAAGTCTCAGCCGTAGAACCTGTTACCAATTGCACGATCTCTTGCTCTTCTCTCATTTTTGATTTGGGGATAAAGCTTGGAGAAATGATGGTGGCTTTGCTGCTTTTAATGTTATCCTGAAAGAGTTCAATAAAGTTTTTGATTAATCTGGCAGAAGCTGGAGTTCCATCGTAATGAAAAAGCAGGTTTTCAGTGGACATTTCCCTGTCAAAAAGTAGCACCGGGATTCCACATGGCTCATTTTCCAAAGCTTTTGGTTTTTCAAGTCCATGAAGCCAGTCAAGTACTTCCGGTAAATGAGCTGTATAAAGTGTTGGCCCCTGATGAGGATTGCACATCATTCCGGCTCCTCCTTTGGTAAGGTTTACCGGGAATCCCGAAGGTAGTTTTTCACAATAGTGAGACTTTATTATTTCCTCCGGAATTGCAAAATTTACTGTGTTGTCTACTTTCGAAACCATAGCTTTTCCAATCCTAAGCTACAAATCTAAAGTAAGGGTCAAATTTTTAGGGTGACATTAAGTAGGTTCAAACATGATTAAAATCATGTTTTTGGTCAAAAATGATTTTTATAAAATTTTTCTGATCTCAAAGACAATCATAACCATAGGCCTCACATTTTTTATTTCATTGAAAAACAATTACTTCTTGTTCAATTCGGACATATTTTGGATAATAATATGATAAATCCCAGATTGATTTCCCAAATTAATATCTGAAAGAATCAAGCTATGAAACGACTTCTGATTATCCCTCTTCTATTTTGCTCCCTCAGCCTTTTTTCGCAGTCTATCCGATTGTTTGATGAAAAATCTCTGGACGGTTGGTACATGGATATCCCTGACCTTCAAAAAGACAGTAGCAATAGAATTCCCTTTATTGTCAGGAATGGAATGCTCGTGAGCTTGGGAACACCAAACGGACATTTGCTGACTGACAAGGAATTTGAAAATTACAGACTGGAAATCGAATACAGGTTTGCATCTGAACCGGGAAACTGCGGTATTTTGGTCCATGCCTCAGGATCAAGAAATTTATACAATATGTTTCCCAAATCTATCGAAGTGCAGATGATGCATGAAAACGCCGGAGACTTTTGGTGCATCGTAGAAGACATCAAAGTTCCGGATATGGAAGCGCGTCGTGGCCCGAAGGAAAACTGGGGAATCACAGAAGGCAAAGGCAGGCGCATTCTCAATCTGACAGACGGATCAGAAAAGCCATTGGGCGAGTGGAACAAAATGACAATCAAATGTAAGGCTGATACCATTACTGTTTGGCTGAATGGGGATTTGGTAAATCAAGGCTACGGAGCCACTGCAAAGAAGGGAAAAATCGCTCTTCAAGCCGAAGGGGCTGAAGTGGAATTCAGAAGGGTGGAATTGTTTCCATTAGAAAAATGATCATCCATCAAAATAATGCCGTCACCTGCATCCTTCCAATATGAACCAAACGTTCAAGACCTTGTGAATTTCTTCCTTCGTAAACCACATTCATCTGAAGACCCTCTCCTATTTTTTGGAGCCAATTAAATGTCCAGGTCAGGTTATTGCCCGGAGTCAAAGCCTGTAACATTTCGTATCCCGCAGGTGAATTTGGCTGACCGTTGTACTCAATAAAAGTGTATTTGAAATTGGCGTTGATAGTGGTTTTAACAGCCTTTGCAAACCTAAAATCCAGACCCATCTGATGGGTACTTGACCTTTCATCGATTTCTTGGTTTGCGAGATTATGTTTATCAAGGTATTGATATATGACCGTTGACCGGAAAAGACTGCTTGGCTGCCAAGCTAATTCAGGGCCTATTCCCTTTTGCTCAATGAAATAATTTCTGTTGCTCAAAAAATCCGAATTGGCTATTCTGTTCCCTGTCTGAGCCAAGATCCTGAGGTTCAATACTGGACTGAAGTTATACCTCATATTTAATCTCCAATCTTTTTGGATCAGGTCATCAAAACCTCCTGAGAGCAACTGTTTGTTTTGACTATCAAAAAGCGACAAATCAAATCCATACTTGGCAGAAGACCTGTTGAAGAAAAAGGATGATCGGATCACCTGTCTGACAGAAATCAAATCCTCTGGAGAAAATCCGCCAACAAAAGGATTGACCCTATCCCAAAATTCATTGGAGGTGATTTTCTTCTCAATACTTAGGCTTGTGGTATTTGAAAATTTCTGTAGGAATTGTAGGACCCCTCCGCTTGTTTTCCAGGTATCCGGAAATCTTGCATTGAGTCGGTAATTGAAAATGGTGGTAAACGCCTGTACAAACTCAGACGTGGGAACAAACACCTTGATAAAACTTTTTTCTTCAGGATTGATGGCGATGTAGAATTCATTCAGCTGCTGGATTCCGTCATTGTTATCATCTCTCCATGCGTGGGTTCCTTCCCCGGTCGGGACAGGAAGAAAAATAAATTCACGTCTAAACTCACGCCCATTGCCTAAAGCATAACTGAGCTCATTTCTGAGATTGCCTTTGGCCAGTGTTCCCAAATAATCGACTTTGCTCAGTACAGTGGTTTCTTTTTCTTGATTGAGCCTGAGAAATTCAAGTTCTCTATAGGTAAATGTCGCTGTCAAATCATGGACCCCGAATCTCCTTTTCAATCCAAACATGCCTTGAAATGCCTCCGTATCAGGGGTAATCACGCCATTGACCGGAAATTTATCTTCTCTAATTGAGGCATTCAGAAAGAAAGAGTAGGGCAAGGTGTCATTGGATTTGAGGTACACAAGGTGTTCCAAAAAATTCATTGCTGTACTCACCACTGAATCCTTTTCGATATCTCGAACAGCGTTTCTATCGACCATGATCCTATACCCGGGAACCAAAACTTTGGAGCGGAATTGAAAATCACCGGTGTATCTCAGCCAATCAGAATTCAGATTTCGGACATTGGAATTTAACAGGAAAAAACTGTTTTTGACAAAAAACCACTTTCCTAATTGTTGATCCCATTTTGCAAGATGCTGGGTTCCGGCTAAAACCTGACCTCGATTTCTGAGGTTGAACCGATAACTGAAGGCATTGTTGAAGTCCTTGACCAATTCAACCTGGGTGTTGAAAATCCTCTCATGACCAGCTTCCATGGCATCTTCCGGATTAAGACTCCAATCCCTGTCAAATTCGATATATCGCAACCGGTCAATAAAGGTGAAATGTGTTGAGTTATATTCATACTCAGCCAATGCCCTAAATTTATATCCTTTAAAGCCATCCAAAACTCTGTTATCTGACACGATTCCTGATTTGACACCAAAGCCCCGGTTGGTCTCATTATCGATATCAGAAAAGAGGTTTTGGTCTGTATTTGAAAAAGCAACCTCGGTATAAACCTGCTCGTAGGCATTGAGTTTTATCCTTGTCCCGGTGGTAAACATCTGTTTTTTATTGGGAGCCGGAAGAGGTGAAAAGATGGAATAATTTCCTTGTGATATTCCATTGACCTTTGGTAAAAAAGCAAAAACAGGACCATTGGACAATTGGCTTTGTCTGATGTAATCCCCATTTCCTTGGCCAACTTCACTGAATGAGACTGCAAAGAAGGCTTCATCAGGATCATTGGAATATTCGAAATATTCAAAAGGCCTTCCTTGATCATCTATATCTGTAACTTTCCTATACAGAATCCGGTTGGGATCGAATGCGACACTATCTACTCTTGGCACAGCTGCAGATTCGACATCATTACCAACAGATGCCAAAAGCGATTTGTCTTGGTCAGACAGCTCAAAAAACAGCGGTCGGTTTCTGTTGTCTTGCTCCCTATATAAATTCATGTAAAAAGAAACCTTATCGGATTCCTGAATATGGTTGGCAGTCAGTATTGACCGTGAATAATTACGCTCTGCATATTCAAAATCAACCCGGATTCTGGTGTACTGGGTGATCAATACTTTTGGGGTAAAAGTGATTTCACCCTGATTGTAATCAATGACATAGTCATAATTGAATCCTCTCTGTAGCTGGACACCGTCCAAAAATACCCTTTCAGAATTGGCCATGATGATGACAAATCTTTCATTTTGTGGTCCCTGAATCCTGTATGGTCCAAGCGTTCCTTCCGCTACTTCCAAAACAATGGAAGCAAACTTACCCTTTGCAACAGAGGCGGCAGCTTGGGTAGATGCCCGCCACTTATCACCTACCAAATAATTGGTGGTGAATTGGGCTCCCTGCACATTCTTATAGTATCTCAAAAACTCAGATTTTCTCTGTTGCAACACCACATCCCCCGCAGCCAAACTCAGTTTGTCATTGTAAAGCTCCACGAGGATATTGTCAAAATCCTGAACTTGTTGGGTATTTCCTTCCGGCTGAAAAGGCACATTCTGATCCGTGATACTGGCCCTGATATTCAGGTTTTCGGTAAGTTGCCCGCTCATCTGAAGATTCAAAGATGAGTTTACAAACAGGTTTTGGGTATTGCCAAAAGAAATCCCCCGGGTAAGGTTACCGGATTTGTTCAGATTGGTACTTGGGAATAACTCTTCCCGAAAGTCAAATGTGGGAGTTGCCTGAACCCTGTTGTTTCTAAACATGGCAGTCGAATCATAATCTGCCAATAAAGTCCTATTGGCAGAAGTCTGGTTCAAGGCGTAAGGAAAAGTATTGTAGCAGATAAGAAGTGAGTCAACCTGAATTTTTCGATCCAATTGGATTTGGATATTGCCTGTATTGAGATCATAAGCGAAAAGATAATCCTTATCAGACCTATCCTTTATTTTGATACTTTCCGTCAAGACACTTAACGAATCCAGCAAAAACGATTTTGAAAATTTTTCGGAGGGAACCCACTTGCAGACTGAATTTTGGGAAAAAACAGAGGTACAGAATCCCAAATTCAGAATTAGAATCAAGACAAAATACCTTACCCGAATCATACTGTTATGCATATATCCTTGCTAAGGTAATATTTTCATCAAAAAGATGGATAACTCTCAGATTAAAAGCATTTTCTCCGATTTGAAAGCAAAAAATCCAGACAGAACAAGAAACAAACAAGTTGATTTTTTCACTGAACAGGAATTTCCTCCACCAGGTTGAAAGAAAGGAAAAAGGAAGTTCCTTTACCCTCTTCTGTTTCAAACCATATTTTTCCACCTTCTGTTTCTACCCCTCTTTTCGCAATTGCAAGGCCCAAACCGGAACCCTCGGATTTTGTACTGAAATTTGGCATAAAAATCTTATTTCTCAATTCGACGGGTATGCCCTTGCCGTTATCCTTTATTTCCAATACAACTTGGTCCTCAATAACCCTTAGAAAAACGAGGATTACGGATTTTTTGTGAGGTTCAGTTGCCTGAAATCCATTGATGATCAAGTTGGCAATGATTCTCCCAAATAGCTGTTTGTCTCCCATCACCGGGAGATTGCCTTCTTCGGTAAGATCCCCAAAGATTATTTTTTCGTTTTCCCTGTTTTTAAATAATTCTAATGTTCCCAATACCACCTGTTTGAAATCCATAAGTTCCTTTTTAGGCTTCGGCATTTTTGCAAAACTGGAAAAAGAAGTGGCAATATCACTCAATGTATCTACCTGATGAATCAAAGTCTCCAACGGCTGTTTGAGTTTTTTGGGATCGTCAAGCTTTCCTTCAGAATGCAACCGCAACAAATGCTGCAATGTAAGCTTCATCGGGGTGAGCGGATTTTTGATTTCATGGGCTACCTGTTTGGCCATCTCTCTCCAAGCGGATTCTTTTTCAGAACTTGCGAGGTCCTTTTTACTGGCTTCCAACTTAAAAAGCATGTTGTTATATTCATTCACCAGCAACCCAATTTCATCATTGGTAGGCCAAAACATAGGTTCATTATTATCCAGTCCAGTGACCTTAAGTTTTTGAGTGAGTAACTTGAAAGGAAAAGTCAGATTCCTGGAGACAAAATAGGAAATGAATAAAAACACGACAAAAACCAAAACGAATATATTGATGATATTACTCAATACATCTGCAATCAACAAATCCAACTCAGTCTCCGACTCAAAAAACGGGATAGCAACAATCGCCTGCACTTCCTGACCATCCTTAGACCTGATGGCAGAATATACTGATTTGAAAGTAAGATTGCCTATCTTCTCTTCCAAGAGCACAAGGTTGTTCTGTCCTTCTACCAATTCAACAATCGCATTTGGATTTATATAGTTGGTCAAAACCTTTTTGTCAAAAATGTTGGGTTGGGATGTGCTGACCAATATGCCTTCATTGTTATACAAATTTATATCCGTATTCGCATTCCCGGAAAGGTTGTTTATCGTTTCTAAGATCTCATCTTTTTCCAGCAACCCACTGTTCCTCTTTTCGATTACCGGGGAAAGGTTGTCTGTAACAAGTGAGGTTTTTTGAAGGTATTGCCTATGCAGTTCTTCCTGATAGGAGCTGGTAAACAAGCCTACGATGATAATACTGATAATCAGTATTGGGAAAAAGAAGGCGAAATTTAGGTACAATTGAAGCTTTGTGGCATAGTTAAATCTCAATGATTCGATTTTCTTTGAAAAGGCTCCAATAATCAAAGCACCAAGTGTAAATATGATGAAACCTAAAAAGAAAAGAGAAATATCTGCCAAAATGTAATAAATCGGATATACAGGAGAGGAAACCACCACTACCTTGTCCTGTTCTTTTACGCCGACATGATGGAATTTACCTTTGTAAATTCCTGAACTGAATAGAATGGATTGGTCCAGCAACTTCTCAATTCCCGCAGCCCTGTAGTTGAATAAACCCACTCCGTATTTGAGCTCGCCTTCCTCATACACAGCATAGTCAAACTTTTTATCGTTCATCCCTGCCATATATTTTTCATCTATAAGAAGCTTTGGAAAAACCGATCCGGGAACAATCCTTAACTGTCTCAGTTCCAAAAATACTGTTCCGATAAAAACATCATCCTTATACATCGGGATAAAAGCAAAATATTGATTTCCGTCCCCTTCTGTCCCTTTATGGATAAAGTATAAATCTTTGACTGAAGTGGCGAAATCGCTTTTTACAAATTGTATTTCATTTTCCTGCAACGTATTTGAATTATTCCGGTCCAAAAGATTCTCACCGAAATAATTGAAAACCTTCACTTTGAGGACATATTGATCAAAGTAATTGATCATATGGATTTTCCTGATTTTTTGCTCGATGAGCTCTTTTCTCATCAATGGGTCTGTCATGGAGTTTTTGATAAAAATATCCTGACTGATTCTTTCGATAATATCAGATAGAAAAAACTCCGCGAGGATATCATTTTCTACCAACATTTCGGTTCCAAAACTTGCTTTGGATTTAAAATTCCTCTCCAAATAAACCTGATGGGAAGCCACTCCGGTAATTATCGCAGCAATCAGGCAACCAAAGAAAAATGTCAGGAAAGTATTCAATCCAATAGTAAAAATGTATCTGTAAAGGTTAAAGTTGATGACAGCCACCAAAAAAATAAAGTGCGCCAGATAGGCTACCATCAATATCCAATTAAAGTAGGCCAAAACTGCGACTACGGGAACAGAAAAATAAATGATGATGTAAAGCGCCTTAGACTTGTTCAAAGGACTATTGTAAAACACCAGCTCCAAAGCCAAAACTGTAAATAAAAAATACCCCGCTCCACCTAGAAATACGATGGATAAACTGACAACCTTGAACCAATCCAAAGAAGGAAGACTCAATATATTAAGGTCCCATTGGGAATTGCTCAAAATATCAATGTATAAAGCATAAAAAAGGACCAAAAAAAGAGTCGAAAATAAATAAGCGATGATCAAAAACAACCTGCTGTCTTTTTTTATCTTTCTTTTTTCAAGCCAATTTTTAAAATCGTTGCTCGCTATAATTCTCAGAACCATAGCCAAGAGCACAGCTAAGCAGGTTATATTTAGAAAAAGGTCACCAAGACTTGGATTGATCCAAGAAGAAGCATAACCCGATGGATCAAACAACTTGTAGTCAAAATAATCCTTCGGAAACCTGAAGGCGAGCATGAGTGCTCTTATGGTAACCAAAACAGCAGAGGCTGCAATAAATGCTTTTACTTGCTTTCCTTTTCTCCACAATCCCAAAATAAGGTTTCTTGTTACCAATAGGACAAGGAAAAAAAGTGAAAAAAAGAAAATCATCAAAGCGAAACGACTGGAAGGTTCTGTAGGGATTTGATCAGGATCAAAATAAACAGAGAACAAAAACTCACCTTTGGATCCTTTTACATCCAATAATCCCTCTTCCTGAATAGCAGAAATACTCTTAAGGCCACTTGGGAAAATTTCAGAATTGAAACCAGATTCTAGATACTGATTTTGAAAATCTCTTTTAAAATACAGTGGATATAACTGGATGATCCAATATCCTTGATTATTGCGTGAGAACCTTCGTACCTTAGAAAAAAATATCCCCCTTTTATCTTCCATAATTCTTTGATTGGCTTTGGGGTTTATCCAATCAAAATCAGGCATAAATGAAAAATCAGACCAGTATATCAACTTTCCTGATTCACTGAACAGATAATAGGAATGAAATGAATCTATTGTCAGATTGGTAAAAGAAAATTCCTCTTCAGGTCGGTTTTTCAACAAAAGTTGTAGAAAGTCAGCATCAAACTCACCGTCAATTCTTTGGATTTCTTTTGAAATTGGCTTAATCAGTCTTTGCTCTTCATCTCTTTCAGTTAAAAAAAAATTAACCGCCAACAAAACACCCAGACTGATGAGGGTCACAAAAAGTAAAATCGTCCGAGTGTTTCGCATAACCATAAGTTAAGCAAAAAGCAAAATCTGTACCCAGATCTTGGCCATTAATTAAAATTTTTCTCCGTGAAAAAGGAATTTACTTTTTCTTTTTTTTGCA
The DNA here is from genome assembly GCF_024813435.1 of Aquiflexum gelatinilyticum. NCBI lineage: Bacteria > Pseudomonadati > Bacteroidota > Cytophagia > Cytophagales > Cyclobacteriaceae > Aquiflexum > Aquiflexum gelatinilyticum. The sequence continues at coordinate 341,525 of NZ_JANAEZ010000004.1, forward strand.
TTCCTATACCAAAGGTATCCCAATACGACAGCCAAGGTGTAGGGCATGATCAAAAGGTAGAGGATCCCCATATTCAAACCTGCCCCAATAGTAGTTTCCCCATTGCTTACATTATTTTCAATCCCTGCCCGGCACATGGCACATTGAGCCCAAGTTGAAACATGTGACATCATGAAAAAGAGAAAAACCAAAAGATATCTATAAGTGAGTTTCATATAATTCCAAACGCTAGGTAAAACAAATAAGTTTAGAAGTTATAATATGGACTAATCATTAGATAAACGATCACTCCGGTGACAGTAACATATAGCCATATTGGAAATGCAAACTTAACAACCTTTCTATGTTTTACCCTTTGATCCGTATGACCATAATAGTAGGCCAATAGAATAGGAAATAATGCAACCGCTGCCAATACAATATGGGTGATCAGGATAAAGTAATATACTGGTCTGATCCAACCTTCACCTCCAAATGTAGTGCTTTCTGCTGTTGCATGATATACAACATAAGAAATCAAGAAAATAGCTCCCAAACCAAATGCAGCGGTCATTGCTGCTCTATGATACTCAATATTCCCTTTTTTGATGAATACCACACCTGCTATCAGTGCCAATGTAGCAGCTGAATTAATGACAGCATTCAAATGGGGAAGAAAATATACCCAATCACTTGCTACGTCTATTTTGGTAGGCATAAACAAAAGGATCGCCACCAAAACAGGTACAATCACCGCTATAATAGAAATCCATCTGATTATTCCTTTCTCGGAATTTACAACACTACTTTGTTCCATGTAATAGAATTTTTGTCTCTAATATCAATTTATCAACGTCTTCGCGGTTTGTTCCACTATAATATCCTCTAATTCTTCCTTGTCCATCTACCAAAACGAATTTGTCACTGTGAACAAACTCTTCAGGCTGACCCTCTCCGTCAATTGTTGGAAGTATAAATCCACAGCGGGCCAGGTTATAAATCAAGGATTTGTCCCCTGTCAAAAAAAACCATTTACCGGCTGTAGCCATATGCCTTTGGGCATATTCAGCTAACACCTCCGGAGTATCATATTCCGGATCTATAGAAATAGAGTAAATCTGGATTTGATCATCATTTCTGAAAGCATCATCAACTCTTTCAAGCTCTGTAGACATGACAGGGCAAATACTTGGGCAGGAAGTAAAGAAAAAATCCACAATGGTAATTTTTTCGGCCATTTCTTTGCTTCCTCGGGATTGGCCATTTTGGTCCAAAAGGGTAAATCCAGGAATATAATGCTGACCTGAATCTGTCATTTTGCATTCACTGAGTGGATCCTCAACTCCATTTTGGAAAAACACCGGAATATCATATTGGTTATTCCCGAAAGTTTTCAAAAACAAAAAAATCACTACGGGAACCAGTAGAATACAAACCAAAACCAAACCCTGAAGAATTCTCAATCTTTTCATTATTGTTTTTTTACTTAAACAAAAAAAGAGGTTGAAGTTCCCACTCCAACCTTCTTTTTTTGAATTATTTTTAATTTTTCACCATCTCATAAGGAAAATATCAGAACCCTCCTTAACCAAAGCAATAACTAACCAAACAAGGAAAATCAATGGAACAATAATGGAATAGAAAAGGGGTTTTGCTTCCTCACCCAAGTGCATGAATTCCATCATGATATATTTTGCTTTCCAAATAGTCAAGGCAATAAATATCGCATAAAGGATTAAACCTCTTGGAAGGGTAAATGCAAACACAAATTCTACAAGAGTCAACAAAAGAAGTATTCCTGCTGTTTTCCAGATTTTTTTGATTTTTGCCTCATCCCGAGGCATTACGTCTAGCGCAGATTTATTTTGGAGGGAAGCCATATCTTAGAATTTTATAATTTAGATCAAATAGAATAAGGTAAATACAAACACCCAAACCAAGTCAACAAAGTGCCAATAAAGACCGATTTTTTCAACCATTTCATAATGCCCTCTTTGTTCGTATACTCCCACTGCTGCCTGGTAAAAAGCAAGGAACAACAAGAAAACACCAAGTGTCACGTGAAAACCGTGGAATCCTGTAATGAAGAAAAACAGCTGAGCAAAATTGGAAGGACCATATTCATTTACCGAAAGGTTTGCACCAAATATGGTTTCGGTTACTGTTTGTCCAAAATTATTAACATATGTAATCAAAGATCCATTTGGTGTGCCATGGATAAAGTGGGTCCATTCCCAAGCTTGACAACTTAAGAAAGTGATACCTCCAAGCAAAGTCCAAAGCAACCATTTGACTACATCCTTTTTATCATTTCGATGACCTGCTTCCACTGCTAATACCATGGTGACAGAACTCAAAATCAAAATGAAAGTCATTAAACCAACAAAAGCCAAGGGAATATGAACTCCGTGGAAAAAAGGAATCGCATCAAATACCAATTCAGGTACCGGCCAATATTCATTTGACCCTACAAAAGCGTCGGCAGGTCCTCCATAGGCAGGAAAACTTACACGAAGTGAAATGTAAGTGATCAATAAAGCGGCAAATGTGAAGATATCAGATAGCAGGAAAAACCACATCATGAGTTTCCCATAACTGGCTTTCAGGGGCTCATTTCCTCCACCCCAGACTCCTCTTTTGGGACTTACCCCAATTGCAGTTGCAGTCGTTGACATATATTATATTGTTTACTTTTTAATGATTCAATAACAAAAACATGAACAGGTATAACCAAAGCCCCCCTAAGAAATGCCAATATGTGAGGCACATTTCCATAGTGTCGAGGTTTTTGGAATGGACCTGATACCTGAAGGACGAAATTAATACAATAATTAGAAATATCACACCACTGACTAAGTGTAATGCATGTAATCCTGTGAAAACATAAAGAAAAGAACCTGCCGGATTTCCTACAAAAAAGACATCCCTATCTACCAAAGCTACCCAGCTATACCATTGTCCCACCAGAAAAGCAAAGCCAAGAGCGGAAGTGACTATCATTCCTGTCCTAAGAGATTGCAAATCATCCTTTTTTGCAGATAAATATCCCCAATGCAGGGTAATACTACTCAATACGATAATTCCTGATGTGTACCAAAATATTGATGGGAGGTCAAATTCCAACCAATTACCTTCTGATTGTCTAACAATGTAGGCACTGGTAAGGGAAGCAAAAATCATCACGACTGTGACTATAAATAGCCACAAAGCGAATTTCTTAGGATGCATTGCAATCGGCTGCTCAGCATTTTCTATGTATTCAAATTTCTCTTCCATAGATTAAACTTTATCTAATAAATAGGCAATCTGAACAATCGGCAAGTAGAGAAAAGACCCAAACATTATTTTAAGTGCTGATTTTCTGGAACAATCTTTCATCAGTGAGAAAGTCTGCGCCAAAAACAATACACCACATATGGTAGCCACAATACCTGAATTGATTCCTGTCAATCCAAAATATGTTGGAAGTAAGCCAAGAGGCAATAGGAAAAGTGTATAAATCATAATTTGGATGGCTGTATTCAGATCTTTTTGTCCTCCGCTTGGAAGCAATTTGAATCCTGCTTTTTTATAATCTTCATCACTCACCCATGCTATCGCCCAAAAATGGGGAAATTGCCAAATAAACTGTATTCCAAAAATAATTAAGGCCTCATGGGAAATCACTCCCGTAGCAGCTGTCCAACCCAATAAAGGAGGCATTGCGCCGGGAATTGCTCCTACAAAAACTGCAATGGGACCGACTCTTTTTAATGGTGTATAAACAAAAACATAAAGTACCATACTTAAAACACCAAGCAGGGTAGTCAAAGGATTGGTGAAAATCCAAAGAATTGAAATCCCAATTAAAGCAATGATTGAGGTAAACCAATATGCCTCTTTTAATGAAATAAGGTTTAGAGGAAGAGGACGATTTTCTGTCCTTTTCATTAGTTTATCTATATCCCTTTCCCAAATTTCATTTGCCGCCCCAGAAGCCCCACTGATAAGAAAACCACCAACCATTAGGGCAAAAAACTTACCCCAGGAAAATATAACTCCAGAATCTCCAAGGATAAATCCAAAGACTGCTGAAAACGTAACAAGTGCGGATAATCTGAATTTGATCAAATCATTATAAGCACCGACCCTTAGCATAAGGAAATCGGTTATAGAATTTTCAGAAATATTTATAGTTCTCATGAACCTGCATTTTCTAGATTTAACTTCCTTTGGGCATAAAGTTGCAATAAAATGACAAACTGTATCCCAATTATCAAGGTTCCCAACAAAAGATGTATAGGCTGCAAAAATGCTGGAACGCCAAAATAAGCCATTCCAACACCTGTCAGAATCTCCAATAAGATCACAAAGATAAGAACCTGAGACCATTTAAAGATACTAACATGTCTCAATGTGTATTTGTATACTTTGTAAAAGAAAATAAGATGTACTACCAATAACAAAATTGAATACGATCTGTGAACAAGAAATACCAATCCAAGGTGCTCAACCCATTCACCCCTTAAGAGATTACCAAATTCAAATGCCACAATATCCATTTCCTCTCTAACCTGTGTTCCAAACACAATTTGGACAAGCATCAATAAAAACCCTATGACCAAGATCCCAAACAGCTGGCTTGGTTTTTCTGTATTCACTTGAGTATCATAGATCAATTTATAAGATTGGAAATGAACATAAAGCAGAATACATACTATTACCAGAGCCAACATCATATGAAGGGTAATCATCCATGGCAATAAGTTGGTAGAAACAACTATAGACCCAATCCAAGCTTGAAACAAAACCAAAAACAGGTTGAATACAGACAGGATCGGGATGGATTTTTTGAGTGACCAAAGAGGAACTGATTTAACTACAGTAAAAAGGACCAAAATACCAATAATGGCACCAATCAGCCTGTTTACATATTCGATCCAGGTTTTTACAGGGTTAAATTCTTGCTCAACCAAAATGGATCTGTCATTTTTGATTTGGTAGGCTTTTTCTTGAAAACCTAATTTCTCAAGTTGGGTGGCAAACTTATTGTTCTTTTCTACTCTTTTTTTAGAATAGATTTCCTGATAATTAGATGGGAGCTGATCCACACTTGTTGGTGGAACCCAGCTCCCAAAACATTTAGGCCAATCAGGACATCCCATACCTGACCCGGTACTTCTGACTATCCCACCGACAAGTATCAGAAAATAAACAGCTACCACAGTAATCAAACTGATTCTTCGGAAGCTGTTTATTTGATTAAGATTCTTTTGATTCATTTGCTACAAGGACTTCCTCTTCGTCTGCAATGATTGCTTTTTCCAATTTCACCAATTCCTGCTCATGAGGTAGGTTGGATTCAGGAGTTGCAGACAGCGGAACAGTCTGTGGAATAAAATCCTCAGCCGCTCCAGGCTTTGAGTAGTCGTATGGCCATCTGTATACAGTTGGTATTTCACCAGGCCAGTTTCCATGCTTTGGATGAAGAGGAGTAGTCCACTCTAGAGTATTGGATCTCCAAGGATTCAAAGAGGCTACCCTTCCTCTATACATTGAATAGAAGAAATTGAACAAGAAGATCAATTGCGCACCAAAAGTAATAATGGCGGCTACTGAAACAAACATATTCAAGTCAGTATACATATTGGAGAACTCAAAGTTAGTCCAGCTATAATATCTTCTTGGGAAACCTGCGATACCGATATAATGCATTGGGAAAAACACCATATAAACACCGATAAAGGTTAACCAAAAATGGATATATCCTAATCTTGCATCCATCATCCTTCCAAACATTTTAGGGAACCAATGATAAACACCTGCCATCAATCCAAAGAAAGATGCTGAACCCATTACCAAGTGAAAGTGAGCAACAACAAAATAGGTATCATGCAATTGAATATCAATAGCAGAGTTACCAAGGAAAATCCCTGTCAAACCACCTGAAATAAAGAAAGACACCAAACCGATTGAGAATAACATTCCCGGAGTAAAGATCAAGTTACCTCTCCAGAGTGTAGTGAGGTAATTGAAAACCTTCACAGCTGAAGGAATAGCAATAATCAAAGTTAAGAACATGAATATTGATCCCAAGAAAGGATTCATGCCTGAAACGAACATATGGTGAGCCCAAACGATAAAAGATAAAATCGTGATGCCCAACATAGATATAATCATTGCTTTGTAACCAAAAATAGGCTTTCTTGAATTTACAGAAATAATTTCTGAGGTAATACCAAGAGCAGGCAACAATACAATATAAACTTCAGGATGGCCTAGGAACCAAAACAAGTGTTGGTAAAGCACAGGGCTACCGCCCGTGTTTGGAAGAGCTTCGCCCCCGATATAAATGTCTGACAAATAGAAACTTGTACCAAAGCTCCTGTCAAACACCAAAAGCAATGCAGCTGAAAACAATACAGGGAATGAAAGTAGACCAATTACAGCCGTCAAGAAGAAAGCCCATATTGTCAAAGGAAGTCTTGAAAATGACATTCCTTTTGTTCTCAGGTTGATCACTGTGGTTATGTAATTTATACCTCCCAACAAAGAAGACGCAATAAAGAATGTCATTGCAATCAACCATAATGTCATTCCCAACCCTGAACCAGGCATAGCTTGTTCTAGAGCTGATAAAGGAGGATAAACAACCCAACCTCCTGATGCAGGACCAGTTTCTATGAACAATGAGGTGAACATGATTACACCGGAAAGAAAAAAGAACCAGTAAGATAGCATATTCATGAATCCTGAAGCCATATCTCTTGCTCCGATTTGAAGAGGAATCAAGAAGTTGGAGAATGTGCCACTCAAACCAGCAGTCAATACAAAGAAAACCATGATGGTACCATGCATTGTCACGAGAGCCAAATAAAAATTAGGATCCAGTTTACCGGCATCATCTATCCATCCTCCAAGTAATGGTTTTAACCAATACAATTCCATATCCGGAAATCCGAGTTGTAACCTGAAAATGATTGATAACAAGCCACCAATAATTGCCCAGAATATACCTGTCACAAGGAATTGCTTGCCGATCATTTTATGATCAGTACTGAAAATATATTTTGTTATAAAATTATCGTGATGCTCATGTTCATCATGGTGATCATGAGTACTAGCACTGTGAGTAGCTGTATGAGCTGTTGCCATAATTATAATGTTTAATTACTTGTATTCGCTGATGGTTATTTCAGCTAATTCTTTCAATTCAGGAGATAAATTCTCAACAAGCGCAGGGTTATTGACAATATATGGTTTTTGTTCTGATAACCACTTTCTGTACTCCGCAGGCTCAACAACGTTGATGACTCTTCGCATAGAAAAGTGTCCTTTTCCACATACTTCGGTGCATGCAATCTCATATTCAAACTCAGGGTCATTTAATTCCGCTCTCATTTCTTCAGTAGTTTTGGTAGCGACAAACCAAAATTTCGTCGGCATTCCAGGAACAGCATCCATTTTCAACCTCATGTGAGGTGCGAAAACAGAATGAAGAACATCACGCGCTCTGATTTTGAAAAGAACAGGTTCACCTTTAGGTATAACAACTACTGGTGTATTAAAATCATCATGTGCATTTTTGTCAGAAAAATCCACACCTGAAACATTTGATGCATTGGTTAATCTATAATCGTTAGCCCCAAGCACATTGTCCATTCCTGGATATCTCACTTCCCAAGCAAACTGATAACCCAACAACTCTACAACATGCGCATTTTCGGGCGCAGGTTTGGTAATGTCAGACCAAGCTTTCCAACCTCCAATTACCAACAAAGCCAATACGATTGCAGGCACTACAGTCCAGATTACCTCTAGTTTATTGTTATCAGGATAAAAAGCCGCTTTTCTATCTTCTTTATACTGGTACTTGTATGGAAACCAGAAAAGAAGAATATGGGTAATAATGAAAATAACTCCGGTAACAGCCATCGTGATCCAAAATAACTGGTCTGTTACTGCACCATGCTCTGAAGCCAAAGGAGGATTATAATTATCAAATTCTTTGATAGAATACCAAAACATCAGAGCGCCTGAACCCAAAAGAAATAGAACGAACATGATTGCGTTCACCTTATTACTTCCAGAGGCAACTTTTTTATCACTACCCTTTACTACTGAAACAAGGGATTGTATTCTATATACCATCCATATTATGGATATGAGCAATAAAATACCAACTGCGATTAGAAATCCGTACATAATTATTAGTTTATCGGATAATTAAATATGATGATGATAACTTTCTTCCAACATTGGATGGTTTTTAGCAATGAGATTTCTTTTAGATAGGTTGTTTAAAACAACATATGTTACAAGAGAACCAAATACCAATAACATTCCTACTTCCATTAAGCCAAATCCACCATTGTGACCTAAAGTACCTGGCTGAACCATCAGGAAGAAATCAAACCAATGACCGATGATGATTAAGGAACAAATAAGCTTTAGAAATATTCCGTGCCTTTTTGCGTCTCTTGTCATAAGAACAAGGAAGGGAAGGAAGAAGTTTAGCACTAGATTTACAAAAATGAACGGGCTGTACACATCACTTTGAAGTCTCTCTATAAAATAAACTGATTCCTCAGGTATATTGGCATAATAGATCAACAAGAATTGCGAAAACCATATATATGTCCAGAAAATTGAGAATGCAAAAACAAATTTTCCAAGGTCGTGAATATGGTTTTCATTGACCATTTCCAAGTATCCTCTTTCTTTTAAGAAGACAGTCACCAAGGTCATTGCAGACAATCCGGCTACAAACCATGAAGCAAATACATACCATCCAAACATTGTGGAAAACCAGTGAGTGTCAATAGACATAACCCAGTCCCAAGCAGAAACAGAGGAAGAAACAGCAAAGAAAACAAGGAATAGCGCAGACCACTTTCTGATCTGAAACCAAGTCTGATTTCCAGGATTGAGATCTTCCTGATAAGATAATTTTCTTAATTTATTGAAGAACAACACCCATGCTGCGAAGAAAACAACCATTCTAATGATAAAGAATGCAGGGAACGTCCCTTTTTCAAGTGGCCAAAAGAAAAAAGCCCCTTTTCCATCGATAATTTTATCATATTCAGGACTGTTTACGTCAAAGAGCTCTTTATGTGTCCAATGGAATATATCATGACCTAAGATTGCATAACTAACTATCATGATAATGCCGGCAAACGGCAACCAATAGCCAAAAGAAAGGAAAATCCTCAATAATGGTGCTGACCATCCTGCCTGTGCAGCATATTGGATAGCAAAGAAGAAAACACCAATCACAGCAATACCTGTAAAATAGACATTATTAATCCAAAGATTGGCATAAAGTCTTTGGTACCAATGAAAGGCATGGCCTCCTTCAGCATGTGCATCACCATGGCCTCCGCCTAAAGCAGCTGTCAAGATACCTGCAGTTAGGATAACTGCACCTATGATCAAAATTGTAAATATTGTCTTTTTCAGCCCTGCTGTAAAATCAAATTTTTGATCCAAATTATAGTTTGTAGTACTGTGACCCATGATTATTGCTTCTGAATTTCTTGTTTAACATAGTGAACAATTTTCCAAATTCTTTCCTGAGGAATCTGAGAACCATGCGCCCCCATTCTACCTTTTCCTTTCATGACTACATGGAAAATATGGCCTTCAGGTAGGTTAATATAGGCACCCCCTTTAAGGTTGGCCACACCACCGATAACTTCTCCGGCTTTTCCGTCTCCCTCACCACCTTGTCCATGGCATGCTGAACAATATTGTGTATACAATACCTTACCTTCAGCTAAAACCTGAGGAGTAAGCGTTACTGGGTTTTCATTCAAAGCAGCAGCTTCTAATTCAAATTGCTTTAATCTGTATGGGAGAGAACCATCTTTGGACCTTGGCACAGTGTTGGCAACAGGTTCCCGCATATTCATTCGGTTGGGATTATTGATGTTACTATTGAAAAACTCTCCTTTTCCGTCTTCTCTAGTAGATAACCATGCCCCTTCATCCTCATTCACAATCTGTGAAAGTGGTTCGTATGCTATAGAATTATACATTTGAGGTGCATATTCATAACCGGGATCCTCACCGGAGGCACCACAGGAAGCAAGTCCTAAGACTGCTCCAAGAAATGCAAACGTGTATATAGAACGTGTAATTTTCATATATCTATTTACCTATTCAAAACTTTTAAAATTAACTTCAGAAGCACCGGAATTTTTCAAAACATCAGTTAATTGATTTTCTGCCATTGAAGAATTTACAGCTAAATCAATTGCCATAACATGCTTATCATCTGTGATTCGGATGTCAAATATTCTTGGCTGACCCCAAGGTTTTAGATTACTTGCTATCATGAAAACACCAACCATTCCAAATGCAGCCAATAAAACTGTAAGTTCGAATGTTACAGGAATAAAATCAGGCACTGCAGCATGGTCTTTACCACCAATGATCATTGGCCAGTCAAATTTCATCATATAAAACTGCATGGTCAAGGCAAGTGTAGTACCCAGCATACCAAATAAGAATGCTGCAATTGGAAGTTTACTCCTTTTGTATCCCAAAACATCATCAATACCGTGCACAGGAAAAGGTGAATAAACCTCATGAATTTTCACTCCGCTGCCTCTAACTTTTGATATTGCATCCAACAAAACATCCTCATCGTCATATACGCCTAGGATGAAATTTTTATCTCTTTCCATGCTTTATTTTGTTACTTTTTCTGAGGTTGATTTCACAATAGATTTAATTTCAGCCATGTTGATTACTGGGAAGAACTTCGCAAAAAGGAAAAATAATGTGAAGAACAATCCGAAGGTGAACAGATAAACCCCAACATCTGAGATGGTTGGATAGAACATTGCCCAAGATGATGGAAGATAATCTCTATGCAATGAAGTCACGATGATCACGAATCTTTCGAACCACATACCGATGTTTACAACTAGAGACAATAAGAAAGTGGCAACAATTGAAGTCCTGATTTTCTTGAACCAAAATAGTTGCGGAGAAATTACGTTACATGTCATCATAGACCAATATGCCCACCAATAAGGACCAAACATCCTGTTCATAAAGGCATATTGCTCTGCTGCAACCCCTGAATACCATGCAATGAAGAATTCAGTAATATAAGCAATACCTACAATGGATCCAGTGATGATAATGACAATATTCATCAATTCAATGTGGCCTATGGTGATGTAGTCTTCCAAATGGAATACTTTTCGGGTCACAATCATCAATGTCAATACCATAGCAAAACCTGAGAAGATCGCCCCTGCAACAAAGTAAGGAGGAAATATGGTGGTGTGCCATCCCGGAATCACGGAGGTGGCAAAGTCAAAGGATACAATCGTGTGTACTGAAAGTACCAATGGAGTTGCTAAACCAGCCAATATCAAAGCAACAGATTCATACCTGCTCCAAGTCTTGGCAGCGCCATCCCATCCAAAAGATAATGCACCATATATGGTTTTTCTGATACCGGATGCCCTGTCTCTTATTGTAGCAAAATCAGGGATCAAACCAATATACCAAAACACCAAGGACACAGAGAAGTAAGTTGAAATCGCAAACACGTCCCAAAGTAGAGGTGAATTGAAGTTTACCCATAGTGATCCAAAGGTATTTGGAAGTGGCAAAGCCCAATAAGCACCTAACCAAGGCCTACCCATATGTATAACAGGGAACATTGCGGCACAGATTACGGCAAAAATCGTCATTGCTTCTGCTGCCCTGTTGATGGCCATTCTCCACTTCTGCCTGAACAATAAAAGTACAGCAGAGATCAAGGTACCTGCGTGACCGATACCAACCCACCAAACGAAGTTGGTGATATCCCAAGCCCAGCCAACAGTTTTATTGAGTCCCCACATGCCGATACCTTCCCAAAGAGTTGCTACCAATGCAATGGATCCTAATAACAAAACCCCTACTGAAAATAAAAAGGCTAAAAGCCATCCCATACTGGGCTTAGCCTCTACTTGCCTTGATATATCATGAGTGACGTCTTTCAGAGTTTTACCGCCTGTAATCAGAGGCTGGCGTACGGATGAAGTAACATGCATATCTTATAAAATTATTTATTACGCTTCTGATTTATCCTTATTTCTGATTTTGGTAAAATACCACACGTTAGGGCTCACATTGATTTCTTCCAATACGTGGTAAGCTCTTTCTTCATTTACTTCTTTCATTGCTGAAGTTGTGTCTTCTTGAATTTTGAGCATTTGAGTGATTTTACTGTTGGCATCATTCATGTCTCCAAAAACAATAGCAGTCGTAGGACATGCCGAGGCACAGGCTACGTTGATTTCACCGTCTTTAACTTTCCTACCCTCTCTCTTGGCAGTCAATTTACCTGCTTGAATTCTTTGAACACACATAGAGCATTTTTCTATGACACCTCTTGCTCTGACTGTTACATCAGGATTCAATACCATCTTGCCCATGTCGTCGTTTTGTGCCACGTTAACAGCAGCAAAATCTTTGTTGTCATGATACTTGAACCAATTGAATCTCCTTACTTTATATGGACAGTTATTGGCACAATACCTTGTTCCAATACACCTGTTATAAGTCATTTGGTTTAATCCTTCTGAGGAGTGGGTTGTAGCAGCAACCGGACATACTGTTTCACAAGGGGCATTGTTACAATGCTGACACATCATCGGTTGGAAGGTAACCTCTGGATTATCTGCCGCAACTTCCAATTCTTTATTTGAGGTAGCTTCAGCTGGGGAGCTATAGTACCTGTCAATCCTAATCCAGGCCATTTCTCTTCGGTTAAGCACTTCCTGCTTTCCTACTACAGAAACGTTATTCTCAACCTGACATGCGATCGTACAAGCACCACACCCGATACAAGAATTCATATCAATTGCCAATCCCCAATGGTGTTGGCTATATTGGTGTCCTTTCCAAAGTGAAATTTTAGAAGGTTTGACAAACTCCCCTTCTTTGTAAATTTTTGGCTGATATCTGCCTGCAGATGCGTCTTCTTTATATTCACCTAAGGTAGCTTCTTGAATCACAAACTCTCTTCCCATGTAAGTTTGATGGGTTTGTGTTTGTGCAATTTTATAAACCTCAGAAGTCAATTCGATAGAAATACCGTTAGTTACATCGAAATTTGTAAAGCCTTTTGAGCTATCTACCAATTCATAGGCATTCACTCCGACTCCATCTGCTACCCTTCCTGCTTTGGTCCTGCCATATCCTAAAGCCAAACCAACTGTTCCGTCTGCTTGACCAGGCTGAACCAAAACCGGTACTATAAGAGATTTACCTCCTACTGTAATTTTTGCTTTCTTAGTCTCACCTTCAGACATCTTTAAGCCATTCTCATTGGCCCATTTTTGAGAAACGGTAAGATAATTATCCCATGTAGCTTTAGAAATTGGGTCGGACATTTCCTGAAGCCAAGGGTTGTTTGCAAATGTTCCATTGCCAATTCCAACTTTGGTATAAATGGCCAATTCTGTGCCTGCACTCTCTGCTTTGTAAGCTTTTGCTACATAAGAGGCTGCGGAAGCCAAATCAGCTACATTGGCAACAGGTGTTGATTCAGATGGAATAGAATACACCCCGTTGAATAGTGATCTATCCCAAAATTCCTGAAAATTTGCAGTTTCAGTTTGATCTGCAAAAAGGGTTGTATTCCAGTTTTGCTGCAAGAAATCATAATAATTGGTTGCAGCGCCTGCCCAAACTAAAAATGTATCCTGCGCTTGTCTCGAATCAAATAATGGAGAAATCGCAGGTTGGCTTAAGCTATATTCTCCTTTTCTTGGATAGAAATCATTCCATGATTCAAGATAATGGTGATCAGGAGCAATGTATTGTACCATGGAAGCTGTCTCATCCATAGTGGAGTTGGTGGCCACTGACACTTTCGCTTTGGCAATTCCTTCAGCTACTTCAGCCCCTTTGGCAAAATCATAAACAGGATTACAGTTGTAGAAAACAACTCCTCCTACCCTGCCTGCCTTCAAATCAGTCACAAATTGATTCATTTTGGAATCGTCTCCTTTTCTGAAATAGGATGGCTTGGAAAAATCTACGGTAACGCCATTGTTTTCGAGTAAGTCATTGATGGCGTTTACAACAACCTGCACATTAGGATCATTTGAACCTGATACCACGATGGACTTACCTTTGTTAGCCCAAAGTTCCTTTGCAGCTTTATCAAGGTGAGCGATTTCAATTGCACCACCTGAAACAGTAGCTGCTCCGGCTTGCTTTGCAATGGCATTGTATAATGCCAATACTGCAAGTCCGCTTTGAGAAGGTTTTATCGGTGTTCTATAATCCGCATTGGCACCGGTAAGGGAAAGATTGGATTCAAATTGGAAATGACGGGACATGACCGGCTTTTCTTTCGAAATTTTTCTACCCTGTCCATATTGCTTAGCAAACTCTATGGGAGAAATCCATGTTCCCAGAAAGTCAGCTCCAAAACTCACGATCACATTGGCTTTATTGAAGTTATAGCTTGGAAGCATTGCTGTTCCATAAGACGTTTCAGCAGCCTTGGTTATTCCATAATTGGAAATAGGATCGTAGGTGATGACTTCCGCGCTACCAAATACCTCGGCAAATTGCTGAAGAACTCTTTCAGTCGATGGAGAAATTACTGTATTGGTAACAATTTTAACTGTACCCGCTGATGCCAATTTGGCTTTTACTTCAGAATCGATAGTTGCCCAATCTGATTTCGTCCCATTGATGTATGGGCCAGCAAGTCTTTGTTTGTCGTACAAAGAAAGAACTGAAGCTTCAACTATGGCACTGATGCCTCCTTTGTTTATAGGAGAAAGTTCATTACCATCTATTTTGATAGGTCTTCCTTCCCGGGTTTTTACTACAATAGAGGCATAATCACCGCCGGAAGAAAATGTTGAAGCATAATAATTAGGAATGGATGGATTGACGTCAACAGGTTTGTTGACATATGGAATTGCCTTTCTCACTGGAGCTTCACAAGCGGCCAAGGATGCAGCCGCCAAACTAAAACCCATCAATTTTAGAAAATCCCTCCTAGATGCACCTTCTTCATTTCCTAAGATTGTTGGCATTTCAGGAAATTCCTTCTCTGCATTCTTAACAAATTCAGGATCATTTGTTAATTGCTCTAAACCTTTCCAATAGGTCTTTTTATTTTCTGTCATTGTATATTCAAGAAAAGTAAGTTCTGAATTATTTTTTAATTAATAATGGCACTTTGCACATTCCAATCCTCCGATATCTTTCACCTTGAGTGCTTCTTTGGAATTGCTGTGTAACTGTACCAATTTATCGTAATATTCATTCCCTTTGGAATTGATGTCTGTCTGCCGGTGACAGTCTATACACCAACCCATTGTAAGCGCACTATGCTGATAAACTACCTCCATTTCTTGAATTGGTCCATGACAAGTCTGACATTCTATTCCGCCTACAGCTACGTGCTGCGCATGGTTAAAATATGAAAGATCCGGAAGGTTATGGATACGTACCCATTCAATTGGCTGATTATTATCAACCGCTGCATAAATTTTTGCAATTTCAGGAGAGATACCTTCTTTACCGCCAACATTTTGAATATGTGTATGACAATTCATACAAATATTAGCAGACGGTATATTGGCAGATTTACCGATTTCAACACCTGTGTGACAATATTGACATTCAATCTCATATTGTCCTGCATGAAGCTGATGAGAAAAAGCGATAGGTTGCTTTGGACCATATCCCTGCTGAACACCTATAGTCAAAATCTCATCAAGAGCAGTTTTTACAGTAAATGCGATTACAAGTGTTGTGATTATAACTACAAAACCATCGGATTTGATCAGTTTCTTAAAATCAAATTTTTGGTTGATGTATTCTTCATCAGCAGCATCAAGTTTTTGGCTTCCCAAATATTTGGTCAAAATAGATATGATGAGCCCTAAAACAATCAAAATTAAAAGTAATACTACTACGAGTACAACCAATATTATGGTAAGGTATTCACTTGGAATCCCTGATCCTCCCGTAGCACCTGCTTGAACGCCATCGGCAGGTGCCGCAGCTGCAGCTGGGTCAGCTTTATCACCGTATTCAATATATGCCAACAAATTCATCAGGTCGGTATCCGAAAGGAATTCATGTGCCGGCATTACCAGATTATTGAATTGGCTTGAAATAGCGACCGCTTCGGCATCTCCTGAAGCGATCAGTGCTTGTGAATTCTTGATAAACTTTTTGGTCCACTCTATAGAATGCCGGTCGGTAACACCTCGTAAGGCGGGTCCCACATTCTTGGAATCAAGCCTGTGACAAGTCCTACAGTTTGCATTGAATACGGTCTTTCCTGCAGCAATCGCCTCCTCACTGTTGGAAACATCGGGATTTACCGCATAGACTTGTGTCCCTGACAACTGGAAGAATAGCAACAGTAAGAGGCTAAATCTTAAAGGAACACTTAATATTGAGCGATTGATCGACATATTTATTACTTATTAAACAGTTTAAAGCACGTTTTTTGATAAACACTGCAAATGTACTATCGCAATTCTATTTTTCAAACTTGAATCAATTTGAATTGACAACCATATTTTTATAATTATAATTAATTTAAGTATTTGTATTTCAGTGTATTAAACAGTATTTGCTTTAGGCGTATTCAATTTAGATTCATTATAAATAAAATTATATTTGGATTAATATTACCATGACTTAAGCCGGTTAAAAATCTTCAAGTTTCTTTTTCAACTTTTAATAATTCAAACTTTCGAAAATTTGAGTTTTTATTAAAAAAAAATTAAAAAAAGTTTGTCAATTTAAGGTTTAGTGATTTTATTTGTTTTTATATAAGGTCGAGTGGCCGAGTGTTAGGCGTTAGTCGGCAAGACTTTCTACGGTGGTTCAAATCCATCCTCGACCTCAAATAAAGAACGTTTTAATCACCCAAGATAAACCGTTCCATCAAATTTTATCATAAAGCCTTTTGGCCAACTGTGTTGGATTAAATTCTTTTCTCATTTGTCTGAAGGTCAATAGTTTTTATAAGGTCGAGTGGCCGAGTGTTAGGCGTTAGTCGGCAAGACTTTCCACGGTGGTTCAAATCCATCCTCGACCTCAATACAGGAATGGTTTTCAGTCCAATCAAAATTCCTTCCCATCTTTTAAAAAAGGCTTTTTAGCAAAGTTGTATTTCGTTTATTTCCGGATTCAGGTTTCTATTAAGTCAAATGGTTTTTACAAGGTCGAGTGGCCGAGTGTTAGGCGTTAGTCGGCAAGACTTTCTACGGTGGTTCAAATCCATCCTCGACCTCAGAAGCTTCCCACAATTGGGAAGCTTCTTTTATTTTATCAAAAAATGAAATTTTATTAGAACCAAAATTAGGTTAAACTCCGTTTGATTTAATTAGTAGAATCCCTACATTTGCATTCCGTAAAAAACGGTCGAGTGGCCGAGTGGCTAGGCAGAGGTCTGCAAAACCTTGTACAGCGGTTCGAATCCGCTCTCGACCTCACAAAAAAAGCATCCTTGAAAAGGGATGCTTTTTTGTTTTTCAACGTTAGGCATCCCCAATGTTCAATAAAATTGCAATAATGAATAATTCAACGGATGGTTTTCTATTTACCCACTAGTTGCACTTTATAAATCCTTAAATAATCTTCTTCCTCTTCCTCGTTTGGCGCTTTTTCCATCCAAAGAAACCCGCCGCCTGAAGCAAAACCGCTTAAATTAACTCCTCTGGGAAAATCAAGGTTTCCAATTACTTCCAAAGTCTTTTGGTCCAATATCAAAATTCCCTTATTGACTTCACTTTCAATTTTTTCATAGAGCTGTTCAGCTTCCGCTTCACTTCCAGAACTATAAAGCGCTTCTAATTCCTTCATTTTTTCCTCGGGAATTCCACCATAGTATTGAACCAAAATTTTGCCTTCTACAACATGTATGTTTCGAATAGCAGGTGTGCCACCTTTTATAATAACCGTACCTTCGGCAAATTCAGCCCTTGGCGTTACAGGCAGTTTGCCAAAGCCGGGTAAATCAAGCATGACCACCGTATCCAACTCTGCTCCCTCAGGACTCAGGTCATATACATTCAACCGCAGTTCCCCACCCAAGGAAATATAAAGTTTGCTTTCGGCAGCCTCTAATGCCGGAGCATAATCACTTTCAAAATAGCCATTTCCATCCAAAAACTGACTTCCTTGCTCAAAGGGTATAATTTCAATGAATTTCTCTTCCTCAATATCGATAAGTTCCAAAGCCCTGAAGCTGTCATAAAATTTTTGTTCTCCAGGAAAAGTCTCCCGAGTTCTGACAGATTTGCTAAGCAAATACTGCTTTCCATGAAGTATTGCCGTTTCCATTCCTTTACCCGAAAAACTCATAAATCCAGCACCTCCCAAAGACTCAGGATGCGCAAGTTTTTTAATCATATTGCCGTCTAAATCATATATAAAAATCCCATTCATCCCGGCCAGGGCGAGTTGATCTTCATTGACGAAACCGGGGGATTCCATCAGGAATCCATGGGAATCAGGGGTGTCTTCTTTTTTCGAAAACTGGCTCAAAATAGCTCCTGAGCTGTCCGTGATAATAAATTCGCGGTTGGCAAAATCATAGAAGACAATCCGATCCGCTTTTGGGCTGACATCAACAATAAGGGGATCTCCCAAAATATTTAGATCCAACGAATCAATAACCTCAAACGAATAAGTGGTAGGAATTTCTTGCTCCTTTTTTTCTGGGTCCGAACAGGAGCAAAAAATTAGGAGGACGAGCGTATAAAGTTGGAGATGTTTCATAACTCAATTTTAAAAAATAATTTTTAAAAATCAATTTTATTTTTAGTTCATTTTATTCGAATTTGATCTATCCATCCTTTTGCTCCAAATTCAGACCAAGCAAGAAATTGTGATGGGCATAAAAAAAGTGTCCACCTTTCGGCAGACACTCTTCTATATTTAAGAATGAGCTAAGATCTCATGTCTTATATCTCATATCTCAAGTCTTACTTCTTTCCGCCTTCCATCTTCTCCTTCAGCTCAGCCAAAGCATCGATGTCACCGAAAGTTGATTTCTCTGCAGCAGCAGGAGCCTCAGCTTTTGGTTCGTCAGCTTTTTTCTTGCCTTTCTTATCAGCTGCTTTTGCTGCTGCAGTTGCTGTAGCTTTAGCATCTTCCTTGAAAGTAGCAGTGTGGGAAAGGACAATTCTCTTATCGTCTTTAGAGAATTCGATCACTTTGAAATCCAAAGATTCACCGACTTCAACTGTAGATCCGTCTTCTTTCTCAAGGTTTTTGGAGGTTGCAAAACCTTCAAGACCATAAGGAAGCTCAAGAACTGCACCTTTGTCATTTTTGGAATTCACAGTACACTTATGTACTGATCCGATAGGGAATACTGTTTCGAAAGTATCCCAAGGGTTTTCTTCCAATTGCTTGTGTCCAAGTGCCAATCTTCTGTTGTCAACATCAAGTTCCAAAACAGCAACCGCCAATTCGTCACCGACTTTTACAAACTCAGATGGGTGTTTGATTTTCTTGGTCCAGGAAAGGTCAGATACGTGTACCAGACCGTCGATTCCTTCTTCCAATTCAAGGAACAAACCGAAATTGGTCAAGTTTCTTACCACTCCTTTATGTTTGGTTCCAACAGCATATTTGGCAGCCATGTCACCTTTAGTCCAAGGATCTTCAGTCAATTGCTTGATACCAAGAGACATTTTTCTTTCGTCTTTGTCCAAAGTCAACACAACAGCTTCGATCTCGTCACCGACTTTTACGAAGTCAGCAGGATTTCTAAGGTGCTGTGACCAGCTCATTTCAGAAACGTGGATCAAACCTTCAACGCCAGGAGCCAATTCCAAGAATGCACCGTAATCAGCCACATTGACAATCTTACCTTTCACTCTTGAACCAACTTCCAATTCAGCTGACAAGGCATCCCAAGGATGTGAAGTCAATTGCTTCATACCCAAAGAAATTCTCTTCTTGTCATCATCGAAGTCAAGCACAACAACCTGAACTTTGTCGTCAAGGTTAAGTACTTCTTCCGGATGGTTGATTCTACCCCAAGAGATATCAGTGATGTGAAGCAAGCCATCAACACCACCCAAATCGATGAATACACCGAAGTTGGTCATGTTCTTGATGACACCTTCCAATACCTGACCTTTCTCAAGGTTGTTGAGGATTTCTGCTTTTTGTTTCTCAAGGTCTTTTTCGATCAAGACTTTGTGCGAAACAACTACGTTATCGTTGGTGTGGTTGATTTTAACCACTTTTACTTCCATTTTCTTACCTACATAGATATCAAAATCCCTGATAGGCTTCACGTCGATCTGAGAACCAGGCAAGAAAGCCTCCACACCGTAGATATCCACGATAAGACCACCTTTGGTTCTTCTTTTTACAAGACCTTCGATCACGCTGTCATTGGTAAGGGCATCTTCGATGTCAGTCCATGCACGTACCATTCTTGCTTTTTTCCTTGAAAGGACAAGCTGTCCCAAGGCATTTTCCTGCTCTTCGATGAAAAGTTCTACCTGATCACCGATTTTAAGATTAGGAAGATCACGGAATTCAGATACGGGAACCAAGCCATCAGATTTGAAACCGATGTTGATGATCACGTCCTTGTCATTGATACCTACTACGGTGCCTTTGATGACTTCTTTTTCTGTGATCGTGTTCAAAGTTCCGGCATACATGGCTTCCATGTCGGCCTTTTGTTCTTTGGAATATCCGTCACCAAAACCTTTGGTGGAGAAATTATCCCAGTTAAACTCTTTTTGATTAGACATAATGTGTGATTGACCCTGACATTCCTCCATCCTAGGGTCATGGGATTGAGGCTTTTAGTTGATGAAAAGTCGCTGAGAATCAGTCTCAGAGACCCCGTTCACCCGAACGGACTGCAAATGTAAGGTTTTTTTGGAAAAGGAGAATTATTGAAAGGAAAAATGTATTTGGTTTGCGATCAAGATTCTTTTAAAAACGAAACCTCTGAAATCTCTCAGGGGACGAAGAAGTAGCTTACTTTTTTAATTTATACTTGGCCAAAATCAAAAAATCATCTCTAGTGATCTGCATGGCAAGTTTTGTGAAATTATTGTCTTGGTCTTTTAATTGATCAATGTTCTTTTCATAATGTTGGAGGATTTCTTCCGGTTCAAAAAATGAATAAAAGTAATCGTCATCCATCCTTTTGATAATACCAAATCCTAGCCCACCATCCACGTCATTCACCGATTTTGAAGAAAGATAAGGGATCTTGTCTTTCATGTCATATACAAAAAAATCAAATCCGGTTTTTTTCCTAAAAGCAGATGTCAGGTATCTTGAATTCCCAAATAGATGAGGCATGTGTATCGATATATTTTTAAATGCTTCTCCATTAAGTACTTTCACCAAATCAGGAATGGATAGTCCATATAACTTTGACAAATCATTTTGTTCAGAACCAAAATCAAGGAAAAACTTTTTTTCGATGCCATCTTTTGAGAGCATATAAATTGTATCACAAAAGTTCGAAGAAAAAAGAACCGTTTCTCCCAATTTAAAAAGATTGTTTTTTTCCCCCATACCATTTATTTTTTCAAGAAAAACCGGATCAAAAATAGGTTCTAAACTATCTAAATCAGTTGAGTAATTGTATAGAATTGCTCGGTCAATTCCTGCTCTTAGTTCCGGTGCCAAGACCTCCGGAAAATAAAACAAATACTTTTCACCATCCAGTTTTAAAAATTTATAAGGCCTGTTCCTTAATTCAATTTCATCAATAAATTCATCTTCTATACTGTACGTGATTAGGTGATTTCGTGAAACAACAATCAAATTATTGTTTGCCTCATCAAAGTCGACATCTGTAATCTGAACATATTCACCCGGTCCTTCACCGAATCTACCTATGGGATTGATAAATTTACCATTTTGGTCGTACCTCAATAAGGTATGGTTGCTCCAGAAGTCCGCCAAAATAATTCCCCCGTCAAAAACAAATAATTTGTCGGCTTTAACAAAAGGCTTATTGGGGTTTTCAAAAACTATATACTCGATATTATCTATGATTTTTGAAAGGAATTGAGGTTCTGAATCTCCGACGAGAATTATTTCTACATTTTTGTCTATTGGTTTGGAATTGCATCCGAAAAGTAAGGATCCGCAAAAAACAATGTGAAGGAGGAGTTTAAGTTTGTATTTCGACATAAAATTTTATTAAAATCAAAATGGCATTAATACCAAGAGTTTATTAACTAAAAGACAATGTACAAAAAAAATTATAAAGTCAATTCTTTGAAAATCAAAAATCTTCCTTTGGTTTTTTCCCACTCATACCTCACTTTCTAAAAAAACGAAACCCCTGAAATCGCTCTCAGGGGTTGTTTGCAAGTAAAGAGTTAGTAAATTTATTTAAGGATTGCCAAAATTACCCAAACCTTTTCGGAAATGAAAATCATTCAGTGGATTTATACCATCTATGCTTTAGCATTGTTTATCGTGTTAATGTTGGTCTTTGGATTGTTTATAGTCATTCCGCTCTTGGTCAGTCCGAGGGGTGGCAAGGTTTCCTTTATTTTTATCCGTTTTTGGGCAGGGATTTGGTCATTTTTGGTTGGCATCCGCTATGAAATCCACGGTCGGGAACAAATTGACCCGAAGCAGGCATACATCTATATTTTCAACCACAGGTCTTTTATCGATGCTCCGGTGATTCCGATGGCTATCCGTCAGGAAGTGCGGGCTATCGGCAAAAAGGAACTTTCCAAGATCCCTGTTTTCGGATTTGTGGTTTCCCGGGTGGCGGTTTGGGTAGACAGGAAAGATACAGCTTCGCGAAAAGCCTCTGTGGAGAGGCTGATGGAAATTCTCAAAAAAGGCATCTCTATAGTTGTATCCCCGGAAGGAACAAGAAACGATACCGGGCAAGCTTTGCTACCCTTTCAAAAAGGGGCTTTTAGGATGGCGATAGAAACAGGGACACCCATAATGCCGATGGCGGTCATCGGTGCGGACCGTATTATGAAGCGGGGCTCAATCTTGTTGAGGCCGGGAAAAGTCCAAGTCTATTTTTCAGCAGCCATTCAGCCCGGTTCATTCTCGGGAGAAGATGGTTTTTTGAAGTTGGCTGACAAATGCTACAACAGGCTAGAGGCAATGATTCTGACCCACGAATAATATTAGTCGACTAAAATCGCCTCCTGAGGGCCTTGAATTTTTTAATTATTGGAATAATCTTGAAATTGATTTTTCCAATTTCAACCCAATTTTTAAGACATGAATTTTCAGGAAGACTTCCTTCAAACGGTGTGGAAATACCAGTATTTTGACAAAAATTCCCTGCAGACCACCGAAGGACTTCCGATCGAAGTAAAAAAAATCGGTTACCACAATTTCCATGAAGGCCCTGATTTTTTGGAAGCCCACATCAAACTTGGCAAATTGGATCTTTTCGGACATGTGGAAGTGCACCGCAAAGCTTCAGACTGGAAATCCCACGACCACAATGCCGACTTAAGGTACAATTCTGTCGTGCTGCATGTGGTTTGGGAAGAGGACAAAACCATACTCAGAAATGACGGAAGCAAAATTCCCACTTTGGAGCTGAAGGGAAAAATCCTGCTTGATGTCATCCGCAATTATGAAAGGCTGACAAGTAACATGGATGAAATCCTTTGTGGTAATTTATTGGAAAAGATCCCTCCCATCATCCAACTTTCAATGTTGGAAAAAACCCTTGTAGAGCGGTTGGGAAATAAGTCTGCGGTACTTGTCAGGATATTGGAATCCACCAACAACAATTGGGAGGAAACCGCTTACCGCTTGCTTTTTCAGTGCTTTGGATTCAAGACCAATGCCAACACCATGCTTAAATTGGCAGAAAGCGTACCTTACAAAATTCTGCAAAAACACGGTAACCAACCGCAGGTCATCGAAGCCATCCTTTTTGGACAAGCTGATTTAATTCCCATAGAACCATTAGATGATTACAGCCTTTTCCTCCAAAAAGAGTATGATTTTTATCAGAAAAAGTACCGCCTTCAAAAAAACATCCACCACCATGAATGGATCATGATGGGCGTCCGTCCTCAAAATTTTCCTCCGCTTAGAATTGTCCAATTGGCACAGGTTTTCAACAAAAACCCAAATCTGTTTTCATCCGTCATCCACCACAATGAGCATTTTGAGCAGTTCAAAAAAGTCTTCGATATTGAGACACCTGAGTATTGGCTTTTCCATATCAAAGTCGGCATACCTTCACAGAAAAAATTAGCCAAAAAACTCAGCAAAAATACTTTGTCCCTTCTTACCATCAATTTTGTCATCCCGCTTTGGTATACCTATGGGCAGTACATCGAAGAGAGCGATTGGAAAGAAAAATGCTTTGACCTCCTTCAGGAAATACAGGCAGAAGAAAACTTTATCATCCGCAAATATGGCATCCACCAATGGCGAGCAAAAACCGCTTTTGACAGCCAAGGGATGATCGGACTTTACCATGACTATTGTAAGCCTAAAAAGTGCCTAGACTGTAAAATCGGTCAGAACCTTCTCAAACCGGAAAGGAAATGATTTTTGTTTAAAACCTGATTTGCGTACTTTTGCGATCCGAACAGGAAAAAAATGGAGAAACCAGTTATCATTCTTGGAGCGAAAGGCATCGCCCATCCAGCATTAGAGATTTTCAACAGCAACAAAGTCATTGTCTATGGCTTTTTGGATGAAGATGAAAAACTCCATGGCACAGAAATCAATGTCGTACCCGTATTGGGGAATCCTGAAGATGACGGTTTTCTGAAACTCATCGGACAAAAGTGTGAAGCATTTGTCGCCGTAGATGACAATAAATACCGTCAGTTTCTGGTCAAAATGCTCAATGAGCGTAGGAAGGTCCAACCGATCAATGCCATCCACGAGTCTTCCTATGTATCGACAGATGCGGTTCTTGGACATGGAAATTTTATCAACGGCAGGGTGAATATCGGCGCAGGCACCAAAATCGGAAGCCATTGCATATTCAATACCGGAGCAATTGTAGACCATGAATCAGTCTTGGAGGACTTTGTTCAGATCGGTGCAGGTTCTATTGTCAACTCAGGCGTTACGATCAAAGAAGGTGCATTTATCGGTTCCGGAGTCACCTTGGTATCCGGCATCACTGTTGGTAAAAACGCAAGAATCGGAGCCGGATCGGTCGTGATCTCCAATGTCAAAGATGGTGAAACCGTATTCGGGAATCCTGCAGCACCCATCAAAAAGTAATTATTGAATCTTATTAATAAACCAAAACACCCTGCCGAAACAGGGCTCAAGTTATGGAAAATCAACCCTACAGCATTCTGCTTTATTATTGCTATGCCACTATCGAAGACACGGAGGCATACCGCGAGGAACACCATCTTTTTTGTATTGAAAACAACATCCGGGGCCGGATCATCATTTCGCCTGAGGGACTGAACGGGACTGTTTCAGGATTGAAAGTAGATTGTGAAAAGTACATGGCCTATATCCATGCCGATCCGAGGTTTGCCAAAACGGAATTCAAAATTGAAGCCTTTGACAAGCATGCGTTTGCAAAAATCCATGTCCGCGTCAAGCCTGAGATCGTTCACAGCAGCCTTCGCCACCTCGATCCCAATGTCAAGACAGGTAAACACTTAGCACCTGAAGAATTCAAAGCACTTAAAGACCAAGAAGACGTGGTCATCCTCGATGTCCGGTCCAACTATGAGCATGAACTTGGAAGATTCAAAGGTGCCCTTACTTTGGACATCGATAATTTCCGGGATTTTCCCGAAAAGGTAAAAGAACTTGAGCACCTCAAAGGCAAAAAAGTTTTGACTTATTGCACAGGTGGCATCAAGTGCGAAAAAGCTTCGGCTTTTCTTTTGGAACAAGGCTTCCAAGATGTCTATCAACTCCATGGTGGCATCATCAAATACGGCATGGAAGCAGGAGGCGAGGATTTTGAAGGCAAATGCTATGTGTTTGACAACAGGATCGCGGTCGATATTAACAAAGTAAATCCAAAGGTGATTTCAACCTGCCATGTTTGCGGTACCGAATGCGACCGCATGGTCAACTGTGCCAATCCAACCTGCAATGCCCACCTTCCGATCTGTGAAAAATGCGGATGGGAAATGGAGGGCGCCTGTTCTGTTGAATGTAAAGAAAATCCTGAAAAAAGACCTTACGACGGATCGGGATATTACCAGAAAAACACCAACGGCTACAATCCTTACAAAGGCCTGATAAGACGACAGGACAAAGCAAAACAACCTCTCCATGAGCAAAAGGATCCCGGAATCAGAGTTGATCATCAATCCTGACGGAAGCATTTATCATTTGAACCTGAAGCCGGAGCATTTGGCTTCGACGGTTATTGCGGTGGGTGATCCCGAAAGAGTCTCTAAAGTCTCCCGGTACTTTGACGAAATCGAATATTCGGTCAGCAAAAGGGAATTTGTAACCCATACAGGTTATTACAAAGGAAAAAGACTCACCGTGATGAGTACCGGAATGGGTACCGACAACATCGAAATCTTTATGACCGAATTGGATGCTTTGGTCAATATTGACCTGCGAACAAGGATCCCAAAGGAAAATCATACCACACTCAATATCATCAGGGTAGGAACTTCCGGCAGTATGAGGAAGGAAATTCCCGCAGGTTCCATGCTTGCTTCGGAATATGGCATTGGGCTTGACACGTTGATGGCTTTTTACAATACAGAATACTCTCAATTGGAACAAAAAGTCGGAAGGAAAATCCAAGAAGACCTGGAACTTTCATTTACTCCCTATTGCGTAAAGGGTTCAAAAAAACTGCTGGATCTCTTGGGAGAAGGACTTTTGATAGGAAATACCGTTACCTGTCCGGGATTTTTTGGCCCTCAGGGAAGGGAAGTGAGAATAAAACCTGCCATTCCTGATATCATTGAAAAATTAGGAAATATAGACCTGGATAGTTTTAAGCTTACCAATTTTGAAATGGAGACTTCGGGGTATTATGCGATGGGAAGACTTTTAGGCCATGAAGTTTTGAGCCTCAATGCTATCATTGCCAACAGAATCACCCAAGAATTTACAAAGGATGCCTACGGAATAGTAGACAAGCTGATCCAACATACCTTAAAAAAATTGGCGGACAATTAGTCCGCCAATTTGTAGTTAGGCATTACTTTTCAAATAATAATTGTCTTTTTCAAGCTTCAAGTGATCCCAATCCCTGTAATCGATGTTTTTGATCATCTTGTTTACCGCTTCAAGGCACTCTTTTTTACCTAAATAAACACCGAAAACGGAATCATTGTTATTTACCATAAAAATCCTGCTTGCTTCAAACAACCTCTTTAAACTTTCCCATTGGGATAGTACCAAAAGCTCGTCCTCGTTACTGACTGATTGAATTATTTTAAACATTCCAAAAGTACAATGAATATTCATTTTTATGTTATTAAATAATTTGTCCAAAAATAAGTTAATATTATTATAATTTCAATACGTATTAATACTTAATTTTATGGATAAAACACTTAAAAAACCATTTTAGTATATTATTTCTTTATTTTTTTGTGCCCACAACAACAAGGAGTTATGTTTTTTGTCAAGGTCAAGTTTCTTTATAATGTTGCTGCGATGCTTATCAACGGTCCTTTCGGCTATGAATAAAATACCGGAAATATCTTTAGTAGTCAAACCATCTGCTATGTACCTGATGATTTTTATTTCAGTAGGAGTAAGGTTCACGGGTTTGTCATTTAGCTTACCACTTAAATTTTCCGGTAGGATTTTTTCATTCAAATAAGTTTCGTTTTTTGAGACCAGATCGATACAATCCAACAATTCTTCCAGATCAAAGTCTTTAGTCATATACCCTGAAATATTCAAAGATTTTGCCTGCTGATATATGTATGACTCCTTGTGGAAAGTCAGAAGGATTATTTTCGTTTGGATTTCTTTTTCATGACACATTTTAGCCACCTCCAAGCCACTCAAACCTGGCATATCCAGATCTAAAATGGCTAAATGGGGTTCTATTTCCTGAATAAATTTCAATGCCAATTCCCCGTTTGGGGCCTCTCCGATAACATCAAAATTATTCTCCTCCAAAAAACCTTTCAAGCCTTTAAGAAAAAGAGGATGGTCATCAGCAATAAAAATCTTTTGTTTCATAAAAACAGTAAAAGTTAAACTCTGATAAATGAAATTCAAAACGAGTGAATCAGTAGATTATTTGGCCGTTTTGAGAAAAATTGGTCTTTGTATACCTTTCAAATATATCAAAAAAAATGCCTAAAATCCTTTAACCTCAGAGATTCATTAGAATTTATCCAAATAATTTCAATGAACGAAATAAAATTTACTTCCAATGATTCATCCAAGAGAAATTTGGAAGGAATTGAAATAAAAAAACATCAAATTAAAGTCTCCAAAATGTGTATTGAACTATGAAAATTAAAGATCAAATCGAGGAAGCACTCCGGCAAAAAGCAATTCCTGAAAAAGCCGCTTTTTTCCCAAGGTTTTTCAAAACAGGAAAGGGTGAATATGGAGAAGGCGACCGGTTTTTAGGCGTCACAGTTCCAGAGCAAAGAATAATCGCCAAGAAATATTGGAAAGATTTGCCTGACCAAGAGCTAGAGATTATGATCAAAAGTCCCTTTCATGAGGTCAGATTGACATCTATCCTCATCTTGGTCCTGAAATTTCAAAAAGCAACCAGGAAGGCAGAAAAGAAGTCATGGGTTGATTTCTATCTCAAAAACAGGTCTTGGGTCAACAATTGGGATTTGGTTGACAGTTCGGCCCATCTCATCCTCGGGGATTACCTCTTTGACAAAGACAGAAGCATACTTTATGATTTGGCAAAGTCGGGCATATTATGGGATCAACGGATAGCAATCATGAGCACTTTCTATTTTATCAGAAAAAAAGATTTTGGAGACACTTTAAAAATCGCTGAAATACTGCTCCATCACCCTCATGACCTTATCCATAAGGCTGTAGGATGGATGATCCGTGAGGTTGGCAACCGTGATTTCGAAACTGCAAATCAGTTTTTGCTGAAGCACTATCAATCCATGCCACGAACCATGCTGCGGTATGCGATTGAGAAGTTTGACGTGGATGCAAAAGCATTTTTCATGAAAAAGGATTAAATCAGACCTAAATCCACTAACTTAGTGCAACAACAAACCCTGTCAACCATGAAAACTTCCCTCCTATTTTCGGTTCTTTTTCTTATCGCTTTCTCTTCCTTTGCCCAATCTATTCCCACAAAGGAAGTACAAATCAAAACAGCTTTGATGGCCGCTCCTGAGGATAAAAAAGAAGGGGCGACGGTTTATGGATTTGACGAAAAAGGGGAATTTGCCATTTTGAGAAAGGGGACCAATGAAATGATCTGCCTGGCTGATGACCCAAACAGCCCTGGATTCAATACTTCCTGTTACCACAATACTTTGGATCCTTTTATGGAAAGGGGACGACAGTTGAAGAAAGAAGGAAAAACCGCCAAAGAAATTTTTGACATCCGTGAGGAAGAAGCCAAATCCGGCAAACTGATCATGCCCAAAGATGGCGCGACATTATTCGTTTTGAGTGCCGATGCAGCTGATTACAATCCCGAAACAGGTGAAGTAAAAGACCCCTACCTGCGCTATGTGGTGTATATCCCTTGGGCCACAGAAGCGAGTACAGGTTTGCCCCTGAAGCCATCAGGTCCGGCTATGCCTTGGATTATGGATCCCGGAACGCATAGGGCGCACATTATGATCAATCCGCCAAGGAATTGATTTTATTACCTCTCTGGGATTTTATCCGAAGAATATTGATTCTGGAAAATCAACCCTTCCTTTCTAAGTGCCGTGAAAGAGGATATTTTCATTTTCTGGTCATCCAAAAGGTAGGCAAAAACAAAATTTTGTAACAAAGAACCCTCTTTGACAGCTAACATGGCATGACCATCATTTACCATAAACAATGTACTTGTAGGATAGAACTCTGCCAATGCTTCAAAAGATTTTGGATGAATAAGCCAGTTTTGGGCGCTTCCAATGATTAAGATTTTCCCACTATAAATCTCACCTTTATCATAAAAAACTCCAACAACAGAAAAAGGTATCTGAGAATGGGATAGCCAAAGTGGTCTGCTTTCAATATACATCCAAGAATATAATGAGTTTTTACCCTCTTCAGGCATTGTTTTATTTTCCTGAAGATTATATGTGTGTTCAAAAAACCTAACTTTTAATGCTAAAGACCTACTCCTTTCATTTGTAATCTGTTTGTTGAAAAATAAGTAAGAATAGGAGTTAAAAGTGAAAAGGCTTTGATGGTAGAAGTTGTTTTTTTCCTCAGCATTAATGTTTTTTTCAATAAAATAGGCGTAGTAGCCAAATTTAAAAAGTGATTCGGGCGAAGTGTTTTTATAAAACAAAGGATCATCAATTTCAAATTTTTTAAAACTGAGGTTCTTCTGTAAATCAAAAAGTAAAGGATTGATACAGATAACAGACTTAACTTTTTCAGGAAACATCGAAAGGTACTGGAAGATCGCAGTTGCGGAGGAGGAACCGGTAATAAAACTTACTTTATTCTCCTTCATTAAAGTGGCTCTTACTGTTTCAATATCCATTGCTATTTGGTATTGATTGAAAATCATGTAGGATCTAGACCAGTTAATTTCTCCGGCCTTTGAGACATTTTTAAAAAAGGAATCAAAATTATGCCTTCCAATAATTTTTACTACGTTAAATTTTCCCCTTAATATTTCAGACCAATCAACCTCCGGAAAATAATCATCAATAGGGTCCGAATAAATTAATATTGTCTCTATTGAAGGATCAAAATCACTCACTATCTGGTATTGAATAAAAGAATATCCTTCCGAGAGATTGTTATGGTTTAGCGGGACTCTTAATTCAAAGGATGAAAAAGCGTAAATATTGAAAAATGAAAAAAAGAAGCACAAAAACAAAATGTTAGTCTTAATTTTCATCTTCATAATTATTTGAAAATTTATATAAATGAAAACTTAAAAAATCATCTGACAGATTTGGATTTTTGGGATGAGCAGCATAGAACAATCTTAATTCCATACTTTTTAATGGGATTAAGATTATAAAATGAATCCAGCTTAATTGTCGTGCCAGTGGAACGACAATTTCAAAATCAGGAAAATTCTCTGCAAATTGAATCATCCTACGCACATTTTTCTCTGTAAAATTCCTCCCGTATTTTACCTCCAACAAAGAAGAAACAGTGGAAACTATTTGTTTGCCATATGCTGACCTCTCATTTTTGAGAATTTCATTGTTGATACGATTTCCGACTTCCCAAAACAATAAAGTCAAAGTACTATTTGCCACAATAGCAACATGCTTTTGACTTTGTTCTATAAGCCTTGACAAGTCACTGACTAATATTGAATGTTGGAAATCTTGGAGATCTTTTTTCATAATCCATCCATATTAAGGGCAATTGTTAAAAAAATCATTACTAAAGATTGTGTTTGTAAGATATAAAGAAAGGTATGTTTTGCAAAATGTTAATAACAAAGGACTATGCGAATCATGTGATGTAGAACCGGTAAAACTTGTAAAACTTATGAATTCACCCAATCAAATAATATCCTTCCTATAAAATTCTAACCTGATCAATTGCTACATTGGTGAAGGGGATAAATAATTTCCAACCAAGGAATTGGAAAACAAAAAGCCTCAGAATTTACTCAATTCGGAAGCTTTTAATTTAGAGCATTTCAATAACGCAGAATAGTCTTAATCACTTCTTCCACTTTGCCTGCGTCTTCATTTGGTTTCTGTTTCTTTTCGCTTTGGAGTTTTTGTTGCCACGCTTCTTTTCGACTTTATTGGGATTGGCTTTGGGAATGGCTTTTTTCTCGTGGAAACCGCCTTTGAAATCCGGATTCATTTTCCTCTTCTGCCCATCGATTTCCCTTTCGTAAGCCTGTTTTTCTTCAAAAGGTGTTGCCACAATCTCCACTTCTACCGGAATCTGCACAGTCGGCACTTCCATGCGGATGATTTCTTCTATTTTCTCAAAATGATATTCTTCCGCAGGATTGACAAAGGTGATGGCAATCCCTTCGTTTTCTGCCCTTCCGGTCCTTCCGATGCGGTGTACATAATCTTCATAGATCAGCGGCACGTCAAAATTGACCACGTGGCTGACCATACTGATATCAAGCCCTCTTGCTGCGACGTCTGTCGCTACCAAGATCCGCACATCCCCGGCTTTGAAATCCTCCATAGAGTTGATCCGGGTATTTTGACCTTTATTGGCATGGATGACACGCATGGACCCGAGTTTCTTTTTGTCCAGATAGCTATAGACCAACTCGGCATTTTTCTTTGACTTGGTAAACACCATGACCCTTTTGACATCATGGGCTTCCAGAATATGGATCAAAAGGTTGGTTTTGGTTTTGATATTGGGGATCAAATATTTGACCTGATGGATGGTCTCGGCGGTCGTAGCCTGAGGAGATACTTCTACCCGCTCTGGAAATTCCAGAAACTCGTAAGAAAACTTCTCTACCTTTTGGCCAAAAGTGGCCGAGAAAAGGAGGTTTTGACGTTTGGTCGGAATGATCTCGAGTATAGATCTGATCTGTGGCATGAAACCCATGTCCAGCATTTTATCAGCCTCATCCAAGACCATGGTTTTGATCTCTTTGGTGACGATATCTCCTTTTCTATATAAATCCAAAAATCTTCCCGGTGTGGAAATAATGATATCCACACCTTTTTGAAGCTTTTCGATCTGGGTTTTTGGCCCAAGCCCACCGTAAAGGGAGACGAATCTCAGGTCTGTATTTTTTCCAAAAACGATTACCGCCTCTTCGATTTGCATGACCAATTCGCGGGTTGGCGCCAATATCAATGCCCTTGGAAGCATTCCTTGGGCATATTTGATTTTCATCAGGATGGGAAGGATATAGGCGGCTGTTTTGCCTGTTCCAGTTTGGGCGATGCCCAATACATCATGCCCTGCAAGGGACAATGGGATTGCCTTTTCCTGAATCGGAGTTGGTTTGGTATATCCGGCCTCCTTGACAGCGTCTAGGAGCTGTTTGTTTAATTTAAAATTTTCGAAACTGTGAGGGCTATCGGACATGTTTTGTATTTTTGAAAGGTAAGAAACGCCAAAAATGAAATTTAATAGCTTTGATTTTCTTTAGTTTTTGAAAAATCAGCTGTTTAGGATTGGGGTTTCTTGGATCAAATTTCCCATCTCATAAAGAATATTCATGAAAAGTATTTTAATCACCGGTGCAAATATAGTGAATGAAGGCAAGATAACCCTCGCCGACATTTTTGTTAAGGACGGAATGATCTATAATGTAGGCACGGATCTGTCAGATTTTGAAGCGGATATACATATTGATGCTACTGGCAAATATGTTTTCCCGGGACTGATCGATGATCAGGTTCACTTTAGAGAACCAGGATTGACCCACAAAGCGGATATTTATACCGAAAGCAAATCCGCCGTAGCAGGTGGCGTCACCTCCTACATGGAAATGCCGAATACCGTCCCCCAAAGTACCACTATCCCACTTTTGGAGGAAAAATATAATATTGCTTCCCAAAAATCGCTGGCCAATTATTCCTTCTTCTTTGGTGCCACTAACGACAACATTGCCGAAATCCTTAAAGTCGATCCTGAAAATGTCTGTGGCGTCAAAGTGTTTCAAGGTTCCTCGACAGGAAATATGTTGGTAGACAATCCTGAAAGCCTCGAAAGAATATTTGCGGAGTGTAAATTGCTGATTGCAACTCACAGCGAAAATGACAATATCATCAAAGCCAATCTAGAAAAGTACAAAGCCGAATATGGAGAGGACATTCCTGTAAAGTTCCACCCAAAAATCCGGTCTGCAGAGGCTTGTTATGATGCATCCAAGAAGGTGGTCGCATTGGCAAAGAAGTACGGCAGCAAACTCCATGTTCTTCATATCAGCACTGCCCAGGAAGTGGATTTGTTTGACAATTCCATTCCTTTGGAACAAAAGCGCATCACAGCAGAGGCTTGTATCCACCATCTTTGGTTTTCGGAGGAAGATTATGAAGAAAAGGGAAATCTGATCAAATGGAACCCTGCGGTAAAGACTGCCAAAGATCGGGAGAGAATCCTTCAGGGTGTATTGGAGGACAGGATAGATGTCATTGCTACCGACCATGCCCCACATACCTTGGAAGAAAAATCAAGGACTTACAGCTTGGCACCCTCAGGAGGCCCATTGGTTCAGCACAGCCTTGTAGCCATGCTTGACCTCTACCATGAGGGTAAAATCGAGCTTGAGCAGATCGTACAGAAGATGTGCCATAATGTTGCCATCCTTTTTGAAATTGACAAAAGAGGCTATTTACGTCCTGGATATCATGCGGATCTGGTGATCGCAGACTTGGACAGTCCCTGGAAAGTTGAAAAATCCAACATTCTTTCAAAATGTGGATGGTCTCCATTTGAAGGTCATGTCTTCAAATCAAAAGTCACACACACAGTGGTTTCCGGACATTTGGCCTACGAGAACGGTGTTTTTCATGAGGAAAAAAAAGGTGACCGCCTAAAATTTTCAAGAAAAATTTGAGAAATGTTATTGCTTTAGGAATAGCGAAATATTACCTTTGCAGTCCAATCTGATAAAAGATCAGAATAAATTAAAATGGTGGTTGTAGCTCAGCTGGTTAGAGCGCTGGTTTGTGGATCCAGAGGTCGCCGGTTCGAACCCGGTCTTCCACCCTCAAACCCCTGTCTCGGATAGGGGTTTTTATTTTTTACTACTTTCAATGAACCCAAATGGCACAAATTTTGTATTAATGGTCAAAATTAAATTTGAAAGGCAATGTTCACATTATTCAACTCCTCGCCAAGATTTCCTAAAGTCAATCCGGTAAATCTCAAATTCGTACAGCAGTATATTATCAAGTTTGAGGAATCCCTCCGGAACTTTGAGGAACTGCAAAAGGAAGGGGCACTCTCTTAATTCAAGAATAATTCAAGGTTATGGAAACATAACCTTTATTTTTGTCCCAATAAATTTTTCTTTCGCATGCAAAAAAGTATTTTTATAGAAATCTCAAACTTTTGACCAAATGAGTTATATCCACTTTGACAAAACCCAATTAATTAACCTCAATTACTCACTTGACAGGGAAATAATTCGAACAAATAGAGGCGGATGTTATACAAGCACCACGATAATCGGCTGTAATACAAGGAAATACCATGGATTATTGGTCGTTCCGCAACCACAGATCGACGAACAGCTTCACGTCATGTTGTCCACTGTCCACGAGACAGTCATTCAAAGAGGTGCAAGCTTCAATTTAGGGATTAGTAAGTTTCCAGGAAACTATTCCCCAAGAGGCCACAAATATTTAGAGGATTTCGACACAGAACCAATACCGAAGCTCACCTATCGGGTCGGAGGAGTCTTGCTTCAAAAAGAACTCATTCTCGATACCAATAGGGATCGTGTGATGATCAAATACACTTTGTTGGAAGCCCATTCTCCAACCAAAATCAGGATCAGTCCTTTTTTGGGATTCCGAGGCTACCATAATCTCTCAAAAGAGAACAACAGGATCAACAAGGAATTTGAAAAAGTTCCAAATGGGGTAAAATTTCAACTTTATCCGGAATATTCCCCTCTTTATCTACAGCTTTCCAAAAAGAATGAATATATCTCCAAACCAGAATGGTATTTCAATATTGAATATATCATGGAAAGAGAAAGAGGATATGAATATCAGGAAGATTTGTTTGTTCCAGGGTGTTTTGAATTTGACATTGCAAAAGGTGAATCCGTAATTTTTTCTGCAGGTCTTACCGAAGCAGACCCAAGCACCCGCCAAAGGGCATTTGAGAAAGAACTTGCAAGAAGGATTCCAAGAAATAATTTTGTCAATTGCCTCAAAAACTCTGCAGGCCAATTTATCCAAAAAAGAGATGGCAAAACACATGTCATTGCCGGATACCCTTGGTTTGGATGGTGGGGCAGGGATACTTTCGTATCGGCACCTGGCTTGGTGTTGACCCAAGGTGACAAAGACACTTTCCTCGAAATCATGGATACTATGGTGGCAGACCTGCATGGCCCATTGTTCCCCAATGTGGGTAGCGGTGTGATGAGAAATCTGGCATCCATGGATGCGCCACTATGGTTTTTTTGGTCATTGCAGCAATACATAAGATTTACGGGAGATACCAAAACAATCAAGAAGAAATATCTTGATAAAATGAAAGGGATCATTGATGGATACCGTAAGGGGACAGATTACAATATCCACATGCTTGAAAATGGGCTGGTATATGGCGGTCAGGAGGGTGTGGCGCTTACTTGGATGGATGCAGTGAATTCTGATGGACCTGTTACTCCACGTATTGGATGTCCTGTAGAAATTAACGCATTGTGGTACAATTCACTTTGCTTTTACCATGAATTGACCAATGATGCTGAAATCAAAGATTTGGCTGAACAGGTTAAAAAATCCTTTACAGAGGTATTCTGGGACGAGAAAAAAGGCTATTTGGCAGATTATGTGAGCGAAGATTATAAAGATTGGGCGATCCGGCCAAATATGGTTATTGCTACATCTTTGCCGTATTCTCCATTGGAAGAAAGCCAAATGAAAAGTATATTGGAAATTGCCAAATCAAAACTTCTTACTCCAAGAGGATTGAGATCACTCGCACCTGATGATCCGGGATATAAAGGCTATTACCATGGAAACCAATATACTAGGGACATAGCCTATCACAACGGAACTGTTTGGGCTTGGTTATTGGGTCACTTTGTGGAAGGATACCTCAGGCTACATGGTAAAGCAGGGAAACATTTTGTAGAAAAAATAGTGCAGGCATTTGACGATGTCATGCCGCAATACGGTATAGGAACTGTCGCAGAGATATACGATGGAGATCCTCCACACAGACCAAAAGGTGCCATATCTTCGGCATGGTCCATCGGTGAGTTATTAAGAATGATGTATATTTTGGAAAAAGTTTAATTCGGTTTTATGAAGATATTGATGTTCGGTTGGGAATTTCCCCCACATATTTCCGGAGGCTTGGGCACCGCTTGTTACGGGTTGGTGAAAGGCTTGAACCACCACAATCAAGAAGTTATTTTTGTGGTGCCGAAATTATGGGGTGATGAAGAACCATTGGCGGATTTTGTCAATGCAAGTGATGTTGTAATTGATTATCGGGAAAGGAAATTCAAAAAGATCTGGAAAAATCTTACTTACCTTGAAGTCAGCAGTTTTCTTGTGCCATATCTCGGTCCTGAGGAATTCAAAAAGTACACTGACTTCACCATCCACGACAGAACAGATGTCGATGAAAGCGTTTTTTCTAATAAGTTTGAGTTTAGCGGAAAGTACGGAAAAGACCTAATGAAGGAAGTTTCCAGATATGCCCTTGTGGCCGCACAGATCGCAAAATCCAAAGAACATGATGTCATTCATGCACATGATTGGCTTGCATATCCCGCAGGAATAGCTGCAAAAGAGATCAGTGGCAAACCACTAGTAGCCCATATCCATGCCACGGAATTTGACCGTTCCGGGGAATCGGTCAACAAACCCGTCTATGATATTGAAAGGGCCGGAATGCACGCGGCAGACCATGTGGTGGCAGTCAGTCATTTGACCAGAAAAGTAGTAAT
Organism: Aquiflexum gelatinilyticum; assembly: GCF_024813435.1. Classification (NCBI taxonomy): domain Bacteria; kingdom Pseudomonadati; phylum Bacteroidota; class Cytophagia; order Cytophagales; family Cyclobacteriaceae; genus Aquiflexum; species Aquiflexum gelatinilyticum. The sequence continues at coordinate 379,161 of NZ_JANAEZ010000004.1, forward strand.
TGAAAAATACGGAGTCCACCCTGACAAAGTCAGTGTTTTGCACAACGCTGTATTGGACGCTAGCATCATAAAATCAGATACAAGGAAGCATGTTCCTGAAAAAATTGTAACCTTCCTTGGCAGGATTACTTTCCAAAAAGGTCCTGAGTACTTTGTGGAAGCAGCCAAAAAAGTAATCGACAGGGATCCAAATGTCAGATTTGTAATGGCAGGAAATGGCGATTTACTCAATAGAATGATTGAGAGAGTGGCGGAATTAGGCATGGGTACAAAATTTCATTTTACAGGATTTCTAAAAGGCAAAGATGTAGATGACATGTATGCCATCAGCGACGTATATGTGATGCCTTCGGTATCTGAACCATTCGGCATTGCACCCCTCGAAGCTGTAAGACATAATACCCCTGTAATCATTTCCAAGCAATCAGGTGTAGCCGAGGTGTTGGTCAACGCAATAAAAGTGGATTTTTGGGATGTGGATGCAATGGCAGATGCGATTTTTGGATTGCTTCACTATGAAAGTATTTCCAAAATGTTCAAGGAACTTGGTAGCGAAGAATTGAAAAAACTGAAGTGGGAGCATGTTGCCGCCAAACTAGTAAAAGTATACGAACAGATGACCTTAAAACAATAGCCATGAGAACAATATGTTTTTACTTTCAGGTACACCAGCCTTTAAGAATCAAGCCTTATCGCTTTTTTGATATCGGTGATGACCATTATTATTGGGATGATTATAGCAATAAAAGCATTATCCGAAAAGTAGCCCAAAAATGCTACCTTCCTATGAATGCCCTCCTGCTTGATCTCATTCATCAATATCAGGGAAGGTTCAAAGTGGCTTTTTCCATTTCGGGTGTTTGCTTGGATCAATTTGAGGCCTTTGCTCCTGATGTATTGGAGAGTTTCAAAAGATTAGTCGCCACAGGTCATGTTGAAATCCTCGCTGAAACTGATGCTCACGCTTTGTGCTCGTTGAAAAGTAAAGGGGAATTCACAAGAATGGTTGGAAGACATGCCGAAAAAATAAAAAGACATTTCAACGGGTACACCCCAAAAGTATTTAGAAATACTGAATTGATATATTCTGACAAAATTGGTGGAATGGTAGCAGAGATGGGCTATGAAGGAATGCTCACTGAAGGTGCCAAGCACATATTGGGCTGGAAGAGTCCAAATTTTGTATACCAGAATTCCATAGATCCAAACCTTAAAATCCTACTCAAGAACTTCCAACTAAGCGATGACATTGCCTTCAGGTTTAGCAACAAGACTTGGGCAGACTATCCTTTGACCACAGAAAAGTTTGTGACTTGGCTCAATGCCGTGCCAAAAGAACAAGAGGTAGTGAATCTGTTTATGGACTATGAGACATTCGGTGAACACCAATGGGCAGAGACCGGGATATTTGAATTCATGAAAGCGCTTCCAAATGCGGTATTTAAGTATACTGATTTCGGATTTTCAACTCCTTATGAGGTGGTTAAACATGGAACTCCAGTAGCTAAAATCCATGTTCCTACACCAATCTCATGGGCAGATGAGGAAAGGGATTTGACAGCCTGGTTAGGAAATGACCTTCAGAATGAGGCTTTCTCCAAGCTATATGAAATGGAAAGTAGGGTCAAAAACATTGAAGATGAAGAAATCCAAAGAGATTGGAATTACTTACAGACTTCCGATCACTTCTATTACATGTGTACAAAATTCTTTTCTGATGGCCACGTCCATTCTTATTTCAGCCATTACGACACACCATACGATGCATTTATCAACTACATGAATGTATTGAGTGATTTTATCCTCCGTGTCAAAATGAAAGAAAGTGAAATGACTGAAGCAGAAGAATAAAAGAAATATTGAATCAATAATTAGAGGCTTGGTAACACAAGCCTTTTTAATTCCAGAAAACCAAAAATTATGATAAGATTACTGCTCCTATTTTCATTATTTGCTTTTTTTGGATCTTGTGTTGTTTCTACTGAGGAAAAAAAGGTTGCCGAAGAAAAAGAAGAATACATCGTCCGATACGACAGACCTGATGCGGCAATTCTCCGTGGGGTGTACATTCCAAAAAACAAAGAATATTTCTACACTTCGGGTTTGGTTGCTCCTGTCAAAGACGAGAATGCGATTCCGGGCACATATGGTCGGTATGGCAACACTTATGACCAAAGTATCGGAATATTGGAAAGAATTAAAGAAACCATTGGGGAAGGAGGATTTACTTTGGAAGATGTGGTTTTCCTTAGGGTTTATTTAGCGCCTGACAAAGATGGAAAAGTAGATTGGGACGCTTGGTTCAAAGCATATGGAGAGTTTTTTAACAATGAAGAAAACCCAAACAAGGTTGCGCGATCTACAATCGCAGTCCATTCACTTGCCAATCCAGAGTTATTGATTGAAATAGAAGCTGTAGCAGCAAAATGAGAAGAAAAAATCTGATTTATATATTTCTGATTTCTCTGTTAGTCAGTTCCTGCGCCTGCGACGGAGAGACAATAGTTAAAGGTATGATGTGGGGATTTAGCCAAATCGCAGGAGAAGGCTACATTCCTTCAGCAGAAATTATTGCTTTGGGGGAATTTGAAAGTGTAGAAGTCAATGTATCCCAAGAATACACGGATGGCGAAAACCAAGGAACAATCGAACTCAGGCTATTTAATGGAAAGAGTCCTGAAATGAGAATGAGTGAAGAAAATGTTGCCAGAAAATGTGCTGAATTGTATTCCCAAGGATATTCAAAAATTGAGGATTACAAGACCATCAAAATCTCTTTTATACAAACTGATCCTTTCAATGCTGAAAATTATGCCATCAGCGAATATACATTTGAAGTAAAAGATTTGTTAACCTCTCAAAACTCCCAAGAAAATGGAATTTGACTACAATGCGGAATTCCAGCATCCGCCTGTAAAAACAAGCGATTGGTTTTTGACAATACTGATAGCAAATATTCCCGTCATTGGTTTTATCATGCTCATTGTATGGGCAGTCGACAAAACCGGAAACACCAACAAAGCCAATTGGGCCAAAGCCAAATTGATTTGGTATGCCATCGGATTCGGATTGTTGGTTCTGTTTTTATTGATGATTGGATTTGGAACGGTCTCAGGAGTATTTGATGAAATCGACTGGAACGATTTCCAATAAATCCATCACATCAACCCGTCTCCGCTATCCGATTCATCTATTGCGCGAGAAAGAAAATCATGGAATGGCTTCATCAATTTGAAGCCTTCCACTGCTTTTTTCTTAAAACTTCCTGATGAAATTTCCACATCGGAAATCGGATTGGATACTATAAAACTCTTATGCTTGAGCAATTCAATGTAAGGGTGATCCATTTCATAACCCTTTGGCATATTTTTGAGTTTGTCTCCTTCCAATCCTGAAAAAGTCTTTTTGAACTTCGGTTCATTCAAAATGGCATCCAATTCCTTGCCTGAATAGTCAATCTCCTGTCTTATTTTTTTCAGGCTTTCGGATTCCGGCATCCATATTCCCCCTGCCAAAAAGCTATTGCCAGGCTGTACATGAACATAGTATCCCGGGCCTAGGGATTTCTTTCCCCCAACAGAGAAATATGCAGCAAAATTGGTTTTGTAGGGGTCTTTGTTTGCTGAAAATCGAACATCCCTGTTTTGTCTAAAAACACAGTCTTTTGCTTTGAAAGAAGATAAGGCCGGTTCCCAAACAGAAACTTCAGCGAGCATTTCGCCCACATCATTCAAAAATTCCTCTTTGACAGCAAGGTACCACGCTTTGTTCTCATCCATCCATGATTTATGGTTGTTTTGAGAAAGTGCCTCTAGAAATTTCAAGTATTGATTTGCCATATTCAAATTTAGCTAATAACAAGGAAGCTAGGCATAAGTTTTCCAAAAAATCAGTTAGCCAAAAAGCCTGAAAGGTAAAGTCAGGCTTTTTGGTTTAGTTTTCAATTACTTCAACATATTCTTATTAACCCAATCAATCTCCTCTTGACGGATGGTATGCTGCGTATCGGCAAAAAACAAGGTTTTTACTTCTGCGCCAAGATTTTTTATCAATTCCGCTGAAGCTTCAATCCTGCTTAATGGAACATGCATATCCTTGAGACTTGATCCGATAAAAACAGGAGTTCCGAGAAAATCACCTTTGTACTTAGCGGGATTTAATTTTTCCCCAATCAATCCTCCGGTAAATGCTATCACCCCGCCGTACTTTTTGGCGTTTTGAGAAGCATATTCCAAAGAAAGACATGCTCCCTGAGAAAATCCGATAAAATAGATTTGATCCGATCGGAGTCCTTTTTCAAAGAGATCTTGAACAACCTTGTTGATTATCTCAATAGAATTTGAAAATGCAGGTTCATTATTTGAATCCGGTGCGATAAATGAATAAGGATACCAAGTCCCTCCAGGTGCCTGAGGAGCCAATAAGGCAAATTCATCCAGATTCAAATATTGCTTCAAACCTAAGATACTTGAAGTATTTGCTCCTCTGCCATGAATCATGATCGCAACTTTGGAGGATTCATCCAAAGGTTTACCTGATCTTATTATCTCAGCCATATTGCTCAGGTTTCAGTTCAACTTTAGCCAATCTAGATTCTAGCCTTGACCTTTGTGGCTCAATCCACTCCGGCAATTTCAACAATTCCCCCAAATGTGCTTCATCTTCATCAATTGCAAATCCCGGTTCATCGGTTGCGATTTCGAACAACACTCCTCCCGGCTCGCGGAAATAGATGGATTTGAAATAATTTCGATCCTTCACTTCTGTCACATGGTAGCCATTTCGCAATAAGATTTCCTGTATCTCCAATTGGCTGTCAACGTTTGCAGTTCTAAATGCGATGTGGTGAACAGTTCCCGCACTTTGCACTCCCTGTCTCCCATTTGGATCAATGACGATGTCTACGATATCACCCGGTTCTCCCTTTGTTCCATATCGGAATCGACCGCTTTCATCCCCAATAAAACGATAATCCATAAATTGAGTGAGCAAATTCGCTGTCAGTTCTTTTGCTTTCAGATTTAATGTTGCACCGTAAAATCCTCTTATGGAATATTTCAATGGGATATTTCCATAAGTCCAACCCTTTCGATCGTCATTGTCATTGGCGATCAATTCGATCCCCATGCCGTCATGGTCTTTAAACCTGATCAATTTGTCACCAAATCTTGTCAAAGGGGTGGAAATTGGAATGTTGAATTTTGCGAGTCTATCCATCCAAAAACCCAATGCATCCACAGAAATTGAAAATGCCGTATAGGTCAATTCTCCGGTTCCTTTGGTTCCTTTTCTAGCTCCCTCAAACGGGAAAGTCGTGAACACAGTCCCGGGCGCACCCAATTCATCCCCAAAATAGAAATGATAGACATCAGGCGCATCAAAATTGATGGTCTTTTTCACCAACCTCAAACCCAAAATTCCTGTATAAAAATCCAGGTTTTTTTGTGGATTGCCTGCAATTGCGGTGATATGGTGGATTCCGGAAATTAAAGGGGACATGGCGTAAGGGTTTTTAGGTTATATTTTTTTGTTATTTGGTTAATGGTTATTGGCAATAAACCAATAACCATTAACCATTTACTAAATTACTGCTTAACTATCTGAATGTTTGCCAGAATTCTGACTTGATCACTTACTACTACACTTCCTGCTTCGGTTACGGCATTCCAAGTCAAACCGAATTCTTTCCTGCTGATTTTTCCTTCCAATTCAAATCCGGCTTTGGTCTGCCCGTAAGGGTCCTGTACAATTCCTCCAAAATCTGCGGAAAGTTCAACATCCTTGGTTGTCTCTTTTATTGTCAATTCACCTTTCAGCTTGTCGCCTTCCAAAATTCCTGTGAAAGTCATTTTCGGATATTTTTCAGCATCGAAGAAATCAGCAGATTTCAAGTGATTGTCCCGGTCTGATTGGTTGGTATCAATACTTGCGATGTGGGCTGCGAAAGAAATCTCTGCTCCTTGAAAATCATCTGAATCGCTTTCTGCTCCGCCTTCAAATGACTTGAAATTACCAGTCACGGTAGAAATCACCAAGTGCTTAACTTTGAACGATACTTCTGAATGTGTGGGGTCAATTGCCCATTTGGTTGCTGTTACTGTTGTAGTACTCATAGTTTTGTTTGTTTTATTTTTTGTTAGGTAAATATATTTTTTGAATGAAATTCATATACATTAAATGTCTATACATGTTTTAAATGAAATTTTTTTATCCCCTGAGTTTATCAAGCAAGAAATTCAACTGATCAACTTCTGATGCATCCAATTTGATCAGATTTTGATTTTGATTAAGGATTTCTTGTTGTAGTTGATTCAATAAATCCAAGCCTTTGTCAGTAATGATAATATCCACTTGTCTTCTGTCTGCGGGACATTCATTCCTAATCACCAATCCTTTTTGTTTAAGTTTCTCTACTAACCGTGAAGCATTGGACATTTTGTTGAGCATACGGTCTTGAATGGATGATACTGTAATGGGATTCCCATTCTGTCCTCTTAGAATTCTAAGGACATTGTATTGCTCAGGGGATAGTCCAAATGGTTTAAGAAAACTATTCTGTTTAGTGACGATGTAGCTATGTGTAAATAGGAGGTTGACAGTCGCTTTGTTATAAGCATCCTTAAACTCCTTTTGCTGAATCTCGTCTTCTAACCTCATTTGTATAAAATGTCTTTGTATTAAATGTATATACATACAAATATAATAAAAGGTTTCATACAACCTCAATTTTTTTAAAAATATTTTCCTTGGCTAAATAAAATCAAAACTGTTTCATCCAGTCTCCAATAAGCCTGTTGATTTCTTGGGGTTTTTCAATGCAGCTACTATGACCTGCTCCCGGCACCATGTGCAAGACCGAATTAGGGATTGACATTTGGATAAATTTCGCTTTTTCCGGTTTGGTGGCTACGTCTTCGTCCCCTACCACGATCATTGTAGGACTTTTGATTTGCCGGATTTCTTCCTCTATCCCTTTTCTGTAGATTACTGCCTCTACGGATTTGGTGATGGTTTTTTTGTTGGACTGAAGCTCTTTGATCCACTTTTTGTAAGAATCCGCATTTTTCGGATTTTCAAGCCAGCTCTGTGCAAACATAATCTTCATCACTGTTCCGGCAACAGTTGGAATAATCCCAAACCATTTGACGATTCCAGTCAATAATTTATACTTAGGCAAATTTTCTACAGGCTCTGGACTAGCTGAGGTTTCCAATAGAATCAAACTTTTAACATATTCAGGAAACCTGGCAGCAAGGCGCATCCCAACAAACCCTCCCATGGAAAGCCCTACAAAATGTACCGGTTTCCCAACCATCTTGTCAATCAATTCCATGGCATCCAAGGCAAGCATATCCATGTCATACGGTCCTGAAGATACTTCAGATTGACCTTGTCCTCGATGGTCGTAGGCGATGACTGTATAATCCTTTTTCAAAAAATCAATCTGACTTTGAAACATCTTATGACTCCAAAGCAAACCATGGGAGAAAACAATTACTTCCTCTCCTTGACCCTCTTGGATATAAAATAGCTTGGCAGAATTAAGTTGAATGTGTGGCATATTTCTATTGTACGAAGTATTGTGTCCAAAGTACCATGTATTAGACAAAAGATTTGGTTTTCCTTATTATCAATTTGCTGACTCTTTCTATTATCTATACTTTTTAACGAGTCCTGGGTCTTGGTACTTTGTACTTGATACTTTTTTCACCAATCCAATCCCGGCTGCTTTAATTTCCTGGACTCTTCCCTGTGTTTATGTTGTTGTACTAAATTACGGACGTCAAGAAGCAGTTGTTTGGCATCATATACTATTCCATCCTTCACGGTATACTTTACCCCGCCAACTCTGATAGGCTCATTGTTTTCATCTATCCGGATGGCACCAGTCCCATACAATACCTTGAGGTTTTGAAGTGGATTTTCTTCCAAAATCACAAAGTCTGCCAACTTCCCGACTTCCACAGTTCCTATTTCATTTTCCATTCCCAAAGCCTCGGCAGCGTACATTGTGGAAGACCTAATGACTTCCAAAGGATGAAATCCAGCTTCCCTCAGCAATTCCATTTCTCTGATATAGGCAAATCCATACAATTGATAAATAAAACCAGAATCAGAACCTGTGGTTACCCTTCCTCCACGGTTTTTATATTCATTGACAAAAGTCATCCAAAGGTGGTAATTTTCTTTCCATTGGATCTCCTCTTCTGTAGTCCAATCAAACCAATAGGATCCGTGGGACTCGCGGCTCGGCTTATAAAATCGCCATAAGGAAGGAAGCGTATATTCCTCATGCCACTCTGCCCTTCTCGCCCGCATCAGGTCCCGGTTTGCTTCATAGATATTGAAAGTGGGATCCAAAGTAAAATCCAGGTCCAACAGCTCCTGCATCACTTTGTTCCAATGCTCTGAATACGGCGGTGCAGCCTGTTTCCAAAGCTTTCCTGCTTCCGCAAATCTGTGCTGTTCATTCTGATAATTATAATCCAGCCTGTAATCCTGAATGGTCCTGTCAGCAAAAAGTGCTTCAGGAAGTCCATACCAATGCTCCATGGTAGTCAGTCCTGCCCTTGCAGAATGGAGAACATTCCATCTCGCCACGTCCATCTGCGCATGATGCATCGATGACCTCAAGCCGATTCTTTTGTTTTCTTCCAATGCTGCCTGCATCACTTCCGGTTTTGCACCAAAGAATTTGATACCGTCCGCTCCTTTTTTGGCGTTTTCGTTTACCCATACTTTTGCCTCTGCGGCGTTGGTAATGGGTTTTTCAGAACCTTGCCCAAAACTCGTGTAAGCCAACAGCCTCGGTGCGGTGATGGTGTTGGCTGCGGATTTTTTCTTATGGTCAAGCACCCAACCCAATCCATTACTTGCAGAGGGGTCTTTTACAGTAGTGATGCCATGCGACATCCAAAGTTTGAAAACATATTCAGCGGGAGTGCCCTGTCCTGAACCTCCTATATGCCCGTGCATATCGATAAATCCCGGCAAAAGGTAATGTCCTGCAAGTTCCATCACTTTGTCATTTGGCCCGGCCTTTGGCCTTTTATCTTCCTTGATGGGAATACCGGGATAACCTACGACTGTTATTTCAGTGATCCTGTTCTTTTGTACCACTATATCGACAGGACCGATTGGCGGTGAGCCTGTCCCATCGATCAATGTTACTCCCCGAAGGATCAACTTGTCATATGGGCCTTCCCCTTCTTTTCTGTTAGGAGAAGGCATGATCTGGGAAAAAATCTCTGAGGCAAATAAAAAGAAGCTGAAAGCAAATAGAATCAATGTTTTTTTCATGGCTGGTGGATTTGACAGGATCAAAATAATCTTTTTCCACCCAATAAAAAAACCGACCATCCCAATGAAGAGGATAGTCGGTTCTGTCAAATAGGAGGTCTATGTTTTATTCTTTTTCCTTCCTGAAAGTGTAGCGCAGACCGATATTTCCTCTAAACCCAACCATTCCAATATCAAAATTCACATTGGGTGTAGCTTCAATTAGAATTGAAAAATTCTTATGTTCTTGTATGGGTTTAAAAGTCAACCCTAAAGGCAATCCAACTCTTGCTCCTCCATTTTCAAATACGCCTAACATAACGCCTGCATGTAAATTAACCCAATCTGACCTCTTAAAATTTCTATGAAACATTCCTTCAACTCCAAGAGGAGTATCAAGTAGGTCCGTTGCGAGGAACCTTAATTCACCAAAATACTTTTTCTCATTATCTGTTCCAACTCCGATTTGACTAAATAGGCCACTATTGTACACTCCAACATGGACTTGGGCATGAGCCTGAATTGAAATAAAAAGGCCAAAAATTAAAATAATGGCAAAGGATCTGATTTTATTCATGTTTTTTATTGGTTTGATTTATATAAGACAAAAATAGTTTTTAATTCCAATCTACCAAAAAGAAAGTTGATCATCCCAACGTGGACAAAAAAAGGCCTTTGAGAATTTTATTCCCAAAGGCCAAATTTGTCTTCCGTCCCGATAAATAAAGAATATTCTGTTATTGGCAAGATTGCTGATAACTCCCGAAACTATCCCCTCAAAATCTCCATAGGAGGCATCTTCACGATTTTGCGACCATTGAGCCAGCCTAACAAAATTGTCAATGCTGTAATGGCTAAATAGACTATCAACGCTTCAGTGTATGCACCTCTAAATGGTAATTCAAATACAAACTCACTTAGCAACCATGTTGCCAAAAAGGAGAGTAAAATTCCGCTCAATGAGGCTAATGACCCTAAAAAGAAATATTCCAAGGTATTGATCTTGCTGACCAAACCGCTGTCTGCACCTAGTGTCCGTAGCAAAATACTTTCCCGCATCCTTTGGTATTTGCTGATGATCAGTGAACTGATCAAAACCAAAATCCCGGTAATGATACTGAAGAACGCCATGAATTGGATCACAAAACTGATCTTGCCGAGAATCTCTTCCAAAGTCTCTACTATCGCCCCCAAGTTGATCACGGAAATATTTGGAAACTCTCTCACAATCTCCGATTGCACATCCGCGGCCTGTCGGTCATTTTTGGTCTTGGTGATTACCACATGGAATTTGGGTGCATTGTTCAGTACATTTTCAGGAAAAAGCACAAGAAAATTCGTCGAGACTTGATTGAACTTCACATCCCGGAAACTACCCACATAAGTCGTGATGGGCCTTCCCTGTACATTGAAGATAATTTCGTCGCCTAACTTGATCCCAGTCCTCATGGCATATCCTTGATCAAAGGAAACAAATATGGAATCTTCAGGATTGGTTACTTTCCTAAGTTCACCACTTAACAATCTTTCCGAACTGATCAAAGTGTCTCTGTAGGTCACCCTAAATTCTCTATTATACAATCCTCTGGAACGTTTTTCTTCCTCAGGCAAAGTGTCATTTCCTTTTTTGGTCAATCCATTGATAGATTCCAATCCCATGGTCACAATGGGAACCTGCTGCATGATCGGAAGATCCTTGCTTCGAATCTTATCCGCGACAGCCTCCACCTGATGGGTTTGGATATCAAAAAGCAGCATATTTGGCTGATCCTTTTTGTCTGCGAACTTTGCTTCATCCAACAATTGGTTTTGGACAAAAAACAAGGTACTGATCATGGCTGTACCCAAACCGATTGTCGCAATCAGGGAAATGGTTTGGTTGTTTGGTCGGTAAAGGTTTGCCAACGATTGTCTAATTGGATACTGCAGTGAGATCGGAAGGAACTTCCGGATCAGCCACATAATTCCAATTGCTACTGACCAAAGGATCAAAAAAGCAAAAACAACAAATCCCGTAAAGCCTAGAGCTGTTTGCCAACCATTGAGCAAGTAAAAGCTAAAGCCATAGACAAACAATAGTATTCCTACGACAACTGCCCATCTCAATGGGTCTTTGTTAATCTTGGTTTCTCCTTCTTCCGGCCTTAAAGTAGCCATCGGAGATACTTTTCTGATTTTCAACAAAGGCAACAAGGCAAATAAAATAGATACCAACAATCCCGTGATTACACCAAAGCCAATACTTTTCCAAGAAATTGCAATGGTAACATCCACCGGAAGGAAGTCCGCAAAAACAGCCGGTAAAATAAACTGCAAAATGCTCCCTAAAAGTGATCCAAACAACGCCCCTGCCAAACCCATAATCACGATCTGAACCAGATAAATTTTCATCGCAGTCCAAGCGGATACGCCCAGACATCTCAGCACTGCCACTGAAGCCAATTTCTCTTTTACAAAAACATTGACTGCACTCGCCACTCCCACACATCCGAGAAGAAGAGCGATAAAAGCAACCAAACTCAGGAAATTGGATAGGTTTTCAAATGAACGGCCTGTCTGTCTTTTCCGGTCTTCAACAGTATCTGCATCCACTTTCTCTTCTTCCCATTGCTCCTCATATTTCTTCACCAAGTCATCAGGATTGGTCAAATCATCCAATTGATAATACCTTACATATTCAAGCCTACTGCCGTATTGGATCAGTCCGGTAGCCTCCACATATTCCATCGGAATATAAACCGCAGGAGCGACAGTGGCTGTAATCCCGGTTTGTCCCGGAACTTTCTGCAATTCGCCTTCTATATAAAAAGAAACGTTACCCACTTTGATGCTGTCCCCAATTTCAGCATTGAATTGTGCCATGAGGAGTTTTTCTACCAAAGCCCTTTTTCCACCCTTTCTAAACGAAGCTTCTGCTTCGGCAGGGATGGTTTCTAATTTTCCATAGAAAGGAAAATCTCCTTCCAGTGCCCTAACCTGCGTTAGACGGCTTGCACCTGTGGAAGGAAATGCGACCATACTTGCAAAGTTGATTTCCTCAGCGGTCGCAATTGCCAAAGAATCGGTAGGCTGCGGCCCAAGTGGTTTGTTATTTTCCAATACCAAATCAGCACCAACAAGCTCTTTGGATTGTTGGTCGATTCCTTTTTTGAGATTTTCACCAAAGGAACTGATGCCTACCAAGGCAGCAATCCCAACAACCATGGAAGAAACAAAAAGCAGTAGCCTTGAGAAATTTTTCCTAAAATCCCGGAAGGCCATTTTCAAAACCCAAGAAAAATCAGACATGGCTGCCCTCCTGGATTCTTCCGCCTTTGATGTTGATGATGCGGTTTGTTCTCTTCGCTAATTCCGGATCATGTGTCACTAAAATAAGTGTGGTGCCTTGTTCCTTATTCATATCAAAAATCAGGTCTTCGATCATCTCACCAGTTTCGGTATCTAGATTTCCTGTAGGTTCATCGGCAAAAAGTATTTTTGGTTCATTGGCAAAAGCCCTTGCTATAGACACACGCTGCTGTTCTCCACCCGAAAGCTGAGATGGATAATGGGTAACCCTATCTCCCAATCCAACTTTGGTCAGTAACTCTGTAGCTTTTGCTTTGGCGTCTTTTCTTTTTTTGAGTTCAAGGGGAACCATGACATTTTCCAAGGCGGTAAGGGTAGGCAGCAATTGGAAATTCTGAAAAATAAATCCGATGTTTTTACTCCTAACCTCTGCACGTTGGTCTTCAGACAGCTTTTCGAAGGCATTGCCTGCCAACACCACAGATCCCGTACTCGCAGAATCCAATCCTGCACACAACCCAAGCAATGTGGTCTTTCCGCTTCCCGAAGGCCCGACTATGGAGATGCTTTCCCCAGCTTGGATATCAAAATTAACCTGATCTAAGACAGTCAGTTTTCGTGTGCCGCTTTGGTAGGTTTTGGACACATCCTTTACACTTAATATGCTCATAAAAATCTTTGTGGATTGGTTTTGACAATAACACCATCAAACGTGCTAATGGTTTGAATCGTTGACTTTAAATATAAAAGGAAAGGTCGGGCTTTGAACAAAATTCGAAGAAAATAGTAAATTTGAAGAAAGGAGAAAAATGAAATATCAAAATCGCATCACCATTGAGCCGGAAATTTGCCATGGGAAGCCCTGCATTAGAGGGATGAGATGGCCAGTTGAAGTCTTATTGGATCTATCAGCGTCAGGCATGAGTATGGAAGAAATAATTTTGGATCATCCTGAGTTGGAAAAAGAAGATTTCTTAGCTGTGTATGAATTTGCAAAACTGGCCATCTCAGGAAATTCAATCAGAGAAGTTGCATGAAGTTTTTATGTGACGTACATATCTCATAAAAATTCATAAGATTCTTGAATTCGCTAGGATATGAAGCAACCCATGTCAACAACATTTTGGAAGGATTTTATTCAACCGATGCCTCGATTGCCCGATAGGCTGATGAATTTGGATTAATTGTTATTTCAAAAGACATAGATTTTAAGAATGACCTATTCATAAAAGGATCACCAAAAAAATTAATAAAAATTAGTTTAGGTAACATTCCAAATAAAGATTTCCAAGACATATTTCTTAAAGAAATAAAACAAATTGAATCGATAAGTCAATCTGAATCATTCATATTAGAAGCGAATCCAAAAGGATGGACTTATATTATTTTAAAAAGTTAACATGAATCAAATGAACCAAGCATTTATACATATTCTTTTCCTAATTATCATTCTTTTTTCATCTTGTAACACTAAAAACGAAAACACAGCTGAAACAGAATCAACCTCAAAACCTGAACCGGCCCCTTCAAAAAAACTTATTCTATTTTTTGGAAATAGTCTTACAGCTGGGTATGGAATCGAAGCCGAGGATGCATTTCCGGGTTTGACTGCGGCGAGGATTGACAGTCTTGGTTTGGATTATAGGGTCATCAATGCCGGTTTGAGTGGAGAAACAACAGCTAGCGGTTTGAGCCGTTTGGATTGGTTTTTGGAAGAAGAACCGACGATTTTTATCTTGGAATTGGGCGGAAATGATGGGTTACGGGGAATCACCCCATCAGAGACCAAGAAAAACCTGAAAGGGATTATTCAATTGGTCAAAAGTAAATACCCTGAGACTGTAATTATATTGGCAGGAATGCAGATTCCACCAAATATGGGTCAGGAATACACCAAAGAATTTTCAGAATTATTCCCGGAGGTAGCTGCTGAGGAAAATGTCGAATTGATCCCGTTTTTATTGGAAGGTGTAGCAGGGAACCCTGACCTCAACCTACCCGATGGAATCCATCCTACTGAGGAGGGGCATTTAATTGTATTTGAGACTATTTGGAAAAATATTGAGAGCTTACTCTAGAAAAATTGTTTGATTCTTATTCGGATTTGAAGGTTGTTTTAAAAAAAATATTACCTAATCGGAATTACATATTTCCCTGCCTTTTGATTTTCTAATAAAAGGCATCCTCAAATTGCCTGAAATTCAAATTTCCTTTTTGATCTCGATAAACGCCGACGATGTCAAACCGAATATCCTTGTGCCAATCGCGTTCATACACAAAATTATCAGCAGCTTTGATCAACAATTTCCTTTTGGTACCGTCAACAAATTCCTCGGCATAGCCAAAACCGGTACCACTTCGGAATTTGACTTCCACAAAAACCAAAATCCCTTTATGCTTAAAAATAAGGTCAATTTCAGCATGTCCACTCCGGTAATTGGCCTCCACAAATTCATATCCCCTACCAATCAACCAGTCTTTAGCCAAGTTCTCAGCTTCCTTTCCTTTATCATTGTGCTCCGCCATAAGATATTTGTTTATTTTTGGGTTATCAAAGAGAACCATCATTTTATGGTTGCTGTTCTCATTTGGATTTAAAGAAAAACTGTGAATCAAGTTATCAATAAAAAAGTTAAGTTCATCGATCTCGGCATCAAGGATTACAAAGAAACTTGGGATTTCCAGGAAGAGCTTTTTGCAAAGACCGTTTCACTTAAAATCCAAAACCGTCAAACTGGCCCGGAATCGCAAATTTCCACTGACAACTACTTGATTTTTGTCGAGCACCCACACGTCTATACTTTGGGAAAAAGCGGTGAATTGTCCAATCTCTTGTTGGATGAGAAGGGATTGAAAGATAAGGATGCTACTTTTTACAAAATCAACAGGGGAGGTGACATCACTTATCACGGTCCCGGACAGATGGTGGGATACCCCATTATTGATCTCGATAATTTCTTTACCGACATCCACAAATACCTGAGACTTCTCGAAGAAGCTGTCATTTTGACTTTGGCTGAATATGGGATCGAAGCAGGAAGAATCGAGGGATTGACCGGAGTTTGGCTGGATTACCTCGAACAGAAAAACCCAAGAAAAATCTGTGCACTTGGCGTAAAATCAAGCCGATGGGTAACTATGCATGGCTTCGCTTTTAACATCAATGCAGACATTGGCTATTTCAACAACATTGTACCTTGTGGCATAGCGGACAAAGCAGTCACTTCTATGCATCTAGAACTTGGACACAACTTAGACGAAACTGAAGTAAAGGAAAAAGTCAAAAATCATCTTGTTGAATTATTTGAGATGGAGTTGGATTAAAATTTTCGAAATACAGTAGAAATAGGTTGAAATACGGTAAATATAAAATTGAAATAAATCAGAAATAGGATTGAAATAAATTTGATATTAAGATTAGCATTCACAGTTGATTTAAATTGTCTTGTGTCTCATATCTTATGTCTCACATCTTGAAAAAATGAAAAAAGACATCGACTTTCACCCTGTCACGGGAGTCAAGCTTGCCATTGCCAAAGAAGAAACCAACGGCAATACCGAATGGTCGGTTTACATCATCAATCTCAACCTGATTGAATTGAATACTGTGATGATTACCTCAAAAGGCTATGGCCAAATCGGTGGAGAAGAAAAGAAAACCTCGGTTTTGAGACATATGATCCAAGAACTTGGATCAGAATCCATTGCCAAAATCGAACCGATTGACCCTACCCTTTTTGCTTTGACCAATGAATATTGGGTAAGTTATTATATCCTAAATCAGATTTTTGACAAAAAATTCATTTTCGCAGAAGGGAGTATGGATCCTTCCAATCTGAGCTTTATCCCTGAATTGGGATTGGAAGGTGTTCTCCATTCATAATGGCAGAATTGAATTTATATGATTTTTTGATTTTTAGTTGAATATTAACTAATATCCCAATATCTTAATGAGTAATTGGATCAATTCCGGAAATAGGATTGCCCAATGTTTATTTGGAAGATAGAAAGGAAACAATCTAAAAATCATTTATATGGGAAATTTTTTGAGTGAATTAGGGGATGTCCTTTTTTTGGATATCGAGACTGCTTCTTTGGAATCCGATTTTAAGGAATTACCACCGCGGCTACAGGAAGAATGGCTTAAAAAAGAAAAGCATATCATGCCCAAGGAGGAAGAAGGAGAACCGGGAAGTTTATTTTTCCAAAAAGCAGGAATTTTTGCTGAATTTGGTAAAGTCATCTGCGTGGGAGTCGGATACTTTCATTATTTGGAGGAAGAAAATAAATTGGAATTCCGGACCAAAAGCTATGGGGAAGAATTGGAATACGACACCCTGACTGCCTTTTGTGAATTACTCCAAAAGAAAAAATGGGTCCTGTGTGCCCACAACGGAAAGGAATTTGACTTCCCTTATCTCAGCCGAAGGATCTTGATAAATAGGATTCCCCTTCCTGAACCATTGCAGATCGCAGGCAAAAAACCTTGGGAAGTCCGTCACCTTGATACTTTGGAACTGTGGAAATTCGGGGATTATAAGCATTACACAAGGCTCGAATTGCTTGCTGCCATTTTTGACATCCCTACTTCCAAGGAGTCCATCGACGGTTCTCAGGTCAATGAAGCCTATTATATCCAAAAAGACCTGGAATCGATAAGAAAATATTGCCTGCGTGATGTGGTGGTGACAGCCCAGATATATTTGGCTTTTCAAGGACTGCCGCCTGATATCGAAATGGAAGTGATTAATAAGGACAATGAAAGATGATCCAAATCAGAAACTAAATAAAGCGAATAAGCCCAAATTGACTCTTTTCGAATATAGAAAAACTAATAGACCACATGTAAATTCAAAATTAAACGTATGTAATTTCAAAATTTATGTCGTGTTATTTCAAAGTTTATGTCATGTAATTTCAAAATTATATCCGTGTAATTTCAAAATTGAACCTGTATAATGTCGAGCTCAACAAGTTCGAAGAAATCTCACAAATCAAAAACCTGAAAAAATTCTTGGTATATGGCGGCAAGGAGTCACAAATACGCAGCAGCGGTAAGTTGCTTTCTTGGAAGGATTTTGGTTAATAAAACCAAATTGGAACCAATTCTGCTTTAAGTTTTTTATTAACTTTAGAAAAAGTAACAACACCTTTTGAGAAAATCCATTTTTGATACGGTTACAATTATTCATTTTTTTGAGGATGAAGAAAAAACATCTCGAATTTTAAGTAATATATCCCTTAATCCGGAATTGACTTTCTCGGAATTTAAAAAAAACAACACAGCCCATTTCGCACAGATTCAGGGCTTATCATTACACAATTGGAAATAAACTTTCATGGGAAGAAAATCAAATAATCAGGGCCAAAAGGGCAAAAAAAGCGGAAAGGTGATAGATGCCGCCCAACTGGCCAAAAAAGTACTCAATTTTTTGGATAACAATTACGGCAAAGAATTCAATGCCAAACAGATTATCAAGAAACTTGAAATCCGCGACTCTATCGCCAAAGGCGGTGTAGAACCGATGTTACATAAACTTGCCGCAGCAGGCAACATATCCAAATCACCGAGAAATTATTTTGCCTCGGTCAAAGAACCTGAGTTCATCGAAGGAGAAGTGGATTTTGTCAATCCGCGGTTTGCATTCATCAAACCTGACGCAAAACATGGATTGGAGGAAGATGTTCTCATTAAAGAAGCCGATCTAAAACATGCTTTGGATGGTGACCGTGTCAGAATCATGGTATACCCCGTCAAAGGAAGTACCGGAAGGCTGGAGGGAAAAGTATTGGAAATCGTAAGCCGAAGCAGGGATGAGTTTGTCGGTAGGGTAGAAATATCCCCGAGATTCGCCTTTGTCGTGCCTGATTTCAAGAAGATGCATTATGACATTTTTGTCCACAGAGGTGACCTTGGCGGTGCCGAACACAACCAAAAGGTAGTTGTCAAACTCTCCGACTGGCGCGAAGACGACAAAAATCCGACAGGGAAAGTCACCCGTGTTCTCGGCAAAGCCGGAGAACATGAAGTTGAGATCCATTCCATCATGGCTGAGTTTGGCTTGCCCTTCGAATACCCACAAGAGGTCGAAGATGAAGCAAACCTGATCCCCGAGGAAATTTCACCTGAAGAAATCAAAAACCGCCGCGATATGCGGGACATTCCCACATTTACCATCGATCCGGCTGATGCCAAGGATTTTGATGATGCGATATCCTACAGGGTATTGGAAAACGGAAACCTTGAAATAGGTGTCCATATCGCTGACGTGACCCACTATGTCAAGCCAAAAACCAAATTGGAAAAAGAGGCCTACGAAAGGGCTACTTCGGTTTATTTGGTGGATAGAACCATCCCGATGCTTCCAGAAAGACTCAGCAATGGACTTTGCTCGCTGAGACCAAATGAGGACAAATTGACTTTTTCCTGCGTTTTTGAAATGGATGAAAATGCCGATGTACTCAATAAATGGATCGGCAGGACCGTAACACATTCCGACAGGCGATTTGCCTATGAAGAAGGACAGGAAAATATCGACAAGCAGGAAGGTGATTTCTATCAGGAACTCACACTTTTAAATGACCTTGCAAAGAAGCTGCGAAAAAGAAGATTTGATAAAGGAGCGGTCAATTTTGAAACTGTGGAAGTCAAATTCAAACTAGATGAAAAAGGAAAGCCACTTGGTCTCTTTGTCAAAGAGCGAAAGGACATTCACAAGCTCATTGAGGAATTTATGCTATTGGCAAACAGGACCGTTGCAGAATTTGTCTTCAACAAAAACAAAGGCAAGGATACATTTGTATATAGGATTCACGACCATCCGGATGCGGAGAGGTTGGAGACCTTTGCCAATTTTGCCAAGAAATTTGGCCATGAAATGAAAATAGGGGAAGGGACAAGGATTTCGATGGCCTTGAATAAACTCATGGAGGAGATTCTCGGGAAACCTGAACAAAATGTCCTTGAGCAACTTGCAATCCGAAGCATGGCTAAGGCAAAATATACAACAGAAGCAAAAGGCCACTTTGGTTTGGCATTCCAACATTATACCCACTTCACCTCGCCTATCCGAAGGTATCCGGATATGATGGTGCACCGATTGTTGCAGCATTATCTTGATGGCGGCAAGTCGCCTGAGGCAGAAACTTGGGAAGACAAGTGTCTCCATTCTTCCGAAAGGGAAAAAAGGGCTGCTGATTCAGAGAGAGCTTCCATCAAATACAAACAAGTGGAATTCATGTCCCTTGCTGAGGAAAAGGATTATGACGGTATCGTTACCGGAGTGACAGAGTGGGGAGTTTTTGTGGAAATCACCGAAACCAAGTGTGAAGGAATGATCAGGGTTCAGGATATGAAGGACGATTATTACCAATTTGATGAAAAAAATATGCGTCTCATTGGGACAAGAAATAAAAAAATGATCACTTTGGGTGAAAAAGTAATGGTACGTGTAGTAGCCACGGACATTGATAGAAGAACTATAGACCTGGAATTTGCAGATAATGAACCAAGAAATAAGCGTAGATAAAATCTTACAGGATTTAGAAAAACATATCCAAAGACATTCTTACGGACAATCACCCCAAGAACTTTACGAGCCGATTTCATACATCATGAGCCTGGGCGGAAAAAGAATCCGCCCTTTGCTTACCCTGATGGCTTATTCGCTGTATAAGTCTGACTACCAAAACATCATGAATCCCGCGTCGGCAGTGGAGGTCTTTCACAACTTTACCCTGATGCATGACGACATCATGGATGATGCCCCGCTACGAAGGGGAAAAGCTACTGTCCATGAAAAATGGAATGCCAATACGGCGATTCTTTCCGGGGATGTGATGCTGGTCAAAGCTTATGACATGCTCCTGGACATTGAACCCGGTAAATTCTGGGAATCCATCCGCCTGTTTAATCAAACAGCTGCCGAAGTTTGCGAAGGGCAGCAGCATGACATGAATTTTGAATCCCAAAATTCTGTCACGGAGGAAGCCTATATCGACATGATCAGGCAAAAAACAGCTGTTTTGCTCGGATTTTCACTTCAGTTTGGGGCGATTTTGGCCGATGCTTCGATCGAAGATGCACAAAAACTCTATGATTTTGGAGTCAATATCGGTATAGGTTTTCAACTCAAAGATGACTTGCTCGATGTCTATGCCGACAAAGACAAATTCGGCAAGCAGGTCGGTGGCGATATCATTTCGAACAAAAAGACTTTCCTGCTTATCAAAGCCAACGAATTGGCTGAAGGAGTTGCTAAAATGAAATTGGAGTACTGGCTGGAGGCTAAGACTTTTAACAAAGAAGAAAAGGTTGCTGCTGTTACGGCCATTTATGATTCTCTGGGGATTAAAAGCCTGACCGAAGCAAAAATGAAAGCATACTTCGGCAAAGGATTTGAGCAATATGCTGCTCTTGAAGTTCCCAACAAGAAAATCTATATATCCCTTCTTCAACTCACCCAAGACCTGGTGCACCGGGAAAAATAATCAAACATTGCTTCATGGAATTATCTGCAACGGTCATAATCATTGCGCTGACAGTCTTGTCTTCATACTTAGCTTGGCAAAAGCCCAACCTGTTGGAAAGATGGATGTTTACACCCTACCAAATCCAAAAAAGGAACCAATGGGATCGTTTTATCCTTTCAGGCTTTATCCATAAGGACGGGACTCATTTACTCTTCAACATGTTTACTTTCTATTTTTTTGGAAGGGTAGTTGAAAGTTTTCTTACGATCAAATTCGGACAAGCAACAGGGATAGGATTGTATATTCTATTTTATATCGGGGCGATTGTAATTGCAGATATCCCGACCTATTTCAAGCATCAATCCCACTCCTACTATCGGGCCCTAGGCGCATCCGGTGGGGTCGCGGCTACGGTGTTTGGCAGCATTATCTTGATGCCTCTGTCTGACATTTGTCTTTTTGGTTTGCTTTGTCTTCCGGGTTTTGCGCTGGGGGTCTTGTTTTTGATTTACAGCATCGTGCAATCCAAAAAAAGCGGCGATGGCATCAACCATGATGCCCATTTGTATGGCGCATTATTCGGAATTGCTTTTATTCTGATCGTGTCCCCACAAAGCGCTTTGAATTTTATAGATCAAATAAAAAGCTTCAGGCTTTTTTGACCTGAAGCTTTTAAATAAATTTTCTGAAAAGATTCCTATTTATCTTTTTGAAGCATACGGATATTTTTGTCAGTGACACTCCTTAGCATCGTATTCCATCTCTCCTTTCCTTTTTCCTCAGAATAAACATCCGGGCCGGGAACACCAACCCTCATACCTAAAATTCTTTCAGCTGTTTTTCCTTTTCCTGAAATATTAAAATAGATATCTACAGCATTGATATTGTCGGTGAACCTAGAGATTTTGTCAATTGATTTTCTGATTTGGGCCTGCAAACCTTCCGGCAAATCTACCTGTGGTGCCTGCACATCAATTTTGATTCCGTTATAATTTTCCGTGTAATTCATGGTACAGTATTTTGAGTTTATAAACGTGATTCTTTTACCTTTTACAGTAATTAAAGCTAGTCTAAATTTCTATTTCAACCGAATTTTAGGACACAAAAAACATGAAATTTTTAACCAAAATACATTAACAAACCTTCCAAAAAATCAGATTATCATCCAATATCCAAGTACACAGAAACATTCCTTTTTGGTACAAATAATTACTGGAATAAAAAAAACCTCAGACCTGAACGGCCTGAGGTTATAGAATCAATGTTTCATTTTTTTTTACTTCACATCCTCAAGTGTATTGTTGATGACCAATTTCAAATGGTCTTTGTGCGCCTTTGACGAAACATTTCCTGAAGAATTATTCACTTTGGTTTTGATATAGTTCAGGTTATACAATGCCGCAGACTTGGCAAAGTTGTTATACCTACTACTCTGTGGTCCTGTTACCATTCCTTTTAAAGTATTGACATATTCAATCTGCAGGTTTTGTCTGAAAGTGTTGACATTGCCATTGATGTCCGCATCGAAGATTGCTTTTGTCAAATCACTCATGTAGGTAGCCATGTTGTATTCATTGCCATACAATTCTGAATCTACCATTCTTTGTAGTGTATTTGGATGTGTCATATGGGCCAAGACGCTTCTTTGGGAATTCAAGACCTGCTGGTGAATTTTTGGATCTTCCGGTCCACCAAAAAAATTGAAGCCCCTTCTTTGCCTTGCTAGGTAATTGATCAGGTCTTCAGGGATTTGATATGCATTTGGGGCCAACATGTATTTACTGATCGCATCCAATGCCCTTTTCTGGTCTTTAAGACTTACCGGAGTATAAGGCTGGGTAGCACCTTCCTGGCCTGCCATGGCACGGTCTACATACACACCACCAATATACCTTGACATCACGCCTCCCGCTGTAGTATAAGTACCCATCAGGACACTATATGCCTGTGTCAACTCTTGGTAGGACTGGCCTTCTTTTGAATATTTTTCTTTGATCCCTTCCATAAGTTTCTTGGAAGTTTCCATCATGTGAATGGAATAGGCAATCTGATCATTGGAAAGGTCACCGATCATCACTCTTGGATCAATGGCTTTGCCCGGTGCTCTCATGTCATCTGCATCATTGCCAAATGTAAGTTCGGGCTTTGTAGAAAGTGCCAAAATTGCATCCAGCTCAGCTTGCGATTTGACAGGTGTATATCCTGCCTGAATCGCCCAAACATCGTATGGCCCTACTGTAGTGGAGAAATAATGACCTTGGGTGTTCTTATCAGGAGAAAGATTGATTGCAAGATAATCCATCACAGAACCTGAAAGGGCTTTCCCTTCTATAACATTCTTGTCAGCCAATTCTTTTGGTGAAAAAAGCTGGGAAGCTTTCATGTTATGATTCAAGCCAAGGGTATGGCCAACTTCGTGCATCAGCAATTCAGCCATGGCTTCTTTTTTCATGCCTTCCATCTCCAAGTCGGAAGCTCCATGTGCTCTCAAAAAAGCTTGACCAAACATCATGTTGTTTTGAAGGTGTGCCCCTACAAAACAAAAATGTGGTTGGTTACCAAGAGAAGTGTGAGTTTCCAAAGCTGCTTCTTCCCCGAAGAGCTTGTCATAAACAACCCTGTTGGTATGGTATACAAATTCCAACATGATGTCCGCACCTAATATCTGTCCTGTTCTTGGATTGACAAAGCTAGGTCCATAACCGCCAAAAGGAGGATTTGGTGAACTTGTCCATCTTAATACATTGTATCTGATATCACCTGCGTCCCAATCTGCATCATCAGGCTGAATCTTCACCTGAACAGCGTTTTTGAATCCTGCTTTTTCAAATGCTTTGTTCCATTCCAATACCGCATCCATGATTGTTCCTCTCCATTCCATCGGAGTGGAATTTTCTATCCAAAAAACTATAGGCTCGACAGGTTCAGATATAGCCGCATTTGGATCTTTCTTTCTCAAATCCCACCTGTGAATCAAATCCCGGAAAGGAGTTGCACTTGCAGAAGTCATGTCTGTCACTTCAGTAGTGAAAAATCCTACCCTCGGATCATCAAATCTTGGTTCATAGCCATTGTCAGGCAATTCGATCAAACTATGGAACACTTTGATACTCACATTTCTTCCGTCAGTTACTGCTGAAGATCCACCGTTTAGGACTGATGGATTATTGTACACATATTCGACCGCGAGGTCTGTGTTTTTCTCATAACTTCTGACTGCAAGGACTTTTGTTTTTTCACTGTCAAGGTTACCCAGTCTAAATGCCATTGGGGACTCACCTGGAAATGGCGGATTTTTGATTTGAGAGAAAGTTTCCTTTAGGAAAAGGTTATCTGCTTTGATAAGGATTGTTCCCTTTTCGGCATCTTCAGCTTCGATTTTGGCGCTTGCCATGATTCCCGGACTGATATTGGCATCCGCTGATCTGCTCAGAGGATTGGAAGGATCGAAATAGTGGGAAACGTTTTGCTTTACAAATTCGACGCGGTTGAAATACCTGACGATTTTAAAGATGTTGTTTTCTCCATAAGCACCTCTAAAAGTTCCTGCATCAGTGACACCATCCCCGATCTGGGCAAAATAAATAAACTCTTTTCCCAATTGGTCTTTGCTGACTTCCATTTTCAATTCTCCGCTGACAGTGTCTTGGTAGAATGTGAATAGGCCTTCAAACTTATTACTTCCTTTGGTAAGTTCAGCGATAGTTTTTTTGTCAGGCTTCTTTTCAGGTGCCGGAGCTGAAGCCGCAGTTGGATCTGATTTTTTCTTCTTTTTCTGTGCCAAAGCCTCGTTCATGGGCAAGGCCACAGTTACCATCACAACCGCCATTGTGAGGAGTAAATTCCTTTTAAGTCTTATCATAATGTTCTAAATAATTTGGTGGTAGAAATAATAATTATGTATTGTTAAAATTTGGGTAGTAATGTACAAATTCTTTCTAAGGCCTTAAAATTACAGGAGTAAGCAAATGAAAATTAAGAATTATTAACAAAAAAAATCCCTACCAATTATCTCGATAGGGATTTTTGAAAATTGAAAATCAGTTACTTCTTCTCTATTTCGGCTTTCATCTCTTCTATGTTGAGAATTTTAGATATCTGGGAACTTTCAATTTCTCTGAATTTTTTCAACTGGATATCAATCAAACCAGAAATCTCCACTTTCACTTCTTCAGCTCCTGCAGTTGGACGGTAATCTCCGTTACCAACGACAGCATTCAGATGGGCCAACTTATTGTTAAGTCTGATTGGGAAATTCAAAGGATCCTGTCCGCTTCGGTTTTGGGTTTGGTACAGTTCCTTTTCGATATCCGAAATAGCATTTACAATTGGTTCGATCCTTCTTTTCTTTTTAGGGTCTTTTTCTACCAATGCATTCAACTCATCCCTATATTTTCTGATGATGATGATGGTTTCATGGGTTTCGGTCAATTTATCCCTGACATCCAACAGAAAATCGTATTGTGCCAATAAATCTTCCTGCGAGGATTCGTAACGTGGATCAGCCAACACTTTGAAAGACTGTTCTTCTGCCTTGCCATCCACAATTAACTTCACTGTATAATCGCCCGGAACTACCTTTGGACCACGCAAAGGTCCACCCCACATGATCATTCCCTCAAAACTTTTAGCATCTGGAATTCTCAGGTTCCAATTAAATTCATTGGAACCGGTCTTGTATTTCAAAGTATCTTTTTCAATTCCTTTGGAAGAAAATTCTCTCAGAAGATTTTTATTGGTGTCATAAAACTCAATCCTGACTTCTTCTTTTGGCTCTTCCTTAAGGTTATAATATACCAAAATACCTCCAGGTCTATTGGTCCCTGCTGTTTTGGACTCTCTTTTTACTCCGTCCATTCTGTAAGAATCCTGAGGTTTGAAAAGGTAAAATGGCTTCGTACCCACTTCATCTGACAATTGGTGCAGTACCGTCAGGTCATCTATGATCCAAAAACTCCTGCCCTGCGTCGCTGCTATGAGGTTATTGTCTTTGATCGTTAAATCTGTAATGGGAACGATCGGAAGATTGAGTTGGAATGGCTTCCAGTCCGCCCCGTCATTGAAAGAGATATACATACCTGTTTCGGTTCCTGCATAGAGTATTCCTTTTTTAGCAGGGTCAGCCCTGACTACCCTAGTGAAATGCTGACCGTCAATACCACTGGTTATTTTGGTCCAGGTTTTACCATAATCAGAAGTTTTGTATATGTACGGTGCGTAATCTCCGTTTTTGTATCCCGTAGCCGCAAAATACAATCCACCTTCCTCAAAAGGATGACCCTCAGTGCTGTTGATTTGGATCCATTCAGGAAGGCCTTTGGGAGTTACATTTTCCCAGGTCTTTCCATTATCCTTAGAAACATGTACCAAACCATCATCCGAACCTGCCCAAAGCACTCCTTTTTTCAATGGTGATTCGGAGGCTGTAAAAATGGTACTGTAGTATTCTACAGAGGTATTGTCTTTGGTAATTGGTCCACCGGAAGGCCCTAATTTTTCTTTTGCATTTCTTGTCAAATCCGGGCTGAAAGTCTCCCAAGATTGCCCTCCATCAGTAGATCTGTGAAATTGATTGGAAGTAGTATAGAGGACTTTAGGGTCATGTAGGGAAAAGAAAATAGGGAAATTCCACTGAAACCTGTATTTCATGTCTTCGGCACCGTGTCCCATGGGATTGTTCGGATAGACATTCACTGTTCTTGAAGTCTTGGTTCTGTGGTTTTCCCTAGTCAAATATCCACCATACGACCCGCCATACACAATATCGCTATCCAATGGATCCGGAGCTATCCAACCACTTTCTCCACCGGCAGTAGGCTCCCAGTCATCTTCGGTAATCCCTCTTCCATCATTTCGGTGGCTGATACGCAGCGTGGAATTATCCTGCTGTGCCCCATAGATTCTGTAAGGAAAATGATTGTCCGTAGTTACCCTGTAGAATTGGGAAGTAGGTTGATTCATATAAGTTGTCCAAGAAGCTCCACCATCAAATGATACTTGAGCTCCCCCATCATCAGCGATGATCATCCTTTGATTGTCCTTAGGATCTATCCAAAGGTCATGATGGTCACCATGTGGTGCTTCCGAACTTTTAAAAGTCTTTCCTCCATCTGTTGATTTATGATAATCCACATTCAGTACATAAACGGTGCTGTCACTTTGGGTATCTGCATAAAGTCTGGTGTAATACCAAGCTCTTTGTCTCAGGTTTCTGTCTTCATTGGTTTTCTCCCAGGTATCGCCACCATCGTCAGATCTGAAAAGACCACCGTTGAGATTCTCGACCATTGCCCAGATCCGGTTTGGATTGACAAGAGAAATTGTTACTCCGATAATTCCAAGCGTTCCTTCAGGCAATCCTTTGTTGGTCGAAATTTCCGTCCATGTTTCACCGCCATCAGTGCTTTTAAAGATTTTGGATCCGGGACCACCACTCTCCAAGCTGTAAGGCGTTCTTTTCAATTCCCAAGTTGTGGCGAACATGGTATTGGGATTTGAAGGGTCTAAAACCAGGTCCACTGCTCCTGACGTGGGATTTACAAAAAGTTTTCTGTTCCAGGTTTTTCCTCCGTCGATTGATTTATAAACCCCTCGGATTTCAGTTGGTTTAAAAATATCACCCATTACTGCAGCAAGGACGATGTCAGGGTTTGTCGGATGAATCCTGATACGTGATACAAAGCGAGATTCTTCCAATCCTAAACTTGTCCATGTTTTACCTGCATCTATACTTTTCCAAAAGCCATAGCCATAAGAGACATTTCCTCTGACAGTTTTTTCTCCCCCTCCAACATAAATGATATTCGGATCAGAATCCGACACTGCTACTGCCCCGATAGATCCTCCAAAAAATCCGTCAGAAATATTACCCCAAGTCTTACCTCCGTCAGTAGTTTTCCATACCCCACCACCTGTGGAGCCAAAATAAAATGTATTTCTTTCAGAGGCTACCCCTGCAACGGCCGCCGAACGTCCACCTCTGTGTGGACCGATATTTCGCCATTGTATGGCTTCATATATTTTTTCATCATAGGATTGGGCGCTTGTCTCTAGGCTGATGTAAAAAGCCAAAAGAAACCCGATTGTCCAAATCAATCGTATTGTTTTGATCATTATAATAAGGTTGGTTATGTATGACGGAATTTAATTCTTTAAAAGGGAAAATTTTATAAAAAGTGATTTCTGGCAAATTTTTGGTCTAAAAACAAAAAAGACTTCCCTGTTAGGGGAAGTCTTTCTGTATCTAAGAAAATAAATGTTATGCTTCAGCGGGAACTACATTGACGTAAGATTTACCGTCAAATTTCCTTTTGAATTCAACTTTTCCCGGTACTAAAGCAAATAGTGTATGGTCTTTGCCAATACCTACATTTTCACCTGGGTGATGCTTGGTACCTCTTTGTCTAATGATGATGTTTCCGGCAATAACCGCCTCACCACCAAATTTCTTCACACCTAGTCTTTTGCTGTGTGATTCTCTACCGTTTCTGGAACTACCGACGCCTTTCTTGTGAGCCATGATTTTATACGTTTAGGACTTCTTGCGAAATCTTATAATGAAATGCTTTCAATCAATACTTTAGTAAAGTTTTGTCTGTGACCATTTTTCTTCTTGTAACCTTTTCTTCTCTTCTTTTTGAAGACGATTACTTTGTCACCTTTAACGTGATCAAGAATTTTTCCTGATACCTTGGCCCCTGCAATGGTGGGTGCCCCAATTGATACTGTACCATCGGCCTCAGCCAATAATACCTCATCAAATTCCACGGAAGCGCCAGCTTCGCCTTGCAACAATGGTGCATAAACGTGCTGATCTTTAGTTACTTTGAACTGCTTTCCTGCGATGTTGACAATTGCGTACATATAATGATTTTAATTGCTTTAGGAAATTGAGGTGCAAATATAAAAACTCTTTCCTTAAGAAAAAAGTATCCAGGAGAATAAGCTTACTTTTCTATAATTCTCGACCTCTATATGGTGGCTTTTGGTAAAAATACTGAGTTTTGGTTAAACTAAATAGAACTATATCTTTACAGGATAAATTAATTTTGACTTTTATTCAAAAACCTCTTTAAAAATAGGTCAGAAAAAAAATTTATGGACTTTTAAAAAAGTTTTGATGCCTCATACAGCTATAATTGATTAAATTTTTACTTTATATAAATTATTTTAAAATATTGATTTATAGATTTTTAATTATTTTTTGAATTAAGTTCAAAAAACGATACTTTTAGACATTTAAAGGGTTTTATTTTTGGAATTTGTTCATCATATTTGTTGAAGGCTGTTTCGAAAAAAATGGCCTTTTCTTTCCAGCAATATTTTGAAAACAATATAGCCTTCTAATTCCTTTAAAGAAGACTAACCCCAAAACATTTAAGAGTAATGCAACATTTTGAACCAATTCTCCAGGAGAATAAAAACCGCTTTGTTTTATTTCCCATCCAGCACGATGATATATGGCAATACTATAAAAAGGCTGAAGCAAGCTTTTGGACGGCTGAAGAAATCGACCTGAGCCAGGATCTTAAAGACTGGAAAAACCTCAATGATGGTGAAAGACATTTTATATCGCATGTTTTGGCCTTTTTCGCAGCCAGCGATGGGATAGTTAATGAAAACCTTGCTGAGCATTTTGTTGCAGAAGTTCAATATACTGAAGCCAAATTTTTTTATGGATTTCAGATTGCCATGGAAAATATACACTCGGAGACCTACAGTTTATTAATAGACACCTACATCAAAGACAATGTTGAAAGGGATAGATTGCTCAATGCCATCGAACACATTGAATGTGTAAGAAAAAAGGCAGATTGGGCATTGAGATGGATAGATAATGGTAATTTTCAAGAAAGACTTATTGCTTTTGCTGCAGTGGAGGGTATATTCTTCTCTGGTTCATTCTGTTCTATTTTCTGGATGAAAAAAAGAGGCCTGATGCCAGGCCTTACTTTCTCCAATGAATTGATATCCAGAGACGAAGGATTACACTGCGATTTTGCTTGTCATTTATACACCCAGCATGTTGTCAATCACTTGCCAAAAGAAACGGTAACAAGGATAATTGAAGATGCAGTAAACATTGAGAAAGAGTTTGTCACAGATGCATTACCGGTAAAACTGATTGGCATGAATGCCGATTTGATGTGCCAATATATTGAGTTTGTTGCAGACAGGCTTCTTGTCGAGCTCGGTTGTTCCAAAATTTGGAATAGCACCAATCCATTTGACTTTATGGACATGATTTCCCTCCAGGGCAAAACCAACTTCTTTGAAAAAAGAGTGGGTGATTACCAGAAGGCCGGAGTGATGAAGTCCAAAGAATTGGTCGATTCACCTAAGTTCTCCATAGGAGAGGATTTCTAAAATTATTTCACCACCAACCCAAATCCATTTGTCATGTTAGTAATTAAAAGAGATGGCCGTCGAGAGTCAGTGCGTTTCGACAAAATAACCGCCCGGATAGAAAACCTATGTTATGGATTGGATATTAATTATATCCATCCAATAGAAGTAGCAAAAAAAGTAATCGATGGCCTTTATGACGGTGTGACCACCACAGAGCTTGACAATCTTGCAGCTGAAGTGGCTGCTTCATTGACAGTAAAGCATCCTGATTATGCTATTTTGGCTGCTAGAATCGCTATTTCAAATTTGCATAAAACTACCTCACAGTCTTTTTCCAATACCATGAAAAGGCTCTATACCTATGTCAATCCAAAAACAGAGGAAAATGCGGCCTTGATTGCTCCGGACGTGTATGGGGTGGTAAAAAATCATGCAGCCAAGCTGGATGAAGCCATAGATTATAACAGAGATTTTGACTATGATTATTTCGGATTCAAAACTTTAGAAAAAAGTTATTTGATCCGTTTGGACAATAAAGTTGTAGAAAGACCTCAGCACATGTTGATGAGGGTGGCGGTCGGTATCCATAAAGAGGATGTTGATGCAGCCATCGAAACTTACCACCTTCTTTCCCAAAAGTGGTTTACACATGCCACTCCAACTCTTTTCAATGCCGGTACTCCAAAACCACAACTTTCTTCTTGTTTTCTTTTGACAATGAAAGATGACAGCATTGATGGAATCTACGATACTTTAAAGCAATGCGCCAAGATCTCCCAATCAGCAGGTGG
Organism: Aquiflexum gelatinilyticum; assembly: GCF_024813435.1. Classification (NCBI taxonomy): domain Bacteria; kingdom Pseudomonadati; phylum Bacteroidota; class Cytophagia; order Cytophagales; family Cyclobacteriaceae; genus Aquiflexum; species Aquiflexum gelatinilyticum. The sequence continues at coordinate 410,339 of NZ_JANAEZ010000004.1, forward strand.
AATAGGACTTTCAATTCATAATGTAAGAGCGAAAGGAAGCTACATAAGAGGAACCAATGGTGTTTCTAATGGTATCGTACCTATGCTCCGAAATTTTGATATGACTGCAAGATATGTGGATCAAGGAGGTGGAAAAAGAAAAGGAAGTTTTGCGATTTACTTGGAACCGTGGCATGCAGATGTGAAGGATTTCTTGGAATTGAAAAGAAATCATGGTAAAGAAGAAATGAGAGCCAGAGACCTTTTCTATGCCATGTGGATACCGGATCTATTTATGAGACGTGTGGAAGAAAATGAAGATTGGTCACTTTTCTGTCCAAATGAGGCCCCGGGATTGGCAGATTGCCACAGTGAAGAGTTTGAAAGACTTTATGAAAAATATGAAAGAGAAGGCCGAGCTCGAGAAGTCGTAAAAGCCCAAGAGCTCTGGTTTGAAATTTTGGAATCCCAAATCGAAACAGGGACGCCATATATGTTGTACAAAGATTCTGCTAACAAGAAGTCCAACCAACAAAATCTTGGAACAATAAAATCTTCAAACCTTTGTACTGAAATTCTAGAATATACCTCTCCTGATGAAGTGGCGGTATGTAATTTGGCATCTATTGCACTTCCTAAGTTTGTCACTACAGGACCTGATGGAAAGAAATTCTTCGACCACCAAAAGTTGTATGAAATTACAAAAGTTGCTACCCGAAACCTTAACAAGGTAATTGATGTCAATTTTTATCCTGTAGAAGAAGCCAAGAGGTCAAACTTTCGGCACAGACCAATAGGACTAGGTGTTCAGGGATTAGCAGATGCTTTTATCATGCTAAGAATGCCATTTGAATCTGCAGAGGCAAAAGGTCTCAATGAGGATATCTTTGAAACCATATATTTTGCTGCCATGGAAACATCTATGGAGTTGGCGAAAATACATGGCCCTTACGAAACATATGAAGGTTCCCCTGCCTCAAAAGGAATATTCCAATTTGATATGTGGGGTGTTACTCCAAAATCCGGCAGATGGCAATGGGATTCTCTTAAAGAACAGGTAGTAAAACATGGTGTTCGTAATTCATTGTTGGTCGCCCCGATGCCTACTGCATCAACGTCACAAATACTCGGAAACAATGAATGTTTCGAACCATATACCTCCAATATTTACACAAGAAGGACTCTTTCGGGTGAATTCATCATCGCCAATAAGCACCTGATGAAAGACCTGATCAGCTTAGGCCTATGGAATGATAACATGAAAAATAGGCTAATAGCTGCTAATGGATCTATCCAAAAACTACCCGATGTTCCACAAAACATCAAAGATCTATACAAAACAGTTTGGGAAATTTCTCAAAAAATAATCATTGACATGGCTGCTGATAGGGGCGCCTATATTTGTCAATCTCAAAGTATGAATGTTTTCATGCAAGATCCAAACTTTGGAAAATTGACCTCAATGCATTTTTATGCATGGAAAAAAGGACTTAAAACAGGTATGTATTATTTGAGATCTCAAGCTGCAACTGCTGCTATTCAATTTACAGTAGATAAAGGAGCTTTGGAACCCACAAAAACTGTCGTTGCATCTACACCAACAATGGATTTAACAAAAGGACAAAAGCAAGGAGCAATAGCCTGTTCCCTCGACAATCCCGATGAGTGTGAAATGTGTGGAAGTTAATTCTTACTTTTGACAATCTAAAGCAAAAAGCGTCTGACTTTGTCAGACGCTCTTTTTTATTTAGAAATTCTTGATTAAAATTATTTTTGAAAGTTTTTTTGGAATAAGAGTAAAACCAAATCAAAGTTTAGGTATTATTTTTAATCAGAAATTATGCAATAAGATTAAGGTTTGGTATATCAAAAAAACCTCAATGTTCTTAAAACGCAAAAAGCCTTTGGAATTCTCCAAAGGCTTTGAATAATGTGGCGGCGGCCTACTCTCCCGGGTGTAACCCCAGTACCATCGGCGCTGCAGGGCTTAACTTCTCTGTTCGGGATGGGAAGAGGTGGGACCC
>NZ_JANAEZ010000005.1:0-53533 GCF_024813435.1 Aquiflexum gelatinilyticum
AAAAATCATTAACAGGATTTTTGCTCTAATCAGGGATAATAGAAAATATGAAAAATCTTATATTCCTTCTATTGTTTAATCCATAAGAATATCGGGACCAAATAACCAAAATCAATACCTCCTCCTCTGCCCTTGTTTCGGCTTCTTCCTCGCCAATTCACCGGCTTTTTCAGAAAGAACTCCTTTGAAAGGATAAGGATGGTCTTCTACAACCGGGATTTTTTTTCCGATGAGTTTTTCGATGTCTTTCAGCTCCTTTACTGTTTCTTCATCACAAAATGAAATCGCGATTCCAGAATTTCCTGCCCTGCCTGTTCGACCGATCCGGTGAACATAAGTTTCAGGAATGTTTGGCAAGTCGTAATTAAAAACATTGGCAAGCTCATCGATATCGATACCTCGGGCTGCGATGTCTGTAGCGATCAAGACTTGGATTTTGCCGTTTTTAAAATCACTCAAAGCATTTTGACGTGCATTTTGGCTTTTGTTTCCGTGGATGGCTGCAGTTTTTACATTTTCCTTTTGGAGCTGTTTTACCACTTTATCCGCGCCGTGTTTGGTTTTGGTAAATACCAAAGCCGAACCGATTTTCTTCTTTTGCAACAGGTGAAGCAAAAGCTCAGGCTTGTTTCCTTTGTTGACGTAGTATAAGTTTTGGTCGATCTTGTCAACAGTAGAGGATGGTGGAGTCACTTCCACAAAAGCCGGTTTGGTCAACAGTGAATCTGCCAATTTTTGAATTTCAGGAGGCATGGTTGCAGAGAAAAACAAAGTCTGTCTTTTTGCAGGAATGATCGATATGAGTTTTTTGACATCATGGATAAAACCCATGTCAAGCATCCTGTCCGCTTCATCAAGGACAAAAACTTCCAATTGTCTCAGATCAACAAAGCGCTGATTGATCAGGTCGAGTAACCTTCCCGGAGTTGCGACTAGCACGTCTACACCTCTTTTGAGTGCATTGACCTGATGGAGTTGGGATACACCGCCAAATATGACGGTATGTTTGATATTGGTGAATTTGCCGTAAGCGGCAAAACTCTCGTCAATCTGGATGGCGAGTTCACGTGTAGGTGTGAGGATCAAAGTCTTGATTCCTGATCGGATCTGCTTTTTCTCAGCAAGGTGTTGGATGATGGGTATGGCAAAAGCTGCTGTCTTGCCTGTTCCGGTTTGGGCACATCCGAGCAAATCTCTTCCTTGGAGAACCAATGGAATCGCTTGTTGCTGAATGGGAGTGGGGGTAGTGTATCCTTCATTGGCGAGCGCCTTGAGGATAGGATCAATAATTCCTAAATTTTTGAATGCCATGTTGGCTGATTGTGAATTGGCCGATGGAGATGTTGTATGTTCTGTATCAGCGGGGAGATTTATTAAAAGCGGCTTACAACTTGCCGTGCTTTTTTACAAAGTGGAACAAAGGTAGGCTTTTTTTAACCAGCTATCACAAATTTCATTTTTCTTCCTTTTCAATCTGGCTTAGAAATTTGGCGATATTATTATTTTAGCAAAATATCAAAATCCGAAAATTTGAAAAGATCCCTCTTTTATGGTTAGGAATCAGCATATTAAAGCGATTAGCAGAGGAAAAAATCAATTAAAATACAAAAATATCCTTTATCTATTCTTCTGTTTTGATTCTTAGAAGATTGGGTGCATATTTACCCCATAATCCTTAGTGCACCCTGCCTGTTTAAATTTATCCATCTCGTTCATTATTTGAAGTATTTGTTATGTTAATCGTAATATTACTGTACCTTTCGTTTACAACACCCGTTACTCCCCAACAATCGTATTCCGATAGCTTGCAATCAATTATTAATCAAGCTGACGATGAATCTATTAAAGCGCAATTGTTTTTTAGCCTGAGCAAACATTATTACACCTTTGATCAAGACAGTGCAATTTATTTCGCTAACCGGTCTATTGAAATTTCTGAAAAGTTAGGATTGAAAAAAATCCAAGCAAATGCATTAAATATAATTGGTGTGAGTAATCTGATCAAATCTGATTTTGAGGCTGCTTTGAAGGCTCATATTGAAGCACTCAAAATAAGAGAATCGCTTTTAGATTCAGTAGGGATGCTGGAATCTAACCTTAACCTTGGCAACATTTATTACAGGACAAAAGAACTTGATAAAGCCGCAAAATTCTATCATACTGCCCTAATTTTTGGATTGAAAACCAATAATCTAAGAGGCTTAGCGCTCATCTATAATAATTTAGGAAGTTACCACCTAGATCGTTGGCACGCAGCAAAAGATCAAACAGACTTTGACTCTGCATTGGAATTCCTTCAAAAAGCTTTAGAGATCAAAGAGACTTTGGGTGACAATAGAGGAATGATCAATACGCTCAACCAGTTGTCGGATCTTTTTGAAGAAAGCGGTGATGAAAGTAAGAGATATGATTTAATACAACGTGCTTGGACTATTGCCAATAAGTTCAATGATATCGAAAGCAAACTTGCCGTATTGGGTAGCCTTGCGGAATACCACTTTGAAAAAGGGCAAATGTATAAAGCCCTAGACTATGCGAACCAAGGATTTGAGATTGCGGAAAATTTAAAATCACATTATCAAATTTCAGTTGCTGCAGAAAAGGTTGCAAAAATTGCTGCTTCACTCAAAAATTACTCTCTAGCCTATGAATACCTGACTATTCAAAAAGAAAGTGAGGAAATATTGTTCAATGAAAACAGGCAAAAAATCAGGGATGAGCTGACCATACAATATGAAACAGAAAAGAAAGAACTGGCAAACCAACAACTGCTAAAGGACCGGGAATATTATAATCTCTCTCTGAAAAGAAAAAATGAGTTGTTGATCGTCATCTTCATTGCTGTGCTGGGGTTGTTGGTTTTATTGTGGATCCAAATTAATAATCATAGGAAACTAAAATCCACCCACGAAGAATTAAGAGAAGCACATGCTTTGGTAAACTCTCAGCATCTTCAGATACAGGAGCAAGCCCAAAATCTGCATGAAACCAACCAGGCTTTGAACGTAGCCAACAAATTCAGAGATAAGATATTTTCTGTAATATCACACGATCTCAGGGCGCCTTTTGCCAATATCCAAGGGACCATTTCACTCTGGAATTCCAAGTTGCTTTCAACTCAGGAAATGGAGGATTTGATTTCAATGATATCAAGAGATACATATGCCGCATTTTTGATGTTGGAAAATCTCTTGGACTGGGCGAGAACCCAAATGGGTTCAAATGAGGTTCAGAGCAATCAAATCAACTTAAATAGGCTCATTGAGGAGAATAAAGACCTTTTCAATTTTCAATTGAAACGGAAAAACATAGATCTAGTAAATCATATTCCTTTGAAAAAGTTTATCAACAGCGATAAGGAGCGGTTGAATTTCATCATCAGAAATTACATACTGAATGCGATAAAATTCACCCCGGAGGGTGGCAGAATTGACATTGAATATCGGGACATTGAAAATGCGGAAATCCTTGTCAAAGACTCTGGTATGGGTATAAAACCCGAGCTGATTTCCAAGCTTTTTAAGAATCAAAATATTACAACCAAAGGCACAGCCGGCGAAAGTGGTACCGGGATAGGTTTAATGCTTTGTAAGGATTTTGCCGAAAGCATAGGGGCTGAATTAGCGGTAGAAAGTACATTAAATAGCGGGAGTACATTTATAATCCGGTTGGGTGTAAATTAAGTTTCACCGCAATGTTTGTAGATTTTTCTCAGCTGGGTCTTAATAAATTTCAACCCACTTGCAAAATATACCCTCTTCCCCTGATGTTTTTAAGTTGGATATTCGGATCCAGAAGCAGTTTCTTTCTGAGTTTGGATACAAACATGTCCAGACTTCTGCCGACAAATACGCCTTCATCTTCCCAAATTTCCTTGAGTAAGCGGTCTCGCTCCAGGATTTCGTTTTGGTGGGAGGCAAAAAGTTTGAGCAGCTTGTTTTCTTTTTGGGAAAGTTCGATTTCTTCTTTTCCGATTCTCAAAAGGTAGCTGCCGTAATTGAATTCAAATTTTCCGATAACCATAGTTTGGCTTTCGTCAATTGGCTGTTTGCTTTGTGGTTTTGGTGTTTTCATTTTGAAAAGAAACAAAAACCCAAAGGCCAAAATCCCTATGATGATCGGAACCGAAAAGTTTGAAGCTGTCACTTGATTTGATTCAAACTTGATTTTGATTCTATAGCAATCTTTAGGTTGGATGCGTCCCCGGCATGGAACAAGGGTTTCGTCTTTTTGACCGGACATTTGGTAGCTGTAGACGATGAGCTTTCCACGGCATTCGAGCACATTTACTTGGTAGCTGTCCTCAGGATTTTTGGTGACCAATCCTTCTTTCAAACCTGCATGAATAACCTTGACCAAAGTGTCCGGCACAAATTGGAAGGGACTTTCAAATAAGATAATGAATTCGCTTTCGCTGATTTTATTGATCGGCAAAACCCGGGAAGTGGTATCCCCAGAAGCAAGCAAAATTTGGTGCCCTACATTCCTCAACCGGATTTCCCGGTTTTCCGCAAATTCATCATTCTGCCATGGCCAAAGTATGACCATCATCAAAATCATGGTAAAAATTCCTATTAGCGCAGGTTGCAATAATTTTTTCATCAATCAAATTTAAGATTTAAAATGAGCCAAATATCAATTTTACCCTGTTTTACATTCTTTTTACAAACCATTTACTGTCTCCACTTTGGATAGGTCTATGTTTGGGCTTGCTAAATAAATAAAAATGAAAAATTACTTCAGATTATTCTCAGGGTTCGTTATGGTTGTTTGTTACACTTCCTGTGGGCCACAAAATAGGACCGAGTTAGCAACAAACGAACTCAAGCCCGAATCCAAATATTTTATTAATTCTGATTCGCCTTCCAGTATTGTCCGAAATATTGAGCAGGATAGAAATGGCAGGATTTGGATCGCTTCTTGGGAAGGTGTTTTTTTATCTGATGGGAGTTCATTTACAAACTTCACCACTACGGTAAGCTCTGCCCGATTTTTCTCTGTTTTGGAAGATAGCAAGGGGAATATGTGGTTTGGTTCTATCGGTTCGGGAGTTTTTTACTATGATGGTAAAAGATTCAAAAACTATAAAACAGAGGATGGACTTCTGAATAATGATGTCGTCAGTATTTATGAAGACAAAGCCGGCAATATCTGGTTTGGTGTCTTTGGTGGAGCAAGCCGTTATGATGGAAAATCCTTTCAGAATTTTATCATCAATGAAAATGAGATGAATGAAGACCCTACTGGCAAAACATTTTCGGAAAGACCCGAATTTGAAGTCAATTCCATTATTGAGGACAAAACAGGCAAGTTTTGGTTTGCGACTAGGGGAAATACTTTTGTTTTTGACGGAAAGGATTTTAACTCAGTATCACATTTGGGCAAACCATTTACAAATGTCCGTTCGGTCATCGAAGATCAAAAGGGGAATATTTGGCTGGGGGGCAATGACGGATTGTGGCGTTACGATGGTAGTACCTTCACCAATATTGCAAAGGGGTTTGTCGGGTTTATCTACGAAGATAAAAATGGGAATATCCTGACAAGTTCAGAAACTTCCGAAGGTTGGGCACTTTCCCGCTATAATGAAAAATCTTTGTCAAATAGAATTGCCGTTGTCCCTGAGATAATTAAAGCAAATGAAGGGATGATTTTTGGAATTCGGGAGGCCAATGATGGCAGTATTTGGTTTGGAACATTGGATGGGGTCAAGAGATTTGATGGAAAGACCGTCAATGGCTTTAATGCCATGTCAAGTCAGGAATATTTCTCTAGACTTGTGGCAGCGAGGGATAATTGTTAGCCGCCCGCAAAGGCGCGAAGGCGCAAAGCAAGAAAGAATATAGCCCACAAAGACACGAATCCACTAAGAAAAGTTTTTATACAATATGAAATTTAACGTCCGATCTACGATTATCATTTCAATTTTCATCGCGATATCTGCCTGTGGTATGAATAAGAATGGTACTTCGAAATCTGAGACCACGGACACCAATATTGATCAAAATGAAAAGTTGCCCATTGTTCAGGTATTTAAAGAAAATGAACACCTGCCAATGAACGAAAGAATTGAACTGTTCTATAAACTTAAAAAAGAAAGCCCGACTGCTTATGACTTTGAAAATGAAGAGGCATTAAATTTTTACGGCTATCAATTGCTTTGGAATAATCAAGATCAAGATGCCTTTTTGATCTTTAAAATGCTGGTTTCGGAATTCCCTAATTCACCAAATGTTTATGATAGCTATGGTGAAATTCATCTTAAAATGGGAGGTAAAAATCAGGCTTTGATCAATTATAAAAAATCACTCGAACTAAACCCCGATAACTTCAATGCCGAAGATCAAATAGCATTCATACTTGATCCGTCTAAAACGCCGGAAAATCCTGCAGATAAGTTTTTAAGGGTGTATGAAGTGGGAGAATATCAGAAAGACTTAGATGAACTAGGCAATAAAATAATCACGACGCATCCAAATGTGTTTAAATTTATTTCTGAAAAAGACTTTAGAAAACTTATTGAAGCAAAGAAAAGTCTAATCACACCTACAACAACTTTCGCTGAATTCATATGGCACTGCGATGAAATTATCGCCAGCGTTAATTGTTCACACACATCGGTAAGCGGATTCTATGAGGAACTGGAAATGTTACCTGTAGCATTGAGTTTTCCAATGCAAACTCGTTGGATCAACGACCAATTATTTGTCATAGATCCCATGAACAATGGAAGTCAAGTGAATATTAAAGAGGAAATCACTAGCATAAATGGATTACCGGTACGTGATTTAGTAAAAGAAATTTATAAGCATTTACCATCACAAGGATATATCGAAACAACAAAAAGACATTTATTCAATGTGTGGTCAACTTGCTTCATTCCTTATGCCATGAATTTTCCTGATTCTTACACGATTACCCTAAAAGGAAGTGAAAAGCCAATTGTTTTGAACAAAGCTCAGGAAAAAAGAATACTCCTTACTGACCCATCAATTCAGAACTGTAAAAAGGACTTATGCTTGGAATTCACTGACAATGACAAAACGGCCTTGTTAAGCATTGGTTCTTTCAATTACTATAAATTCAGAGATAGTTATGCCTATTTCAAGGATTTCATTGACAGCTGCTTTCTAGAAATCAATTCGAAGAAATCTAAAAACCTTATTATTGATGTTCGACATAATGGAGGCGGCTCACAATCTGCAAGTATTCATTTGTTAAGGTATTTGGTTGACAAGCCCTTTACCTACTATTCAGAGGCACAATTTGATGGCAAAAAAGAAAAAATCGAAGGCGAAGAGTCTGTAAATCCTTATGAAAACAGGTATGATGGAAAACTCTATTTTTTAATAGATGGTGTTGGGAATTCTACAACCGGACATTTCATGTCGATAGTTAAGGTGCTTAACCTTGGAACGATTATAGGAGAAGAATTGGGATCTAATCAATTTTGTTCTGCCGGAGGTAAAACATTTAGACTTCCAAATACTAAACTGGTATACACCGTTGCTGATAACACCCACGAATCAATGGCTACCTCGCTTCCTGACGAAACTGGAATTTTACCTGATATTTATGTTACACAAAGTGCTGACGAATATTTAAACAAAATTGATGCAGTGAAAGAAAGTGCGTTAAAACTTATTGAGAAAAATGAAAAATAAAATATTAACTATTGGGTTCATATTACTTTCATTAGAGGTATTTGGACAAGAGAAAAGTAATTTCAATTTGTTGGAGACGGATAGCACTTGGAATCAAGAAGTTTTTCATTTTCCAATCCCTTTTGCTCCGGAAATTAAATTTGAGGGATTTGAAGATGCCCGTTTTCCTGAGTTTTGGGCTAAAAAAGACAGTGCTGATTTTTGGTCCTATGTTTTTGTATGGAGTATAAATAATCCTGTGGAAATAACTTCAAGTGCATTGGAAAATAATATTGAAATGTACTTTAATGGTTTGATGAATTACCAAAATTCAGTGGCCCTGTTTAATGAGAATGAACCCCGAAGTAATCCCAATAAGTATGTCGGGAAATTAAAAACATTTGATGCACTTGTTACAAAAACGAATATGACATTAAATGTTACCGCTGGGCATTTTTATTGTAACCAAAGTAAAAGAACATACATAGTTTTTAGATTTTCACCTCAGGACTTTGGAGCTGTTGTTTGGGATAAGCTTGAGAACGTTAAGTTGCGTAAGGATTTTTGTGATTTGTAGAATTTCCAAACCCAAATAAGAGGAGAATATGAATGATTGTTTTTTCTAAATTAAACCGATTATTCCTAAGTATTGGGACAATGGACCAATGATATCAATATAATCTAATATACCATCCAGTTTTGATTGATTCAAAAGATTGGAAGACATTTTGGTGGATGTTTTTCTAAAGAAAAAACGTCCGATTTTTACCAGCATCCTGATTTTGGTTCAAGGTATTTTTGTCTATAACCTTTAACCACAATAATTATGGAACGGAGAAAATTTATTGTCACTACTGCTGCGCTTGCCGCCTTTGGGTCGGATTTGATGGCATTCCCTTTTTCAAAAAATGAAGTAAAAAACGGATTTTTGGTCAAATCCGGTGAGGCGAGATTCGGGAAACATACACCTTTCAGGGGTGTCAACCCCAATGATCTCAAAATTTCCTCTAAAGACACAGGGGGACAATTGTCTGTATTTGAGTATATTGGTATGGAAAAAACCGGCCCTTCACTTCATGTTCACTTGGAGCAAGATGAGGTTTTTTATGTAGTAGAAGGAGAGTACCTCTTCCAGTTGGGAGAACTTCAGCATGAACTCAAAGCTGGAGATACTATTTTTCTGCCAAGGAACATACCGCATACTTGGATACAGACTTCAGATCGGGGTAAGTTAATTTATATTTTGCAACCTGCTATTAAGATGGAGGAGTTTTTCAACACAATGAATGACCTTGGAAGGCCTCCGACAGAAGAGGAGGCACAGAAGATTTCCCTTGCACATGGAATAAAAAATGTAGGGCCGCCTCTAACCTTAAAATAAATGGAAATGATACTCAGGGATTTTTTGCCCGGCCCTTCTTTGAGAGATTATGTCAGGAAGCACCAGGTTATAAGATTTGAATTCGGGGCAGGGGCGGTAATCCCTTGCAAGGTTTATTGTCCCCGACCTGAAACATGCCTCTTATTTTTTCTTAGGAATATTGAGAAAGTCAATTATCCAGGCAATTTGGATTTTTTGACGCATTATAGGTGTACTATCAATGGAATTCATACGATGGTAACAAACCGCTATACAGGAAGTGACTTTTGGGTTTTGCAGATCGTACTGCAACCGAGTGCGCTTTATTTGCTGACAGGGATTCCGGCGCAAGAGCTAACCAATACTTTTATAGATGCCGAGGATGTTTGGGGAAAAGAAATCAGGATGGTGCATGAACAGATGTGCAACACTGATGGTGTGGAAGAAGTGATCCGAATTGCTGAATTGTTTTTGGAAAGACTTATCAGACGGCCAAAATACAGTTTGCAGGGAATAGATAAGGTGAGTGCTGTGATTTTGAACCAAAACCGGTCGCTTTCTATGGACAAACTTGCTTCTGATTCCTGTCTGAGCAACAGACAGTTTCAGCGGAGATTTACCGAAAGAACCGGGATCGGCCCAAAGCTTTTCGATAAGGTTGTCCGTTTTGAAAAAGCATTTTTTATGAAAAACGCCAATCCCCATTTGGATTGGCTGAGTATCGCCTTGGCCTGTGGGTACTACGATTACCAGCATTTGGCTAAGGATTACAAGTACTTTACCAATCTGACCCCAACCGGGTTTTATGAATTGGATACCAAAGCACCCGAAAGAACTTTTGGGGTCGTGGAGGTAAAGCATGAGTTATTGGTTTGAGCCATTTATTCAAAATCTATTTCAAAGGATTTTATATTTATCCTTTGTGATATTATCGGCAAGAAAAAATCTGCTGTTTGACAAATAGATCATTTTTTGCCGATATCGGCAAGAATTTCTGTTTTACATTGTCCTGCTTCTCAAGAAGCTGGATTATTCGGCTCACGCAAATACGCCAAGTCGCAAAACAAGAAAGAATATAGCCCACAAAGACACGAAGCCACTAAGAATAGCTTGCATGTTATCCTGCATTTCCTAAAGCAGGATACCTTTTTTTCCCGCGAAGACGCGAAGTCGCAAATCCAAGTCGGATGGCTTCCAGCCGTCAGACTATTTCTTTATCCTACTTCTCCAAAAGCTGGATACTTCTTGTTTCCCGCCAATCCGCAAAGAGAAAAGTCTTTCCTATAAATTGATCGAATTCGAAGTCTTTTTCCAAATAAATATCAAAGGGGATTTACAGGGATTGGATATTTAACTAAAAGAGATTAAGTTTAAACAATTGAAAAATATCCTCTACTTATGGCGTCAATGCTTCCCATAGGAATATTTGGCGCCATAAGTGGCGTAAGGCAAAACGTTAGCAGTAATTTTAGAAACACCAGACAATGACAGATTGGTACAGACGAAAAACTTGGACTAAAACAGACGAAGAAGAATACTTCGCCAAACTTGGACGTGCAAGAAAGGAAGGACGAGCCCAATATCTGAGAGTTCAAGCCATAGAACTTATTGAGACGAAGGACAAAAATCTACTGTCGGTTGCAGAGACACTTTTAAACAAAATCCTGACCGACTATCCCGACAACCGAATCGAAAAAAGTCAAACATATAATTCATTAGGCGAAATATATAAGTTGAGAGAAGATTACGAAACCGCATTAGAATATTTTCAGAAATCACTTGACTTTGAAAAAGAATTTCCGAATGTAACAACGGCCGCTTATTTAAACTTTTCTGAAACAGTTGTTCGTGCAGAAAAAACAGAGTTATATGATAAAGTTGAAAGCCTGTTAACAAAAAAAATAAACAAGGACTCTTTAAAGTTTCCAATTCAAAACTACATTATGTACTCAGTAATGACAGTCATTTCAGAATTTAAAGGGAACAGAGAACAAGCAAAAATTTATGCTGACTTAGCAGAAAAGAACGCTACGACACAAACCAATTCACTTTGGAACCCGAAAAAGAAAAAATTTGGAATTGTAAAAGACAGAATAAAATGGTTAGACAAGAACGTAGGACGGAAATAAAAACTACTGCTAACAGCACCTACCCAAAAGTGGCTGTTCAGTGGTTAAATCAAGCTTTGTGCTTCTATATAAGTTTGTGCTTGGTTGACAGTGAAGTGCTTCGAAATCGCCACCTTCGGGTAGCTGCAAAACGTTAATAGAATCGAGTTCGGAAAAAGTTTTGAACATTTTGTCGCAGAGAGCTGAATTTCCCAAATCTTTCTTCATCCTTTATCCTTCCGCCCTCATCCTTTTCCCTTTTACCTCTCACCTTCTACCATTTACTTTCCACCCCCTTTATCCTTCATCCCTCATCCTTTAAAACATTCCTTTAATCTTTTGACCCAATTGTTTACCTTTGTGGCTTCTTAAAAAAGGCTCCAAAAAACGCTCATGATCCTCTTTTTCCAATCTCCCAAAGCCCTGATTTATGCTGTTCAGGCCAAAAACCCTCTCCCTCAACAAGATATTGACAAACTGAATTGGCTCTTTGGTGAAGCCAATCAAATCCAGGCGGATAAAGTCTCCGGGAAGTTTGCCGGACCGAGAAAGGAAATGATCACGCCTTGGTCTACCAATGCAGTAGAAATCACGGTCAATATGGGGATTTTGGGTATCCAAAGAATGGAAGAATACCTCCCGATAACCGAAAATGACAGCATTGACCCGATGCTTCAAAAAGTATATGCGGGATTGGATCAGGATATTTTTGATATTCATTTGCAGCCTGAAAGAATCATCCCGGTTACAGACATCAAAGCTTACAACCAAAAAGAAGGTTTGGCCCTAAGTCAGGAAGAGGTGGATTACCTGGAAGGAGTAAGCAAATCATTGGGCAGGCCTCTGACGGATTCTGAGGTATTCGGATTCAGTCAGGTCAACTCGGAGCATTGCCGCCACAAGATTTTTAACGGTGCTTTTGTGATTGACGGGGTTGAAAAGGACAAGACGCTTTTTCAACTCATCAAAGAAACTTCCAAAAGACATCCCAATAAAATTGTATCCGCTTACAAAGACAATGTGGCTTTTGTAGACGGACCCAAGGCACAGCAATTTGCGCCAAAAACACAGGATAAAGCGGATTTTTTTGAGACTGAAACCATCCAAACTGTCATCTCCCTCAAGGCAGAAACCCATAATTTTCCGACTACTGTAGAACCTTTCAACGGTGCCGCAACCGGCGCAGGTGGAGAAATCAGGGACAGGTTGGCAGGCGGAACAGCCTCCATACCTTTGGCGGGAACTGCTGTTTACATGACTTCCTATCCAAGGTCGGAGGCCGGAAGAAGTTGGGAAAAAGACTTAGCCGAAAGGAAATGGCTCTACCAAACTCCGATGGATATCCTGATCAAGGCTTCCAACGGAGCGTCAGATTTTGGAAATAAATTCGGTCAGCCCTTGATCTGTGGATCGGTATTGACCTTTGAGCATGAGGAAGATGGTAAATCGCACGGGTTTGACAAAGTCATCATGCTTGCAGGAGGAATCGGATTTACAAGGAAAGAATACGCCAAGAAAAACGAACCGAGCAAGGGTGACAAAATCATCGTCATGGGCGGCGACAATTACCGCATAGGTATGGGCGGTGGAGCGGTTTCGTCTGTAAATACGGGTGAATTCAGCAATGCCATAGAGTTGAACGCCATCCAACGTTCCAATCCGGAGATGCAAAAGCGGGTTTCCAATGTGATCCGCTCCATGGCCGAGTCTCATGAGAATCCGATCATTTCCATCCATGACCACGGAGCCGGTGGCCATTTGAACTGCCTTTCGGAATTGGTGGAAAGCACCGGAGGAACGATCCATTTGGACAAATTGCCTGTCGGGGATCCCACGCTTTCTGCCAAAGAAATCATCGGAAACGAATCCCAGGAAAGAATGGGATTGGTGGTGCATGAAAAGGATGTGGCTACACTTCAGCGGATTGCTGAGAGAGAAAGAGCGCCATTCTATGTCGTAGGTGAAACTACCGGAGACATGCATTTCAAATTTGAAAATTTTGAAACAGGCGAGAAGCCTGTCGATTGGGATTTGGCCTATATGTTTGGAAGTTCACCAAAAACCATTTTGGAGGATACTCCGGCAACGACAGATTACGAAGAACCAAAATACTCAGCCAAGGAGCTGAAAACATACATTGAGCAGGTTTTGCAATTGGAAGCTGTGGCTTGCAAGGATTGGTTGACCAATAAAGTTGACCGTTCCGTCACAGGAAGAGTGGCCAAGCAGCAGACCACGGGAGAAATCCAATTGCCTTTGAACAATGTGGCCGTGATGGCTTTGGACTTTACAGGAGAAAAAGGAATTGCAACCTCCATCGGTCATGCTCCGGTTGCGGCCTTGGCAAATCCTGAAGCAGGATCAAGGTTGGCGATTGCAGAATCACTCACCAACTTGGTTTGGGCAACGATTACAGACGGTTTGGCTGGGGTTTCACTCAGTGCCAATTGGATGTGGCCCGCAAAGAATCCTGGAGAAAATGACAGGCTTTACCGCGCTGTTGAGGCCATTTCAGACTTTTCCATTGCTTTGGGAATCAATGTGCCGACTGGAAAAGATTCCCTTTCCATGACACAGAAGTATCCCGGAGGTAAGACGGTTTATTCGCCCGGAACAGTCATCATCTCCACTGTAGGGGAGTGTTCAGCTCCGAAAATGACTGTTTCTCCGGATTTGAAGCCTATTGCGGGAAGCAAGGTTTATTACATTGATTTTTCAAAAGACACCGCCAAATTGGGTGGTTCCAGTTTTGCACAGGTATTGAATACCATCGGAAACGAAACGCCGGATGTCAAGGACAGCCAATATTTTGCGAAAGCATTTATGGTAATCCAAAAGCTGATCGAAAAGGGGGAAATCCTTGCAGGTCATGATATTTCCTCAGGAGGAATGATCACTGCTTTGTTGGAAATGTGCTTTCCTTCCACCCAAGTTGGTCTGAAAGTGAAAACCGAAAGATTGGCTGAAAAGGACATTGTCAAAGCTTTGTTTTCCGAAAATCCCGGTGTACTGATCCAAGTTGCAAATCCGGAAAGGACAAGAGCCGTTTTGGAAAACCATGGTGTGGAATATATTTCATTGGCGGAAGTGACCCTGGACGGAAAAGTGGAGTTGTCAGGAATTGATCTGACATTGGAAGTTGCCGGCATGAGAGATACATGGTTTAAGTCATCTTACTTGCTTGACAAAAAGCAAAGCGGTGACAAACTTGCTTTGGAGCGCTTTACCAATTATAAAAAGCAGCCATTAGCATACAATTTTGGGGAAAACTGGAAAGGCACATTAGATGCTTTTGGTTTGAATCCATATAGAAAAGAAGCCTCAGGAAAGCGTGCCGCCATCATCCGTGAAAAGGGTGTCAACGGTGACCGTGAGATGGCTTATTCACTTTGGTTGGCAGGTTTTGACGTGAAGGATGTTCACATGACAGACCTGATCGCAGGGCGTGAAAACCTCGAAGATGTACAGATGATCGTTTTTGTGGGAGGTTTTTCCAACTCGGATGTATTGGGTTCCGCAAAAGGTTGGGCCGGAGCTTTTCTGTATAATGAAAAAGCGAAACAAGCCTTGGACAATTTCTATGCAAGAAAAGATACCCTGAGTTTGGGTGTTTGCAACGGTTGTCAACTGATGGTGGAGCTTGGGCTCGTTACGCCTGACCATGATGTCAAGCCAAAGATGCTGCACAATGCAAGCCATAAGTTTGAATCGATCTTTGTCAATGTGAATGTTCCCGAGAATGAATCTGTGATGTTCAAATCCCTTTCAGGTAAAAGATTGGGTGTTTGGGTGGCGCATGGAGAAGGAAAATTCCAATTGCCAAAACCGAAAGACGCTTACCAAATCGGCATGACGTACAGCTATGAAGGCTATCCAGGCAATCCAAACGGTTCGGATCACGCAGTAGCTGGAATTGTATCCGGAGACGGCAGGCACTTGGCTATTATGCCGCACATCGAAAGATCACTGAAACCCTGGAATTGGCCATATTATCCTTCCGACAAATCAAGCGACGAAGTCAGTCCATGGATAGAGGCTTTTGTGAATGCATTTAAGTGGGTGGGGAGACACTAAATGCTCCCACTAAGACACGAAGGCGCAAAGAAAAGGAATAGGAATCACGCAAAGGCGCAAAAACGCAAAGAAAATAAGAACAACAAACCAAGCAATAGGAATCCCACGAAGACACGAAGGCACAAAGAAATAATCATAGTTTCTTTGTGCCTTTTTGTTTGTATATCTTTATAAATAACCATCGATTTTTCGATGTATTCCATCTTTGATGAGATTGACTTTGAAGTTGATCAGTAATCCAAGCTTGATATTTTTTAATCGCATTTAGGTCAACAACATTTTATGGTGGACCTTCTCGATAGTTTCAACAGATTTTAATTCAATGATAAGTTTGTCATCTAAAATCAAATCTGTCCTAAATCCTTTTCCAAAAGACAATCCTTTATACCTAACGATCACTTTTTCCTGTCTTGTAAAGGCAATATTTCTTTCTCGCAATTCATAAGCAAAAATCTCCTCGTAAATACTTTCAATCAAACCTGGTCCAAGTTCTTTATGAATTTGATATGCGATATCTACCGCTTCGGTTGCCAATTCATTTTCCGTCATGTTCCAAAAAGGGATTTTTAATTTATTTCCAATAGTTTAGTTAAATATAACTTTAATCAATTAAACCAAAAATTCCTTCGTGCCTTAGTGTCTTTGTGAGAGAAAAAAATTTGCGTCTTTTCTCTAAGGATTTGTGGGCTTTCTTTCTAATTTTATCCCATGCTTTGGACTACTTCTTTTGATATCCCTGAGGGGGAAAGTAAGATTAATCACCACAAACCAATCTTTTCTATCGGTTCTTGTTTTTCGACCATGATCGGTGAGAAATTGGCCGAAAGAAAGTTTCCCATTCTCAATAATCCCTTTGGAACGCTTTTCAACCCCATCTCCATCGCTCAAGTAATGGAAGATGCCGCATTGGAAATGCCGATCAATACGGACATGATTTTGGTCAGAGATGGATTGTACCTACATTTTGGGATGCATTCTGATGTGGTGGCGTACAGTCAGGATTCTTTGGAAAGGTTGATCCATAAAAAGCAACAGCACATAAAACAGGTTTTGGAAAATGCTTCCCATATCCTGATCACTTTTGGTACCGCCTGGATTTATGAATATGGAAATGATGGTCAGATTGTTGCCAACTGTCACAAGCAGCCTGCAGATCTATTTGAAAAGAGATTACTCCACCCTGATGAAATCCAAAAAGCTTTTAGCGGCTTTTTCAATATTCTGAGACAGATCAATCCCGATGTACAGGTATTGTTGACCGTCAGCCCTGTACGACATATCAAAGACGGCATTCCTGAAGACAGGTTGAGCAAGTCAATCCTGCGATTAGCAGCCCATGACCTCACCGAAACCTATGATTTTGTGCAGTATTTTCCTGCCTATGAGATCCTGATGGATGATTTGCGGGATTATCGTTTTTACAAGGAAGACATGATCCATCCCAATGCGCAGGCTGAAGAATATATTTGGGAAAGATTCAAAACCACTTGGGTTGATCCAAAGACTTTCCCTTTGATTTTGGAATTTGAAGGGATCAAAAGAGACCTTGCCCACCGTCCATTCAATCCGGACAGCCCGGCTCATATCAAATTTTTAGACAATCTTCAGAAGAAATTGGAACGATACAGCCGGGATTTTGATTTTTCAAAGGAAATGGACTTGTTGAGAAAACAGGTGCATTCTAGGGGGAAGTGAGGTGGAGGTTGGAAGTTAGGAAGGAAGTTTGAATCAGAGTAAATACTGGTGTTTTTGACCGATGACGGATGACCGATGGCCGATGTTAAAATTTTCAGCAAACAGTTCAATTTAGGAATTACAGTTGGTATTGCGTCATCTTGAATCCGAGGTACGAGGATGAAAGATCTCAGAATTAGGAGATACTTCTCCACTGTGGCTGATCAGTGTGACGACCAAGAGATTCACGTAATTGTTAGTGTAGCCAAGTGTCCTAACAAAGTTAAAAGAGATCCTTCAGTCGTTCCTCCTTCAGGATGACGGAACCCACCCGACAACAATGACAACCTGACAACATTTTAAACAATTACAACAACTACAACCATTACAACAACTACAACCCTTACAACCACTACAACCCTTACAACCAAAAAATGTCCAACCGCCTCATCCACTCCCAATCACCTTATCTCCTCCAACATGCCCACAATCCTGTGGATTGGTATCCTTGGGGAGAAGAAGCTTTAGTAAAAGCCAAAACTGAAAACAAACCGATCATTGTCAGCATCGGCTATTCGGCTTGTCATTGGTGCCACGTGATGGAAAAGGAAAGTTTTGAAGACGATGCCACGGCTGAAATCATGAATGCCCACTTTGTCTGTATCAAAATCGACCGTGAGGAGCGGCCTGATCTAGACAATATTTATATGGAATCGGTGCAGGTCATGGGCGTCAATGGCGGTTGGCCGCTCAATGTTTTCCTGATGCCGGACCAAAAGCCTTTTTATGGCGGAACTTACTTTCCCAACAAACAATGGAAAGGATTACTCACCAATATCGCGGATGCATATGAAAAGCATTTTGACCAACTCGCTGAAAGTGCAGAAGGATTTGGTAGGAGCCTTAACAGGTCGGAGTTGGAGAAATATGGATTGGAGTCTGCCAAGACTGAATTGTCAAGTGAGGAGTTGGCCTATGCCATCAAAAAATTAGAGGATCAGTTTGACTTGGAATGGGGTGGAATGAACAGAAAACCCAAATTTCCCATGCCGGCCATTTGGTCTTTTGTGTTGGAATATGCAATCCTGAAGAAAGATGAAGCCTTGACTGAGAAAGTACTTTTTACACTTCGCAAGATCGGAATGGGCGGTATCTATGACCATCTTCGCGGAGGATTTGCACGGTATTCGGTGGATGGGGAATGGTTTGCACCGCACTTTGAGAAGATGTTGTATGACAACGGGCCGTTGATGACGCTTTATGCCAAAGCCTATCAGGTAAGTGGCGAGGAACTTTTCAAGGAGAAAGTGACCGAAACCATCGCTTGGCTGGAAGCTGAAATGCTTCAGCAGGAGGGAGGTTTCTTTGCAGCCCAAGATGCGGATTCTGAAGGAACAGAAGGAAAATTTTACACTTGGACGTCAGATGAGTTAGAATCCATCCTAGCGGAGGACATGAGGTGGTTTGTCAAATTATACAACATCAAGTTCAAAGGAAATTGGGAAGATGAAGTCAATATCCTTTTTCAGACAAAATCATATGAGGAACTTTCCAAGGAAGAAGGTCTTTCAGTTTCAGCTTATGTAAATAGGCTTAACCGAATCAAAACCAAGCTGTTGGAGGTGAGGAATAAAAGAATTTATCCGGGTTTGGATGACAAGGTTTTGAGTGGTTGGAACGGACTTATGGTGGAGGGACTCGTGCAGGCTTATCTATCCATAGGAGAGGAGAAAGCATTGAAGTTAGCCCTTGCCAATGGAAATTTTATTTTGGACAAAATGTACCAAGACGGGATTTTGTATCGGTCATACAAAAACGGGAAAGCATATACTTCCGGATTTTTGGAAGATTATGCTGCGGCGACCAGAGGATTTATCTCCTTGTACAAAGCTACTTTTGATCTGAAATGGCTCCACACAGCCAAGGAATTGACTGAAATTGTATTGGAGCAATTTTATGATGAGACTGACGGTTTTTTCTTTTTCAACAATCCTACTGCTGAAAAACTGATTGCCAATAAAAAAGAATTGTTTGATAATGTCATTCCGGCTTCCAATTCCATGATGGCGAGAAACCTTCAGGATTTGGGTCTGTATTTTTATGAAGACAGGTATCTTGAGATTTCTGAAAAAATGCTTGGAGCCATGAAGAAGCTGATCATCACCGAACCGGGTTTTCTATGCAATTGGGCATCGCTGTATCTGAGTACTTTGGTGCCAAAGGCCGAAATCGCCATTGTGGGCAAAGGGGCACTAGCGAAAGCCAAGGAGATGCAAGCCTCAAATTCATCCAATTTTGTCGTTGCTGCGTCTGAAACTGTCGTAGAAAATATCCCATTATTGGAATACAAAACAGCGGATTCTGAAGGAAATGCCTTAATTTACGTTTGCTTCAATAAGGCCTGTCAAAAGCCCGTTTCTGAAGTAGCCGATGCTTTGGCACAGTTTCCATCTTTAGCCTGACCCACCTTTTGGAGAGTTTATTTGGTGATTTATACCCGCAGGAAGACAGCAAATCCAACTTATTTGCGGACATCATATTGCCGGTACCCATTCCCAAGATGTTTACCTACAAAATTCCGCGGAGTATGGCGGAGCAGATCGGCATCGGTTTTCGGGTGATTGTTCAGTTTGGGAAAAAGAAAGTACTTACAGGCATTATCGGCAAAGTCCACCAAAAGCCACCTGCAGCTTACGAAGCCAAACCCATCCTTGATATTCTTGACAACCACGCTACGGTCAATCCTTTGCAGATCCGTTTTTGGGCTTGGATGGCGGATTATTATTGCTGCCACATCGGAGAAGTGATGAATGCGGCCTTACCTTCTGGACTGAAACTCAGCAGCGAAAGCAAAATTCAACTCAATCCCACTTACGATTCAGACACCTCGACCTATCCATTGGATGACAGGGAGGGAATTTTGCTTCAGGCATTGGCAAACAAAGGCGAAATGACCTATGAGGAGTGTGAAAATGTACTTGGTCTCAAATCAATCCATGGTATCATCAAAAGTTTGGTCATCAAGGAAGCCATTTTGGTTTTTGAGCAATTGAGAGAGAAATATGCGCCCAAAGTTGAATCAAGAATCAGGCTTTCTAAAGAATATGCTTCCGACAAGAAAGCCTTGGAAGCGCTTTTCAACGAAATCGCCAACAAACCAAAACAAGAGGAAATCCTCCTCAAGTACCTGCAGGAAATCCCAGTGTACAAGCAACCTGAACTGAATCAAAAAGGCTTGGACAAAAAGGTAATTACCGAAGCCGGGTTGTCTGTATCTTCACTCAAAACTCTGATCAAAAACGGAGTTTTGGAAGAATACAAAATTATAATCAGCCGTTTTGAGGAGGAAGAAGGAAATGGAGAAGAGATTGTCCTTTCAGACCTACAGAGCAAAACTCTTGGAGAAATAAAAAGCCAATTTGAAGAAAAAAACACAGTCCTTTTTCATGGAATAACCGGAAGCGGCAAGACTGAAATTTATATTACCTTGATCAAGGAAGTCTTGGCCGGTGGTTCCCAAGTATTGTTGCTATTGCCCGAGATTGCCCTTACGACCCATATGGTCGGCAGGCTGAGAAAAGTTTTTGGGAGTAGCATGGGGGTTTACCATTCCAAATATTCGGACAATGAAAGGGTAGAGGTTTGGAATGGGGTTTTGAGTGGAAAAATCTCTTTTGTGATCGGTGCAAGGTCTTCGATTTTCTTGCCATTTGACAGTTTGGGAATGGTGATCGTCGATGAAGAACATGAGTCATCTTACAAGCAGTTTGACCCGGCGCCAAGGTTTCAGGCAAGGGATGCGGCAATCATGCTTTCCTGGATCCATCAAGCCAAAACTTTGCTCGGTTCAGCGACGCCTTCCTTTGAGTCTTTTTACAATGCAAGAACCAAAAAGTATGGTTACTTGGCTTTGGACAAAAGATATGGGGAAGCACAACTTCCCGAGTACCACTTGGCAGACATGTTGGTGGACAAAAAGAAAAACCTGCTGAAGCTAGATTTTACACGGCTTCTCAGGGAGAAAATACAAGAGGCTTTATCAAATCAGGAGCAGGTTTTGATTTTTCAGAACAGGCGCGGTTATGCGCCTTATATTGCCTGCGAAGATTGCGGATGGATTCCTGAATGTGAACATTGCGATGTCAGCCTGACTTATCATCAGTTTGGGGAGGAGATGCGCTGCCATTATTGCGGGTTCAAGGAGAAAGTTCCGCATGCATGTCCTGCCTGTGGGAGCAATAAATTGGGAGCGGTTGGCTTGGGAACAGAGCGGATTGAAGAAAGTCTTTCTTTACTTTTCCCTGAAGCCAGAATCGCAAGGATGGATTTGGATACTACCCGAAGCAAATACGGATACCAGCAATTATTGGAAGAATTTGGAAGTGGGAACATTGATATTTTGGTGGGCACCCAGATGATTACCAAAGGCCTGGACTTTGACAGGGTCACAGTCGTAGGGATCATGGATGCAGACAGGATTTTGTATTTTCCGGACTTTAGGGCCGGGGAGCGTGCTTTTCAGCAAATCACCCAAGTGGCAGGTCGGGCTGGACGGCGGGACAAAAAAGGTGCCGTCATCATTCAAACACGAAAACCTGAGGAAGCCATTTTTGGGCAGGTGATTTCCGGGGATTACAAGAATTTTTATATCCAGGAAATGGGGGACAGGCAGAGGTTTTTCTACCCTCCATTTGTCAAAATCATCAAAATAACGACCCGGCATAAGGATTATAAAATCTCTGAAAAAGCTGCAAGACATCTCCATAACCTGATGGGGGAAATCGATGTCAAGAAAATCATGTTGGGGCCGGAAAAAGGCTTGGTCGGAAAAATCAAGAACCAATACATTTTTGAATCTATCGCGAAGTTGGATAAATCAGGTAATGCCCAAGCCCAATTTAAACATGATTTGCTCCTGTTATTGGAAGAAATGCAGGTGCATAAGGACTTTAGAGGAGTGAGGTTTGTGGTGGATGTGGATCCGTATTGAGTATCAAGTACCAAGTATCAAGTATTAAGAAAAAGTCCTCAGTACCAAGTCTGAGTTTTGTTTTCAAAATCAGTTAACCAATTAACCATATGGCCATTAACCAAATAACCAATAACCAAATTAACACATGGAAATAGAATCATTAAAATTCCCCGTTGGCCGCTTTTCCGCACCAAAAGAAATCACTGCCCAACAACTTGAAGAATGGGTGGGAATCATAGAAGAATTCCCCGCATTGCTCAAAACTGAAACCTATAAACTTTCAGAAGAACAATTGGACACACCTTATCGGCCTGAAGGATGGACGGTGAGGCAAGTGGTGCATCACTGTGCCGATAGCCATATGAACAGTTTTATCCGGTTCAAGTTGGCGCTGACCGAGGATAACCCAACCATCAAACCTTATCATGAAGATCTGTGGGCGGAATTGGCTGATGCCAAAGACATGCCTATTGGACCAAGTTTGAAGATTTTGGAAGGATTACATTATCGCTGGGTAGTTTTAATCAAATCTTTATCAGCTGATGACTTGCAGAAAACCTTTTTCCATCCTGCCAACCAAAAAACAATGTCACTTGCCACCACCATTGCACTGTATGCATGGCACTCTAGACATCATTTGGGTCATGTGAAATTGGTGAGTGGAGGAAAATAGATGGGAGATATGAGACATGAGATATGAGACAAAAAAAGCGAGAGATAAGAAGCGATAGGCTAAGGTTTAATTTTTAATTCTGAATTCATAATTCTGAATTTCGCAGAGCTCTTGCCTTTTTCCATTTATTTTTTTAACTTTTACCTTGATTTTTAGAGTGTTATATATTTTTTAGAAGAGTGTATTCAATTTAAACTTTGAACTCAAGTGAAAAAGTCATTTCAATTCAGGCGTTTTTCCTTCCTGATTCTTTTCAGTTTAACCTTCTACATTGCTTCATGTGCCAATCTGAGGATTGTATCCAAGTATGATTCCGATAATCCCGCGCCGGTTCAGGTAAACAGAACCACTTATTTTTGGGGTTTGAGGCAGCCCGTAGATGTCAAAACCGAAGCAAGCTGTAAATCCATTTGTCAAATTACAGTGAAGACCAATGTTGGTCATATCCTGATTTCTGTCATCACATTGGGAATTGTTGTCCCCCAATCGGTCGAATATTTTTGTTGCCCGGAGGTACCGATTCCGGGAGAAATTTAAACCCATTTTGCCATGACCTATCCTGCAGGAGTTATTCCTTGGAAAATCAAGGAATTCACCAATGTCCACCAAAACTATACCCAGCCTTTGGATGAAGACCTTTCCTTTGATATGGTCTTGGATGATCCATCTTTCCAAAGCCTTGACCAGTTTTCCCAATACAAAAAATGTACGGCCAATTTCCAATGGATCATCAAACACGCCTTGGAAAACCAGCTCAATATCCGCGCATTAGGAAGTGGATGGTCTTTTAGCAAAGTTGGTATGAGCGAAGATGCGATTATCAACACCAAGAGACTGAGGCACAAATTTGCCTTGAGTAATGAAAATTTCCATCCCGATTTTTTGAATGCAGGCAATAAGCCTGAAAATTTTAAGTTTTTGCAGTGTGGAAATACCATCATCCAAATCAATGAATACCTCGAAAAGCAATCACAACCTTCCAAAAGTCTGATGGTGAGTGGCGGAAGTAATGGCCAAACCATTGCGGGTGCCTTTTCCACGGGAACCCATGGGGCAGCTGTATTCAAGGGTGCTTTGCCCGAAATGGTTGTTGGCATGCACGTCATTACCGGTCCTGACAGGCATATTTACGTAGAGAGGGCTTCGAGACGAATTACTTCCGATGCTTTTCATATGAAATTAGGAGCAGAGACCATCATAGAAGATGACCTTTTCAATGCCATTTTGGTGAGTTTTGGAAGTTTTGGAATAATCCATGGAGTCTTGGTGGAGGTGGAGGACAAATTCCTTTTGGAGCAAAAAATGCAGAGAGTACAATTTGACAATGCCATGACCGAAGCTGTCACCAAGATGGATTTTTCGAAAATACAGCACCACCTCAAATACACATGGAACGATCCGCAAAGACACCTTTATCATTTTGAGTTGGCAGTCAATCCCCATGATTTCGATTTTAACAACCCTGAAAAAGGAGTGTACATGAGGACCATGTTCAAGGTTGCCTACAGGGAAGATTATAAGAGAATTGAACATGCGACCTCGGGATTTACCTATGGGGATGATACGCTTGGGTTGATTCAAACGGTATTGGATCAAGTTCAGGCTAAAGTTGGATTTTTGAATAGAATTTTGGTACCCCAAATTGTGAATTCAATATTTGGATTGGCATACAGTAGGCCTGAAGATTTGGTAGGCACGATAGGGGAGACATTTACCAACACAAGATTTCGAGGAAAAGCCTTCAGTGCTGCGATTTGCCTTGATGTCAAAGATGTAGTAAAGGCCATAAATATCTGTCTGAAAATAAATGAAACAGTGAAATTGGCAGGTATTTTAGCTTTCCGCTTTGTAAATGGAAATGAGGCAACATTTGCCTTTACTCGGTTCAAGCATTCCGTAGTGATGGAACTAGACGGTGCTGATGCTGCGGTCAACCATCAGTTTTACCAGTTGGTACTTGAATCATTGGAAGCAGCCCATATTCCTTATTCTATCCATTGGGGAAAGTTAAACCGCATTTTGGACAAGAACAGACTGAATTATATCTATGGAAATGAAAAGATACAACAATGGAAAAAGCAACGGTCAAGAGTGATGACCCAAGAAGTACAGCAGATTTTCAACAATGAATTTATGCAGCAGTGTGGGTTGGATGGGTATGTCCCATAATTCAGAAATGTCCAAATACTAACCTAAAACCAAATTTAAATTAGCCCTGAAGGGGCAAAATACTAAAGGGATGGGTGAAGCCCATCCATAATTCATTAGATAATTCCCCTAAGCCCGGAAAGGGCAGGATCATTTCCTTTCTTGTCCCTAGAGATATTTCGCCCCTACAGGGCTTTCTTCAAACATTTCCTACAATTTCGCTGGGCTGCACCCATCGCTAGGGTATTTCGCACCGTCAGTGCTGTAACTTATATACCAACATTCCAACATCCTGCCTCCGATCCAATTATAATCAAAAAGACAACCAAGACCCATAATATTGGCATTTCTAAATACCAAGCCTATCTAGATAGTTTTTGATAAAATTGCTAATTGCCTTTTACATCCGTCTTCCGTCTTCGGTCTTCCATCCCAAAACCAAGGATTTTCCCTTCAAGAAATGTAGTGGAGGCGCATATACTCATTTACCTATACCCAGCATTGATCTCCTTCAAAACCTCAGTTCCCGGACAAAGATCTGTTTCCTTCAATTTATTCAAGGGGGTACCGCAAGTGCTTAATGTGCCGTGAAGGTCTTTCCATTCAGTATTGACATAAAGCAAACCTGTCAGAATTTCATTTTTTATCCTTGCTTCCTGAAGGGCATTGGCAACAGAAACCCTGTCTTCGGGATTCCAATCCGTGGCCAATTTATTCAGTTGGATCAAGGTGCCATCGTGCATAGCGACTCTGGTAGATTTCCCTTTTTCGTAATTGGTTTTGATTTCGGGCATTTCCGGAACAAAGTCCAAAGTCGAAGTGGCTTCGATATGTTCCCTCACATAATCGTAGGATTTGGTAGAACCGGGGTTGTTGTTGAAAGTCACACAAGGAGAAATCACATTGAGAAAGGCAAAACCTTTATGGTGCATGGCGGCCTTGATTAGCGGAACCAATTGTTGCTTGTCCCCGCTAAAACTCTGAGCTACAAAGGTTGCTCCCAATTCTATCGCCAAACTCGCTAGGTCGATGGCTTGAAATGGATTGACGGAACCGGCTTTGCTCCGAGAACCTTGGTCTGCAGTGGCAGAATCCTGTCCTTTGGTCAGGCCATAGCAGCCGTTGTTCATAACGATATAGACCATATTCAGATTTCGCCGGATGACATGGACAAACTGCCCCATGCCGATGGAAGCGGAATCTCCATCTCCTGAAACGCCAAAATACACCATGTCCTTGTTAGCCATGCTCGCGCCTGTTGCTACAGAAGGCATCCTGCCATGTACAGAATTGAATCCATGCGAATTACCCAAAAAGTAGGTCGGTGTTTTGGATGAACATCCGATTCCGGAGATCTTGGCCACTTTATGGGGTTCAACGGACATTTCAAAGCAGGCCTGCACGATGGCAGCGCTGATACTGTCATGGCCACAACCGGCACAAAGTGTGGAAAGTGAACCTTCATACTCTTTTTGGGTATAGCCAAGTTTATTTTTGGGTAATTTCGGATGTCTAAAGAGCGGTTTCAGATAACTCATGGTGTTGGGTATTTTCTAGGTTTAAATGCTTTAAAATTTGGTTTTTGATGGCGTCAGCCGTGATCGGCATGCCATCATAATTCAAAACGGGGATCAATTTGGCCGGATTGGTTTCCAATTCCATGATCATCATGCTGCGCAATTGGGCATCCCTGTTTTGTTCGATTACAAAAACAGTCGAATGGGAATGGATAAATTGAACCACCTCTTCCCCAAAAGGAAAGGCTCTGATCCGGATCGCATCTACTGTGATTCCATTTTCTTCCAATATGTCTTTCGCTTCCTCAGCCGAAAAAGTGGATGTTCCATAAAATAAAATCCCTATCTCAGACTTGTTTTCTTTTTGGTACATATGGGCTTTTGGAACGATTTTCTTTGCTGTTTCCCATTTGACCATCAATCGGTCCATGTTTCTTTTGTATGCAGCACCGTCTTCGGTATAGGCAGCGTATTCATCCCTTGAGGTCCCTCTTGTAAAAAATGATCCTTTTGTAGGATGGGTTCCCGGATAAGTTCTGTACGGTATGCCGTCACCATCCACGTCAAGGTATCTACCAAATCGCCCGATATGCTCCAATTCCTCCGCATTGAGTACTTTTCCCCTGTCATACTTTCTTTTTTGATCCCAATGAAACGGTTCACTGATATGGTCGTTCATACCCAGATCCAAATCTGTCATGACCATAATCGGAGTTTGAAGTCGCTCAGCAAGATCAAAACTCTCAGCCGTCATCTCAAAGCATTCCTGGGGAGTAGCAGGGAAAACCAAGACATGTTTGGTATCTCCGTGGGAAGCATAGGCGGCAAGGAGAATGTCTGATTGTTGTGTTCTGGTAGGCATACCTGTACTGGGTCCGGTTCTTTGGACATCAATTAGTACAGCAGGAACCTCAGCGAAATAAGCCAATCCTAAGAATTCATTCATCAAGGAGACTCCCGGACCGCTGGTAGCAGTAAAACCCCGTGCACCGTTCCAGTTGGCACCAATGACCATGCCCATCGCGGCAAGTTCATCTTCGGCCTGGATAATGGCAAATTTTTTCTCTCCTGTTTCAGGATCAGTCCTGTATGCTTCGCAATAATGCTCAAATGCCTCTGCTACAGAAGTTGAAGGCGTAATCGGATACCATGCCATCACTGTGGCACCTCCATAGACTGCTCCAAGGCCGCATGCAGTATTCCCATCAACGAGGATTTTGTCTTTGATGAGGTTCCTTCTTTCAAGATGAAAGCTTAAGGGATAATCGAAATTGGCCTCGACATAATCCATTCCCAATTTGAGGGCTTGGATATTGGCATCGATCAGTTGCTTTTTACCTTCAAATTGTTCTCCAACCAATTTTTCAATTTCGGAATAATCCATGTTTAACAATTTGGCCAAAGCTCCTACATAGATGATGTTTTTTAGGAGCTGCCTTTTTCTGGGATCCGAAAATGCCTCATTGGACATCTCCATCATAGGAACACCGAGGTAATGGATATCTTCTCTGAAATAAGGGGCAGGGAGTTTTTTGGTACTGTCATACATGAAATAACCACCCGGCTTGACGCTTTTTATATCCTGTGCCATGCTTTGAGGATTAACTGACACCAAAATATCGATACCTTCCCTTCTCCCCAGATATCCTTTTTCACTGACACGTACTTCATACCAAGTAGGAAGTCCCTGAATGTTGGAAGGGAAGATGTTTTTTGGAGTGACGGGTATTCCCATACGGAAAATGGCTTTGGCAAACAGGTAGTTGGCACTCGCCGATCCGGTTCCGTTCACATTGGCAAACCGGATTATAAAATCATTGACTGTTTTTGTCATTTCTCTATAAGGGGAAGTGGGGTGATCATTTGATTGGCTTTGGTGGTGGAATAGAGGAATTTTTGCATGTCCCATGCTGAGGTTGGACATCTTTCTGCACAAAGCCCACAATGAAGACAAACATCCTCATCTTTCACCATGACCCGTCCGGTTTTGAGTTCTTTGGAAACCAAGAGATCTTGGGTCAGATTTTCTGCCGGTACCAAGAGATTCTGTCTTAATTCGGATTCTTCTGCATTGACAGTAAAAGTGATACAGGAAGTAGGGCAGACGTCCATACAGGCATCACATTCTATACACCTGTCTTCGGTAAAAACGGTCTGAACATCACAGTTTAGGCATCTTTGGGTTTCTTTGTATGCTGTTGCGATATCAAAGCCCAATTCAACTTCTTTCTTTCTGTCTTTGAGGGTTTGTGATTTTTTGGCTTGGGGCACAATATACCTTTGGTCAATGGCCACATTGCTGTCATAGCTCCATTCATGGATGCCCATTTTTTGGCTGACAAGATTGGTATAGGGAGAAGGTCTTTCGTAGACATTCAATCCTTCACAAAATAAATGGATGGATACTGCAGCTTGGTGGCCTTGGGCTACAGCAGTGATGACGTTTTTGGGCCCAAACGCTGCATCTCCCCCAAAGAAAACCTTGGCGTTGGTGGATTGGAAAGTGACTTCATCCACCACCGGCATTCCCCATTGGTCAAACTCCAAGCCGATGTTTCTTTCTATCCAAGGGAAACTGTTTTCTTGGCCGATGGCTATCAAGACTTCATCTGCTTCAATGAAAACATCATCTTCTTCCGTTGGGAGCAGTTGTCTTTTGCCGTTTTCGTCATAGACAGGTTTTACTTTCTGGAATTTCATCCCGATCAGTTTACCGTCTTTGACTTCAAAACTCAATGGAACATGGTTGTCAATGATCTGTATGTCTTCATGTAGTGCATCTTCTTTTTCCCAAGGAGAAGCTTTCATTTCGTCAAAAGGACTTCGGACCACTACTTTGACCTCTTTTCCGCCCAATCTCCTTGAAGTCCTGCAACAGTCCATTGCGGTATTGCCACCTCCTAATACGATTACTTTTTGAGCAATGGATTTTGTATGTTCAAAAGCTACACCTGCCAACCATTCAATTCCGATATGGATGTTTTTGTCCCCTTCTTTCCTTCCGGGCAATTTTGGAAGGTCTCTTCCTTTGGGAGCTCCCGTCCCGACAAATACCGCATCATAACCTCCCTCCAATACTTCCTTCAGACTCTTGACATAGGTCATAAATTGGGTATGGATCCCAAGATCAAGAATAAAATTCACTTCTTCATTGAGTACCTCTTCGGGAAGTCTGAATGAAGGTATCTGACTTCTCATCATTCCCCCACCTGCGATCTGCTCATCAAATAGGTGGATTTCATATCCTAAAGGAGCCAAATCCCGAGCCACAGTAAGTGAGGCCGGACCTCCTCCGATTAGAGCAATTCTCTTTCCATTGGAAGGAAAAGGACCTTGAGGCATGTGCTGTTTGACATCCCCTTTGTTGTCTGCTGCCACCCTTTTGAGTCTGCAGATAGCGACCGGTTCTTCTTCAACCCTTACCCTCCGGCAAGCCGGTTCGCAGGGTCGGTCACAGGTTCGACCGAGTACACCCGGAAAAACATTGGATTCCCAATTGACCATGTAAGCTTCTGTGAATCTTTCAGCAGCGATAAGTCTGATATACTCAGGTACAGGGGTGTGTGCAGGGCAGGCGTATTGACAGTCCACTACTTTATGGTAGTATTCAGGGTCTTTGGTATTGGTAGGCTTCATGGTTAAAATGGGTTTGAATTCACTTTGCCTTATTTTTCTAAAGAAAAAGACAAGGCTTTTTAAAGCTAAGAAATTTCAGAATTTAATGCAGATACCTTAAGATAAAAATTCTATTTTATTTTGAAGGTTGATAAATATGCAAAATGTCGCATACTTTTGACCAAGGAATGCAGGTATATATTTAAATAAATTTGGTTATGAAACTCCATCAAAAATCTTTTATCCTCACAGGGGCAACAAGCGGAATGGGAAGAGCCATTGCATTGAATTTTGCCAAAGAAGGAGCAAATCTAATCCTGAGCGGAAGGGATGAAGAAAGGGGAAAATCACTTTTGGCCGAAATAAAGGCAAATGGGGGAGAAGCCTGTTTTTTGTCAGGAGACGTCGGAGACATACAATACAACAAAAAAATGGTTGATTTGGCAATTTCCTCATTTGGTCAGTTGGATGGATTGGTGACCAATGCAGGAATGCTTGGTTTGGGTTCAGTGACGGAATTGGAGCCCTCAGATTGGGACATCACATTCAGAACCAATGTGGATTCGGTCTTTTATCTTTTGAAATTCGCCTTGCCAGAAATGCTCAAAAGGCCAACTGCAGCTGTGGTGGTCAATTCCTCCATCGCAGCCTACAAATCATTTCCAAACCATCCTGCCTATTGTGCTTCCAAAGCAGCTTTATTGGCTTTGGCAAAACAGACTGCGGTAGATTATGGACCAATTGTCCGGGTCAATACCATTTGTCCCGGTCCGGTAGACACGCCGTTTATCCATGCTTCTGCTGTTGCATTTCCTGACCCTGCCCAAGCAGTGGCCAATGCAGGAAAAGCAACTTTGCTTAAAAGATTAGGCTTACCAGCAGACATTTCCAAATTGGTACTTTTTCTGGCAAGTGATGATTCTTCCTGGATTACAGGTAGCGCATTTACGATTGATGGGGGAATATTGGCAGCAGGTTAAATCCCGATAAATTATACTTTATTTAGCATCCGGTGAAGATCATCTTTGAATTGTTTTCCGACCGGAATTAATTTTCCTGCAATTTCGACATGGGATTCGGCAACGGCGTCAAGCTTTGAAAAATTGACGACAAAAGACCTGTGGACACGAACGAAATTCTTCTGATCTAGTTTTTCACATAATTTATTCAGTGGGCTGACAATGAGGTAGTTTTGGTTAAAAAGATTGATTTTACAATAGTTCCTTTCCGCTTCGATGTATAGGATTTCTTCCAGTAAGACTTTAATGAGTTTGTTTTGGTTTCTGATGAAAATCCTGTCGCCTTGGTATTCTACCATGGTTTCATTGGAAAGAAAATCCTGGTCTTTTTCTTTGATTTTTTCCTCTACCAATGCGATGGTTCTCTCAAGGTCTAATTTCTTGAAAGGTTTGGCAATAAAGGCAAAAGGATGTGTTTCTCTCGCTTTGATAAAAGTGGCATCGTCCACATTGGCAGTAAGGTAAATGATGGGGATGTCAATGTATTGTTGGATGGTTTTTGCAGTTTCTATTCCGTTTATTTTTCCTTTTAGCTGGATATCCATCAATATCATGTCAGGTTTATTTTCCAAAGCATGGTGTACAGCTTCTTCACCCCGAGATTCCAAACCGGTAACTTCGTACCCGAGATTGGTCAGCTGCAGACCTATGTTTGCAGCTATTATCATGTCGTCTTCTACTATGAGTATTCTTGTTTTTTGATTCATGCAGCTTTATGGATTTGAAATTCAAAAAAGACTTCTGTTCCGGAATTCGTCACAAGGGACATTTTTCCATCAAGTTGGCGGGTGAGGAGTTGGATCAATTGGGTTCCAAAACCTGAACCATGGACTTCAGGATTGGTGCCGATACCGACCCCATTATCCGAAACCTGAAGATAGAGGTGGGACTCTCTTTCTGACAAAGAGACTTTGATTGAGCCTTTGTTCCCGTTTGGGAAAGCGTATTTGAGTGAGTTTGATAATAATTCGTTGACAATCAATCCAATCGGGATTGCTTGGTCTATTTCAAGTTCCAATGGTTCCATAGTACAGATCAATGATACACGCTGCGAAGCATTGAATGTGTCAATGATGTACTCACCGAGGTTTAGGAAAAAATCCTTCATCTCAATGGTTTTTAAGTTTCCTCCCTGATAAAGCCTCTGATGGATCATTCCTATACTATGTACTCTGTTTTGGGTTTCTTCCATGATTCCCTGAAATTCTTTGTTATCAATCTTGGCTGTCTGAAGCGCAAGTAGACTCGAAATCGTTTCAAGGTTGTTTTTTACCCGATGGTGGATTTCTTTGAGTAAATGTTCCTTTTCGAGATTCTGCTTTTCCAAAAGAAGGTTGTACTTTTTTCTTCGGACCAAGACAACATATGAAATCCCAAGAATGACCACCAAAAATCCGGCTAGTGTCAGAATAAAAATCTGCAGGATTTTTTGCTTTTCCAATCGTGCCTCCTGCAGGTTTATGGTATTTTCCTTTTGGGAAACATTCATTTCTGTTTGTAGGAGCGAAATTCTTTGGTCAGCTTCTGCTGTAAAAACGCTCTGCTTGAGTTTGTCGTAAGTTCTACTTGCTTCCAAAGCTTTGGCAAACTTTTTATCACCTTCATAGGCCTTACTTAATTCAAGATAAACCAGACTCAAATAATACTTGTCTCCAAAATCATTTGTCGCTACCTGAATGCTTTTTTCTAAAAATTCAATGGCATGGGAAAAATGTCCGATGCTGTTATTGGATTTGCCCAAAGAAAGCAAAGACCGCATGATCATAAAATCATTTTCCAATAATTCGGCATATTTCAATGCTTCGAGACCTGATTTTTCGGCAGCTATATAATCACCTTTCTGATTGTATAAATCCGAAAGAGCGATATACGTGTCACTTAGGTTGTTATAAAATCCATATTTTTCACCGATGGCAATGGATTTTTGGAAGTATTCCAATGCCTCCTCAAGCCTGTTAAGGTTGATCAAATTATTTCCAACGACATGGAGGGTAAAATCATAATCTAGGTCATAAAGATTTCTTTTTTCAAAAAGCGCAAGTGATTTTAATCCATATTCCACTCCGATACTGGGTTTTCCCTGCTTCCAAAAAAGGTTGCTCATGTCAGAATAGGCCATTGCGATGGCTTTTTCATCTCCGTACTTTTCACCGATTTTCAATGTTTTGGAAGCATATTCAAACGCTTCTCCAAGATTTCCCCTTCTCTCAAACACATATCCAAGATTGGTGTAGAGCAGCCAAGTTTCGTTTTCGGGGATTTTTTCAATGGCGCTTTTCAAAACCATCTCTGCCCAATCTAACTCATCGAGTCTCAAAAGGATGGCCCCCTGTGAAACCTGTAATTTGCCTTCCCAATACACATCGCCTATTTTCCTCGCTTCTTCGAGCCCTCTATTGATGATGGACATTGATTTTTTTAGATTTCTGGTGTGTGTAAAATAACCAAGGTCATTCAGGACTTTTAATCTCAAAGAGTCATTTTTTAATTTTTCGAGACCTTTTTCTAGGTTTTCAAGGTAATCATCTCCAAAATCATCGGTATCCAAAAATACCTGCCTGTATTTCATTTCCCCATTGGAGAAATACACCTGAGCCTCGGTATTGAGGGTTATTGAAAAAAACAGAAAGACAACAATCCATTTCATTTATGAAATATAGTATTTAAAAAACATCAAAATGACCTGATAAGCAGATAATTATTCCTCCGAAAATTTTTTGGCATCATTCGGACAATTAAAGCAGTCATTAGTCCTAGGTAGATTTTTAATCCAAATTTTCATGGTTTAATTGAATCAGTTTAAGGCCAATAGAGTATTCTCCTGTGGAAGAGATTTAATCTAAAGACTTCTGATTCCATTTGCGATAATCGACATATTTATCCTAAACCTTGTTCCATAAAATTATGAAAAATGCAATGTTGAACGGAATTATTGTCCTGACCATGGTTGGTTGTGAATCAAAGCAGAGGTATACCCAAAATTCAAAGGAGATCGAAACGGTAAAGACTATTTTTGATAATTACATCAATGGTGATTGGGATGCATATAAATCTCATTATGCTGACAATGCACAGATTTTTATTAATGCTACAGAAAACAATCCTGCAAATATTCAGGAATTGATCGCACAGCAAAAAATCGAGATTGAAGGTCTTTCTTCTTATTCCATTGATACTGAAAATCAAAATTTGGAAATGGTGCTTGACGATAATGGAGAGACATGGGTCAATTATTGGGGAGTTTGGAAAGGAACTTTGGCGGCTAACCAAGAGACTTTCGAAATTCCCATCCATATAACCTTCGAGTTTGTGGATGGAAAAATCGTCAAAGAGTTAGGTTATTGGGACAATTCAAAAATTACCTTGGCGATGATGCAGATTCAAGCTGCAGAAGCTGCCAAATCCACAGATACTGATCCTGAACAATAAGAACCCATACGGTTAATTGCCGGTAGCGATCTGCTTGGGATTTTATTTCACATAAGAATTTTGTAAACCCTTGTTGAACAAATAGTAAAGATTCAAATGAAACGGTTTGAATTTTAGTTGATGAGAAAATCGGGGTAGGGAACCAATAGTAATTTTGAGGAGCTCTATCCCGATTCTTGTTTTTATTTCATTTATCCCCCCAAATTTACTGTGATAACACAAACAAGTAATGCTTCCTTAACCCCTATTCAGACCGATGAGCGTGTCACTTCACTCGATGTGATGCGAGGGATCGTCCTCTGCGGGATTCTGATCATGAATATCAATGGGTTTGGGTTGGCTTTTGGCTATAATGATCCTTCTGTCTTGGGCGGAGATACAGGTTTGAACCTGTATACCTGGATGATGAGTAACCTCTTTTTTGAAGGAACAATGCGGGCATTATTCTCACTGCTTTTTGGCGTGGGGATGTTTATATTTTTGGATAGGCTGCTAAAAAAAGGAGCAGGAATCAATGCAGCGGACATCTATTTCCGCCGGATTAGCTGGCTGTTGGTTTTTGGATTGATCCATGGTTACCTCTTGCTTTGGGTAGGGGAGATTCTATATAATTATGCCCTTATGGGATTTTTGGTCTATTCCTTTAGGAATATGGTCCCCAAAAAACTATTGATTATCGGTTTACTTTTGATGATTATAGGTACAGGATGGAATTACTATGATTATCGCCAAGATGATAAGTGGTTTGCCAAAGTGGAGGAGGCTGACTTAGCCTTGGCTTCCGGACAGGAACTTACAAAAGATTTGAAAGAAGCCAAGGATTCTTGGGAGAAAAGAGAATCTAAAACCTCCCCTGAGGCTACTGAAAAGTTCATAGAAGAAATGCAAAAGGGGTATTTTTCAGTTCTGGCACACTTGGCACCCATCAATTATGATTTTAATGTCAACGAACCTTACAGAGGAGACCTTTGGGATGTCTTGAGTATGATGTTGATCGGGATAGCCCTCTTTAAGTGGGGAATTCTTTCAGGGGAAAAGTCATCTTCTGTTTACTGGCTGATAGTAGGGATCGGTTATCCGATTGGGATTGCCATCAACTATTATGAGATGAAGCTGGTTTTGGATGCCCAATTTTCAACCCTTTCTTTCAGTGAGTCCAATTTAACCTACTATTGGGGGAGATTTTTTGTGGCGATGGGTCATGTAGGTCTGATCATACTTTTTTGCAAATCTCCTTTCTTCGGTTTCCTGAAAACATCCCTAGCAGCTGTCGGCAAAATGGCACTTACCAATTATCTAATGCATTCTGTGATATGTATGTTCGTATTCACAGGAGTAGGGTTTGGTCTGTTTGGACAGCTGGAGCGGTTTGAGCTGTTATATGTGGTTTTTTCCATTTGGGTTTTTCAATTAATCATAAGTCCGATCTGGTTGAAATATTTTCATTTTGGACCGGTCGAATGGATCTGGAGGAGATTGAGTTATATGCAAAAACCGCCATTTAGAAAGGTCTAGCCAATTTGTGATCAGACTACCGACCGGTAATATTTTACGATTTTGATTTAGGTATCTAAAAAAAATAAAAATAATCAACGGGGAAGCCGAAAACCGATTAGAGTAAGCACCAAACTTTAAGAAAATGAATATGAAAAATTATTTCCGAATAGCGACAGCCTGTTTCACTCTCTCCTTATTTACTGTTGCCTGTAGCTCGCCAGCTCCTGAAGAATCAGCTGCTCCGGATGAAATGACACCGACAGTTGCCGCTGAGCCTGATATGGCTTCCATCAAAACTGAAATCCAAGCCTTGGAAGACGCTTGGAGTGCTGCTGATAATGCAGGTGATGTAAATGCCCTGATGGCTTTTTATGCTGACGACGCAGTGAGTATGGGCAGTGGAAGCCCAATGGCTGTAGGCAAAGCTGCGATTCAAAAAGAAATTCAAGAGAGCGTGGCTTCCAGACCTGCCGGAACTACAGTTAAATACGAGGTATTGGATGTTTTTGGTGATGAAAATACCATCACCGAAGTAGGAAAGACAACTAGGATGGATGCCTCAGGAAAAGTTACTTCCACCGGTAAGTACATGGCAATCTGGGAAAAGCGTAATGGAAAATATATCTGTGTGAGAGATATCAGCAATAACGACTCCAAAGAAAATTAATTCCTTTCAGCTATTGGCTATTTGTATATTTTTTAACTGGGTGGGTCAATATTGATACCCACTCAGTTTTTTTTTGCTGGGTTTTAATGACTCAAATTGATTTGGCCCCAAAAAAACCAAAGAAATAGGATAATTTGATTAACTCGATTTAATATAAAGAATTAGGTAAATAATTATTTATTTTTTCATCCGGTAAATATTACTATGCTTTGGGACATAAATAGGCCTATTTCGTACATAACTAATTTTTTTCAATTTTATATTCACGACATTCTATTTATTGTTTTTAACTATTAAATTAAATAAATAGAAAATCCTATGAAAGTTTTTTTGATAATGATTGTGATGTTCTTTTTTGTTTCGGCCGGTTTTTCTCAAGGAATCATAATGGGGAAGGTTCATGATACTCAATCGAAAGGAATAGCTTTTGCAAATGTGCTGCTAAAAAGTGTCCCTGATTCTTTATTGGTCAAAGGAATCATTTCAGATGAAACAGGGAACTTTATATTTTCAGAAATCCCAAAAGGGGAATATTTTGTTGAAGTTTTTATAATGGGATACTCCAAATCCTATACCCCCGGCTTTAATTTTTCAGGAACAGAAAAAAATGAGTTGGAAGGAATAACGGTGGTGGAGGAAGCCCAAAATTTGGAAGAGGTGACGGTAAATGCCACTCGGCCATTTTTTGAGCTTGAAGAAGGAAAGATGGTGGTAAATGTTGCCAACAGCATTTCAGCGGCAGGACTTTCGGTGATTGATGTCTTGGACAGGTCACCCGGAGTTATGGTTAACCGGCAGAGTAATTCTCTTTCGATATTAGGTAAGAACGGGGTTGTCATATTAATGAATGGACATAGATTTAGAATGCCCTTGGAAGCCGCCTATCAGATGCTGGCAGGTCTGAATTCAAGCGATGTCGAAAAGATCGAAATCATCACAGTTCCCCCTTCAAATTATGATGCAGATGGAGATGCCGGTTTTATCAATATCGTGATGAAAAAGGACAATGCAACTGTTGGTACCAATGGTTCAGTGACGATTGGACAAGGCTATGGATCTGGCTACAATGGCAATATGAGTTTCAGCCTTAACCATCAGGGACCTAAATTCAGCTGGTTTGGCATACTGTCTGCAACCTATGTAGATCAGGTAGCAGAATGGGAACAATTTAGAGGCAACAACAATGGATTTGAAGACATTAGCATTGATACCTACACCGATCGATTTTCCACCAGAAAGTCAATCAATTATCAAGCTGGCTTTGATTACAAGTTAGCAACCAATACTATCCTTAGTGGCTTGGTCAGTGGCTATAATAACCGTTGGGATATGACAGCACCCAATGTTACCAAATCCAGTTATTCCATCTCTCCTGATACCCTTATTAAGATGACTACGGTAGAAGTCAATAAATGGAGTCATATCATGGGTAATATCAATCTCCAGCATACTTTCCAAAACGGGCAGGTCATTAGTACCAATGTAGATTACTTGACCTACAAAAATTCCAATCCTTCCTGGTATACCATTATGAATTATGATGAATCCAATGATTTGATCAGTTCGGAGGAATTCAGAATAACCAAAGATACACCAATTGACCTTTGGGTAGCTGATCTCAACCATTCCATGAAAATCGGGAAATCAGTAGCTGTTGAATCTGGTCTCAGAGCTACTTTTTCACAATTCACCAATACTGTGATCTTCGAAGAGAAATTGGGATCAGATTGGATGATTGACCCAAATTTCACCAATGATGGCCTTCTCAATGAAGATATTTTGGCCGCATTTTCCACAGCAAAAATTGAATTTGATGACAAGACAACTTTAAATGCAGGAGTAAGGTACGAGAACACCAAAACCAACCTGACCACTGTTTCGGGAGAGGAAATCGTTGACAGGCATTATGGGGATTTCTTTCCAACGGCATTTTTATCCAGAAAAATAAATGACAACAACTTGGTTCAGGTATCCTATGGGCGGAGGATTACCCGTCCTACTTTCAATCAGATGGCACCCTTTGTGTTTTTTTCTGACCCTTTTACATTTTTCGCCGGAAATGAAAATATCCTTCCTACCTACACGAATACCTTCAAAACGGATTTCTCACACAAAAGCATGATTTTCTTTGTACAGTATAGCCAAGATAAAAATGTGATTGCATCTTTCCAGCCCACACTTGATGAAGAAACCAATACGGTATTCTTAAAGACGGAAAACCTTGACCAAAGTCAGACTGTTGCCATGATGGTTGCCTTCCCTTTGAAGGTAACTTCTTGGTGGGAAATGCAAAACAACTTCACCTTTAACTATCAAAAAGTAAATTCAGAGTTAAATGGGGAAATTTATGAAGTAGATCAGAAAGGTTTACAGGTAGTGCTGACCAATACTTTCCCTCTTCCCAAAAAATACACCATAGAGTTGATGGGATATTATATTTCGCCCACCATCAACGGCTATTTCAATTGGCTTTCAAGAGGCTTTGTCAATCTTGGAATCCAAAAAGACTTTGAAAAATCAGGAGTATTAAGGGTATCCTGCAACGATATTTTTGAAACAAGCCAAATGCGATGGAAGTCATTTGAAGGTGCGGATTTAGAATTTTCAGGTAGGTTCAAGTTTGAAAAAAGGGTGTTTATGGCCACCTATACTTACAGATTTGGAAACAGCAAGATCAAGGGAACAAGGAATAGGAAAGTGGGTTCCCAAGAGGAACAGAGAAGGGTCACCAATTAATCAGATTATGTTTTTCACTGCGGGAAAATGAATTATTGTCTTCGGACAATTTTGGAATATGTTCGTCCCAAAAGCTTCTTTAAAGAGATGAAAAAAATTGACATTGGGGTATAATTTTTAACCGATTCAAAACTAATTAAAACCGCTTTAACCAAAATGACCATGAAAAAAAGAATGAATTATGTAATCATCCTGACAATGGGAATAGCGCTCAATTGGGCTTTATTGTCTTCCTCCATTGCCCAAACCGAACCACTCGGTCCATTGATGTCAGTGACGGAATTTACGATCAAGCCCGGGCATGAAATGCAGTTTAGGGAAGGCATCAAAGCATGGAAAGCCTGCTACCTGGAAAACAAAGGCGATTGGACCTGGAGAATGTGGCAAAGACAGCAGGGAGAAGGAAGTGTATTTGTGCTTGCTTCTGATATGGCAAACTGGGCTGAAATGGACAAAACCGACGAGTCAGGCAAAAAATGCCAAGACCTTGCCCGGACCCTGATCAATCCACATATTGAGAAAGCGACCTCACATGTGACCAGGTTTCAACTTGGAATGAGCAAAAGTTCTGCACTTACTGAAGATATCATCAGGGTTTCTTTCTATGATTTGAACCCCATAAATGGCCATCGACTGATGGAGGTTGTCAAAGAAGTGGAAGGAATCCGCAAAAGTGCAGGTCTTGAACCCGGGGGTTATTGGTATCAATGGCAGACAGCGGGACCCGAAAGCCCAAGTTTCCATCACGTGATGCCTTACAAAGATTATGCAGCAATGGACATCATTCAGGAAGGAGTTTGGCAGACTGTTGAAAAAAACGCCGGAAAGGCCAAAAGGGATGAACTTCAGGCAGCATTTCGATCATCCCTTCAGAATACTTGGAATTATATCTACACCTTGGATAAGGACATAAGCAATCCCGCCAAGTAAAATAAATATGTAATCCTTTTTGATTTAGCAGTAAAATCCAACTCGGGCAATTGCCAATTAGTTGATAAAAATAGGGTAGAGGCATCTGGAGAAATCCTTTTTGTCGAAGCCCTTTTTTTTTCGGGTAATAAAACCATGGCTTAGGACATAAAATCGAGTGCTTCGTCCCTGATGGTTTTATTTATCTAAAATCAAAAAGTAAATTCTGTGCTGTTACCAAGATAAAGTGATATGAAAACAGAAAAACCTGAATTTTTCAGTTTGAGACCTGAAATCGAAAAAGCCTACGGCTATAGCCATGCTGTCAAGATTAGTAACAGTATCAAAGTATCAGGTGCCGTCAGCATGGATGATGAAGGTGCGCCTACCGCTGTGGGCGATTTTTTCCAACAGATGAAAAACTGCTATTCCGATCTTGACAAAGTTTTAAAGCACTTTGGCTGCACCTTTGACGATGTAGTGGTTGAAAATGTTTTTACCACAGATATGTCGGCATTTTTAGAACATGCAGCTTACCGAAATTCCATCTATACCCAACATTTTCCTACAGGTTCCTGGTTGGAAGTCAAAGGCTTGGCTTTGCCTGAATTCCTGATCGAAATCGAATTGGAAGCGCATAAAGAGAATTAAAAAAATCAATAAACAACAAAAAGGATCTTATGAATACAATTGAAAATGATTTAAAAAATGCAACCCAAAACAGGGCGGTCATAGATGGACTTTACAAAGCCTTTGCTGTGGGTGATATTCCTGAAGTCCTTGGTGCCATGGATGCTAACATAGTCTGGAATGAAGCCGAAGGCAATGCCTATGCAGACCGCAATCCATACATAGGACCTGAATCGGTCTTGAACGGGGTTTTTGGCCGGATAATGCAGGAACATGAGTTTTTCAATTTGGAGGATATCGAGCTTCACGAAATGTTAAACGATAAAGTATTGGCCACTTTACGCTATGATGCCAAAGGCAAGAATGGAAAGCATTACAATGCCCAAGTGGCCCATTTCTGGACATTGAAAGACGGGAAAGTAGTTGCCTTTCAACAATATGTAGATACCAAAAAGTTAAGTGATGCCTTGAATTAGTGAAACAAACCTTATTCCTGACTAGTGTGAATTTATAATATTAGAAAAAAAACCAATAACCCCTTTATTGAAACCATGGCAAAAACCCTCACCCTTATCCCCGAAAAACCCAAAACTTGGCTAAGCCTTTTGGCTTGGGGTTTTCTTATCGTTTTCGCCGGAAAATTTGTCCTGGTGGAAGCTTTACCCTATTTCGGATTTGATGAAGAAGTGTATGGCAGGTTCTGGAGGATGAAATGGCCGCTGATCGGGCATATCACAGGCGGTTTGCTCGCCTTGGTATTAGGCCCATTCCAGTTTTGGGCGGGGTTTAGAAACAGGTACCTTAAAGTCCACCGATGGATGGGAAAGTTATACTTAATCGGAATTTTGATCGGAACGGTCAGTTCTGTTGCTCTTGCGCTGACTACCGGAATGGCCATCCATTTGTCATGGGCGATTTCTTTGATAGTTCTTGCCATGGCTTGGTTTCTGACTACCGGAATGGCATTTCGATTTATTTTGCTGCGTCGGATCAACTTACACAAGGAATGGATGGTCAGAAGCTATGTGGTGACATTTGCTTTTGTGCTATTCCGTTGGCTGAACAGCACTCCCTATTTCGTCGAAATGGGGAATTTCATCGAAAGAGGCCCAACGATGATATGGGTTTCATGGGTCATTCCGCTTCTGATTACAGAAGTAGTGTTACAGTGGAATAAGAAATAAAGAAAGCTTCAAAGAAATTACAATTAAATACTAAAATTTTCAATTTTAATTATTTGATATACAATTTGTTCACATTTTAAACTAAAGACAAACATGAAAGTATCAGCTTTTGCAGCAACGGGGCCGCATGAAAAATTAAAGCCATTTACTTACGAAATGGGAGAATTAGGATCTGAGCAAGTAGATATCAGGGTTATCAACTGTGGAATCTGCCATTCAGATCTCAGCATGATGAACAATGACTGGGGAATGACCGCCTACCCAATTGTCCCTGGACATGAAATCATTGGTGAAGTGGTAGCAGCAGGAAATGCTGTCAAAAATGTAAAAGTCGGGGATAAAGTCGGCTTGGGTTGGTTCTCTGGATCTTGCATGTCCTGTCATGAATGTATGGATGGCGCACATCATCTCTGCACTTCTGCCGAATTCACTATTGGTGGGAGACATGGTGGTTTTGCTGACTATGTCCGAAGCCATTGGTCTTGGGCAATTCCGCTTCCTGAGGGAATCGATATGGATAAGGCCGGCCCATTGCTTTGTGGGGGAATCACCGTGTTTAATCCGATCATTCTCGCGGGAGTCAAAG
Organism: Aquiflexum gelatinilyticum; assembly: GCF_024813435.1. Classification (NCBI taxonomy): domain Bacteria; kingdom Pseudomonadati; phylum Bacteroidota; class Cytophagia; order Cytophagales; family Cyclobacteriaceae; genus Aquiflexum; species Aquiflexum gelatinilyticum. The sequence goes on from NZ_JANAEZ010000005.1 coordinate 42,442, forward strand.
CGACTGACAAAGTTGGAGTCATTGGCATTGGAGGTCTTGGTCATATGGCACTCAAATTTCTAAACAAGTGGGGTTGTGAAGTTATCGCTTTTAGCTCCAACCCTGATAAAAAGACATCCATTATGGCAATGGGAGCGACCAAGGTTGTGGATTCAACTAATCCCGAAGAACTTGCTAAAATCGCAGGAAGTCTGAATTTTATTCTCAATACGACCAATGTGACTTTAGATTGGAATTCCTATCTGACAGTTTTAGCTCCTAAAGGAAAATTTCACAATGTAGGAGCGGTTTTAGAACCTTTGGCCATACCTGCTTTTTCTTTGATTATGGGAGAGAAGTCTGTCGCAGGCAGTCCTTTAGGCAGTCCGGCCCTGACTAGAACCATGTTGGAATTCTGTGTAAGACATGACATTTATCCGATTACTGAAGAATATCCTATGTCAAAAATCAATGAAGCGATAGAACATCTGGAGTCCGGTAAAGCCCGTTTCCGAATCGTATTAAAAAACTAGAAGTTATGAATATCCTTAAGGGTACCGCTAATTTAATTTAAAAGGAGAAAGCCGAAAACCGATTTAGAGTAGGCAACCATAAAAACCAAAATGAAAAATTTAGCAATCCTAACAATTCTTATGGCATTTACACTAAGTGCCTATTCCCAAGGTTCTTTTACCGAAAAGACCTTCCATGAACTTATGGCTAAGACTGAAGATCGGATGTTTACATTAGAAAATACCGATGAAAGCTTTGTGTTTATTACAGGTAATGGCCAAAAAATGGGCCGTAACGAGATAAAGGAAGCAATCTCCACGATGACCGTTTTAAATGAGTTTTCAGATCTAACAGTAAATCAATCAGGTGGTACTGTAATAGTTTCGGGTCTGATCGACCAAAAGATAAGTCAAAAAAAGAATCCTTCAGATGTTTTTGAATACAAAGGCGTATTTACGGCCGTTTATGCATCTCAAAAAAAGAATTGGGTTCTGATGTCGTGGCAACATTCTGATTATAAGCCGGATAACTAATATAACAGCTATGTTAAAGAAAATCATTTTCGGAACACTTATTCTCTTGGTAGTATTCATTGGGGGATTTGTTTTTTATGTCCAACTAAATTGGAATAAAACCTATGACATTTCCTATCCTGATCTTCAGGTCAGTACTGATTCCACAGTAATCGAAAGGGGGAAATATCTCGTTCATGGTCCCGCCCATTGTTCCAATTGCCATGTGGGAAGTGTTGCGGAAATGATTGCGGCCGATGCGGGTGAGAGAATCCCTCTTAAAGGAGGTGTGCCATTCAATATGGGCGCTCTCGGCACCATGTACCCAAGGAATTTGACTTCTGATTCGGAAACAGGTATAGCAAGGTATTCGGACAAGGAAATGTTTAGGATGATGCGGCATGTAGTAAAACCGGATGGTACAGGTACCCTAATTGTATTGATGCCTTTTTGGAATATGGCAGATGAAGACCTAGTGGCGGTGGTTTCCTACCTCAGAACCATGGCGCCTGTAAATAATGATGTTCCCAATAATGATTGGACTTTTGTAGGAAAAGCAGTTCGGGTGTTGGCAAGCTCTTTTCAACCAATATCCGACCCTAGTCCGGCCCCGGTCTCCCCTCCGATGGAAGCCACCATAGCCAGGGGAGAATATGTGGCTAGATATGTGGCAAATTGTGTAGGCTGTCATACCAATCGTGACCCCATGACTTTTGAAGCCATAGGTCCTGAATACGCCGGTGGAATGGAATTTGAACCTTGGCCTGAATTTGCTTTGGCTGTAGGGGGTGATCCTGAAACCTGGATGCGTACCCCTAACATTACCCCCCATCCAAACAGCGCTCTGTCAAAATTCAAAACTGTAGAAGAATGGAAAGCAAGATTCCGTCAGGGAAGGCTGATCAATATATCCCAGATGCATTGGGGACCCTTTTCCAGAATGACCGATGAAGATTTGGAGGCGCTATACCTGTATCTAACCAGCTTGGAGCCTTCTGATTATGATGCTGGAGAGTTGATGTTTAAGAAATAGAATCATAAACTGAATAGATCAAATTGGACAACGGTCACTCGACTGCTGTCCAATTCTTTTGTTAAAAAAAATCAATCTTTAGAAAGTAATATAATCAATGAATTCAATCTCTGTCCCCAACCAAAGAATCTCCTCTATCGATCTTGTCAAAGGCCTTGCTATGCTCATCATGGCATTGGACCATGTGCGGGATTATGTGCATGCCCCTGCTTTCCTATTCAACGCGGCAGACCCTGAACAAACAACTTTGGCCATTTTCTTCACCCGCTGGGTCACGCACTTCTGTGCGCCTGCTTTCAGTTTTCTCGCAGGACTTTCTGCTTTTATGATAGGCAAGAGAAAACCAAAAAATGAATTATCGGGATTTCTTCTCAAAAGGGGACTTTGGCTTGTATTTATTGAGCTAACTGTGATCAATTTTGGGTGGCTTTTTGATCTAAGTTTTGGAACCATTCTTTTACAGGTCATCTGGTCCTTGGGAATCAGCATGATTGCCTTGGCGGGTTTGGTTTACTTACCCCGTAAAGTCATTTTGATTTTTAGCCTTATCCTGATTTTTGGACATAACCTTTTGGACAATATCCAATTTGATGATTCTATATTATGGGCAATGTTTCACAAACTCAATATTTTCATGCTTTCAGAAAATTTGATGTTTATAGCAGGATATCCAATCATCCCTTGGATAGCTGTGATGTCCCTTGGTTATTGCTTTGGTGACTTTTACGACAAATCAGTGGACAGTTCAAAAAGGAGAAAGACATTCAATTTGATCGGGATTGGTGCTATTGTTCTTTTTGTTGTGCTGAGGTGGACCAATGTCTATGGAGATCCTATCCTGTTTCAGCAGTATGATAGACCCGGTCAGGACCTGGTTTCATTCCTGAATCCAACCAAATACCCGCCTTCACTTTTGTTTCTATTGATGACTTTGGGAGGGACACTCCTCCTTTTGGCCAATTCGGAGAAATGGAAAGGAAAACTAGTGGATTTTATCTGCACCTTCGGCAGGGTTCCGTTTTTTTTCTACATCATCCACATTTATCTAATTCATCTCATTGCTATCGGATTGGTGACGCTTACGGGTTTCGTCTGGGAGAAGAACATGGTTTTGGCGGCATGGGGAGCAATCGAAAATCCGATTCCCGGTTATGGATTTCCGCTTTGGGTAGTATATGTTGTCTGGATTTCAGTGATTTTGGTATTGTATCCGATTTGTAAAAAGTTTGACCGCTACAAGCAGGGCAATAAGGACAAATGGTGGCTCAGCTATCTCTGATTTTGTAAAACAAGAATTCATACCACTGGAGATTCAATCCAATAGGAATTCTATTCCCATGCGAAATGTAAATTAATGAGGATGCTTCTTCTTTTAAATTCAAATTCCGGTATATTCAATTCTGTGAATGAAGTTAAATTGCACTCAGATTGTATTAGAACCTACCAATTGAAAACCACCAAAAATGAATCATTTTAAGCATTTTCTCCTCTGTTTATTTCTTTTTCCTATGCTGGGTTTTGCACAGCAAGCCGATCTTGCCGGACATTTGAACCAGCTTGATTTTAGGTTTATAGGACCTGATGGTAACCGTACCATTGCTGCCGTTGGCGAACCCAACAACCTCATGGTCATGTATGTAGGCATGGCGTCAGGGGGTCTTTTCAAAACGGAAGATGGAGGGACTACATGGCGGTCAATTTTTGATGAGCAGGATATATCTTCTGTTTCTGCATTGGCTTTGGCGCCATCAGACCCTAATCAGGTCTGGGCAGGTACCGGGGAAACTTTCCTAATCCGTCCTGCACATGCGATGGGTAATGGGATTTACAAATCCAATAATGCGGGGAAAACTTTCCAATACATGGGTTTAAAAGAAACGGCCCGTATCGGGCAGATTGTGGTAGATCCGAAAAACCCTGATATAGTCTATGTAGCTGCTTTGGGCCATACATATGGTCCACAAAAAGAAAGAGGAGTGTATAAAACCACAGATGGAGGAAAAACTTGGAACCAAGTACTTTTTGTAAATGAGCAAACCGGCGCAGTAGATTTGGCATTGAATCCCAAAAATCCCGAGATTCTATTTGCGGCCTTTTGGTCAATTGACATCAAAACATGGGGGCTGAACAGCGGAGGCGCCGGAGGTGGAATCTACAGAAGTAAAGACGGAGGAGCCACATGGGAAGCACTTAAAGACAAAGGATTGCCGGGTGGAGAAAGGAATCCTGTGGGCAAAACATCTGTGGCCGTTGCCTACAGCAATCCAAATATCGTTTACGCCTTGTTTGAAATGGATAGTCCTCAGCTTTGGAAATCAACTGATGGTGGAGATACTTGGGAACTGACCATGATCAACCATGACATCAATGAGCGGGCCCCTTATTACACCAAATTGAGAGTTTCCACAGATGATCCTGATGAAATTTACTTTGCTTCGGTAAAATTCAGCACCTCCAAGGACGGTGGCAAAACGCTGGCCAGCGCAGGTTATCGGGCAGGTGGAGACAACCATGACATATGGGTTGATCCGCTAAATCCAAACCGGATTTTAGTGGCGCATGATGGAGGGCTTGGGGTGACTTGGAACAAACAGGAATCCTACAAGCAGCATGTGTTCCCCAATGCACAGATGTACCATGTATGGACTGATAATCAGATTCCTTACAATGTCTATGGAAACCGGCAGGATGGCTATTCTTACCGTGGCCCAAGCAATAGCCGTCAAGGAAGTATTCCGCTTGGACTCTGGCAGGCTGTCGGAGGATGTGAGAGTGGGTGGGCTATCCCTGACCCTGTAGACAACCATATAGTTTGGTCGGGATGCTATGATGGTGGACTGCAGGTATACGACATGCGAACAGGACATGCCCGAGACGTTCGGGTTTGGCCGGAAGCAGGATATGGCTGGGCACCGCAGGACATGCGCTACAGATGGCATTGGTCCTTCCCGATTTTTATCAGTCCTCATAACCACAAACGTGTTTATGTCGGAAGTCAGTTTGTACATATGACAGAAGATTATGGGCAAAGCTGGAAAATCATCAGCCCGGACCTCACCCGAAATGACAAATCCCATCAGCAGTCTTCGGGAGGAATTGCGACAGATAACCTCATGACTTTTGATGCCTCGGTTCTTTTTGCCATTGCCGAATCTAAAATTGAAGACGGACTCATTTGGACCGGAAGCAATGATGGTTTGGTTCAGTTGACCAGAGACGGCGGCAAAACCTGGACAGATGTCTCAGAAAAAATAATGGGAAAACCTGAGCTTGGGACAATTTCCAGCATTGAACCATCAAGACATCAGCAAGGAACTGCCTACATAACAGTTGATGCACATCAGCTTGGAGACTTTGATCCTTATATTTTCAAAACCACCGATTATGGCAAGACCTGGGAAAAAATCAGCGAGGGAATAGAACATTCAGAATCCAGCTTTGTCCATGTTGCTCGTGAAGATCCAAAAGTCAAAGGAATGCTTTATGCAGGTACGGATAAAGGACTCTACATTTCAAAGGATGACGGCAAAACCTGGTTCAGACTAAGAAATAACCTACCACCGGTACCGATTTATTGGTTGACAATCCAAATGGAATTCAATGATATGGTGATCGGTACATATGGCAGGGGATTCTACATTTTGGATGATATTGGCGCAATACAAGAATTGGATAAGGAGGTTTTGGCAAAAGAGGTACATCTCTTCAATCAACAGCCGGCCTACCGATTTCAAGAAATACAAGGAATCAAAACAGAAGGCCGAACCATGACCACAGGATCAAATCCCCCATATGGCATGGATATCAATTATTATTTGAAAAATCCGGCAAAAGAGGTCAAGGTGGAAATTTTTGATAAAGACGGAAATCAAGTCAGAACCATCAATGGCAGGAAAGATTCAGGGGTAAACAGGGTTTGGTGGGATTTGCGTCATGAACCTACACTTCAACCAAAATTATTGGTAGCGCCTCAGGATAAACCTTGGGTAAAATTAGAGGGCAGGGAATTTAGACCGCTAGTGACTTGGGATTTGGATCTTTATCGTGGGCAATTTGGGCCTCGGGTGATTCCCGGAGAGTATGAAATCAGGATCACTGTTGATGGACAAACTTTCAGTCAAAAAGGAAAGGTCATCAAGGACCCAAACACTGCCGGTACTTTAGATGATATTCAAAAGCAAGTTGAGTTCTCATTAAAACTCAATGCGGCAATGAACGAAGTGGTACTTGCCATCAATGAGATCGAAATCATCCGCAAGGAACTCGAGGAATTGACACTTCTAAATCAGGATGAACAAATCGCTTTGAAAGCAAAGGAACTTGAAGCAAAGATCTTGGAAGTCGAAGGGGCATTATTTGATGTCAACCTTACCGGTGCAAGGGAAGATGCTTTTAGAAATCCGATGAAACTCTATGGAAGAATCAGTGCTTTGGCCAGCGATACGGGCGGATTTGGAGCTGATTTCAGGCCAACTAACCAACAAATGGAAGTATACAATGTCTTCAGAAAACAGCTGGATGACATTCAGGTCCAATACAAAAGACTGATAGAGGAGGAGATCCCGAAGTTCAATCAGTATCTATTGTCAAGAGATATCCAAATGATTCTGAAAAGGTGATTTTCAATTGAATCGGACTATAAAAGCATTGGAGAAAATGAAAAATTCAATAAGTATGAAATCAATTTTACTGATAAGCATTTTGTTTTTGTTTGCTTTCTCAGTATTTGCCCAAGTCAAGGTCAATGAGAAACGTATTGAACAACGGATTTTTGAATTGGCAGAGTTTGGGAAAAATGAAAAAGGAGAAGGCCAAAGGGTAGCTTACAGTCAGGGAGATATTGCCGGCAGGGCTTACTTTATGGATCTGATGCGAAAGGCTGGTCTTGAAGTTCACTTAGACTTTGCGGGCAATATCATCGGAAAAAGGGCAGGTAAGGACTCTTCCAAAAAACCCATTGCCTTTGGTTCCCACATCGATATGGTTCCAAATGGCGGAAACTATGACGGTGCTTACGGTTCCATCACTGCTCTCGAAATCATCGAAGTTCTGAATGAGAATAACATCATAACCGAGCATCCTTTGGAGTTGATTATTTTCCAAAACGAGGAAGGAGGATTGGTAGGGAGTAGGGCTTTGTCAGGCAACCTGAACAGGGAAGCTTTGTCCCAAAAGAGTGCAAGTGGTCTCACCTTGGAAGAAGGCATAAGGGCTATCGGAGGCAATCCGGATAGGCTGGAGGAGGTCGTCAGAAAAAAGGGTGACTTGGCAGCTTTTATAGAAATTCATATTGAGCAGAGCAAAGTATTGGAAAGCCGCGGCATAGATGTGGCCATTGTTGAAGGCATTGTTGGTATTGAGGATTGGGACATCACTGTCACAGGGATGGCCAACCATGCTGGAAGCACGCCCATGAACGACCGGCAGGATGCATTGATCGCTGCTTCCAAATTGGTATTGGCTGTGAATGAGGTAGTCAACAGCTATGAAGGTGCGCAAGTAGGGAGTGTGGGGAAAATCTCTGTTCCTTCAGGTGCTCCCAATATCATTCCGGGAAAAGTGGAAATGAGCCTTCAGATGCGTGACCTTTCTTCAGAAAAAATCATGAGAATGTTTGCCGACATCCAAATGCGGGCCGCTCAGATCGAAAAAGAAACCAATACTAAAATCCAATTTGAAAATCTAAACCTCGGGACCACTCCGACCTTTGCAAGTCAGGAAATTCAGGATAAAATGGTTCAGGCAGCCAAATCTCTTGGGATTACCCATATCAACATGCAGAGCGGTGCCGGTCATGATGTCCAGGAAATGGCAAAATTGGGACCTATCGGACTGGTCTTTATCCCGAGCAAGGACGGCATCAGCCACAATCCAGAGGAATATTCCTCTCCTGCAGAAATGGCAAACGGAGCCAATGTGATGCTACATACAGTTTTGTTGTTAGACAAAAGTTTAAGCCTAAAATTGAAAAGAAACTGATCTGAGCAATGGAAACCCTCGAATACCTCCTTAGCATTGACATCAATTACATCGCAGTCGGATTGATCGCACTGTTTTTTACTTTGGAACATGTGCTCAGTACCCAATTTCCATTTAAAGAAAGGGGAAAGCATTTTTGGAACAGCCTCCTGTTTCAGGTGGTATTCCTGATCGGCAACCTATTTTGGGCGGGTTTCTTCGTTTTCTGCATTGAATGGCTCAATCAAAATGAAATAGGATTGTTCTATATGCTTGAATTCCCCCTTTGGCTGAAGCTGATTTTAGGTATTTTGATCTTGGATTTAGGTACTTATTGGTTCCATAGAATTTCCCATCTTTCCCCGCTACTTTGGCGGTTTCATAGGGTTCACCACAGTGATACTACCATGGACTCATCCAATTATTTCCGATCCCATCCGATTGAAGTCCTTTTCTGGTTTGGAAGCGCACCCATTTTGATGTCGGCCATTTTCGGATTGGATCTGTTTACCATAGGAGTGTATTTTTTGGTATTGACTCCCTTTCTGGTCATTGAGCATTCCAATTTAAAGTTCCCTGCCTGGTTGGACAAAACTATTGGATTGGTGATCACCACGCCCAACTTCCACAAGATTCACCACGATCAGGATCAGCATTATACCGACTCGAATTTTGCCGACATATTTATCCTTTGGGACAGGATTTTCGGGACTTACAAATACAAACCTGCAGAGCAGGTCAAACTAGGATTGGAAGAATTCGATGAAGAAAGAAAGCAGACTTTCTGGTATTTGATCAGAAGTCCATTTTTAAGAGATTGATTGTCTACTTTGTTTTTTCTTTGTGTTTATTTTTTAATTTCCCATGAATATTTCAATATCAAAATGACTGCTGTTTGGGAGATCATCCAAAGAGACTTACCCAAATTGAAATCAATGGTTACTATTATCCTTGAAACTGAGTTTTAACTGTTGCACAAGAAAATTCTAAATAGCCTTTCCCAAATATGAAAAACTTCAAATCCATTATATTCCAAATCCTCTGGTTAGCCTCCCTCTTTTTTACTCCATTCCACCTCCATGCCCAAACCTACGGCAAAAACGGCATGGTTGTCTCTGACAATGTCCTTGCCTCTGAAGTGGGTATAGACATTTTGAAAAAGGGAGGAAATGCCATCGATGCGAGTATTGCCACGGCATTTGCTTTGGCAGTGACACATCCCGAGGCAGGCAATATCGGTGGAGGAGGATTTATTGTTTTGATGAAATCAGATGGGGAAGTCACGACTTTTGACTTTAGGGAAAAAGCACCATTGAAAGCAACACCTGACATGTTTCAGGATGCCGCAGGTAACCTGATCGAAAACGCGAACAGCAATGGCTTAAAGGCCGTTGGCGTGCCCGGTACAGTGGCAGGCCTTTACCTAGCCCATCAAAAATACGGGAAATTGCCTTGGCCGGATTTGGTGCAGCCTGCTGTTGATTTGGCTCAAAAAGGGTTTCCCATGACTTGGGGATTGTATAAAGCTGCGCTGAATATGGAAGATTGGGATGATTCATATGACATCATGACCAATTATTTCCGCAATTCTGCCGGTGAAATCATCCAACCGGGAGTGCTTTGGACACAGCCTGCCTTGGCCAAAACCCTTTCACTGATCCTGGACAAAGGTCAGGATGGCTTTTACAAAGGTGAAGTTGCCGAAGAAATCGAAGCCTACATGAAAGCCAAAGGTGGAATCATCACCAAGGAAGATTTGGCAAGATATAAAGCCATCGAGCGCAAACCTATCAAAGGAACCTACAAAGGCTACGACATCTATTCGATGCCGCCACCGAGTTCGGGTGGAGTAGCCCTGATAGAGATGATGAACCTGATGGAACTGGCAGACCTCCAAAAAATTGAATTCAATTCCACGGCTTATGTGCATTTGGTAGCTGAAGCGATGCGAAGGGCTTTTGCCGATCGTGCGGAGCATTTGGGTGATCCTGATTTCAATCCTGAGATACCTTTGGATAAATTGACATCCAAGGAATTTGCCAAAAAACGTTTTGAGAATATTGACCTCAAAAAAGCCTCCGTCAGCGACTCTTCGAAATTTGGACAATTATATGACGGAAGCAGCACGACGCACTTTTCGGTAGTGGACAAAGAGGGCAATGCCGTCTCCCTGACATATACCCTCGAAAATTCCTATGGGGTAGGGATGGGTTCTGCCAAACTCGGCTTCATCTTCAACAATGAAATGGGAGACTTCAACCCCGTGCCGGGAGTGACCAACGGCGACGGACAGATCGGTTCCAATCCAAATCTGATCGCACCTGAAAAGCGGATGCTGTCCAGCATGACGCCGACCATTGTCGCCAAAGACGGCAAACCATACCTGATCATCGGAAGCCCGGGAGGGAGGACGATCATCAATACGGTGTTTCAAACAGTCCTCAATGTCCTGGAATACAACATGCGGATCGACAAGGCCATCGAAGCCATGAAAATCCACCACCAATGGCTTCCGGATGGGTTGGTGTATGAAAAGCACTTGATGTCCCCCGATACCCGTGATGCGTTGACGAAGATGGGACATAGGCTATTTCCTTACAACAATCTCGGTGTCTTAATGGGAATCACCTATGATCCCAAGCTTAAAGTCTTTATTGGAGCTGCCGATTCTTCGAGTGATGATGGAGCAGCGGTGGGGTATTGAGAAAAGGAAAGGAGGAATATTTAAGCATCTTATTCTTTTCAATTAACCTTTTTATGGAACAACCGTGGGGAGGAAGAAATTTTACCGGGCCGGCGGGGGTTTGTGTAAGGGAGGATTAAAATTTCTTGCCTTTTTTGGTTACTTTTTGTGGTAAGACAAAAAGTGACACAAGAATGAAACACATAGAAGATTGGGATCGATGTAAAGAGTAAAAATAAAGAAATCAATCCCGGCCATTTCGGTTTTAAGAATTCTCCTTTTTAGAAAACTCGTGACCGAAATTCCTTAATCGTTCCCATTCTTACCCATGGGCTATGGTTCATGAAAATTTGAGTAAAGTTTGAAGTTCAGAGAAGCGCCTTGCCCATAACTACTGTTACTTCGCCCGCTTCG
>NZ_JANAEZ010000005.1:53631-408631 GCF_024813435.1 Aquiflexum gelatinilyticum
AAAAAGATAAAATTTCCCAACCATTTCGGTATTGTAAATTATACTACTTAAAAGATCCATGACCGAAATTCCAAAATCACCGCATTCTTACCCATGGGCTATGGTTCATGAAAATTTGAGTAAAGTTTGAAGTTCAGAGAAGCGCCTTGCCCATAACTACTGTTACTTCGCCCGCTTCGGGGCTATTTCCGGTTTTAGAATCCAATACTTAAAAATAATCCTCCTATGAAACAACCGTGGGTAGGAAGCGCAATTCCGGGCCGGCGGGGGTATGTGTGGGGGAGGATTATTGCGCTAGATTTTTTTGGTTACTTTTTGTATCATGACAAAAAGTGACACAAGAAATAAACGCAAATCATTTAAAAATCTGGATTGAATAAATAAAAAGATAAAATTTCCCAACCATTTCGGTATTGTAAATTATACTACTTAAAAGATCCATGACCGAAATTCCAAAATCACCGCATTCTTACCCATGGGCAGCGGTGCATGAGAATTTGAGAAAAAATAAAGATTCCGAAAGCACCTTGCCCATGTCTATTGTTATTGCGCCCGCTTCGGGGCTATTCCTGTTCTATTTTCCAAGCCAATGCCAATTAGATTGCTTATAAAAATCTGAAACGAGTTAGTGGAACTGACAGTCTAGCAGTTAGAGATTTTCACTTGTTCTTATTTTTTAATTGCCTTGGCAACTTCGAGCTCGATAAACACAAGAATACCCACTATCATTATTTCCCCCAAAAAGTAAGCTACTCCTAATGCCGTAAGTTGCGGATAATAGACCAGAACAAGGGTAATTGTCAAGACACAATAGAGCAAATTGGCAATCCCAATTATCCAAATAAACGGAACCCTATGCCGCTTTAAGAAGAGAAAGCAAGCTACAGAATAGAGACAAAAAAAGACAGATAAGATCGAAAGGTAAGTCAAAACCGAAACCGGCATTCCAATTGATTCATGGAAAGTTCTTAAGACCACAAACAAGGATAGCGTGGTGAGCAATGCCCCTACGCTATCCACCAAAAACAAAATCCTTGGCTTGCCTGTCAGTTGAATGATGATATTCTTAATGATTCTTTTCATCTCAATTTAGTATTCATCGACACGATGACAAATTTTCTTTTGATTTGCTGTCGTCACAATTTATTTGTCTTCGACAAATTCCAGGATATCTCCCGGTTGGCAGTCCAAAGCCTGGCAGATTGCTTCCAAAGTACTAAAACGTATGGCTTTCGCTTTCCCGGTTTTTAAGATCGAGAGATTGGAAAGGGTCAATTCCACTTTTTCTGACAGTTCATTGAGCGACATTTTCCGCTTTGCCATCATGACATCCAAATTCACTATGATCGGCATGGTTTATACGGTTAAGTCCTGTTCGTTTTGTAATTCTATTCCCTTTTTGAAGATCGTCGCAATGACGTAGATGACCGCTGCCATCAATATAAAAGCCTGACTGTCTACCCAAAACTTATCGAGTTGGTCGATTTCATAACCCCGATGCAGGAGGTTTTTGGCAGTTTGCCGTGCTATAAAACTCAGTATTCCTATAGAAAAAGTAAAATAGCTGATCAGTGAAATCTGTTCGGAAACAAAACTGCTGAATGGCTTTGAGAGATCAAGCTTGATAAGCAATCTGATCACGATATAGAACATGACAGCCTTCATAACCGAAATGACCAAGATGAAACTGTACATGCCAAAATAGGCCCATTTGCTGCGGGCATACATGTCACTTAAGTCCAGTTTCTCATACAGGTAGGCGACAATTTCAGGTTTGAAGAGACTGTAAACAAAATTGACAATCAATGCGCCGGCTTCTATACAAAGGCCTACGAAAATCAGCCAAGCCACAATATGGAGGACTACGAATATGAAGTTGTTTGTTTTTGACATTTTGTTAAATGTTTAAATTGATGTCACAAACATAATAATTATTTATTGATAAACAATAAATATATATTTTTAAACAAAATATTTTTATTGAACATGAATGCATTAAACCTGACGGTTTGATTTTTTATTATCAGGCTGTTTTCACAATCAAAAAAATCGGGCATCAAAAAAGAATTACCAATTAAAAAGGGTAAATGACCGTTTTTAGCCTCAGTCCCATAAAAGCAAAACGGCTGACCTATAGTCGGTCAGCCGGATTGATTTTTGAGAATTACTGCAAAGTTGTCCTTTTAAAAAACATCCTTGTTATAAATAGCCCCGTACCATCCTCTGTTCCGGCATGGCTTTCCACGCCACTAGTTACGTAGGCCAAGGAATAGCCCTCTGATTCCAATTCCATGATTCTTGCCCCAATCATGGCATCATTGGAGGCAATGTTCTGGAAATTGATCCCAACCCCGCTGAAAAAGTTGAGCAGCTTGGCTTCGTCAAAATTGCTCACTTTGAGTTCGCTGCGGCTTACTTCTCTTTGGGAGGAAGTTTTTCCGTCAGTTCTGGTCGTTCTAAACTGATCGGTATTTACTTCAGTCATGTTTTCCACCATCCTTGATCTACCGATTCCCATGGGGACGATGGATTCCACTACGGTGACGATTCTCCATTCATTAAAGGGTCTTGGTGCATTGTCCTGGGCTTGGGCACCAAACAAAAGGGCAGTAAACAGTAGAGAAAACAAAATGGATTTTTTCATAAAGAATAAATTTTTAAAAGGTTTTAAGTTTAATTAAAGAAATCACAAATGAGAAATACGCAGTTTGGATGAAAAGGATAGGGGCTACATGAAAATTTTCAATTCAATTTTTAATTTTCAGGGAAAAAAAGAAGTAGGTGAATCCGTCTTATGACACTTGCCAAACTAATTCCGAATTTTCGGACTAAAACTGAACCACATTTGTTAATGGTGGGGAGGAATGATCCCGAAGCTTCGGGAGGCCGGCACATGCCTAGGGCGTGTTCATGTTTACGCCGTCTTGTCCTGTTAACTCGGTCACCAACCATTTCAGACCAAAAGTTATGCGCCACTTTTTCGGTAAAGCAATCAGTAGAACCCAATTAGATCCGTAACATGATCGCTCACCGACCAATTACCTGTCTACATTTGAATTTTCCCACCAACGATTGGTTGGGCTAAGGCCGGGTATGACTTTTTCTCCCATAAGGGGTGTCACCAGTTCGAGGTTTTTAGCTGCCGCCATTTCAGCTACCATTTTGATGGATTCATCCCAAGGGTGCATGGCCAGATCAAAGACGCCCCAATGTATGGGAAACATGACTTGGGTGTTGATATCCTGACATAACTGAACGGCCTGATCCGGGAAAAGGTGGGTCAAAGGCCATCCTTTGTTCCAGCCATCTATTTCCACAAAGGCCATGTCGAAAGGACCGTATTTTGCTCCTATGTCTTTCAGATGCGTGCCGTAGCCGGTATCGCCACTGACAAACAGGTTTTTCTCCGTACCCTTAATGGCAAAAGAAGCCCAAAGGGTTTTGTTCCTATCATTAAAGCTCCTGCTCGTGTAGTGGATTCCCGGAAGTGCAGTGATTTGCAGGGAACCAACAGTCTTGGCCTCATGCCAACCCAATTCGCTGATGTTGTTTTTCTGAATTCCCCAGCTTTCCAATCTGCTGCCTACACCCAGCGGAACAATAAATTCAGTGTTTATAGATGCTAGGTATCTGATCGTTGCCGCCTCCAAATGATCGTAATGATCATGGGTAAGGACCACGATATCAAGCTCAGGCAGTTCCTCCCTTTTGATGGGAGAGTCATCAAACCTTCTCAAAATAAAGGGTAGGGGACCGCCATTTTCAAAAACCGGATCGAACAAGATCCGCTTCCCGTCAAGCTCAAGGATAAAGGTGGAGTGCCCCAACCAATAGGCAGCAAAATCCGAAGGGGTTTCTGAAAAATCAGATTTGGTAACCGTCTTTTTAGGAAGCGTAAACTCAGGCGCATTTGGGGATCTTTTAAAAAACCGTGCAGGACCTGAATCGCCTCCGGTGGTCTGTTCCGGATAATAGGGCAATGTCTCCGGACTGATAAACGCATCGGCATCTGCATCATAATAAGGCAACCCGGAGAACCTTGCCTTGCGGTCTTCCAAGGAATCCAAACTGCCCATCTGTCTGCTTACATAATATGCCAAGCTCCCCGTTACCACCAAAAGTATAACCAAGGTCCAAAGCACTATTTTCAATATTTTCTTCATTCGTATAAAGGGTTATTGGATTATTGGTGATTGAGTGTGATGATGTTGTATTAAAAGCCGAGATTGAAGTTATTTCAATCCTTTGCAAATTGTAAAATTAATAAGTGTTTTTTGATCATTAATTTATATTAAAAAAAATCATTTGTTAGTTTGAATCAGCTTTAAAAATACAACCAAGAAAAAGAAGAAAAATACCCAGTCGTTGATCCCATAAATCGAATAAAATATTCCTGCCATTTTATCTTTCTCAAAAACTTCTGAGACCTTGTTGTTGATCATCCAGTTTGTCCAATGTGAAGCATAAACCAATTTTTCAATGACAAAAACACCTATTAACCAAGGCACTTTATCAAAATTTTTGGATACTGATATAAAAGCAAATCCCCACACCACAATCATCAACAGTCCAAAATTTGACATGGCTTGTGAATCATAATCTGGAATAACCGAATTGGTAAAAAACCTTGAAAATATTAAAACTCCAAAAATATTCATCAATCCAGACAGTATAAATCCTTTTGTTGTGAATTGGTTTCTTACAGTCATTTTTTTGCTAGTTTTAAGATTTATGGTGATATAAGGTAGAGGGAATTAAATTGAACCTCAAACATTACGTGCAACATTGCGGATACTTTTTCAATATTGATGCTTCCCTACAGTCCAGCCATCCTGCTTCAAATGCTTATCACCCGATTCAATAGCTTCCTTTTCAAGTTCGGTACCCATAGAATCATTCCATCGGTTTAAATACCCAAAGAGCGCTATCACGCCGAGAATTTCCACAATTTCTCCTTCGTCCCAGTACAACCTGAGTTTTTCGGCAACAGCATCATCCACAGCATTTGGTATCACAGAACTGGCAAATGCAAATTCCAATGCCGCCCGTTCTGCTTCCGAAAACGCAGGATATGTCCTGAACTCCCAGATGTTTGCCAGTTTTTCTTCATCGGCACCATACCGCTCCGCAGCCCTGATGGTATGGGCCTGACAATACCTGCATCCTGCCACATTGCTGCTGATGTATCCGATCAGTCTTTTCAGTGAACTTGTCACCCTGCCTTTATTTTCCATTACTGCCTTGTTGAGTGCAATGAAAGCGTAAGCAATGGAAGGCCGATGATACATCGTTTTCACACTGTTGGGGCAAAAACCCAATGTTTCATTAAAAAACCGGATCAATTCCTGGAAATCCTTGTCTTCTTTTTCTGTGGAGGGGAGTACTAATGGTCTTTTCATAATTTGAATTTCGATTGGTAAAAAAGAAACTGAGGTCATTGTATCTAAAAACCTCCGGTTAAATATAAACCCATTTCCTTGGATTTGGGAGGGGGTAAATTTCCTTTTTAGAGCATTTGGATGAATAATCGAATTTCATCCCATTGCAATTGTGAATGGAAGGATAAAGGGGTAGGGCAAGGCGTTTGGAAATGATCCTTATGGTTCCGATAGCTCGGAATTAGCCTTGGGCCAGGTGTAGGATAGGCAAATCCCACCCAGTCGCAGCATCAGATGCTTTGCTAAACCTAGGAAGGGATAGCGAGAGTGGTGGAATTACTTCCGAAGCTTTACGGAATCCACCCAGGCCAAAATCAATCGCTAAACTACACCAAGCGGGGTTTACATCATCTTTCATCTTTGCTTTGACTCAATTATTCAATTTATTCCGATTTTGCAATATTTTAGCAATACTACTGTATTGGATAGAGGTAGTCGAAATCACAACTACCATCATACCCAACATCACAGTCCCAAGGCTGTTATTGGCCTCCCAAGTTCCTGTGGCGAGTTTATAAATGAAATAAACCAAATACAAAACCACCAAACTGCACATAATTATTAGTACAGCTTTCAGCTTATTTATCTTTGATTTTAGTTCCTCAGTTGTAAAATCTGCAAGTTCTTTCTTTTTCATTTTGCCAAATTATGAAGTGAAAATATAAATGAATTCCATAGTAAGTGGGTTATTGGGAGGACAGAACCGGCATGTAAATGCCGGGAAGTGAAAGGAATCCCCATAACTTTTTTAAGATAGTTAAAAATCTCAAATAGACTGTAAATCAATTCATTAAAAAAAATATGGAACTGGAGTTCTTTGAGTCTTTTAAATTTCTACTTCATTCCCATAAAGGGTTAATGGCTTTTTACCCCAAATGTTTCATTAAAACACCGGATCAAATCCTGGAAGTACTTGTCTTCTTTTTCTGCGGAGGGGAGTACTAATGGTCTTTTCATATTTAGATTTGAATTGATAAAAAAGCAAAGAAGGTCTTTTGTCTCAAAAACCTCCTTTACCCGATATGGAAAAAGAGTAATTCCTTTGGTGTAGCTGTTCCGGTGAAAACCTATTTCCTCCAAAGATTTGGCAGAAACCTCTCATGAAGTAAATGCCTCCAGGTAGACCAATCATGGCCGCCATATCCACCGACATAGTATTCATATTTGATCTTATGGTTATCTAGCGCATCGGTCAACCCTTTTACCCTGGTTCCAAAAAATCCCTTCGCCTCTTCAGTACCCTGTCCAACAAACAAATAATCCACTTTGGCATTGGCATCAGGATCATTGAGGAAATCGCTTAGGGTTTTTTCCGCATCATTATCTCCGGCACTCAGAATGCCGAAATTGGCAAACAGGTCCAATGAACCCAAACCAACAAACATGCTGTGCCGGCCTCCCATGGACAATCCTGATATCGCCCTGCCATGGGGAGTCCGGATCGTACTGTAACTTTTATCCACCAAAGGAATGACATGTGCCCTCATTTCCTTTTCGAAGATCTCAAAAGTCAACTCGGTATGATTGGGATGATTCCGGTGAATAACCTGATTGTTTGGAATGGCAATGATCATGGGTTTGGCTTTTTCCTCGGCCAAAAGATTGTCCATAATAAAATTCACCCTGCCGTCATAGATCCAGTTGGAAGGCAACTCACCACTGCCGCCCAAGAGATACAAAACCGGATATTTCTTGTTCGGATCATATCCCGGTGGTGTGTACACATAAATCTCACGCTCACCTTGGGTCACTGTCGAGTGATAGACATGTCGCGTGACATTGCCGTGGGGCACATCTTTGGCATCGTAGTAAGCAGGCCCATCTCCATGCACGACCAACTGACTGTACGGAGGCATGGCTGTAAAGGCCGCATAGGTATTGTTTGGATCAGCCACCTGCACCCCGTCTATATTCAGGTGATAGGCATACATATTGGGTCTCAAGGGACCAACCGTCAAAGTCCAGATCCCGTCTTCTCCTTTGGTAAATGGAATCTGTTCATTCCCCTTTCCCAAACCGGTAAGCAACGCAACGCCGGCTAACTTGACCTCCTGTGCTTTTGGGGCTTTCAACCTGAAAGTAACCGTCCTGTCCTCATGGACCTCCGGTGAGTTGAGCGGTGCACTGAAAGGAATCAGTCCCTCGGTGTCTTTCTGTGGATTGTAATCCAGGTTGACATTGGCCTGCTGCCCATAAGCCATATAGGAAAGTAAGAATAGGAACAGTATGGCAAGTTCAAAAGTCAGGATTTTCTTGTATTTCGGGTTCATGGTCAATTGGGTTTGTTATTTAAAGAGGAGGAGGATATTGCTTACTTCGATTTCGCTCAGAACATGTATTTGGTTATTGGGAGCGTGAGATTCCAATAGTTAAAAATACAGATTCTTTTGGGCTTCTGCAGATCAGGGCCTTGTCGAATTTGACGATTTGCAGTATTATGTTTGCCTAAAAAAGTCAGGGAGGTGTAGTAGGGGCCATCCAATTGCATTCCGATTGCTATCGTGGATGGAAGGATAAGAGGGTAGGACAAGGCGTTTGGAAATGATCCCCTATATAGGCATCTTTCAGATTCATCTTTTAAACAGTTTGCTTTTTACAATTTTGCCCTCTTTTTTGGCAAGGTAATAAAGCGCTATGCCAATAAACAGTAAAAACAATGCTGTAAAAATCGAATCTTCAATACCTACAGCACCACCTGTTAAGAATTCAGGTCCATTAAATTCAGATTGAATGATATTGCCCATACTATCTAGCCCTGTGAGATTGGAGCCATAAAAAGGTTGTGCAAAATTCCAGCCTATATGAAAGAAATAGGGTAGCCATATTCTCTTGGTGTAGATAAACATCATTGCCATAGAAAACCCCCAAATCAAATAATAAAAAAAACTAAATAGGTTGGAATGGGGATTAAATATGTGTTGAAGTTCTACCACCATTCCAATGACAATGGCTGCGTTGGTTCCTAACCAATTTTCCATCTCCCTTACGATGAGTCCCCTATGTAACAGGTCTTCAATTAAAGCAGCTACCAATAATGTCGTGAATAATTTTACCGGGTAGTTTGTTGTCGTAATACTGATAACCTGATAATACCCTAATAAGTATAAAATGAAAATGGATAATGAAATTGTCAAAAACCCCAATAGAAAACCAACAAACATCTCTTTGGGTAAATGTTTTAATGATAGTTCTGTTATTTTTCTTTTATCATATAATCGGAACAAAAAGAAATAGCTGCCCAATAAGACCAAGATAGAAACACAATGAATAATTGGGTTAGCAATATTTTTATCTTGAATGAGGCTATAAAAAAATGGTTTTAATACAAAGTTTTGAATACTTACAAAAAGTGCAAAACAGACCACAATTCCGATAATGATTTTAATGATTGGGAATTGAAGCACTTTTTTTAATGTTGCACTCATTTTTTCTGATTTTTTGTAGGTAATGTTTTACGAATAAAAAGATTAACTACCTTCATGGCAAGTACATACTATAAAGTATCCTACATACTTATTTGGTAGTAATGTTGATTATCAATGATTTAAAAATATTAAATAAATGAAAAATAAAAAGGTTCATTGTGCTGTTGATTATGCCTTTCAGCGAATAGGTGGAAAATACAAAGGGCGAATTTTATGGGTATTGAGAGCCGGTGTCTTGCGATACGGAGAATTAAACCGGGCCGTAATAGGTATCACTCCCAAAATGCTAACCCAAACGCTAAAAGAATTGGAAGCCGATGAACTGATTGTCAGAAAAGTTTATTTAGAAGTTCCACCGAAAGTTGAATATTCACTTACCGATACAGGAAAAGAATTAATTCCACTTATCAGTCACTTGCGAAGTTGGGGTGAGAAACAAATGTCAGCAAATTGAAACTTACAATTCCTAGGCTGTCTTTGCAATGACCGCTTACGTCCCAGGCTTTGCGTAGTTTGGGTAGGACAAGGCGTTAGGAAATGATACCTTTGGATCATTTTAGCCTTGGGCCTGATGTAGGGTAGGCAGATTCCACCCGGTCGTAGCATCAGACGCTAAACTGCATCTTGGTGGGGGAGAATTATCGATAGGCGCTAGGCGTAATTTGAAATTACGCCTTCTTATCAGCATGAATTTGTAATTCATTATCTCAATCGAATCCAAAGGGATGGTCAATGATTCCAATTGCAAATTGGAAAGATAAAAGAGTGTAATTGCAAATTACACCCAGTCGCAGAATCAGGCGCTAAACTACACTTAAATGGGGGGATTTCGGTTCGTTATTTTGTTGCAATAGTTCTTTGTTCATTAATTCGCAAAATGAAATCAGCAATTCTCTGTGTCTCTGAATTTGAAAATATTGGTTTAAAAAAGTTTATATAACCTAAAAGTTCGTTTATTGTCAGAACTTTCACATACTGAAACTCTTCTTTAGGTTTTGTATTGGTTAATACAATCAGGTTTCTGATAGATATTTTTTTGTCACCCCAATGATGTCTGTCTAAACGTAAATGATAATTGCTCATTTCATTGTTAAGCAACTTAAATAGAACAAAGCTAGCTCTCTTAATCTGTTGAACAGGTGAACGTAAATTCAGATTTTCCAACGATTTTTCACTCCAATTCTTAGTCTCAATTAGAAATATTCCTGAGGGTGCGACTAGGATATGGTCAATTTGAACTGAATTTATGTAATCATTTTCTTGTCTGTTATAGATTGCGGGTGAAAATGAAACCGTAAAGTCGTTAATCAGAAAATATTCGTCCGAAAGAGTTTCTAACGCTTTAACTACTTTTTGTTCTCCTAATGCACCATAAATGAAGCTGTTCAGTTCGTCTATTCTCGTTTTTTTTCTTTCAAGTTCAGATAAAGGATATTGATAACTCTGCCGAATAGCTTCGTCAACATTTGAAGTTAAAAATTGATAGCGACTGTTTTTGTTTTTGTAATTATCAAGAAGGTTGCTAATTGATTTATATATGCCACTGTCAAGACTTTGTTCTTTATGTTTGATTTTCCGCTTATAGTACCAAGGTCCAAAATCTTTGATTAGTCTTTGAAAAAAATTTTCTGGTGATTGGCTTTTTAAAATATTGAGTTTTTGCTTTAGATTATCAATTTCGTCTTTGAAAATTTGTTCTGATAGATGTCTTTGCATTTCAATTTCTGTGCTCAATTGTTGCAATTCCAAATCAAGTGTGTTTTTCTCTTGCTCAATCAGATTTTCGTAATAAGAAATTAATTGTTGCCGTAAAGCAGTGTATGAAGTTTGGAAATCTAATACTTCTTTTAATGACTTGAAATCATGAATGTTGCTTTCGTCCAAATGTGATTTTAAAGTCGTCAATGAGCCAATCGTATTATAAGTCCTGCACATTCTGCTTACCTATTATTGTCAGTTAGTTCTCCCTACTTATTGCCTTTTATATCATTTTGAAAAATGTCCCTGCTGTTCTTTATGGGCTCCCTTTTCCAGTTCCTTTAAAATTAAAAATTTTTGTTAAATCTGGTTTCAGAGTATCATCATATTTCTATAAACCTTATAAATGGGTTTGAAATCAAAGCCGGAAATTGAATTGGAAAGTTGTAGGTAAGATGTTGGAACAATAAGAAACAATTCCAATTGTATCCCGATTGCTATCGGGGATGGAAAGATAAAAGGGTGGAATTACAAATCCCACCCAGTCCCACTATCAATCGTTATACTACACCTAGGGGGGTGGAATTTAAAATCCCACCCAGTCCCACCATCAATCGTTATACTACACCAAGGAGGGGAATCCATCCCGGTCCAAAATCAATCGCGATAATACACTTGGTGGGAGTACTTGCTTTCTATATTCCATAGATTATTTGCCTTTGCTTGAAAGCGCTTTGTCCACCTTCTAGTATTTCACAACAAATTTCACGGGTTGCCTTTCTGTCAATTGAGCCTGCACTTAAAATATGAGATTTAACACTTGTACTTTTTAAAGGTATTATTAATTCTGCATCTCCAAGTACAGCTATGTTCGGGTTATGCGTCACAATTATAACCTGTCTAGATTCTTTAATTTTTCTTAAATTCATAACAATTGTTTTAAAAATAAATTCGCTATCAAGATTGTCTTCAGGTTGGTCAATAATCAGCGGTTTCTTACTTTTAGATAACATTAATATGCCCAATAAAACAGATTGTTGTTGTCCAAGAGATAGTTGTGAAATTGATTTTGTATTTCTTACAGTTGCTCCAACTTCGTCCTTGAATACTTTGGTGATTTTTATACTTGGTCGGTCATCATACTCCAATGATTCAAAGTCTTCATAGTTATGGTCTTTGTTCATCCGCTGAATTAATGTTGTTATTTCAGTTGAACTTAACAATTGGGTCCCATTTTCACCTATCAAGGTTCTTAGTTTTACTTCGTCATTTTTTTTGCAGGCATCAACCAATTCTAAAGGGGTTAATTGTCTTGAAATAAAATTGGCTTTCGGAACTTGAGAAGTTCTCCAATCCATAAGCGACTTCAGTGATTGTTCAAAATTATCTGAGTATTTACCCTCTTCGTATTTCACATCAATATATAAGCCGTCCAAAGTGTTCTTCAAATTTTGGTTAACAGATTCAGAAAATGCAAATCGCAAATAATAGATTTTGTTTTTTAGGCTTTTGCGCTTTTTAACTAATTGTTTACGATCTGTTTCTAGCCCCTGTAATTCGTTCTGACTTAATTCAAGTTTCTTAACCCTTGCAGTTAGGTCAATAATATCTTTTGAAATTTGATTTATTTTACCCAAATCAAAGGGGATTCCCTGTGCCTCAAACTCTTTCTTCTTATTATCAATCTTTGTTTGGATATCTTTTTCTTTGTTTGCCCATTCTTTTAATTGCTCTTTTAAATCTTCTACCTTTTTGGTTAATTCTACGTTTAGCTCGGAGGATTTCTCTTTGACAATTACTGAGAACTCTGAAACAATTTCCTTAACTCTGTTGAAATAATCTTTTCCAACAATTATTTCTTCTTCTGAAAGTGTAGCAAAATTTACAAATGTTGAATTGTCGCTTAATATTTCTCTATACTTAGTGATTAGATTTTTTAGGTCTTCAATCAGCGTTGCCCTAATTTGCCGTTCTTTAATTAATGCGTTTTGAAACTTAACTAGTTCACCCGCTTTCTCTTTTTCAAGGTTATCAAGTTTTTTCTGTTCATTTATTAAAGCTTTTTTTGTTTCATCTAAACTTAAAAGTTCAAGTCTTAACTTTCTTGAGTTGCTTTGATTTTCAAGCAATTTTTCTGTGACCTCCTTCTCCTCATACTTTAATGCTCCTAATTCAAGAAATGTATCAAGAAAGTTTACAAGAATACTTGGATTTTCATCACTATGTTGAATAGTACTAGCTGTTTCCCCTTGTCCATAGCTTTCAATGTCAACTTTTGTAATTCCATTTATTGGGTCGGATATGTTTTGTGTTGTACTATATTTCTCCCTCTTGAATTCTATCAGCTGTCCAGCTTCATCTTCATATTTTAAAGAAATGTTCTGAGGCCAAACATCAGAATTTACAACTTTTGAAATAGATGAATTTCCTGAGGCCACTCTTAAAGTTTCCAATAATGTTGATTTCCCTGCACCCCTGCTTCCAATTATACAAGTTAAATTTGTGCTTAAATCAATACTTACTTTGTCTAAAAGTCCTCCTTCCAATTCTATGGATTTAATAATTGGTCTTTGTTCGGGAACAAAATCTTCTAGTCTAATCCTTGATTCGTGGCTTAGAAGTGCAATTTTGAATGAATGAAAGTTTAACTCGTCAACCTTGATTCTTGTTAGTTTTCTTTCGCCATCTGCATTTACTCCAAGCTTGTTAAGAGTGTGTGAATCAGAAGACATTAATTTTGGTAAGTTATAGCTAACATCTAATCCGAAAATGCTCCTTCTAAGGTTTATTAATCTTTTTCTGTCGTCACTTTGGTCTTTGTCAGTATAATTGTCAATACTTTGTTTTGTGCTAATTTCTAATCCGAATAGATTTTTATGCTTAAGCACATCTTCCATTTGAGGCCCATAACGTGCAATTGTTTTTTCAAAACCTGAATCAAGTTCAATATGTGCTAAAATTCCAATTCCATTGAATTGTTCAGCTAAATTCAAACACTGAACAATTCCTTCTTGACAAGTTTTTTTGTCTGGACTTACATTTAATTTACCAAAGAAATCACGCAGATTCTTGAAAGTCTCAAAGTATAATAATAAATGACCTTGTGTTGTACTGACTTCTATCCCTGGAATTACAAGTATTTCTTTCCCCAAGGAATATCTAAGGGCTGTATCAACATTTTGTATTTCGTTATGGTCTGTGATACTAATAATGCTTAATCCTTTTTCAATTGCCTTATCAACAATTGCTTCAGGGGTCATTGTGTGGTCTACAACATCATAAGAACCAAATTCACCAAAGGAATGAATGTGAAGGTCTGCCCGTAAAAATCTAGCGCCTGTTGTCATATTATTGTTTCGTTTTTAAGCCTGCCCTAACTTGTAAATGAGACTGCCTGTTTATTTTATAATATTGTCCTTTCAATTGTTAATGCTAATATTTTGTCTTGTAATAAATTTACCAATTCATCGGTAATTGTCAGTGCTGCAATTTCTTCTCTTGAAAGCAAAAGAATTGAAACCCTGTCTCTTAATACTGCATTAATTACTTCGCTATGAGCATTGCTTACTCCGTCAACAACTCCTGTAATTCCACTTAATGAAATCAAAATGCCTGTTGAAACTCCGCAATCTCTAAGTTTATCGATAAACCACCTAACGCCTGCACTTCCAAGTCTATTAGATGTGTTCTTACATTCAGTTATTATTACAAAATCGAGAAAATACAAGTCGGATACTCTCTTGTCATTTTTAAAAACAACATCTAATTCATGAGCTCTAACTCCATCAAGAACATTTTTTTTATGAAAACGAACACCAGGAACTTTGTCGAATAGATAAACGGTTAGCTGTTCTAATATGTCACCTTTTTCGTCAGCTGTTTGTGCATTGTCTGAATCATGCAAAAGCTTTCTAATATGTAGATTTGAATACCTTGCCATAACTAGTGTCCATGAGCTATTTTATTTCTACTAGTTAGGATGACATTTTCAAAAGTGCTTGCCAGCAAATCTTTTATAAAGTCTTCTGTATCATAAGCAATAATTAAAGGATCTAAAGAAGATTGAACCTTATATCTTTTGCCTGTTTTGTCAAGGTAAAGGAGCAGTGCAGCTTTTGCATCAGAAGATTCTGCAAATTTTTTAATTTGATATTCGGCTTTTTTAAAAATGTCATCACTAAGTTCACCAAACTTTGCTTCTACAATTATAGGATTTCCAATTATTCTACCAAGTTTGTTACTCCACAAAGCAAAATCAATTCCTATGTCAGGTCCTTTGCTGTTGTCGGCATATTTTAAGTTTATGGTCTTAAATATTTCTTCAATTACATATTCTAATTCCTTGCCGTGACCGACTTCCCTTATACTCTTTGTTTGTTCGAGTAAAGAATTTAAAACTCCCTTTGTGTCGCTACTATAGGTTTCGCTTGATTTATCGGCTGACTTTTCATTTTTTTTTATAGGCTTTCTTTTTGCCTTTATTTCATCAATAAACCCGAGAAGTGTCATTTTAAGAAATGCTTTATCATTAAGATTTGCAGTTAATGACAACTTGTTCTCAATGTAGAAAGGCAAACTTGCTTCTCGGTCAATAATAATTAACGAAGGTTTTCCAATTCCTTCACAAACTCCAATTTCATACAAGACACTTTTACTGTCTTTTGAAACAACAAAAACTGCAAAGTCTGCTTGTCTTAATTTTCTTTTTAGAATTTCCTGGATAGAGCTACCAATAGAAAAGTCATAGAGGTCGAAAGTTTCAATATTGTTTTCTGCCAATACAGATTTGATTAAAGAAAGGTCTGCGTCGTAAGAAGCTGATAAATAACATTTATATTTTCTGTCCATTTTATTTCTAGATTTCATTTTTATTGTTCCTAAAGCTTGAAACCAACTTACATATACACTTTACACAAGTATAATTACCTTGCTCAAAGGATTGATTAGCCTTTGGTTGTTTTATTTTTTGATCTTATTTTGAGATTTAATTTTTTCGGATATTTCTACAGCACACAGAAATAGATCACCTTTAAAATCTACCCATTTTAGGCTGATTACAACAATTTTTTGCCATTTTTCAATACCCTAAACATATAACTAAAAACCTATAAATCCAATCCGGTCACCTAAATTTTGGATTGAAAAAATTCAAAGTAAAAAATAAGGATTTATAAAAATTCCAGTTTGGATCGGGCCTAAATTCCCAATTGGCTATAGCTTTATTTAAGTTATTTTGATAGGATGTTACCAAAATATAATACACTCGGAGCCTCTGACCGTGCAGCCGTGATGTCCAGAATTCCGTCTTCGTTAAAATCACCGACTGCCAATCCATATACTGTACCCATTGAATCACCAAAGGGAATGGATGTAAAATTTTGAGCTGTCCCGTCATTAAAAAATAGGGTAGATGGCGCTTCTACATGTCCCACGATGATATCAATTTTTCCATCATTATTCATATCCGAAACCGCTAATGCGTAGGGAATGACTTTTGAATCTGCTATAGAAACTCCTGCCGAAAAAGTCTGACCTCTTTGACCAAGATAGAGCGTTACTCCTTTGTTTTCGTCTATGGCTACGATATCTAGTATACCATCACCATCAAAATCTTCAGCAGCAGCTACACGGATTGTTGCATCCGATGTTCCAAATGGAATGCGTTGGTTGTCTGAATAAGCCATATCCGAACTTCCAAGGTATACATAACTCTGACCACCGTTTCGATGAGGGACGATCAAATCAATATATCCATCATTATTCAGATCAAAAGGAGTTATTGTGGTGGAAGGATAAGGTGCAAATGAGATACAATCTGCATCAAACTGTCCTTTTCCTTTGTTTAGGCAGATATAATTTGAGGTGGAAGACCTACCTCTGTTTGCCAAAATAATATCGGGCAATCCATCTTTGTTGATATCGGCGATGGATAAATTCCGTGTTGGCCATTTGGGAAGACCAAATTCAGATCCTATTGTAAAATTGCCTTTCCCATCGTTGAAGTAAACCAGTTTTCGGTTTGGGGAATCATTGCTTACAGCAATATCCTGAAACCCATCCCCATTGAAATCAGCCACACCACCGGTATATGACCGGTCTGCTATATCACTAAGATCATAAACGCTTTTTATTTCACCCCGCCCGTTTCCAAGAAGAACCTTGTCAATGATGGGCCAATGCCTTCCTTTTACCAAAAGAATATCAAGATGACCGTCACCATCAAAGTCGGCAAAGTTTACATTGGCTGTTGTATCAACTTTTGACTCCAACAGGAAAGATTTAGTATAATCGGGGAATTTGATGTGATGCTGTGCCTGGATCTTTGGCATTGTCACTACAATACATAAAATCAAAAAGATGGTTTTCAACTTGTTCATTCCTTTAAAGTTAGACTTTAATTCTGGATAAAATAGAGGTCTTTAAAATTTCCAGTTTGAATTGAGCCTAAATTCCCCCATTTTCAGCTTGCCCTTTCGGATGATTTTTTTGGCTTATGGGACCTGCCATTTTATCCAGCCATAAGATGGTACCGGTAGAGGTATTTAAAAATCATTCAAGCCCACCCAAAAGCTCTCCCCATCTACAGCAAAGTTACCATTCCCCTATACTTCGGTATACCTTCCGTAACCCTTCCCTTACCGATACTCCGTGTCATAGCTAGGGATACTCCGTGTCTGAGCTAAGGATACTCCGTGTCTGGGTTACCCTTGAGTTACATCTGACCTGTCCGTCACTCTGATCCGCCGCGGCGGAGAAGGGTCTCTACATTTAAATTAATAGATGCTTCACCTCCCCAAACTACGGTTCAGCATGACGGCCCTAATAATTCATCATTATGAATTCATCATTAATTTTCCTCTCGCTTCCCGGCTCTCATACCAATGACGATTTATCGGAGACGTCACTCTGATCCGCCGCGGCGGAGAAGAGTCTCAAAAAGTAAAGAGATGCTTCACCTCCGCATGCTCCGGTTCAGCATGACGCGACACCAACCGTCATTACCCATTCTGAACGTTTGCTAATTGTTGGACACTTACAATGACGCTTCCATTAATTCATCATTATGAATTCTCTCGGCTCTCGCTTCTCGGCTCTCGTTTCTCGCTTCTTTTATAATGGAGATCCTTCATCCTCTCGAAAAACGGGACATGCTGTACCTCGGATTCAAGATTCAACAAGAAGGCTCGCCTTCCTGTTTTTTGATGCATCGGATATAATGACCTTCAAAAAAGAAGGTTACTTGATAGGTGAGTTTTAATTCCAAATTTCCCACATCTAAAGATGCAATACGTTCGGGCGCTCCTGGCCCGGATACCCACCATCCCACAAAAATATTCTCGCTTTCATAAATATTGTTGTTGATTTTCATCCCTCCCGGTTTGGCATTAAATCCCGATTCATTGGTAGAATTGAATATTGATTCTTTCCATGTACTTCGGCTCTTTAATTTTTTCCCTGCCACACCAAGTCCTCCTAGTACATTGGCCATTTCTGTAAAATCCTCAAATGTGGGAATCCCCCAGCCATCGGGACACAAGCAGCCACCATAGGAAGTGAAACTATACAATTTGCCATACTCCTTGTCATTTTTAGGATCATTATTATAGTAGGAAAAGGAGGCATAATCAAAATCTTCGGGATTGTAAGGATTTGGTGGTGGCCAATATTCTCTTTCTTGGACAGGTCTCCCGTCTTTTCTAATCGTATTACGGAGATTTTCTGCCATCCACCATTGATTCCCGATTTTGACGGTCTGATACTCATTTCCCTCCCGGTCTTGGACTGTTCCAAATTCCGGAATGGAAAAGTCTATTTCCACTTCTGAACCATTTCCATCTGTAACTTTTACTGAATAGTTCCCGGCGTTAAACTTCACCTGGGTTTGGTTTGTGACACCATTGCTCCACTCAATTTGATAGGGGGGCTCTCCGGAAAGGATCTGCAAGTTAGCGGTGCCGCTGTCAAAACTCAGGTCCAGGATTGATTCAGAAGTTTTTGCCATCGTTCCCTTTATTAATCTGGAAACTGCATAGCCGGACTGGACAAAATTAAGTGTAAACTGGAAGTCCTGTTGTTCCGGGTTTTTTCTCTCAAAAGTCAAATACACCTGATCTCTTTGTTGGCTTTTTTGGGAAAGGATAATGTATGGATTTGAAATTCCATCTACTTCGAAACTAAAATCAGTCAATGGTTTGGTATCCGGTTCCGGAACATATTGAAAAGAAAAGATTTGATGTAAAAAAGGCAGATCCAGCTTCCTCTTCTGAATCAGAGAAGAGACAATTAAATCTTCTTCTTTGACCTGTGAGATGGATGTTTCTAAATACCATACCATAAAACTTATATTATTTGAATCCTGCCAAGGATTTTTATCTGAATCTGCCAAGGGAGTATAGATGCCCTTTGCTTCAAATTCCAAGGGGTCACCAGAATTGAGGTTAATAGGATCATTGCCTACCAGCCCCCATTTTGTCCTCAGTTGCACATCTCTCAGAATAGGACAGGCCAATAACTTCGGAGCTGAAATTTCTATCACAGCGCGGTGCCTCCAGATCAGATCAAATACAAAAGCCACCAATGCATCATTAAACCTGGAGGATGGAAGGTAAACCATCTTTGATTTTAACGACCTCAAGATTTCGCCTTCGTGCACGGAATTCCAAGAGAAAACATCAAAATTGGCTTTAAGACAGTTTCCATGCTGTGTTGGAGTTTCAAAATAGTAGGGTATGAGGTTACTGAAACCATTGAGATGGGTGATTAGGATCAATTCATTTTTTTCAGATTGAGACAAGAGAGAAAATTTGGATTCAAAATAGTTGGACCATTTTTCTGCTTCTTTTGTGAAATTATTTAAGTGAGGATAATTTTGAATACTGTCATAGATTTCAGTTTTGCCTTCAGCGTAATCCGACCAAAACTCATCAAAATTATCAATCTCTTGCTGTAGTTCTACAACCGTGACATCCCAGATCCTGTATTCATTACCTATTTTTAGTTTAAGTTGATGACTCCCTGCGGGAAGATTGGGGACAACAAAAATCAATTCGTTGTTATCCGTTTTACCGGCTTTGATCGGAATTCCTCCAAACTCTCCTTCATAATTTACCAAATTATCCTCCGGATTGCCCTCCAAGGGTCCAGGATCGAAAGTGGCTATTTGGTAAGAAACAAACAACTTATTTACAATTCCGACATACCTGTCATTGACCGATACAGGAACCTCTTCTACATCACAGGATGAAAGTGTTAGTAAAACAATGATGAGCAAAAAAATATAGGATTTCATGAGGATGAATTGATTGAAAATTAAAACATTAAATCATACTAAAGTTCTGCATTATAAAAGTCAACTCAAGGAAAAAAATCTATAATTATTTGCATTTTTCGCAAAAGAAAATATCAGTTTTAGTAAATCAACTTTTTCCCATTTTCAACTTGCCCTTCCGTTAAATATAGAAATGTTCAGTGAAGACACTGACCATGGCGGAGACTCAGGGTGAAGGCTCCAGTCATTCAGAATTATGAATTCAGAATTAATTTTCCTCTTGCTTCCCGGCTCTCATACCAATGAAAAATTTGACGGATCCGTCACTCTGATCCACCGCGGCGGAGAAGAGTCTCAAAAAGTAAAGAGATGCTTCACCTCCGCAAGCTCCGGTTCAGCATGACGGACCGGTAATTCATCATTATGAATTCTTCATTACCTAACTTTCCCCCATTCTCAATTTCCCCTTCCGTATAATCTTTTTGGCTTCGGGACCTTTGATCGGACCTGCTTTTTCATCCAACCATACGAAGGCACCGGTAGGGCAGCGTTGGATCGGGACTTGGGTTTGGTGTCTTCCGGAATAGTTGATCACCGGAAGGTTGTACTTCATGGTAATGAGATCGGGTGCGTCCATGGCACATTTACCGCAGGCGGTACAGCCGACTTCGCAGTCTTCGAGAACACCGTCTCCTGCTTCCTGACTTTTGCAGGCCACCCAAAGTCGGCGGCTGATGGGTTGGAGTGAAAAAAGGTCTTTGGGGCACACTTCCACACAGTCTCCACAGGCGGTACACTTGGCTTCATCCACTACGGGAAGCCCAAATTCATTCATCGATATCGCATCAAAATCACAGACCGTCTCGCAGTCTCCATGTCCCAGACAACCCCAGGAACAACCTTTTCCACCACCCGAAATCAGCGCTGCACCACGGCAACTTGACAGGCCTTCGTATTGGGCACGGTTGACGGCGACATTGATCCCGCCGGCACAAGCCAATCTTGCGACCCGTTTTTCTTCCGCACCTGCATCCACGCCGAGGTAGGAAGCAATGGCTTTTCGGCCATCCTCACTGCTGACGGTACATTTTCCTGGCAGCATATCTCCTTTGACCAAAGCTTCTGCAAATGGCCTGCATCCGGGATACCCGCAGGCACCGCAGTTGGCGTGGGGAAGCATGCTTTCGACCTCATCGATCCTCGGATCCTCGTAGACATAGAGTTTGGTATTGGCCACGATCAGCATCAGTGCCAAGAGAAGCGTCAGTCCGCCGAGTGCGAGTAAGGCTGTTATGATGGTCATGGTTTTGAGGGTTGCGTTAAGTTTTAGGATTAATCTTTAATTGTCCACAGTCGACGGTCCATAGTCCACGGCCGCTTCGTTCGAACTTCAGGGCTTGCTTTTTTGCCAAGTCAATGGTTGATAGTCGACGGTCCATGGCCGCTTCTTTTAAACTTTGGGGTTTGGTTTTTTCCAAGTCCATGGTTTTTGGTCCACGGTCCATAGTCCACGGTCCATGGCCGCGTCAATTGGACTTCAATTTTTGTTATTTATAGCAGGCGTTTCAATGATCAGAATAAGGAATTTGGGATGATGCCCCGCTTATTTAATATCCATTAATATCCAATATCAATTAATATCTATTATCTACTTTCGACCAATCCAACCATGGTCTATGGACTATGGACTGTAAACTATTCACCACCAAATCTTTACTTTAGACAGCCTGCCGTGGTCTATCGACTGTGGACTGTGGACTAATTTCCACCAATATCCAATATCAATTAATATCTATTTTCTACTTTCAACTAATCCACTGTGGACTATGGTCTGTGGACTGTTGACTATCCACTAATTACCACAAAATTTCTCCTTAATGGATTCCTCTAATTAGTAGATTACTTCGGCCCACTTCTTCCCTGCGATCAGCTCTGCTTTTCGGTTTTCCCATTTCTCCTTTGAACCCATGATATTGATAAAGGCCTTGTTGAGGTTTTCTTTGACTTTTTCATAGCCTGCGATGTAGATGTAGGTATTGCTGAAGGAGAGCATTTCCAATACCTCTTCAGCCCTTTCCTCGATCGCTGCATCCAGGGAAATCGGATCTTGCCAATGTGGCCTTGGGCTTAATGCATGGAAGGCTTCGAAAGTGGCTTCGTCATAGTAGCTCGTCAGGTCTCCGTCTTTGTCATTGAGGTAAAGGAGCTCCAAACCGCTTTTTGCGCCGTAGAACAAGCGGATCTTTCCTTTCCAGTCTTTCACATCTGCATAAATATGCTTCACAAATGCCCGGAAAGGCGCTATGCCGGTTCCCATTCCGATCAGGATCAGGTTGGCATTTCTGTCTTCAGGGATTTTGAATGGCAGTTCAAAAGGTCCTGTCACGGTGATGACATCGCCAACTTCCCTGTCACAGAGGTAGCTAGAACCCACGCCTTGGTAGAGTTCCCCGTTGAAGTCATCCACATAAGAGCATCGCTTGACTAACATGGTGAGTTGTGTTTTGCCGTTTTCTTTGGAAGGAATATCAGCCACAGAGTAGAGGCGGTGGTGGTATTCATTTCCAAATTCACTGTCATGCTTCACGAGCACGCCAAAGCTTTGGTCCACCTGACATCTGAACTCCGGGTCCTCCACCTCAAGCATGATTTCACGGATTTCCTCTGTATTGGCAGGAGTCAGTCGCTTGGTTTTCCTGACTTTAGCTTTGTATTGCGTTTTTGTATTGAGGTCTGATAAGTAGGTCATTGTTGTGCTATTTATAAGTTTGGTTTTTATTATCTAGTTTGCTCTTATTGAATGAAAGTCCACAGACCACAGTCCATGGTCCACAGCCTGTATTTTTGATTCATAGTCTTTTTTTCTTCTTCCAATTGTTCCGTCGACTGTTGTCCTTTTTGTACTTTTTACTGACTACTGTGAACTGACTACTCCCGAGCATCTCCCGTCGACTGTGG
Source organism: Aquiflexum gelatinilyticum (assembly GCF_024813435.1). NCBI lineage: Bacteria > Pseudomonadati > Bacteroidota > Cytophagia > Cytophagales > Cyclobacteriaceae > Aquiflexum > Aquiflexum gelatinilyticum. Next base: position 76,419 of record NZ_JANAEZ010000005.1, read on the forward strand.
ACCGTTGACTAAAATCTGATAACTGCCCACTGCCCACTGCCTACTGCCCACTGAATCTCCTTCCTCAAACAATCTGCCGTGGACCGTGGACCGTCGACTGTGGACTGAAAAACTGAAAACTGCCTACTGAAGACTGCATACTGATCACTGTGTACCCTTCCTCTCACACACCTTCACACAGCCACAATTCCCGCAGCTTCTTCTCTCTGCGAGGACGTCTTCATCGGAGATGTTGTCTTTGAAGGTTTTTCGCCAATGGGATTGGACCAAAACCCAAACCAACATCATCCCCACCAACCCCAAAATCCCGATCACAAAACTCCAGACTGATTCCATTTTTGTATTTGCTTACTGTCCTTTTTACTGTCTCCTGATTACTGACTACTGACTACTACTGACCATTGCCCACTGAATACTGTCTACTATAAACTGCCCACTGCCCACTGCCCCCTAAGACCCCAGTCCCGAAAATCCCATAAATGTCAATGACAGAATCCCTGCGATCAGCAAAGTGATCACGGTACCTTTGACAACTTTTGGCACATCGGCAAAATCAAGTTGCTCCCTGATTCCCGCCATCAGGATCAAGGCAAGTGTAAAACCAATTCCCCCGCCAAATGCGAATGCAAGACTGCCGAAGAAACTATAGCCTTTGGCTGTCTGAAATAGCGCTACGGCCAAGATGGCGCAGTTGGTCGTGATCAAAGGGAGGAAAATCCCCAAGGAACGGAAGAGCGCCGGACTCGTTTTTTTGATGACCATTTCCACGAGCTGAACAGTGGCGGCGATGACGACGATGTAGCTGATGAGCGATAGAAAAGGGGCATTGATGGCTGTCAATAATTTATGGATGCCAAAAGCACAGACCGAACTGATGATCATGACAAAGGTCACGGCGGCACCCATTTTTGTGGCGGTTTCCATTTTTCCGGAAACACCGAGGAAGGGACAGATGCCTAGAAAATAAGCGAGCACGAAGTTGTTGATCAGACTCGCATTGATGAAAATGTACCAAAGGGATTCAGATTTCATGCTTTTGCTTTTTTAAGTTTGTAATTGTTGAAGAGGAAAAGCCAAAATGCCAAGGTGAAAAACCCTCCGGCCGGAAGGATCATGATGATCCATTCCTGAAAGGATTCAGGGAAAACCATGAAGCCGAAAATGCTTCCATTTCCCAATATTTCCCGGACAGCTCCGAGGCAAAACAGGGCAAGTACAAATCCCAATCCCATGCCCAAGCCATCTATGGCTGATTTCCAGATGGTATTTTTGGAGGCAAAGGCTTCAGCCCTGCTCAGGATGATACAGTTGACGACGATCAGAGAAATAAAAGCCCCAAGATTCTTGTGCAAATCCACACTGATGGCCTGAATCGCATAATCCACCATGGTGACGAAAGTGGCAATGATCAGGATATAAGAGGCGATCCGGACCTGCTTCGGGATAAAATTGCGGAGCGAGGATATCAGGATGTTGGACATCACCAATACAAAAGCCGTCGCCAATCCCATCGCAAGTGCATTGATGGCGGAGTTGGATACTGCCAATGTCGGACACATCCCCAACACCTGCACAAAGACAGGGTTTTCACGCCACAGCCCTTTGATGAATTCATCGGTGGTGCTGGGAACTGCTTTCAAGTCGGTGGTTTTTGTTGGTGTCATTTGGATGCGGGGTTTGGTACCGATTTGAAAGTTTCTTTTTGGCTATAAATCAGGGGGATCATCTTTGCCGAACTCTCGCCGATGATATTGCCGATAGCGCGGGACGAAATGGTGGCACCCGTGATGCCTTCCACTTCCCATGGATTTTTCTTCATGCCTGATTTCACAGGCATAACAGGATTTTGAATTTGAGTCAGATCTTCTGTCAGTGCCAATACCAGTGCTTTGAAATTGGCGAGGAAGGTTTCATCCTTTTCTATTTTGTCTCCCAATCCCGGGGTTTCCTTACTTTCCAAGACATAGAATCCTACCACAGTTTGCTCCTCAGGGTCATAGCCATACAGGATCCGGAGGATGTCTGCATAGCCCTGCCCGCTTGCTTCGATGGCGATACCTTTGAAGACATCCGAATCGTCATATCCTGCATAGACAAGGGTCTTGCTCCTGTCTTTTCCATCTGAGGGTACGAAAGTTCCTTCTGCCGTAAGTTCAAAAATCTTGGTTTTACTGATGCCGGGCACAACTTTGAAAACTGCTTTTTCGAGTGCTTCGGCTTTGAGGACCTCGATCCTCTCTTTGGTGCCTTCATAACTCAAGACAATGAGCAAAGCACAGATAACGCCGATGCCTACCATCGCAATCAGCATTTTTTTGCTGCCTTCGGTGGGGTTTGGTTGGGTCGATAGGATTTTGTTTGCGCTCATGATTTGGTCTTTTTGGTACCGTAAACCCTCGGCCTGATCAGGTTGTCAATATGTGGGGTAAGTGCATTTCCCAGTAGGATGGCATACATGACCCCTTCGGGAAGTCCGCCCCAAATCCGGATAACGACGACTACCAGTCCGATAAAGGCGCCATATACCACCACGCCTCTTGGAGTGATCGGCGAACCGACCATGTCTGTTGCCATAAAGACCGCACCCAACATTAATCCACCGGAAAACAGCATGAATTCAGGTGAGGGATAGACTTGATTGTCAATGATATGTAAGATCCAACTCAGGACAAATACGGAAGTAAGGATGGCGACGGGAATTCTCCAGTTCATCATTTTCCTTACTGCCAAATAGATTCCTCCTAGAATGATCAGGACAGCGGAAGTTTCTCCCGTAGAGCCGCTGATGAATCCAAAAGCGAGGTCCGCGGTATCGGCTGTGACTTTGTCAAACTTGAATGCAGATAGGGGAGTAGCTCCCGAAATCCCATCTACCACAGGGGTGGAAAAGGGGAAAGCGGCTACTGACTTTGATATGCTGTAAAATCTTCCTTCCAAAAAGGAGGGATGCCAGGTCGTGATGGCAACCGGAAATGCAGCTTGTAAAAAAGCCCTACCGACCAAAGCCGGATTAAAGGCATTGCTTCCCAATCCTCCAAAGACAAACTTTCCGATAGCGATCGAAACCACGCCTCCGAGGAATGTCATCCAAAGTGGAAAGATCGGGGGCAATGTCAGTCCCAGCAAAATGCCTGTGATGACTGCCGACCAATCCGATACGGTAGATGATTTTCCTGACCAACGGCATAGGGCATGTTCTGTCAGGACGCTCGAAGCGACTGCGGTGATGATGACCAAAAGTGCATTTAAGCCAAAGGATACTACTGAAAAAACAACAAGCGGCATCATGGCATAGACCACATTCCGCATGATCATATCCGTACTCATTCCTTGTCGGATGTGCGGAGAAGTGCTGATATGTAGGGTTTTGCTAAACATTGGCTTTTGCAGTTTTTTCGGCGTTGCGTTTTCTGATGATCCCTTTGGACAGTCTGAAATACTGTACAAGCGGAATATTGGACGGGCAGACAAAAGAGCAGGAGCCGCATTCGAAGCAATCCATCAAATGGAATTCCTCGGCCATGGTATCATACCCTTCTGACTTTGCCAAAATGCCCAATTTCGATGGATTCAAAGAAATGGGACAGGCATCCACACAGGCCCCACACTTGATGCAAGGAAATATTTTTTCTGTTTTCGGTATATTGTCCTCCCCAAAAACCACAATACCTGATGTTCCTTTGACAATGGAGATATCCAGATTGGAAACAGCCACACCCATCATCGGACCGCCCATATAGACTTCACTGATGTTTTCGGCTGCGCCGACCTGCTCGAGGACATACCGCAAAGGTGTTCCTACGGGGATCAGGTAATTGCCTTTTTTCTTCACTCCCGGACCGGTGATCGTAATCACCCGCTCCTGGATTCCCTGACCGTGCGGCAGCAGCCTGCCAATCTCAGCAGTGGTGGCCACATTGACCACGACAGCATTCACATCTATCGGCAAGCCTCCTGATGGAACTTCCTTGCCCAGCAAAGAAGTGATCAGCATCTTTTCGGCCCCTTGGGGATATTTGACAGGGACTACCTGTACCCTCACAGGAAGGTCTGTGGGAATGAGTTTGGACAAATGGTCTGCAGCATCCTGCTTGTTTCCTTCAATGCCGATGATGACTTCTTTGGCACCGGTCGCTTTGATGAGATACCGGATTCCCGTGTAGATATCATTGGCCTGCTCGAGCATGACCCGGTGGTCAGTGGTCAGGTAAGGCTCACATTCGATGCCGTTGATGATCAAATGCTCGCAGACCTTTCCTTCCGGGATTTTGAGTTTGACATGGGTGGGAAATGCCGCACCTCCCAAACCCACAATTCCGGCATCTTGGATGCCTTTGAGGATTTGTTCGGGTGTTGCTGTTTCTAAATTTATTGGCGTGCCTTCAATGACTTCCTGTCCCGAATAGGGGAAAGTCTCGATGTAAATGCCTTCAGTCATCTGTCCGGAAATAACAGGGACTTTGGCGATTTTTCTGATCTTTCCTGAAACAGGAGCATGAACCGGCACAGACATATAGCCATTGGCTTCGGCCAATAGTTGCCCCCGCACCACTTCCTGTCCTTCCTTCACAATGATCCGCGAAGGAGCTCCGATATGCTGCTGCATGGGAAGGATGATCAGAGGAGAGAAAGAGAACTGCCGGATGGGCAATTTATTTGTCTCCTCTTTGTTTTCCGGAGGATGAACCCCGTGTCGGAAGGTATGTGATTGAAGATTCAGCACGATATCAGTTGAATTTTTCTCCCCTTTTGACCCATTTTTCGGCATCTGCAAAATTCCTGTCAGCAGGTAAACCCGGATGGATTACTCCTGCAGTGCATTTTTCTGCAGCTTTGACCAAGTCCATGTAGCTTCCGCCTTCTGCATTTTTGATAAAGGCTTTCTTGTCGTTGTTGTAGGCGAATATGTTTGGATTGAGCTTGGTACATTCATCGCAGGAAGTGCAAAGTTCAGTTTCAATCCAAGGTGCCATTGCGTCACCTGTGGCAGCAGCTTTTGGAGCGCCATTGACATTAGCCTTTGGTTCTTCCTGTACCAAGTCCATGATACCTGCGCCGTCATCTCCGGCCATTTTCATCAGACCTCTGGCAATCCTGCTCACCACTTCTGCACGCACCTTGCTTTCCACATCTTCTTTTGGAAGTTCTTTGGTACCGGAAACTCCGGCAATGGCCCTGAGCATGATCCAAAAATCCCGGCGTTCCTCACAGGATTCAACCATGGTCTTGGCTACCAAAACCCTGCTGAGCAGCTGCTTTTGGTCCACAGCCCAGATGTATGGGAATTTGCCTTCTCTGGCATCTTTGTCCATTTCCAGGAATTCGGAAAGCACGACCATATTTTCATTCCAAGTGTCTCTCGGAGCCTTACGGAAATGCTTTCTGAATCTCGCTTCGGTGATTGCAAAATCTGCAAAAGTCATCGCCACGGTCATGGTTTTTGGTCTACCGCCTTCGATGTATTTCAATTCATAGGTTGGCCACAATTGATCCATGGCAGGATTTCCGTCCAAGTCAAAAGCCTCCTGAGGGGTTTTTCCTTTGTCGGGATTGTACCTGAAAATCGGGTAAGCCCTCGATTCCATCGCCAACTTTGCCTGGTGTGCACCGAGGTCATCGGCCACGCCATGTTCGGGTTGGCAGGTAGTGTAGAGGTTGAACAGCGCCGGACGCTTGGTCAACAAGCCTTCAATAAATCCTTCGATCATGTGGCTGGTATTGGCCAAAGTTCCCTGCATCACATAGGTATTTCTATGCGCCATAGCGATGAGGCCGATTTCTTTTCTTGGTTCGGGCTTGCCTTTCCAGACTTTGCCAAACTGCGCCATGTCAGAAACCTGCCCGATAAATCCTGAGGTACAGGCCTGTCCACCGGTGTTGGAGTACACTTGGGTATCGACGACGATTACCTTGATGGGTTTGCCGGAAGCCATCATCCTAGAAAGGTTTTGGAATCCGATATCATACATTGCACCGTCACCACCCAAGGCTACAACAGGTGGACACAATTTCCATTCTTCATCTGTAAATTGCTCCCAATTGAAGTAGGTGAAGAAATCTCTTTGTTCTTTGGGATTGTAATTTCCTTTGAGCTCCATTTCGGCTTTTCGGATCAGCTTGAAGCCATCTGACATCTTTGCCATATGGCCTTCAAAGATTCCCATTGCCATGGATGTACTGTCCTGGAACAGGTGGTTTGCCCAAGGGAATGGGTATGGATTGTAGGGATAAGTACTTCCCCAAACCGAAGTACAGCCTGTCGAATTCGTCATACCCATGCTGGACCTGCCTTTGCCGGTAGTTCCTGCTGTGTATCTCCAAAGGAGGGTCTTCAGTCCAGAAAGGAGGTTGGTGGCTTCTGTCAACCAATCCGGATCAATTGGGTCTGTACCTTTTTCGGATTCCATCCTGCTCGCAATTCCCGAGATAGTCAGGTCTGTGCCATGGTTTTCTGCGACAATTTTGGACATCAGGTCTGTATCCATGAGGTTCATGGATTTCATCAACTTGCTTTGGATATGCTTTTCCAATTTGTCTATCAGACCTTCGAGGTAGGCAACATGTTTTTCGACACGTGGAAGCATCAGGGATTCGACAGTAGCCATAAAGAGGTGGACGACTGATTTCTCCGAGCATCCCAAACAAGCCCCGTCACCACTCGCAAAACTTTGGTAAGCGTTTTTGTCAAGGAGGATGGTTTCGAGTGGACCGATTTTCTCTTCGAGATCGTCGATGCGGTTGTATTTCTTTGGCGTATTGGGCAGGTCAGACCATACGCTCCATTCTTCTCTCATTCGAGCAATGGAATCATCTGTTTGCTTGACCACTTTGAGGGCATCGTCGTTACAGACTTTCACGCATTCCATACAGCCTTTGCAGGTGTTGGGATTGATGGTGATGCTGAAAAGACCGCCGCTGTTTGGTTGCTTTTTTTCATGGAGGTCATAGTAAGGTCGGGTAAGAGCAAATTGAAAATCCCCCAGTTCTTCCCTGAACCATCCTAGTTCAACTCTCAGAAGAGAATCCTTTTTCTCAGTTTCCAAAACCTGGTCTATGGCTTCATTGATCAGCATATTGACTGTGACGCCTTTGTGGTCTTCGTTGAAAAGCGCCCTGATTTTGGGTTCCAGTTGCTTCACAGTTTTGGGTAGAAACTCCAGTTTATCATGGTTTCTTTTTACCCTTTTCAAAATGGTATCGAGTACATCTGAGAGTTCACTGACCAATCCAGGAATGGCTGTATCGGGACAGATGGTATAGCAATTGCCGCATGCAGTACAGTTGTCGGCGATCCATTCCGGATGTTCGAACCGGATGCCTGTCATGTCTCTGAAAACAGAAGTGGCTGCAGGGATGACACTAAGACCGATAAATGGATCCGTAAGGTTGTCATTTCCTCGACCGCTTTGGTAGAAGCTTCCGGTCTGTTCCCAAAACCGGTGGATATCGGTAAGGTTGGACTGGCTTTTTGGCGCGTCCTTGAGCATGGTCGGGATGACAGGAATCAACTGACCGTTGGATTTTTCGGTCTGCGCTCCAAGCACCTTGTTTTTGATCTCATGGACTTCGTCAAAACCTCTTCTGACGACGCGCATGTTGTCATCTACCACACGCTGACCTTTGCCACCGAATTTATGTTGCAGTTGGTCTTCGATGGCTTTGAGTAGGGCGACATCGGTCAACCCTGATTTTTTCATCAGTGGAGATGCTGCAAAGAAAGCCCCTTGGAAGGCAATCCCCTGCATCCTGAGTTGGAGTTCGGGATCAGTAGCTTCTTCCCTTGCAATCTTGAATCCATCTACATAGAATACATGGATGTCATTGTCTATGATTGTTTTTTGGTAATGTTTTGGAATGTCCGCCCACACTTCATCTGCAGTTTTTCTTTCACTTTGGATGATAAATGCACCTCCGTTTTTCAATCCTGCCAAGGCGTTGGTATGCTTGAACACATTGGGATCGGGAGAGAGCACCACATCGACAAAATAGTATTCGCAGTTGATGGTTATAGGCTCGGGAGCTGCCGCCAAATAGTAGGTGGTTGGTTGTCCTTTCTTTTCAGAGCCATATTTTGGATTGGCTTTGATGTCATAGCCAAGCAGGTCAAAAAGCGTCATGGCCAGGTTTTTACCTGTGGTGATCGCGCCCCAACCACCGACAGAATGGAACCTGACTGTGATGGCGTCCTTAGGCATCAGGTTTGGATTCTCCGAACCATGGACAGCAAGTTCCTTGACATGGGGATAGGCTTCCTGTATATTTTCCTGATGCTCCCTTTGTTTTGGGGTAAAGGCATTTTCCCTGATAAAATCAATGGAGAGGTAAAACCTCTTTTTGTGTTTGCCGTCCGGCAACATATTTTCTACTGCGCCGATGATACCTTCAGGCTGAAGGTCACGGCTACCCATACCAAAAGAGCCAGTGTACAAAGCGGGCATTTCGCCGGCAGTGTAAGAGGGAAGTTCAGGATAGGGAAGGTCTTTTTTGTGGTTACCGTTTTCGATGCATTTGGTGATGACAGAGCGGACTTCCCGCATGATCGGAGAATCCTCAGAAAGCGGTTGGTCCAATCTTTCCAAAATCGTCACGCCTTTTTTTCCTTTCAGGACTTTTCCTAAAAGATCCGCCGGAAAAGGCCTGAACATGACCAAGTCAACGACCCCGACTCTCAGTCCGCGAGTTCTTCTCAAATAATCCACCACTGCTTCGGCACTTGACACGACACTGCCTTGTCCGAGGATCAGGTATTCGGCATCTTCTGCCCTGTAAGTCATTACCCTTTCATATTTCCTGCCGGTGAGGGCATAATAATCTTCAAAAGCCTGATCGGTAATGTCCTTGATATGGTCAAAGAAAAAGGGTCTCTGTGCCGCGACACTCTGCATGTAGGAATCCTGATTTTGGACGATGCCTGCCATCATGGGATTGTCCACATCCCATACTTCGGGGATTCTACGACGGGTATCGCCATAGATCATCCTTTGTGCCGGAGTGGGAGTGGGGATGATGTCATCAGGACGGCCAAGGTATTCTTTGATCAGTTCCCTTTCAGGAAGCATCAGAGACTCGATCAGGTGGGTGGTTAGGAATCCATCTTGTGCAATTACCCCGGGGTTCAGGGCAAGCTCAGCGATTTTGTGTGAAATGATATTAAGGTCAGCGACGTGCTGTGCTTTTTTGGCAAATAGTTGAAAAAATCCTGTGTCGTCAATGGCATGGTAATCATCATGGCCTGCGTGGACGTTGAGGGTGGATTTCGTCATGGCACGGGCACCGATATTGAGCACGTAAGTGAGTCTTTTGCCGACAGCGGCATAGAGTGATTCGTGCATGTAGGCGATACCCTGTCCGGAGGAGAAGTTGGCAGAGCGCAAACCGGTCATCGAAAGACCTGCGGTGACGGCCGCTGCTGCATGTTCACCTTCCGGCTCTATAAAAATCAAAGGCCTATCCGATACATTCAGATGGCCTTTTGCAGCTTCTTCAGCCCAATATTCCCCCATTTGAGTAGATGGGGTGATTGGGTAGGCTCCTGCGGCATCGGAGGATTCTCGTTCACACATGATGGCGACGGTGTTGCCGTCCATCGCAACCCTGGTGCCGGGGTATTTGAAATTGTTTTTTTTGTTTTCCATGACGGTTTCGCGAAGTGGTATGGATAAAATGTATGGACTATGGCTCTTGGAGGAAGAGGTTTTGGAGTTTCTTCCGCTTCAGGCCTGACCTTTGACAGAAAAAACTAAAAGCTGGATTGGGGTTATTTTTGGCCGACGTAATCTCTTGTTTTCTCGGCCAGGAAGATGAAAGTTTTGGCGGTATGCATATTCATCATCAATTTCTCAGGATCTTCGGCACTGATGACCGGATCATAGTTGAGTTGGTTGAATTTGCTGTCTAGCGCCCTGCACTGATTCAATAAATCCTTGATATGGTTGGACTGCTGGATGTGGACTCCGTTTTGCAGGAGGTACCCTGTCATGTATTTTTCGATGGCTTTGTAAGCGTGCTTGCAGACATTGTAGTGGACGACGTCTTCCTCAGGTCGGCAAAGTTCTTCTTTGGCCATATCAAGCATATCATCGGCTTCTTCGAGGATGGTGTGTGATTTCAGGTTATTCATGACAGGAATGTTTTTGGTTGGAATTGGATCTTTGTATTGTGTTAAAAGTATCCACTTAACCTAGATAAAAACCTGACATAAATCAGCTAAAGCCATGATTTGCATCAAGGGAGAAAAAAGGCAGGTTTGAAGTGGCAAATAGGTGGTTGATATGGATTTACCCCAATCGTCTCGGAGGACGGAGAGGAAGGGGTGAAGGTGAGGGGTAGGGGTAGGTGGATTAAAAATAGTTTCCTGTAAGGGATTTAAGATAAGATTTTTGGAATCTCATACTTTAAAAAAATCTTCCTATGGAACACTTGAGGGGAGGAAGATCCGCCGCGGCGGACCGGGCCGGCGTGGCACCGTGAGGGGGAGGATTAAAATTTCTTGAACTTTTTGGTTACTTTTTGTTTCAAGACAAAAAGTGACTAAAGAATAAAACGTAAAGAAAATCGGCAAGAATGTTAAGAGTATATTAAAGAAATTCATCCCAACCATTTCGGTAATGAGATTCTCTACTTTATAAGATTCGTGACCGAAATACAGAACAAACCTCATTCTTTACCATGGGCTGCGGTGCATGAAGATTTGATTAATTATTGAATTTAGTTTAGCACCTTACCCATGGCTACTCATATTTCGCTCCGCCGCGGCGGACTATTTTTTTTAATTAAAGGTCCAAACAAAGGAATTCCAGAATCCTTTTCTTAAGAAAAAGTCCTCCTATGAAACCACAGCGGGGAGCAGGAAATTTTACCGGGCCGGCGTGGCACCGTGTGGGGGAGGATTAAAATTTCTTGAACTTTTTGGTTACTTTTTGTTTCAAGACAAAAAGTGACATGAGAAATAAACGCGAACCAATTAATCACAAGGATTGTAGAAAAAAACAATAAGATTTTCCCAACCATTTCGGTATTTGAAATTCTATATCAAATGAGATTCGTGACCGAAATACAGAACAAACCTCATTCTTTACCATGGGCTGCTGTGCATGAAGATTATAGTGAGTACAAATATCAGTGCAGCACCTTGACCTTGGCGATTGTAGTTTCGCCTACTTCGGGGCTATACTAAAAATATTTGATCAAGTTGAAGGAATTACTGAATCCAAATAATGAACCATCCAACAATTTAGACCTTGGCCGTTGCCTGCCTTTCGAAATTAATTAAAATCAAAGTCCCGTTGCTGACATCCTGTATCAGTTTGCCATCAATCTGACGGGTCAGCAAATCCACCAACTGCGAGCCAAAACCTGTTCCTATCGCTTTTCCAAACAGTGGTTTCCCAACTCCGTTATCACTGATTTTAAGCTGGAAATTGTCATTGTCTACATTTTTCAGACTCAGTTCAATTTTACCTTTTACTCCTTTTGGAAAGGCGTATTTCAGAGAATTTGTCAGGAGCTCATTGACTATCAGACCCAAAGGCACAGCGGTGTCCACATCCAATTCAATTTCTTTCATTTCAATATCGACCTTGATCCTGTCAGTTTCATTGTAGGAGTCGAGAATGTTTTCACAGAGGTTTTCAAAATAATTTTTCATCTCTATAAATGCCAACTGCTCGCTTTGATAGAGTTTTTGATGCAATATGCCCATTGACTTCACCCTGTTTTGGCTGGACAACATGACTTCCTGCATATTGGGGTCATCAATTTTTGCAAACTGCAAAGCCAACAAACCTGATACTACCTCCAGGTTGTTTTTGACCCGGTGATGAATCTCTTTCAGCAACAATACATTTTCATCATTTTTTGTGGAAAGTTCCTTTTGGGTTTTGGTCAGGTTGAGTACCATGGCATTGAGTTGGTGGGTCCGTTCTTCCACTTCCTGTTCCATGGCTAAAAAGAGCCTGCCGTATTGGTTGGTGATGTAAATGTAAATACCCAATGGATAACTGATATACAGCAATATCAGGTCCAGGTAATAAAGCGATGTGCTAAGCGAAATGATGTCAGCATTGACCATCCTATTGACCAACAGGAATACGGAAGTACCGACTGCCCCGAAAGTCACATAAAGCGCTCCTTTATTTTTTTCCCGGATGGCTATCCGCATGATAACCACCATCAGAATAATGACCGCAAGGATAATGGTAGCATCAAAAAGAATAAAGTTGAATACATTGACAAAATAATTGGCTGTCCTCAAAAGGGCTAACCAAACCAAATGTTTGGTCCAATAGAACTTTTTGATCCTAAACAAGGAGCTGAGAGAATAGGGCAAAAAGCTGTAGCCCAAACCAAAAGCAGTTGAATTTAAGATACCACTGAAAATTGGATTGGTGAAGCCATTCAGATCCACAAACAAAAGGATGTGGGCACAGATGGCAGCGCATAAAAAGAAAAAGGTAATGAGCGTAATCACCAAGTAAGGCTCTTCTTTCCTGAATTTGATGTAGAGCAAGACATGCAACAGCAATAGGATAGAAAGCACGACCACAATCACGGAAAGGGTAGCAAAACTGTTGGCATATCGAAAGTCTGAATATTCTGCCCGGACGGCATTCGAAAAGCCGATATTAAAGCCAAGGTTTTCAGAAAAGTACCTGAAGACCTGATGGTTTGTTTTGGCCTGATGGTTTGAAAACCTCACAGCAAGGGTATGCACATCCTTTGGTAGGATTTTCAAAGGTCTGTCCCCAGCATAGTTGGGAGAATAGGTTTTTTCATTTTGGCTGTCTGGTGAAAAATTTCCAAATGAAGCCACAAGCTCACCGTCCAGGTAAATTTCTGCTGCACCCCAAGAATAAAAATATAGCCTTTCTATTTCAGCAACTGTTTTTGGGTCGGCAGTAAAACTGATCCTCCACCATCCATATCCCGACCAAAGGCTGTCGGGCATTTGGTAGGCTTTCAATTCGATCGGGTTTAAATTATACCAATCGCTGTCATCAAAATCCGGGTTTGCCCATTCAAGATTGTCACCGGGTTGGTACTTCCAATTTTCTTTGAATTTTAATTCCAGCAAACCTTCCTTAAACAGGCCACCTTCGATGTGAGGTTTTTGGGCATAGCAATCTAAAGTACTGAAATTGAAGATTATGAAGGCGAAAATAAAAAAGTATGGATATTTCGATATTGTAAGTTTCAATTGATTCCAGTGACCTATCAGCATATACCAAACATAAATTTATTTTTTGAGATTTGTAAAAAAAAGTAAACCATTTGGTAACGAAAAAATAAAATAGAGACGAAAATACAAGGAGAAATTATGATTTGCGTAAAAGGAAATCAGAAATCAAACCATTTCAATGACTATTATAATTTGGCCCACTAAGGGGCTTAATTCCAAAATCCCCAACCTCTTGGTAAAAACCTCCTATGAAACTCCCGCCAGAAGGAAAATTCGACGCCGCGTACCGTTCTGTCGATGGGAGACCAAAAAATGGTCCAACAAAAAATAACCACGGGTCTCAACCCGTGGCTTAGTGGATATCAAAATGTCTTTTAGACCTCGAAGGGTGTCTAACTTTTTTTCAGACTTGGAACTAGTCTATTGAAACCGGCCATTGAAATTTCCCGGCTTTATTTTGCAGCAAGAAACTTATTGACATCCAACCAATGGATAAATGCATCAAACCATTTATTACTTGTCCTGCCGGGATTACCCAGACCAAATCCATGTCCTCCATTCTGATACAGATGCAATTCCACCGGGATACCTGCTTTGTACCAGGATTCAATCACTCCAAACTGTCCCTGAAACAGAAAATCATCCGTCGCAATCGCATTGAACATCGGAGGGGCATTTTTGGGAACGTCTACGGGACCCATGCCTCCATAAATAGGACCGATAAAGGCAAGCTTCATGGTCTTGGAGTGAAGGGTAGAATGCATCGTTAATCCTGCACCTGCCGAGAAACCGATCATTCCGATCCTGTCGGTATCAACGCCCCATTCCTTGGCACGTGCCACAATCATGGCATAGGCTGCCTCGGCATCCTCCAGTTGGTTGGATAAGTCTCTTTGCGGTGGACGGGGAGGAGTGGCAGGTTGTGCGGAACCGGAAGCTGGTGCTGCGGGCGGTGCAGTTCTAGGACGGTTCATCCAAGCCGAAAAATCCTCCAAAGACTCCGGAGTCGGGTTGAGTCGGTACTTGAGTACGAAGGCCGCGATTCCCTGCTTCGCAAGTGCCTCCGCGACTTCCCAACCTTCATTGCCCATTGACAACCAACTGAATCCACCTCCCGGTGCGACGATCACGGCAGTACCGTTTCCTTTTCCTGGTTCGGGGAGGAAAGGAGTAAGGGTGGCAACAGTGATGTTTCGGGCCATCGGATCGCCCCACTGTTTGAACCAACTTTCTTTTGCAGGTTGGTTTTCGACGCCTCCTGTACCAAGTAAAATGGCCCGCGGTTCTGCAGGTGCTTCAAGTGGGTAGATCGTCCCGTCCTGTGACAAGGCTGCAGAGCGAAACGCAAGGAAACAGACCAAAAAGGCCTGAAAAGTCAAGGATTTAAAGTTGTAGTGCATGGTTTTTTAGGTTTATTGTCTTTAGCTTAATAGGTTATCTATATTGTGAAACCTCCAACAGGAGGTAAAATGGCAGTTTTGATTGATGAATATAAGGAAAGATATTAAAAAAAATGTCAATTGTACACTTATTATATTCTGATCTGCTTTGAGATTACAAGAATGGTGTGAAATCATGTCCAATCTGCAACGTCATCCTCTATGGAAGACCCACCGTAAGACCATGAAGGTCAGACGGTTAGTTAAAAATATTCTCTTTTGCGCTTCAAAGATTGGACTTTAAGCGAATAATATTATCCGTCTGACCAAAAAGGTCCGACGGTTTGCCAAACTGACCCACCGTCAGACTCTGAAGGTCGGACGGTTAGTTAAAAATATTCTTCTTTGCACTTCAAAGGCTAGATGGATCTTCAATACTTTTAACCGTCTGACCAAAAAGGTCCGACGGTTTGCCAAGCTAGCCCACCGTCAGACCCTTTAGGTCGGACGGTTCACCAAAAAGCCGAGTGGTTTTACCTGATAAGCAACCTAGTTCACCAAATTGGTGACTCAGTTAGGTAAAAAGGGGAATACCCTTTTTCAAACGCTATAACCCTTCTTTATTCAATCAATTCTAGTCAACAAACTGCTAAACGTTATACAAAACTATCTTTTTTTAAAATAATTTACCTAAACCCTTTTTTCTTAATCAAACAATAACTACATTTTGTTCCAAGTACATGGTACTTGCAGTTTTTAATTATTCACCCCTAATTTTCAATGTATGGATAACAGAAACTCCATCGAGATCCCAGAAGCGGATTTCCAGGCCATCAAGGCCAATCTTCAGAATATACAGAGCCTCTTGGCTCCGTATGTGATCGCCCTCACGCCGGAACAGCGTAAGAAACTTCCCAAAATGAGTGATGGGACAGAGCCTTTTGTCGACAAGGCCTTGGACTACTCCATCAACAGCCCGGAATTTCTTCCAGCTTTTGTTGATCAGGCAGAGTTCCAAAAAGACTGGAACAACAGCAGCGGTCTCATGGCTTTGATCCGGATCATGGCGCAGATTCAGGACACCATGAGCGATACTGCCATGCAATCGGGATCATCTGCCTATGTCAGCGCCCTGAGCTATTACAATTCGGTCAAACAAGCTGCGAAGGTCAATGCCCCTGAAGCCAAAGCCATCTATGAAGACATGCGGAAGCGGTTTGAAAAGAAGCCCCGAGCCTCCAATGGCGGATCGGGTGTGTAAAAGAATACCATTGATTTGAACTATTGAAGTATTAAAAGCCGGACCGTATGGTTCGGCCTTTTTTATGGAATATCAAAAAGAACCAATCGAGTACTTCCAGTGACCAACTTTGGATCTCGGAATTCCAAGTTTGGTACTAAAAGATGCTCGCTTGATATAAAAAGACTCAACCTTGATATAAATAAATCCTCGCTTGATATAAAAAGACTCAACGCTGATGTAAAAAGATCCTCGCTTGATACAAAAAGAGCCAAACTTGATACAAAAAGATGCTCCCTTGATAAAAAATGACCCTCGTTTGATATGATTAGGATCAACGACGATATAAAAAGAGTCAAACTTGATACAAAAAGACTCAACCTTAATGGTAAAAGATTCCCGCTTGATATAAAAAGGTGCTTGCTAAATAAAAAAAGGACAGAAAGTTAGGTAAAAAGATGAGTGAGTTTATCTTAGAGACGAACAAGTTCATTTAAAAGATGAACTGGGTAGGAAATAAGGTGAGTGAGGATCCAATTACAAATTGGGAAAATAAAAGGGGTTTGATTAAGGCTAGTGCTGATTTTTATTTTGTGGCATAGGAGGCGATAAAATTACTGCCATACAAAGAAAAAAACTTATTGGATTGTTCATTTTCAATTTCATTTGTTTTTAAAGATATCTCTTCATGTAGTTTTTGAAAGTCCTCTTGTGATTTGCATTTTAATAATTGACTTCTACTAAAATTGACCAAATTTTGAAAAGAAATCCTTCCTTCTTCTCTAAGTTTCCAGGTTTCAAAGACTTTAAATTGCAAAACAATTGTCGCTGCCAATGATCCGATTAAAGGAATTATAATGCAAATAATTTTTATTGTCGGTGTCCATGTAGCTTGAGTTTGAAAGGCTACAAAGATAGAAGTTAAAAAGCCGCT
Organism: Aquiflexum gelatinilyticum; assembly: GCF_024813435.1. Lineage (NCBI taxonomy): Bacteria > Pseudomonadati > Bacteroidota > Cytophagia > Cytophagales > Cyclobacteriaceae > Aquiflexum > Aquiflexum gelatinilyticum. The sequence continues at coordinate 93,149 of NZ_JANAEZ010000005.1, forward strand.
CAATAAGGTTATCAGCTGTAGTGAATACCATATCCGGTAATTTAATCGGCACACTTTGGCATACCAAATTTCATAATCTTTGTGTATTGTATCAATAAAAATTTTTACAGATTCAAAGTCATTTCCATCTTGGTTAGTCATATTTCAAAATTTTTTAAATTTAAAGTCCAATTATAAATTCATTCAGCTTTACCGGAGCTAGGTGAATTTTGTATTTTCACCTTCTAATCATCTTTAATTTATATTTTTTTTCTAAACTGAAATAACTTGGTAATTCATGTAATCCAATTACAAATAGGAAAAAATATAAGAGTGGAATTACAAATCCCACCCAGAACACTATAAAACGTTAAACTACACCCAGAGAGGGGTTAAATTACACCTAAAGAAAGACTACCTAAATAGGTCGATCTATATAATTCTGCAACTTCTGTATGAAGAATTTTTATCTTTTCAATCCACGTTTCGATGTTATCATCCGTAAGTTCAAATTTGTTATTCAGTAAAGGAATTACAGTTGAAAAAACTTTTTCCTTTATATAGGGTGTAGTATAGAGTGCGGATTCATAATTTTTTCGATATGTACTTGAAAGTGCAATGTTTAAATTTTTTAATGGTTCTATTTCCTGTCCAGTATTATTTTTTTTATGATATTTTAGGGTTTCTAGAGAAATTATAATATCAGATAGATATCTAATTAAAACTTCACCCGATTCTGTGGCTTTCAATCGAATTTGTTCAGATTTTTTTCCTTGTTCCTCAAGAATTAAAAGTTTTCTTTTTGTTGAAACATATTTAATGGAATTAAATATACCTAATGCTAAACCTGCACCTGCGGTAATTAGTGCTACAGTAATTTCTACATTCATCATATATATAATATTTAGTATGTTGTGGTTAAATTTAAAATTTAAATTTAAATTTTCATATTTCTATATAAATGAAATAAGTAAAAAAAAATTATTTTAAGTAAAAACAAATTATTCTTTAATAATGGCACTTCCGACTATTTGTAATTTAATTTTTGTTTGGATCAAGAACAGTAAATTCAAATTTCAAATTGAAAAAAATATTAGGGTGGAATTACAAATTTTACTCAGACGAAGAAAAATAAAAGGATGTAATTTTTATTTCGACCAACCTACTACCAACCCTTGAATTACTCTTAGAAAAGGCCTATTTTGAATAGCACTCTTTAATTAAATCTATAAATTTCTCTCTTCCAGTCCTGTTTCCGTAGACCCGAGATTTTTTATTCCACCATGGTCTGCCAGCATGCGGTGCAAAATCAATTATTATATCTTTAAGCAACATAGAATCATGGTTAGACTTTTCTACCTTGAAGGAATCAAAAGATTTTTTACTTACAAATATTATGGTTGTGGGCTTCAATACCTCTGAAACCTGTAAAAGTGTTTGAAATGCAAACTTTTTATCAAAGTCAGTGACAATTATTGAACGGTTTTCATTTTTTCTTCCCTTGTAAACCGCAGGTTTTTGGAAATAATTAAGATAGCTAAATTTGTCAAAAACAACAGAAGAATCTTTGAATTCAGGCAATGTTAGAATAGCTTTTTTAATATTAAAATACATGGATATAGCCTTCCCAAAGATATTCTGCTCCAAATCAAAAATATTTTTTCGAGTTTTTATCCAATTCTTATGTTCCTCATTGATTCCATTTGAATTTTCTTTATACCAATTATTAAAATATTCAATAGACGAGTATTCTTTAACTTCATCAAATGGAAAATAGTGGCTTTCTCCAATTAGAAGGATCTTTTTTGAATCATTCCAGTTATTTCCGACGAAAGGGAGTAATTCAGGATAATTTTTAAAATGATCTATCAATTCAATTAACTTTTCATCAAATTGTCTATTTAGGATTGATTCCATATTAAGATTGGGTTTGAAATAAACTAAGGTATAAATTAATTTATTCTAAGAAAATAACTTGATGACAAGGTATCCTAATCCTAAAAGTAGCGCAGTAGCAATGATATTGTTAAGCCAAGAGAGGTTTGAATTGATCTGCCTTAAAAGCTCCGTTTGATGCTCTTGAAGGTGTCTATCTGTCATTGTTTGTAATGATGGTTTTTTCATGGTCAAGTGATTTTTTTTTTTTTAGTGGAAAATCTGTAATAGGAATATAAATGGATGAGAATAAAGAAATTGAGTACTAATAGAAATTTAGGATTTTTTGGAATCCAATAACAAATTGAAAAATATAAAAGGGTGGAATTACAAATCCCACCCTGTCAGAATCAGACGTTATACTATACCCGGAATGCGTTAGCAATCGGGCTAAATCCTATTTGTATAATACAAATTTGGAAATGATAAGGGAGATAAGAGCGACTGTTAATCTAATCAAAAATTGCCAAGTCAAATTATTTGTAATTTTTCCATTTTTTCTTTCAATTTCGGTTTGTTCATTTTTATCTCCTTTGGTAATTGCAAAAGGATGAGGACCTTCAATGTTGTCAACTTTTTCATATATAAGTTGGCCAAAAGATGCTCCAATTATATTGCAAATAAAATAAGTTCCAAAAAGGCAAATTACCCAGAATACAGCATCTAGGTAGATATCTTTATTAAAGTTAGATATTTCAAAATTTTTTAAATGAATCTTAAAAATTATATATAAAATAGCAAGGCCGATAAAGGTTGTTATGTAATGACCTGACCGAGCAATTATTGATCGATGTTTTTCAAGAAAATTCTGATATGTAGATTTAGAATAAAGTTGTGGTAGGGCATTATACCATTGTTCGACAATTTGTATAAGTTCTTTAGAAATTACAACATTTATAAAATCAACTTTGCAAACAACAAAAGATAAATTTTCTTTTAATTCTGTTTCATCATCTCCATTTGTCATCATATGGAAAAATTCATTGGGTCTTAATGAAGAACCCAAACGGACTTTTAGGGTGTGCTTTTGAGGAAGTTCATAATTAGGCAACTTAATGGTAATATCCCAGTTAATAGAAACACTTTCTGTTTTATCAGGAATTTCCCAGTGGTGTGATTTAAAGACTTCCCATGCATTAAACGTCTTTATCTCACCTTTTTCAAACCCTATTGTAAGCGATGTTATATTTGTAAATAAATGATGATTTTGTAATTTCTGTTGAATTTTTTCATTTAAGTTTAAAATGTCATTAAAACTTACCAATCTGGCTTTAGGAAATACTTTTATATGGGAGTCAGGTTTTGCGTTCAGCCAATAATACACAGATTTGAATGTTTCAATATTAACCTCAGCAGGGAGCTTATTTGATAAATCAGAATTTTGAACAATTTGTGTCATGAAGTATTTTGATAAATTGGATATAATGGTTTAAAAAGATTAGAAATTGCCTAAAATTAAAACTATTCTCCTAATTATCCAATACATCTAAATATTTAAATCACTCCTAGAAAAATATTCCCCTTGTTTCGGAAAGTATATCGGACTGTTGGTACTTGATTCTTTGGTCAGAATCGGATTTGCCCAAATATTTTTTTAGATTGGAATTGGATTGACAAAGATGTTTTTTCAACCAAAACCCAAAGGCCATGAAAAGAAGAGATTTTATCAAGACATCAGCCCTATGCGCCACTGCGGTGAGTGCATTCGGATTTATACGCTTTGACGGGACAGGGTATGTGGGAGATTGTGCTACGACTTCTGATATTTTGGGGCCATTCTACAGACCCGGCAGTCCCGAGCGCAGCAACTTGGTTGTAGCCGGTTCGAAGGGCCGTAAAGTACAACTCCTTGGTAAAATCCTCCATCAGGACTGCACCACTCCTTACCAAAACGCAAAGGTTGAGCTTTGGCATTGTGACGAAGCGGGTGTCTATGACAATGCTACTGCAGCCTTCCGCTACCGAGGTACTGTTTATACGGACACCGAAGGCATTTATTCTTTTCAGACCATCATCCCCGTTCCCTATGATGCAGGGGGAGGATTGATCCGTCCGGCACATTTTCACATGATGGTGACCGCGGAGGGCTATCAGCCTTTGGTGACGCAGCTGTATTTTACGGGAGATAAAAACATCCCCAAAGACCCTTGGGCCAAGGCTGCCAAAGACCGTCAGTTGAAAGTGGAGGACGATTCAAAGGGTGTCAGCAAAGTAGTCTTCAATGTGGGAATGGCAAGGACCTTGGCTGTAGAACCTGCTTCCATCGACAAGCTGACAGGAACCTATATCCATGAAAATGATCCCAAGAAAACCCTCAGTCTATTTAATAACCATAATTCCCTTTGGCTCAAAAATGAAGTATTTGGAGAAGAATATGTGTATGCAGGTAACAATCTCTTTGTCTATCCAAGCAATCCTGAGGGGAGTTTTGAAAAGCTTGAGTTTGACATCAGTCCCTCCGGGGCCATCAAGCTGACACGGTCTTTCCAATATGTTGATCTGGGAAAAGGTACCGAAGTGTATGTCAAAAATGCTTGATAAATAAAATACAGAAAGGACAGAAGACGGAAATTCCCGAAATTTAAGCAATTAAGCAGTTAACCATTTAATCCAATTCATAACCACCGATTCTCTAATGAAAAAAACCATTTCCCTTCTTGTCTTCATTTTAACATTTTCAATCGGACTCTTTGCCCAATCCAAAACAGACATGGTCAAAGTCACTGTGGATTTTATGGAAACCCTTTCTGCCAACCAAAAAGACAGTGTACTCTTCTCGATGGATGACAGCCTCCGCACCAATTGGACTAACCTTCCGATAGGTTTGGCACCACGCAAAGGACTCCGATACGGGGATTTGTCTGAGGTCAGCAAGGAAAAATTCCACAAGATCCTCAGCACGATTTTCAGTTCACAGGGATACCTCAAGACCTTTGCCATCATGCAGGTGGATGATATTTTGCATGAGATCTTTGAGATTGCCCATCAACGAAAAGAAATTGACGACCGGACGATCGGGTTTATCAGGAAACTGGATTGGGATTACGGTAATTATTACCTCGCCATCCTCGGCAATCCCGGGATGGACACGGCTTGGGGTTTCAAGTTTGAAGGACACCACATCTCCATTAACCTAACGATGACAAAAGATTCCTTTTCGATGACACCGTTGTTTTTTGGTTCTGATCCTGCTGTGGTGCAGGTTACCCAATATTCAGGTTTGCGGCCGCTGAGTAAGGAGGAGGATTATGGTTTTTGGTTTGTCAATACCTTGGATGAAAATCAAAAAGCCAAAGCGACCTTGAGTCAGGAAGTCCCTAAGGATATCCTGACTAATCCTGACCGACCACAATGGTATGAAGAATTTATGGGGATCAAAGGTTCAGAGCTCCGACCCGAGCAGCAGAAAGTGCTCCATTACCTCATCGAAGAGTATATGAACAACATGGAAAAGGAGAAGGCAGAAGAATACCTCGCCATCCTGCATGCAAGGGGAATGGATGAAGTGTACTTTGCCTGGATCGGAAGCTATGAACCCATGAAAGCGCATTACTACATGATCCACAGCCCGGATTTTATCATCGAGTATGACAATGTCGGTTTCCTTGACAATGCCAACCATATCCATTCGATTTTCAGAGAAAAGGGAAATGATTTTGGGGAGGATATCTTAAGGAAGCATTTGATGGAGCATAAGCATTAAAAGAAATGAAAGGAAAAATTCAATTGATACTTTTGGCAATTCTGCTTTATTCCTGCGGAAATGAGGCAGAAAAAAAGAGCCAATCTCCACTACCAAACATCGTTTTCATCTTTGCTGATGATCTTGGATATGGGGATTTGGGCTGTTTTGGTGCCACGGATATTGCCACGCCAAACATTGACAGAATAGCAGTAGAGGGGATAAAATTCACTTCTTTTTTGTCTGCTTCACCGGTTTGCAGTCCATCGCGGGCGGGACTTTTGACAGGACGGATACCCCAACGCATGGGTATAAATTCAGTGTTTTTCCCTGAAAGCTTTTCTGGGATGGATCCTGAGGAAATCACCATCGCCGAAATCTTAAAAGATAAAGGTTACCGCACTGCGGTAGTAGGAAAATGGCACTTGGGCCATATGGAGAAGTTTCTTCCCCTAAATCAGGGTTTTGATGAATACTTTGGAATTCCGTTTTCCAATGACATGGAATCCGTCGTTTACCTGAGGGGAAATGATGTCGTAGAATACGAAGTGGATCAGACTTTCACCACCAAGACCTATACCGAGGAGTCTTTAAAATTCATTGATTCTGCAGGAGAAAATCCCTTTTTCCTTTATTTAGCACACAATATGCCCCATGTCCCGATTTATGCCTCTCCGGATTTTCAGGGAACTTCCAACAGGGGACTTTATGGAGATGTCATTCAGGAATTGGATTGGAGTGTGGGAGAAGTTCTACGAAAATTGGAGGAAAAGGGAATTCTTGAAAACACCCTGATTGTATTTTCATCAGACAATGGGCCTTGGCTGGTGATGGAAGACCATGGAGGTTCGGCGGGTCCACTCAGAGAAGGCAAGCAATTTACCTTCGAAGGAGGAGTACGCGTCCCGACCGTGGCGATGTGGAAAGGGAAAATCGAACCGGGTCAAGTCTATGAGGACTTGGCAACACAAATGGATTGGTTTCCTACTTTTTGTAAACTGGTCGGTGCTGAGATACCTCAAGACCGTGAGATCGATGGAAAGGACCTCAGTGGAGTGCTTTTTGAAAATGGCAGCAGGGAAGGGGACACATTTTTATATTACATGCTATCCAGTCAAGAGGCTTATCGGGAGGGAGATTGGAAGATCAAACGTCCCTTTGCGGGTTTTGTCGGTACGAGAGGTATGAAAAAAGTGGATGCCCACGATACGCTTTTATTCAACCTTAAAACTGATCCCGGAGAGACTACCAACCTCACGAAGAAAAATCCTGAAAAAACTGCCCAAATGATGCGGGCTATGGATTTGGCAGTAAAGCAATTGGGTCCTTTGCCGGAGAGTAAAGTGATCAGGACTCCACCTGACAACAGCCATTATGAATATTTGGATCAAAAGCGGAAGCCCAAAGATAACTGATCATTTTATTTAATATTTCACATAAAAATCTGACAGGATGAAGTTTCAAAATACAGGATATTATTATCTAGCCTTTTTGGTTCTGGCCTTTGTTGGGTTTTGGCCCTCTTACTTCTCTAAGTTTTTTGATGGGTCAGCAGACTTTAACCAATACTTTCAGTTTCATGTGGTTACAGCCCTCTTGTGGGTGGCGATGTTGGTGATCCAACCGATTTTGATTCGTAAAAAGAAGTTTGCGCTGCATAGAACGATTGGGAAGTTTTCTTATTTCTTAGTTCCGATTCTGTTTATTTCTGTTTTGCTTTTGGCCAATAACCGAATCAGCCCCGAGTTGGAACCTGTAGGGCCGGAATTCTGGATTCCATTCAAGGATTTGCTGATTTTCAGCTTTGGTTTTGGGGTTGCTATTTGGTATAGGCATTCCATGACGATTCACGCCAGGGGGATGATAGTGGCCGGATTGGCATTGTTTGAGCCTGTGATGGTGCGTGTGATGTATAATGTTTTAGGCCTTCAGGGAACCTATCCCTATATACTTGGGATATCGTTGGGCTATGTGGTTCTTATGGTCCTGATTTTTTTGGAACGAAATGAAAAGCAGGGGAGATGGGTATTTCCTGTAGCCTTTTTTGTTTTCCTTATCGTCCATATTATTCGAATCACAGGTTTTAACCCTGATTTTTGGGAGAGGTTTTCGCATTGGTTTGTTTCTCTGCCTTTGACTTGAGATTGAATTAATGGAAGGTTGTCCAATAATGTTTTCTCTTTATTTCTTTACGACCTAAAGACCTTCCTCCGGAAAGAAAACTCGTTCATTGGGGAAGAAATAAACAGCTTTCGTCCTAAGAGGGCATAAGGTAAGGATTGAGTTTTTTAGATTGTAAGATTGGCGAATCAAGGTCAAAACGCCACATACAATAATTCAATGGACCTGTTGGTATTTTATTTCACTTAATTTCCTTTTTAAATAATTCCAATGATGAGAACTAAATCCCTCAAAAGTTTCCCTGACTTGTTTTTTTTCTTGCAGGTAGGAGATGAAAATGTATTTGTAAACGGGGCTTTTATATTGAAAGATGGTGAGACCGTGCCCAATGTTTTTCCCGGGACAAGGGGTGTATGGGAAGTTTAAGAAGTGATTAGCAGGCATTCTTTAAAATAAATTACGGGAAAACCCAAAAAATATAAGACGAACTATAAAAATAACCAAATATGAAAAAAGTAGGCATCATCGGGGGTTCAGGCTTTATTGGAAGCTATAACACCCAAAAGTTTTTGAATGAAGGATACAAAGTAAAAGTATCAACCACAGATATTTCCAAAAAGGAAAAGTATGAACATTTGCTCGGTCTCAAGAATGCAGAGAATCTGGAAATCGCTCAACTTGATGTTGAAAACAAGCAGGAGCTTATGGATTTTTTGAAGGACTGTGACATTGTAATTCATGGAGGAACTCCTTTTCAATTGGATGTGAAAGACCTTCAGAAAGAACTGTTTGACCCGACCATCAAGGGTACAGAAAACTTCCTTGAAGCAGTTCTAAAAACTCCCGGGATTGAAAAAGTCGTATTCATTGCATCCGTGGCAGCATACAACACAAGCTTTCCGTTTTTACCTGCAGGAAAAAAGGAAGGTGACCAAATCACTGAAGATGATGCGCCATTTATGAGCGAAGAAGGCATTCCTTATGCCCAAGCCAAGTTTATCGCCAATCAGGCGGTCAATAAATTCATAGCCGACCACCCCAATTTGAGTTTTGAAATCACCTCAGTTTCGCCGACGGGTGTAATGGGGAAATCTCTGTCAAACAGACAGGATTCCACTTCCACGGGGATACAATTTTTGTTTAAAAATAAAATTGCTCCTAATCCTTTTATACAAATGATCTATGACATGGATGTATTATGGGCATTGGTAGATGTAGAAGATGTTGCCGATGCAATTTTCAAAGCGGCCACTACCAAAAACATCCATGGAAAAAATTATCTCTTATCAGGGGAAAGTTATAGGGTATCAGATGTGACATTGATGCTCAACAATCAACCTCCATTAGGCAAGCCGGAAATTGTTTACAGTTCTGCGTTGGCAACAAAGGACTTGGGAATAGCATTTAAGCCTGTTAGCATTCCTTTGAATAACTATTCCTCGTAAGAAAATGAAAAATACCAAACCTTCTACACGCAGAGATTTCATGAAATCTGCTGCAGTCCTTACCTCGAGTACACTTGGACTCTCCTTGTTGCCGCAATTTAGCACAGCTATCCCTCTCCCGACAGAAAATCGGATCAATGTAATCGGACCCAGAGAAGGTTTTTCTCTTCATATAGGAACCTTGTTATCCATGATGACTTGGATGAGGGACGTGATTCTGATGCCGGTAAGAGGAATGACTGTGAAAGAATTGGATTTTCTATTGGATGATAACTCCAACTCGATTGGCGCCATGTTGCTTCATTTGGCCGCTACGGAGCGTTTTTATCACGTCCATACTTTCGAGGGAAAGGCATGGGGAGATTTTAGCAAAGAAGATTTGAACCGATTTGAGGTGGCGATGAACCTAGGTGACGAAGCCCGAAAAACCATCAAAGGCAATAATCTGGATTACTACCTCGATATTATGACTGAAGTGAGGGAAAATACCATCAGGGAGTTTAAAAAAAGAGACGACAATTGGCTGTTGGCGGTCGACGAAGATTGGCCTTGGGGTCCGACCAACAATTACTGCAAGTGGTTTCATGTCTGTGAGCATGAATCCAACCACAACGGACAATTCAAATACATCAAAAGCAGGCTTCCGGGAGGAAAATTCAATAGGGGGTAATCGAGTTCAAAATCAAATATTTCATTTTAAAAAACCATCAAAATGGATAATATGGATCCCTACCAAAATAATGATCTTCAAAGACGCAAGTTTCTTGAGTGGATCGGATTATCCAGTTTGGCTTTGGCTTTACCTGGGATATCTCTTTCAGGATGCCAATCTGGTCGATTCCATGAAGATGAAAAGCAGGAGTTTAAAAATGTCTTTGACTTGGAAGGTTTGTCCGGGAAAGTCATGGGAAAAGATGCCATTGATTACCTGAACGGAGGAGCTGACGACTCAAAAACAGTAAAAGCAAACGTTGAGGGCTATCAAAAAATTCAGATCAGAGCACGTCGATTAATCGATGTCAGTACGATCTCCACAAAGGTTGAACTGTTTGGAAAAACCCTGGATAATCCGATCATATTAAGCCCCGTCGGATTTCAGAAATTCTTTCATCAAGACGGGGAAGTGGCAACAGCAAAAGCATCGGTCAAGAAAAAGCATCAGATGATTGTTTCTTCAGTTTCCAACTATTCCGTGAATGAAATTGCAGCGCAATCCCAAGCCGATCTTTGGTTTCAGCTTTATCCTACGACAAATAGAGAGGTTACTAAAAAACTCCTTGAACGGGCAGGAAAGGCAGGTTGTAAGGTCTGTGTATTGACTGTGGATACTCCTGTGATAGGAAACAGAGAAAGAGGTGGGACAACACTTACCAAACTGATAAATTCCAAAGAACTCAAAATGGGGAATTATGAGGGGATATTACCTGAAGGAACCGGGATTGATGACCCGGGATTGACTTGGGAAATCATATCATGGTTAAGGGCAAACTGTGACATGAAAATTGTACTGAAAGGAATTGTTACCCGAGAGGACGCTACGCTCGCCCTTGAGTATGGTGTCGACGGAATTATTGTCTCCAATCATGGGGGAAGGCAATTGGAAAGCCTTCGGTCCACTATTGAATGCTTACCCGAGATAGTTGAGGAAATCAAAGGCAGAATTCCAGTTTTAATCGATGGAGGAATCAGAAGAGGGACAGATATATTCAAAGCATTGGCAATGGGAGCCAATGCAGTCTGCATCGGAAGACCGTTCTGCTGGGGACTTGGTGCCTTAGGCCAAGAAGGAGTAGAAATCGCGCTGGACATACTTAGGGCGGAGTTGATCCGGGACATGCAACTCGCCGGGACGCCTTCTATTGAAAAAATTACGCGTGATTTTGTAATCGGATTCTAAATAGAATTTGAATTGGTCCATTTGAGTTGCATGTAAAAAAAGCCTCAGTAATTTAAACAAACACCAAAATGAAAAAACCTTTCTGTGCAGGTCTGATGCTTATAGTATGCATGTTTATTTACAGTTGTGGTTCAGAACCAAATCAAATAGACCTTGACGCCAACCGTGATGTTGTAAGAGATTTTCACCGAATTTGGAGCGACGGAAATGTAACGGAATTGGAGAAAATAATATCTCCCGATTTTGTATGCCACTTTATCAACGAAATTGAGTGGAAGGGAATTGATGGGGCAAAACATTCAATTACAAGCCATAGAAAAATATTTCCGGATTGGAAAGAAGAGATAGTCGATATGGTAAGTGAAGGCGACAAAGTGGTGACAAGATATAGATCGACAGGTACCCAATTGGGAGCATTCGAAGGACTTGATGCTACGGGTATCAAAGTAACCATCTATGAAACCTCCATATACAGAATAGCGGATGGGAAAATTGTAGAGCAATGGGGTTTTCCCGACGCATTAAGTTTGAAAAACCAACTTACCAAAAAATGAAAAAAGCCAGCTTAAACCTATTCCTTATTTTTTTATTTCTGCTTTCCTCCTGTTCCAAAAAAATGACATCTGCGGTAGAATTATCCGCTACAGAAAAGGAAACTGTTTACCAGATTTTAAAAGACGTTTCTTATGGTTCAGATGTGGAACAGGTGATGGATATCTACCTGTCCCAAAAAGCAAAATCCTTTGGAAAGCGGAATTACACAATCGTATTCCTTCATGGAGGAGGCTATTACTTCAGCGACAAAAGTCAGGAGGAAAGGTACATTGAACCTTACCTCAAGAAAGGTTTGAATGTCGTCAACCTGAATTACAGACTGAAGAGAGGGATTCCCCTTGCAACAAGCGACCTTACAAATGCCCTGAATTTTCTCAAAGCCAACAACGCTGACTATGGTTTGAATTTGAAGAATGTGGTTGTGTCAGGCTTTTCGGCAGGGGCTCATATTGCGACCAATGTGGGCCTTGCCCAAAACAATCCGGAGTATCCCAATAAACTTGACGATGGCATCCAAATCGTAGGAATCATCAATTTTTCTGGGCCAGTGGATGGATTGGATGTGGTGGAAAGGATTTTTACTGAGCATGAGAATGAACAGTTTAAAGCCTTAGGTCTGGCACTTTTCCCTGCTGAAGGTTTTGAATCAAAAGAAAACTTGGCTGTTTTTGAACCGATTACCTACTTTGACCCAAAAGACCCGCCCATTTTTTTGTGGCATGGGGGCTTGGATGATCAGATTCCGGTGGTGACTTTCAAAAAATTTATTCCCTTGCTGAGAAATGATAAAGACCTTAGGATATTTATACCCGGGGGAAAGCACAGCCCAAATCAAGAGGAATTTGAAAATGCTTATATTGAGATATTTAAGTTTTTGGATGAATTATAAGCCAACAATATGAAAAACGCTATTCTACTTCTTATCCTTTCCTTCACACTTTCAGTTTCTTTCGCCCAAAAGCCCCGAGCCAGAGATTTAGGAGTGCCATTTGACGGCACAACAGGTCAATTCAATGCCATCACCGATGTAAAAGGCGTGGAAGTGGGATACAGCACCATCATCTCAGGAAGTGGGGAAAATATCGTGGGCAAAGGTCCGGTCAGAACCGGGGTCACCGCCATCTTCCCGAGAGGAAAAGCAAATAAATTCAGCCCTGTATTTGCCAATTGGTACAGCTTGAACGGAAACGGTGAAATGACTGGAACCACTTGGCTGACCGAATCCGGCTTCCTGGAAACTCCGATTATGATTACCAATACCAACAGCGTAGGCGTGGTCAGGGATGCGGTATTGAAATGGTATGTGGATACCGATTGGTATAAGGGGGAAGAATGGTGGTACACCTATCCTGTGGTCGCGGAAACTTATGACGGGTTTTTGAATGATATCTATGGTTTTCATGTCAAGGAAGAACATGTGCTAGAAGCGATTGAAAACGCCTCAAGTGGCAAAATAGCCGAAGGAAATGTAGGCGGAGGTACGGGGATGATGTGTTTGGGTTTCAAAGGAGGAACTGGAACTTCCTCGAGAATTGTCAAAGTCAAAGATTCCTCTTACACCGTGGGTGCTTTGGTGCAGGCAAATTTTGGCAGAAAACCTTCACTGACCATTGCAGGAGTTCCGGTAGGAAGGGAGCTGTTGGATACTTTGAACAATGAACTGAAATTGCCGCCACAATCTTATCGGAAAGAAGGGGACGGTTCCATCATCGTGGTCGTGGCGACCGACGCACCTTTGCTTCCCCATCAGTTGAAGCGGATTGCAAATCGCGTTCCGATCGGAATCGGCAATACTGGAGGAATCGGGACCAATGGTTCGGGGGATATTTTTATCGCTTTTTCCACCGCCAATCCTGACGCCTTTCAGCGGGATGATTTTTCACAAGTGGAGATGCTGCCAAATGACCTGATTGATCCTTTATTGGAAGCTACAGTTCAGGCAGTCGAAGAAGCCATTATCAATGCCATGATTGCTGCAGAAACCATGGAAGGCATCAATGCAAATAAGTCTTACGCATTGCCACACGGATTGCTGGTGGAAGTACTGAGGAAATACAATCGGTTGGAAGAATAATAGTGGATAGTTCTGCAGCTTCTCCTGAAGCAGTATTTGGATAAAACTTAAAGTCCGGATTCCGGAGAAGTAGGACAACCGGGAAACAGGACAGCTTATAGCGGTTGGAAAGATCAAGTGGAATAAAAAACTCCCCCTTTTCGCAATGGAAAAGGAGGAGTTGGTCGCTTGAAATGGTTAAAAAAATGAAAATCGTTTACTTATGGTTTTTATTTTGTTAAAATATAACCTCAATTTTTTGAGATGCGGTAAATCACATTCCTGCCGCCACCCGAAACATAGATATCACCGGTTTGGCCGACTGCTACACCGTCAAATAACCAAGTTGGTGGGAAACCTTCCAGACCAAATGCAGGTGCACTCAGTTTGAGACCATCTGCAATTTTGCTGACAGTTCCTGTTATCAGATCAATTCGTGATAGCTTGGAAGCTCCTGATTCAACAACAAACAAACCGCCTTCTTTATCCCAAGCCAAACCTTCCGGATTCATTAATCCAGTCGCTATAGGAAAAGGTGTGCTTGGCGTATCGCCGTTAAATCCTACCTGCCAAACAATGCCTGTACCCCAGTCAGCTACCCATAACGTGTTGCCGTCAGTAGCCAGACCACTTGGTGCAAATACATTGACACCGTCTATCGGAAGTATTATCGACTTGTCACTTGCCCGGACCACTCCGCCAAGTCCAAGATCAGACACTGCAATGTCATTTTTAAATCGGATGGCATCAATCGGAGCACCCATCGGGAAAGTTTCAAGAACTTTGTCAGTTTGTGGGTTCCATATTTGCACAACCGCGCCAAACCAAGAAGAAACGATGAGATTTTCCCCATCTGCTGAAAGTGTAAATGGCGTTGTCAGATTACCGGCACCATTGAGTAAATCGCCTTTAAAATCATTGGTTTCTTTGCCTGTAAGGCCATCCAATTGATGCAGGCGATAAACGCTCGGAACATATAATGCATCTTTTTTATTTACCCCAGGTAATACCGCTAAGCCCATTGGGGAGGTTATTCCCCCACGACTGATAGTGCGGGGCTGTCCACTGGGAAGAATTTCTACTATTGTACCAAAATCATTATTGGAAATAAATAGATTGCCATTTGAGTCAAAGGCCAGGTTGTCAAGTCCTGCTTGAATTTTTATGAAAAGTGTTTTTTCTCCAGTTGATGGGTTTACTTTGAATACTTCACCTGTTTGATCCACTACATGCAGGATTCCTTTGGAATCAAACTTTGCAGCAGCAGGAACTGTGAAGCCTCCTGCCACGAATTCTGCGGTACCATCAGCAAAAGGATTGGTTGAGGGTGGGGTTCCTGGCCCTCCGACATTTACCCTGATCACTGCACCTCCTGCAAAGAGAGGTCCGTACAATTTCCCATCGGGACCGAAATCGAATCCATTCAAAAAACCAAGTGGGAATGGATTCAATGGCGGTGATGCAACAATAATCGGTCTAGGTGGTGCTTTAAGTTCGGGATCCACCTCATAAAGTCCATCGCCTAGAAAGCAAAGTCCTACAAACATACGCCCATCATCTGAGAAGGTTATGGGATTTACCCCTGGGGCTACAAACTGCTTGGTCAAAGTTCCATCAGGAGCGATTCGGCCAACCTCTCCGATAAAAAGATCAGTCCAATAAAGCGATCCGTCAGGGCCAAATACCAAATCATCAGGAACAATCACCCCGTCTTCATGACAAATCCTTTTGATGATCTTGCCGTTTTGTTTGTTCATCACGATTATTTCCTGACCAAGAAACGAAGCAACATATAGATTGCCATCCGGTCCAAAGTTGATGCCATTGGAGCCTTTTAAAGCTGCACCTTTAGCTATCTCCTTAACCAGGTATTGGTTATCAACTTTCTTTGCATTGACACTTACTTCTTCCTCTAAATCGTAACAGGCAGTAAATGCTAAAAATGTGGCTAATAGTGCCACAAGGGAATACATTTTAGATTTCATTTTTTTGGGGTTAAATGGTTAGAATTTTGAAAAGCAGATTTCATGTTTACTCTATACTTCGGTTTTTAAAAAGGCCTTTACTCCTTCTCTAATGGAGTCAACGAAAGCGCTTAATAAACATGAAACTAAGGTATGTTTGAGAAGATGATCGAACCGTAGTTATTGTTCCAAATGCTTTATATTTTGTTCCAAATCCATAAAAATGCCTTTTTTGACTGTTTTTTAAGCAATAAGAGATAATTTCAAAAAAAGTTGAAGCCCCATCAGGTTTAAGAACTAGCCGTTAGGCTTGGAAAAAAATCACCCTTTTCTAAAAAGCCTTGGATCAAATTGAGAATAAAAAAACCATTGCCGATTTCACGCCAATGGATTTTTGTATTACCCGATCTATGTTTTTTATTGAATCTAAGGTAAGTACATGCCTAAAACATTGGATTATCTATTGATTCATAAGCTTTAGACTTTGTTCCAATTCATGCGAAAAGCTGATTTTGCCTTTTTCTTAAGCCGAAAAGAAATTCGTTAAAAGTTGTATCCTAAGAACAGCTTTGAAAAATCGGTTCTTTTATTTAGAATAAAGAATTACCCTTTTCTAAAAAAGCTCGGTGCTTCCCCAAATTCCTTGGTAAACTCCTGGGTAAAATGGCTGGGATTGCCATACCCGACCGCGTAGCCGATTTCTGAAATATTCAAGGCAGGATTCTGCAAAAGCTTCTTTGCTTCTTGCATCCTGATCGTCCGAATGACTTGGGAGGTGGATTTGTTGGTCAGCGCCTTAAGTTTGCGATGTAATTGAGTCCGGCTAACCGCCAGTTCCTTGCATAGCTCCCCAATGCCAAACTCCTCGCTTTCTAAATTCGCATCGACGATTGACCGGAGCTTTTTTAGGAAAGCATCCTCTTGTATTTCCGCCGGTGTTTCTGCAATCCCTTCTGGGCTCAGTGTTGCATATCGTGCCGTCAACCTTTGCCTCAATTCAATCAATTTCCGGAGTCTTACTTCAAGCTCTTTCTTTTCAAAGGGCTTGGAAAGGTATGCATCTGCGCCTCTTTCCAATCCTTCCAATCGTGATTCCAGATCTGCTTTGGCAGTAAGCAGGATGATGGGAATATGACTGGTCCGTTCATCTTTTTTTAGCCTTTCGACGACTTCGTAGCCGTCCTTCTCAGGCATCATTACGTCACTGACGATAATGTCTGGAATCAATTCTATGGCGAGTTGGATTCCATGGAGGCCATTTCTTGCTTTTTGAATTCTGTATTTGCCTTGGAGGCAGAGTTCCAGGTAGCTCAATACATCTTCATTGTCTTCTATCAGCAATGCCATTGGAAGGCTTTCATCGTAATCTTCCTCGATCCCTAAGCCCGCTGCTGCCACCAAATCTTTGACATTTGTAAATGATTCTTGGGCAAATTCACCGGCATTTCCTTTTGGTGCCTCATTTTTTATGGGAAGTCTCAGTATAAATTCCGAACCTTTTTCCAATTGGCTATTGACTTCTATCGTACCGGACATCAGTTGCACCAGTTCTTTCGTAAGGGCCAAGCCAATCCCGGTCCCTTCTTCTGACCTGGTTGATGAATTGTCCACCTGATAAAAACGGTCAAAAATGTAGGGCAAATGCTCAGAGGAAATACCTTTGCCTGTGTCCTTCACTTTGATTTCCAAAAATTCCCCTAATTCTTTGGAGGTATTCTTTTCAATCTTGATGTAAATATTGCCTCCAGGTGGGGTGAATTTTACTGCATTTCCTACAAAATTGGAAAATATGGCCTGGATTTTCTCCGGATCAAAATCCATATATAATTCATCAAAACCCGGAAGTAGGTGCAATCGGATATCTTTCGATTCAGCAAAGGAATGAAAAGACTCGGTCAGGTATTTTAAATAAGTCAGGATATTGTCATGGATCATTTTTGGGGACAATTTACCTGACTGAAGTTTAGATAGATCCAGCATCTGATTAATCAGTCGTAGCAACTGCGCGCTGTTCCGTTTGATCATGGGCAGCCCGTCTTTCAAATTCTCTATTGAAGGTTGGGACAAAATATGGTCCGCAATACCCGAAATCACAGTCAATGGGGTGCGGAATTCGTGGGTCAAATTGGTGTAGATTTTGGTTTTGACCTGATCGAGGTCTTGGAGCCGGATGACTTCTGCTTGGGCAAGTTTTCTACGGAGTAAGAATCCATAAACCCAATACAGCATTAAAAACAGCAACAAAGCATAGGAAAGCCAAGCCCACCATTGGGTATACCATGGCGGCATCACGGTAATTGCTAAAGACCGCTGCCCAATATTTCCAAACCTGTTGGCTGATTTGATTTGAAATACATACTCTCCGGGAGGTAAATTATAATAATCTGCCACAAGTTCATTCCCGTTTTTCCAATTTTGATCATATTTGTCTAATTTGAAAAGGATGTTTTTTTCCGATTCTCCGGTCACAAAATCTATAATGCCAAATTCTATTGAGATGGTATTTTGGTTGTAGGAAAGATTGATGTGTTTGGTTTGTTGAAGCTGTAAGGGCAGGATTTTGTTAGTTCCTGGAATAAGTTCAGAATTAGAAAGAAAAAATCTGGTAAAATAAGGAATTGGTTGCGCCAAGTATTGGTCCGCGAGATCCTGAGGAAAGAAATGAAAATATCCGGAGGCATCCCCGGTAAAGATTTCAGCACTTTTGGAAATAAAAGTCCTGAATGAATTGAAATTATTCTCAGAGGTCTGTTTCCAGCTTTGTCCAAACAAGACGGCATCTCTCGTCTCAGGTTCCAGTTTAATAAACCCTATGTCTGTATTCAACCACAAATACCCAGACTTATCTCCCACCATTCCTTTGACCAGCATCCTATCAGTGATCAAACCGGAGGCATCATAAAAAGGGACAAACTCTTCAGTGTTTTGATTCAACAAAAAAAGGCCTGAACGATGGGAATTTACCCAAATTCGTTGTTTGCTATCCTCAAAAATACTGAGGATAGCTGCTCCTGCTGAACTTAAGACCCTTTTGAAATCTCCTGAATCCGGTTGATAAAGATCAAGACCTTTGTTTGTCGCTACCCAGATATTTCCCTTTGAATCTTGAAAAAGATCTGAAATAGAATTGCCACTGAGGGTTCTTAAATCATCCAGTTTATGTTTATGACGTTTGATTTTCCCCGACTTAATATTCAGGATATCAAGACCGTTGTTGGTACCGATCCAAACAGTTTCATCTTTTAGGGGTAGCACAGAAGTTGCCGCAAAGGAGGATAGGCTTTCCTTGTCTTTCTCGTTAGGGCCGAGGAAAGTAGCGCTCATTGACTTTCTGTTAAAAAAGTAAAGTCCACCTAGCGTTGTCATCCATAAATTTTCTTGTTCATCAAAACCTAGGTCTGTAATGTATTTTGAGCCTATGTTACTTTTTACAAAAGAGAAAAAACTGGCGGTTCCTTCGTCCTGTTCTTTTCCATAGAGTCCATTTGTAGTCCCAATCCAAATTCCTTTATCTGATCCTTGTGCAAAAGTGATTACTCTGGGGCCGGTTTCGGTATGATCATAATGGTTTTGAAGTGTTGAAACTTGAAATAAAACCTGATTTTCCGTCTGTGGTTCCCATCCGGCAATCCAAAGAAGCCCGTCCTTTGTCTTCAGCATTGTCCAAAAGTCATTCTTCTCCAAATGATGTGACCCTATTCCGGAAGTTCCAAAAAATTCCATGGTTTTCAATTTTGGATTGTATCTGTTGATTCCTCCGCCATAGGTTCCGATCCAAATGCAACCTTGGAAATCTTCATTGATAAAGGTGATATGATCTAAAGCATAAATGGCTTTGGGATTGACGGGCGGACGGGAGAGCGCATTTGGGTTATTGGGATCGTTTAGCATCCGTCGGAAGGTACCTTGCTGACGATCCATGATATGGAGTCCGTCTCCGTCTGTACCTACGTAAAAATTACCTTGGCTGTCTTCAAAAATGGCCCTGACATTATTTCCAATAAGTGATTGCTGGTCCTTTGGATCATGCCTGTAATGGGTGATCAAGCCTGACTTTCTTTCAAATTGGTACAATCCTGCTGAAGGGTCATTATGTGGGCCAAAAGCATTTCCGGCACCTATCCAAATAGTACCTGTCCGATCCTCATAAATTACCCTGACTCCCGCATTTTTAAGCAAAATCCCAGCAGGAGAATTATCTTCGATGGGCACAAATTCTCCCGTTTTTTGGTTTAAGGTGTCAATTCCTTTTCCTGTCCCTACCCAAAGTGTACCCGAGGGATCCTCTAAGAGCGCACTAATTTGATCATCAATAAGTGTTGAGGATACATTTGAATCGTGTTGGAAATGGGTGAAAGTCTCTGTACCAGGATCAAAGCGGTCAAGTCCGTTTTGGGCACTGCCAATCCAGATGATACCTCCCTTGCCTGATGTTATGGTTTCAAGTCGATTTGAAAACAGGGAATTGGGGTTATTGGGATCAGTTTTGTAGAATTTTTTAGAGGAGCCATCGTATTTGATTAGTCCGTTGTAATTGTCGGCAAACCAGATAAAACCCTCCTCATCCTGACACATTCCTACCATATTGGTGAGGAATTGATCCAATGGATAAGGTATGGGAGTGATTTTGACTTCTTGACCTCTACATAAAAATGAAATATGAACAAAAATAAAAAAGAAGAAAAATTTTGGGTTAGGCATTGGTTTTCAGGTGATTTCTATTCACCAACTTAAATCATATTTAATTAAATTCCAATATCAAATTTTTACAATTCTAAAATGTTGATGAAGGAATGTTTTCTGCTTTGAAGTTCTAGGGATAGACAATTCTTGTTCGGAAAAAAATTCTACCCATTGGGGAAAAAATACATGCATTTCGTCCTTGTTCGGATGTCTGAAAAAGTTTAATTTTTTTACCTTTTCCACCAATGCATTTAAAATACATATTTTATTTCTTCACGCAATGATGCCCTTAAAAGCGTTAACCCAAAATAATTCAAGGTTGGAGACTGACATGTCCGGTACATCCCTGCCCGACGACAGACGGGGGGCTTTCGACTTCGGTCTTCCGTACGGACTGAAGTTGATTACCGGGTTTCTTGCAAAAAAGCATTTATCCCTTAAAATTTTTTCCAAAATCAACAAAACCCATTCTTTTCTCTGCCAAATTGTATCTACTGGATTTCTGATTAAATTGAAAAGATGAAAATCCGTATAAACTAAATTCTAGAAATTTTTATGAAAATTGCCCAAGAGGGATTAAAAAGAGAAGTTGGGGTGTGGGGGCTTTCGGCTAATATTGTCAATATCATCGTCGGGGCAGGGATTTTTGTTTTGCCGGCTATTGTTGCCGAGATCATGGGAACCCAAGCAGTGATTGCCTACCTGTTTTGCGGGTTTTTGATTGCATTGGTCATGTTGTGTTTTGCGGAGGCGGGGAGTAAGGTGACCCACTCCGGCGGGGGATATGCTTATATAGAGACAGCATTTGGGCCATATCCCGGTTTTTTGGCGGCCATATTTTTGTTGATGGGCAGTATATTCTCGGATGCAGCGGTGTCCAATGCCCTTGTGGAAATTTTGGGATTGGTATTTCCGGTCTTCAAAAATCAATATATCAGGGTTCTGACCCTGTTTGTGATTTTTGCAGGCTTGGCTACCCTAAATGTCGTCGGAGTCAAACAGGGCATCGGTTTGGTCAAAATCAATACTGTCGCCAAATTGATCCCGCTTCTGTTGTTGGTGACGATTGGCTGGAAGGACGCCCAACTACCCAATTTATATTGGGAATCAGCCCCGAGTATCCAACAGTTTGGCGAGGCTTCACTGATTTTGTTTTTTGCTTTTCAGGGAGGAGATGCCGGACTGACGATAGGAGGGGAAATCAAAAACCCCCAAAAGACGGTTCCAAGAGCGATTTTTATCGGCATCTCTTTTGTGCTTTTGCTTTATATCCTGATCCAAACTGTTTCTCAGGGCGTGTTGGGAAGTGAACTCACGGAATTCAAGAAGGCTCCCTTGGCCGAAACTGCCCGGATTGTCTTTGGTCCTGTTGGGTTTACCCTTCTTTTTGTCGGTGCTGGAATCTCGATGTTTGGGATGCTAAGCGGTCAGATTCTGAATTTGCCGAGGGTGTTTTTCAGGTTGGCTGTGGATGGGGTGATCCCGATTGCAAAATTGGCTTCTATACACCATAAATTCAAAACCCCTTATGTTTCGATTTTGCTCTATGCAGGACTTGGTTTTACCATAGCTTCCATGGGAGGATTTAGGCAATTGGCCGTCATCGCCTCCGCAAGTATGTTATTGGTGTATTTTGGGGTGTCCCTTTCTGTAATCAAACTTCGAAAAATAAAGCCTTCTGTTCCTTTAGAATTCAAAATTCCATTTGGATACACCGTCCCGATCCTTTCTGCATTGATCATCCTTTATTTTTTATCTAACCTTTCAGGTTTTGAAATATGGGGAACCTTGATATTTACAGGAATATTGTCAGCCATTTATTTTTTTATCCAATATTTTCAAAAGAAAAAACCTAACCAAAATGTCTAATTCTTTTATACATAGGTAATTTTTTCCAATAATAGGAACCGGAATTTCTTCTCCTATTTTTGGTTAATTCGAAGAGGCTACTTTCTTAAAAACAATGGGTATTTAATGTAAAAATTATAAGTGCTAAAGTTTAGGTGATATCGATTTTTGAGGATTGAAAATAAGAAACCCCAGTCTTGTTAGGTAGATTGTGAGACACCGATCCATTTTAAAATAATTTGGAAGTAGTTTTTTATCACCTTACGGTTTTCGCATGCCGATAGCACTTACTCCCAAATTAAGTCCTCGGTGTCGATGTAATTTTTCGGTAAACCGCAAGCCGTAAAATCAAAGCTTAAAAATAAAATAATATTTAGAAATTATTTTATAACCTTCTGATTTTCAATAAATAAATGACAAAAATCACCCTTGATATTGGATAAAATCATTACTTCTATTTACTTCGGAAAGTAGCTTTGGAAAGAATTTATTCACAATTAAACCCAAAAAAAATGGAAACTCAAAAACGGTTCAGCATCCAAAGCTACTGGGTAGTTTTGTTTGTATTTGGTTTGCTTTTTTCCTGCGAGCAATTAGCTCCCATGGAAGAGCCTCTAGCAGTATTGGAAGAATTTCAAGACCTCTCCGGATTAGCACTTGAACCTGAAGATGATCCAATCAATGGTAGGTTAGTATACACTTCGGATTGTGAATCTGATTGCATAGAACCTGGAAGTGGAAATTACTTTGCCATAAAAGATTCGAAAAGCCAGAGCTCAGGAATCAATACAAAAAATGTTTCCTACAAGGCATACAATACCGAGGATAAGTTTGTTGTAAAGGTAAAATATGAGGTTACCTCAGGGCCATCCCAAGCGAAAGCCTCCATTACGATCCAGATAAATGGGAAGAAAAAGGAGTTTAAAGCTGTTCCCTCAGGCTATACCGCAACCTTTGCCATACCGCTGGTAAAAGGATGGGAGAAATGTGAAGAGATTACATTTTCCATTGTCCAAATAGGACTCGGGACTCCCATATCATTTTCAGAGGATTACAATCTGATACTTGTTTGTAAGAATATTGATAAAGGCCTGGTTCTATGGAATAAATTGGGATCCATTGAGGAGGTCTTGAACAGTGAGGTAGGACCGGATCTTGCTTTTTTTGATGAAGACGATGGATTGAATATCTCAGCAAACAGAGCTTTTGTTCCTGGAAAAATTGGAAAAGGGATAACCATTGCACCTGGAGATTACTTCATAACCTCAAGAATACATAATTTGGTTTTGAACAACTTGAATTCGGTACTTAATCCTGATGGGGGCACTATTTCTGTTTGGTTCTACCAAAAAGAAACTCCGGTTGGCTATGAACATAATCCCTATAGAATTTTTGATGGTCCTTATGGATTAGAGGCTGGGATAGGATTGTCAAGTTTTGATGATAGTAATGAAGGGAAAACCAATGTGCTATTATTTGAACTTGGAAAAGAAGAGTCTTATGTTTCAATCAAATATGATGATTTTAATAAATTCAACGGTCAATGGGTGCATATCGCGGCAGTTTGGGATAGAGAAGGGATTTCTGGCTCAAATGAAACCATGCAACTATTCATCAATGGAACAAAAGTTGCGTCAACAACCAAAAATAATTGGAATTCAGGCTTTGGCGAAAGGGCTGATATAGCAGGGGCTAATGATTTTCCTGATGGAAAATTCATTTTAGATGAAATTAAGATTTATAATGTAGCCAAAACCAATTTCTAAAAGTTTCTCATTCCGATCCCGAGGAAGCTCTTCTTCGGGATTTTACTTTGTAATTTTTTACTCACATTATCAATTTAAAGATGTTAGGATTAGAGACGGATTAACTGGAGTGAAATAAGCTATTTAATGTCATTTAATAGATTGGATATCAATAATTTAATGATAGAAATCACTATTTTGATTGCATAAAATCATTCTTGTTTATTTCCAATGAAAGTAGCTTTATAGAAATTTATTCACAATCAAACCCAAAAAAAATGGAAACTCAAAAACGGTTCAGCATCCAAAGCTACTGGGTAGTTTTGTTTGTATTTGGTTTGCTTTTTTCCTGCGAGCAATTAGCTCCCGTGGAAGAGCCTCTAGCAGTATTGGAAGAATTTCAAGACCTCTCCGGATTAGCACTTGAACCTGAAGATGATCCAATCAATGGTAGGTTAGTATACACTTCGGATTGTGAATCTGATTGCATAGAACCAGGAAGTGGAAATTACTTTGCCATAAAAGATTCCAAAAGCCAAAGCTCAGGAATCAACACAAAAAAGGTTTCCTACAAGGCCTACAATACAGAAGATAAATTTGTGGTAAAGGTTAAATATGAGATTACCTCAGGGCCTTCACAGGCAAAATCCTCCATTGCGATCCTGATCAATGGAAAGAAAAAGGAGTTTAAAGCTGTTCCTTCAGGCTATACCGCCACGTTCTCCATACCACTCGAAAAGGGATGGGAAAAATGTGATGAAGTAACATTTTCTATTGTCCAAAAAGGGCTTGGATCACCGATTTCATTTTCAGAGAATTACAATCTGATAGCTGTTTGTAAGGATTATGTTATCGGTCAGGAATATGGTGGAGGAATTATTGTCTACCTGCTAAAATCTGGTGACAGGGGTTTTGATCCAAATGTAGTCCATGGTTTGGTTGTGGCAATGGAGGATCAGAGTAGTGGGATTGAATTTGATTTCAATTGTTGGAATGAGGGTGGCTCATATGCCTATTTTACCGGAATTGGTTATGGTTTTGAAAACACCAATGTTGTTCTGAGCAATTGTGCAGAAAGACCTATTGCTGTGTCAATTGCCTGGAATTATGAAGGTGGTGGCTTTTCAGACTGGTTTTTACCAAGTTTGGAGGAGTTGAAACAATTGTATGTCAACAGAAAAGCAATTGGAGGTTTTGGGGATTCAGACTATTGGAGTTCAAGTACTTATGGTGCCAAAAAAGAAACTGCCTGGTATGTTAATTTTAGCAATGGTGAAGAGAGTGTTGAATTCAGGAATGAAAGAAAGCGGGTAAGGGCTATTAGGGCTTTTTAGTATAATCAGAATTTTTTCAAAAATTAAGCCATCAAAAATTTTTTAGGTGACTTTTAACTTTGAGTCCTAGCATCTTTGTTTGAGTTAACTAGTTTAACTACTGTTTCGGTCATCTTAATTTCCACAATCAGTGGGTAGATATCATTTATCCCTGTTATGATCATATTGTCAAGAAAAGTTCTTCAATAACTCCGCGGATAGGACAATGTAAGGAAGGGTCTGAAATATGTTTTATCAGGAATTTTTGTAATTAACTGAAATTTAATGGCAAATATTTATTGAAAAATCGGGTTTAAGATTCGGGCCATTCAAAAGGATTTTACTTTTTAATCCCTCCGAAAATAAAACCCTAATGTTGGGGAAGAAATCCTATCATTTCATCCCAAACCAATGATTTCAGATGATTGATTTTTATATCTTTTCCCATAGTCTTCGCTACTGTAAGACTATTTTATTATTTATAACCTTCATATTTAAAAACAATGAAAAAACTCATTTTACCTTTATTGGCTGTTTTAATCCTAGGTTCTTGTGGAATGGAAAGCATGACCGACACACAACCAAATCAAAATCTAGAAAACAATCTCCTGCTAAAAAATGGTTTTACAGCCCAAGATGAAAGTTCTAGCCTGACCGACCTGAATTCGGTGAGAGTTCAAGTTATAGACCAATATACCATTTTAGGAACAATGTCTGAAGGGCTTGCCACCGGATTTATACTCAACGAGAGTGTTCCTGCACTTATCACTGCTTCAGGAGAGGTAGGATTTTACTTTGCAGGTCTTGGTGACCCGGCCACCCCTAATGGGCGTCCCGATGCGGGTTCCTTTAACGGTTTTCCGGTAGTTTCCCTTGTTGCGCGTGTTGGTGGAGGTGACCTTCAGTTTGTGGGAACAGGGCCCACACAGTTGACTGGAAGCGGAGAAGTGGTTTTCTATGTCAATGATTCCTTTTTTGGAGACAACTCCGGTTCTTGGAATATACAAATTGCCTATGAATGCTACCCTGGTCCTGGATACTGGAAGACACATTCAGAGCTCGGTCCTGCCCTGTATGATGAGACGTGGGCCCTACTGTCAAACGGGGCGAGTACCCCGTTCTACCTCAGCGGTTCGACCTGGCTTCAAGTGTTCAACACGGCACCCGCGAGGAATGCCTACTACCAACTCGCTCACCATTTCATGGCGGCGAAGCTGAATGTGCTGAGCGGTGCCAATCCATCTGCGGTCTCAGCTGAACTCAACACGGCTGAGGCGCTGCTCAATACCTACACTCCTGCGCAGGTAGGTGCGTTATCTATGAAAAGCCCGGTCCGCGACCAGATGCTCCACCTCGCAACGAAGCTCGACAATTTCAACAACTCCCTCTCCTCCCCAGTATCCTGCAACTGATGCAGCAAGGCCCGAGATGACGGTACGCCAGTCTATATATGAAGTGGGGAACGCGAAGGCGCTCTCCGCTTTGCATTGGAATGGCTAATTAAATTCAAACCTGCCTTCTATAATGCGTCCACTTTGTGTTTTTTTAGATGGAGTAGGACCCTATTTTCAAGTTTTTCCCAACTCAGAAAGCCTTTCTGTTGCCAATGAGAAGTTAATTTTCAAAATCAAATACATACAAGTCCAAAATTCGACCAACTCAAATTTTGATGATCAAGTTGAATTCCGTTTTCTTGCAAAACCTCCTTCGGGAAATAAAACCTACTATTGGGGAAGAATTTCATACGTTTCGTCCTCGATCCTGAGATTGGATTCTTTTATTTATTTAAATTTTTAATTGATCTCAGGGACAAGAATTAGGATCAGTAGGCAATGAGGCCAAAATTAATAACAGGTTAAAATCTCGGTAATTTTGGTTAAGTTGACTTTTAACCATAATCCTTTGCCAAGTTTGAAAATTTTAAATCAAGTATGAAAAATAAATTTAGGATAAACCTTTTATTAACACTTTTTGGATGTTCACTTTTCTCTTGCCAACAAGAAATTACCCAGACAAAGCCTCCTAATATCCTTTTAATCGTCGCTGATGACTTGGCCTATGCAGATATGGGTTCGTTTGGAGGGGATATTTCTACCCCCAATTTGGACCAATTGGCAATAGAAGGGGTTCGCTTTAGCCGTTTTCATACCGGACCATTATGCGCTGTAACCCGGGCAATGCTCCTTTCCGGTAATTATAACCACGTGGCGGGAATGGGTTCTCAGGGCCTTGTTACGGCTGTGCCAGGATACGAGGGACGGCTGAGTGACAGGATTATCCCAATCCCTGAACTTCTTCGGTCAGTAGGTTACCACACTTATATGGCAGGGAAATGGCATTTGGGAGGAATAAAAGGTGCAAATCCTGCTGACAAAGGCTTTGAAAAATCCTTTGTCATCCAAGAAGAGGGAGGGGCAAATCACTTTAGCGACAGGGGTATATTTCCGGATTTACCTACCACCACCTACACCGAAAATGGAAAAGACGCCAATTGGCCGGATGGTGCATATTCCACTGATTTTTATACAGACAAACTGATCGAATATATCAGTTCCAACCAAGGCGAGGGAAAGCCTTTTTTCGCATTTGCCGCTTATACTTCACCGCATTGGCCATTGCAAGTGGATTCAACCTATTGGAAAAAATATGAGGGAAGATATGATGCCGGTTACGAAGTCCTCCGCAAAGAGAGACTGGAATCACTCAAAAAAGCAGGAATGATATCCCCAACCTCAGAACTCCCACCGCTTCATCCCAGGGTAAGACCTTGGGATTCTCTTTCTCCAGAAGAGCAAAAAAAGGAAGCCCGAAAGATGGAACTCTATGCAGGCATGGTAGACAATTTGGATCAAAACATCGGAAGACTGATAGCCTATCTCAAAGAGATCGGGCAATATGAAAATACACTGATTGTCTTTATGTCCGATAATGGTGCAGCTGCTGAAGACTTCTATTATCATGACTATTACGGTCCCTATCTACAAGAAAATTATTCTGATGGATTTGAAGATATGGGTAAGGAAAACTCCTATATCTCTTACGGTCCGCAATGGGCAGAGGCAGGATCCGCTCCCTTTTTCTATTTTAAAGGCTTCACCTCCGAAGGGGGAATGATTGCCCCAATGATCATTGCAGGCAAAGGAGTAGAAGGCAAGGGAAGCATCAATCCTGCATTCCTCACGGTGATGGATCTCGCTCCGACATTTTATGAATTAGCGGGAGTAGCCTACCCTGAAATCTGGCAAGGAAAAGCAAGAAAACCCTTGGCAGGGAGCTCCCTTTCACCAATACTGACGGGAAAACAAGATCATGTCCATGATTCCAATTATGTTTTTGGTCTGGAACACCGGGGCAATGCGATGCTTAGGAAAGGCGATTGGAAGATTTTAAATACCAAAAGCCCATTGGAATTGAAGAACTTTGGGCTGTTCAATTTGGATACTGACCTATCCGAACAGCAGGATCTGAAAGAATCCTATCCGGAAAAATACCAAGAGCTTCTACTTGAATGGGAGAAATATTCCAAAAAAGTTGGGGTAGTTACACCTACTCCAAAAGAAGGTGAGGGGCTAAACTGATGAATTATTAATACTATGAAAAAAACGATCCTTTCCCTGATAGGGATTTTATTGGGAGCTTTCTCTTTTGCTCAGGAGGCTGAGATACCTCAGATTCTTGAGCAACGTGAAGCGTCTAATCTGGCCCTTCGCGCTTTTGACGAGGAGTTGAATGCGACTTTTTCCACAGAAGATTCATTTGTTACCACCGGAGCAGGTACACTGATCGCAGGTAAGGAAGCACTATCAGCTTACATCAAATCCCAATCAGGCCCGAGGATGTATTGGATTAGGACTCCGGATGAAGTACTGGTCAATCCCAAAATCCTATTGGCATGGGAAACGGGAACGTGGAAAGGATATGTAGAAGGTTCGGATGAGGCAGTGGTGGAAGGGAAGTACTCCGCCCAATGGACGAAGGCCTCAGGGATTTGGCTGATTCATTCGCAGTTGTTTGTCACACTTGAAAATTAAGCTGATGGAAGAAAACCAAGTCCCCAAAACTGAGAAAGACCTTTCCAACAAAGAGGTGATCAGCTCCTTGAAAAAGAGAAACTGGAGTACTTACATCAAGGAATTCTTTATGCTTTTTCTGGCGGTTTTTTGTGGATTTCTTGCCGAAAACTATCGGGAAAGCAGGGTAGAAAAGCAACAGGAAAGACAGTTTATCCAATCCTATATTGAGGATTTAAAATCCGATACTGCTTCAATTAGACAAGTTCTTGAAATAGGCGAATTAAAGAAGTCCAAAATGGACTCGCTTATGCTGCTATTAAAAAATCAAACCATTAAAGGGCATGAAAATGAGTTGTATTTTTTTGGAAGAATACTTGTAAGAGGATTTAGTTTTCGAAGTAATGACCGCACCTTTTCTCAATTAAAAAACTCAGGATCTATACGACTGATCCGAAATGAACAGATGACTGATAGCATTATGGCCTATCAGTTATTGGTAGATCAATTGGATACAAACTACGAAGACGAGAAAATAGAACGTTACGAAGCACTGAATTATATCATTCAGATTTTTGACCCCTTTGTTTTCAACGAAATGGTCACAGAAACCGGTATCCGTAGAACTTCCGGCAATCCACCGCTCCGTTCCTATGACCCATCACTTCAGCAAAACTTAGCCCACTGGGCTCACCAATTAAAAGGAAGTGATTACATCATCTCTGCTAAGTTAAAAAGGCTCAATGAAAGTGCAATTGAGCTGATTGCTTTGCTTACCAAAGAATATAACCTAGAGTAGAAAATGGAAGAAAACCAAGTCCCCGAAATTGAGAAAGACCTTTCCAATAAAGAGGTGATCAATACACTGAAAAAAAAGAATTGGAGATCCTATGCGAAGGAATTCTTTATGCTGTTTTTGGCTGTATTCTGTGGTTTCCTGGCGGAAAATTATCGGGAGTCTTTGAGTGCCAATAAGATTGAAAAGGAATATATCCTCTCTTTGATTGAAGACTTGAAAACGGACACGACAAATCTCAGTCTGTACATCTCTTTCCGGAAAGAAAAAAGTGTACTCATGGATTCCTTGGCAGATATGATGTTATCTGATAACAGGAGCTTAATGGGAAATCAGATTTACTTTTTAGCCCGGCAGGTATTCAATGAACAGGCATTTATCTATTCCGATGGGACAATACAACAACTTAAAAATGCAGGAAACCTTCGGTTACTTCAAAAAAGAAACATCGTCAATGAATTGCTAACCTATGAAAAAAAGGTAAAGGTTTTGGAGGAATGGTATGAAAATGACAACCGCACCAAAACCACCTTCCGCGAAATGGGAGGGAGGGTTTGTCACTCCACGGAAATGAATGCTACCATGGATTCAGAAATGAAATCAGTTTTGCCAACTACCAATCCTCAATTGATCACAGATGATTTTGCCACCATCAATGAGATCGCTTTCCAAATTCATTACCTATCCAAGATGACTATGGGTAATAGCCTTAGGGCAGAATCTTTAAAGTCCGATGCGGCCCGATTATTACAATTGATTCAAAAAGAATATAAACTCAATTGATCATGGAAAAGCAGACTGTAAACCAAGATCAGACTATTGAAGAGCGCAATCCCAATGAGCTAACCGTCTCTAAAAAGAGAAAATGGTCATCTTATTTCAAGGAGTTCTTTATGCTGTTTTTGGCTATTTCTCTTGGGTTTTTTGTAGAGAACCAAAGGGAAGCTTATGTTGAAAACAAAAGTGCCGAAGTCCTCGCGCAATCCATGTTGGAAGATCTGGAACAGGACAGAAAAGCCTTGGATGAAGGGATCCGGTTTATGGAAGAGAAAGACCAAAACATGGATAAATTCCTCCGCATGCTTCGTGCTCCCGGTGTGGATTGGGATACGGTGGCTTTTTACAAAAGTATGACGATGGTTTTCTCAACCTTTCCTTTTTCCCCGACAGATGGTACTTATTCCCAGATGAAATCCTCGGGTACCCTTCGCTATTTTGATCAGAGGCTGGTAAATAAAATGAATGCCTATGACAATCAGTTGAAGAAAACAATTTTCCGGGATGAACTAGTGGAAAAGGGAGAATGGGAATTGGTCCCTATTGCAGCCACACTGATCAATTTTGAGGTCACAGGTGAATTGCGGTTCAACAAACCCATTACCAAAGAGACCTACATCAAGATCCGGGACCAAGACATTTTGGATTTATTTATCAATAAGGTAGTCACCGTCCGGACCATGATGGGACGATCCCTTCAGGAATATAGGGCACAGCTGCTACTCAGTGAAGACCTGATCAAGGAGATTAAAAAGAAATACGACTCATAAAAAAAATTGAACTGAAAATCAAAAAAGACCTATGATCTCCTTTTTCCGGAAAATCCGCCAAAAACTTCTCGCCGAAAACCGGGTGACACGCTATCTGATCTATGCCATTGGCGAAATCGCCTTAGTCATGGTCGGAATTCTTTTGGCACTCCAAGTGAATAATTGGAATGAACAACGCAAAAACCGTATCTCTGAACAAAACATACTCCAAAACCTTCGGACTGAACTCATTTGAACATCCAAAATCTTGAAACCAATATTTCCTACCATGAGCTTGCTCATACCTGTAGTTTCGAGCTTTTAACTCTTTTTGGAACAGATATATCCAATATCCCTACCATTAGACTGGACACCCTGCTTTTCAATTCCGAAACGGTGTACACATTTGAAGTCCGAAACGGTTATATCAAATCAATTATCTCCTCGGGTAATTTGGATTACATTCGAAATGAAAAATTAAAATCCATGTTGACTTCCTTTGAAGGCGAAGTAGTCGATGGATTGGAGGAATTTGATGTAGTTAAAAGCCTAATAATCAATAGGCTTTGGCCAGCCATTGATGGTAAAATCAGTTCCTCTAATCGAATCTTGGCAGATGGTGAGTACAAAGATTTTCCTAAAGGATCTTACATTTCCGATTACCATTGGTTTTTTGAGAATAGGCTTATTGAAGATATCTTAAGCAATGTGGATTCTTGGAGAATTGACGGGATAAATGATGAAAAAGCTTTGTTGGTTTTTTTCAATGAACTCCTTCAAATCATCGATGAGGAAATTGATTCCAATACAAAATCTTAACTTTTGATATGATCTCATTTCTAAGAAAAATCCGACAAAAACTCCTCTCTGAAAACAGGTTCACACGCTACCTGATATATGCACTGGGAGAAATCGCCTTAGTCATGGTTGGGATTCTTTTGGCGCTTCAGGTGAATACCTGGAATGAAACCAGAAAGGATAAAAAAAAGGAAGCTGCCTTTCTAAATCAAATTCATAACGAGTTTACTGACAATAAAGCCCAATTTGAGAGTTTAAGGGCACTCCATAGTAAATCCTTGGAAAGTTGCGATTGGATGCTTGAAAACCAACCCTTTACGTCCGTCTCAATTGATTCGCTCAGATACCATTCCCTTTGGTCCAGAGTATCCTATACATTTGACCCCTCCTATAGTAGCATCGAGTCTTTGGTGAATTCCGGTGCTATTGATCTCATCCAGGATGTTGACCTTCGAAATGCATTGATTGGTTGGAAAGATCTTCTTGTCGATTATTTGGAAGAAGAAAAGGAAATGAGGGAGTTCACTACAGCACATGTGATTCCCTTCACACTTGAAAATTTTAAGCTCTATAATGAAGAGGAGCGTTTTGATGCAGTCCTGAATTTTGATCAAAAACAACTGAACAAATACTTGAATCTTATTGCAAGAAAGAAACGAATTCTTCAGGCTATCTTATATGGGTTTGTAGAACAAGACCTTGGCGGAAATACCCAGTCGGAGGTTCAAAAAGTGGTAAGTACAATGGACTTAATTATTGACAGAACGAAACAAAACAAATGATCTCCTTCTTCCGCAAAATCCGCCAAAAACTCCTCGAGGGAAACAAAACAGCCAATTACCTTAAATACGCTGCAGGTGAAATTTTTTTGGTTGTCATCGGTATTTTGATTGCCCTTCAATTAAATATTCTAAATGAAAAAGCCAAAGAAAAGAAAGCAACAGAACAGCTTTTGATTGGGATACAAGCTGACTTGAATTTGGAAGCTGCACGAATTGATTTTCTGCAGGCTTACTATGGTGATATTACTAATGGTATTCAACAAATTCTTTTAAATTACCAAGGGAAGGAAAGCAATACCAATCAAGAACTAGGGCAATATTTTCTGAACACTTTTGAATTCCGAAAATTTTCAAAGTTTAATACCAACTATCAGACACTTTACGGAAGTGGCCTGTTGCAGGAAATTGAAGACAAAACACTTTCAGAAGAAATTATCACTTACTATTCCAAACAGTTCTTAGAGTGGTCTTTAGAAATTTACCAACAAAAGGCCAGCGCCTTTGATTTTAACGATACGCCTCAATTTAACCCATTGGATAAACTTCAGCGAGGGGCCAATTATCAATCCATTCCCAATTTCCGGTTGGATGTTGGAGATTATTATACAACCGATTTTAATGAATTTATTGAAGAACCTGAAGTATTAAACTTCCTGGTAGATCTGCTCCATCAGAGTGAATTGGTTTTTAGCAATCTTAAAACCTATAAGGAAACGAACATTACTTTGTCAAACCGAATTCAAAAATATCTTGATCAATGATCTCCTTCTTCCGCAAAATCCGCCAAAAATTACTCAAAGAAAATCGGGTCACCCGGTATTTAGCTTATGCTGTAGGAGAAATTCTTCTGGTAGTAATCGGAATCCTGATTGCCTTGCAGGTTAATACTTGGAATGAGAACAGGAAAAAGCTTGCCGTTTCCCGTGAGACAATTGTGAATTTAAAAGCTGAATTGGAGGAAGCTAAGGTGGAACTGGAGCGAGCTTATCACTTTAATCGAGAAAATCGGAGGTTATCCCAAGAATTCATAGATGGAGAAATCAGTTTAGATTCCTTGAGATTAGCGCCACATATGGTATTTTCATATACAGGCTTTGCGCAAATTACCCTTAATCTACCCATTCTAGAACGTAAACTCAGTTCTGATAAAAGTATTCAAGGAAAAGAAGAATTGATTCATCAGCTGCGGACTGTCCAGAACGAATACAATTCCATAGTGAGCATCATCTCAAATATGGAGAGACTTTGGAGTAATCAAGTAGCTCCATATTATACCAAAACCAATACAATGGTGGTCTATAATCAGTTTTTGAATAAAAAGGAAATTGAATTGGAATTCTTGCTCCCTATTTTAGAAGATCAGGAATATAAAAACCTCGTTGCAGCCATCAATTCTTTTTCTTTTCAGTTGGTGGATAAAATGAAAAGTTTAAATGAAAATTTAAGTATCACCATTAGCTATCTTGAATCTGAAAAACATTGAAAATGATCACCTTCTTCCGAAAAATCCGTCAAAAACTCGTTCAACAAAACCGGGTTACCCGATACCTGGTCTATGCTTTGGGCGAAATCTTCCTGGTTACTATCGGTATTCTCATTGCCCTACAAATCAATACATGGAATGAAAATCGGAAAGAAAACAAATACCTCCTCAAAATATATACTCAAATCAGGCAGGACCTACAGGCAGATACACTCAATTTGCGGCGTTCCATAGAAGATTTGGAAGCAAAGAATGCCAGGATTACTGAAATTATTGAGCGCACTATTCCAGTTACCTATTATGATACACTTAACGAATCCAATTATGCAGCTTGTGATAAGTGCGTCAGTGACATTACTAATCTTGAACCCTTTCAATATTTGGACAAAGGCTATCAATTATTGAAAACTGTCAATACTGCTCAAAACTTCAAAGAGGATTCGCTTTCCAACGCCATCACCCAGTTTTATTCAAACTATCTCCCTCAAGTTGACGAATCACAAACCTTACTCATTGACCTTTCCAAAAACATATTGGCCGAATACCAGCAATATGACTGGTTTATCAGCTATGCGAATTTTGGCAGGAAAACTTATAATAAGGAATTTATTTTATACATTTTTGAAAACGAAAAACACCGCAGAGCATGTGCGCACTATATGATTTTTTCCAAGTTCGGACTTAGAATTTTAAGAGAGTATAGAGAAAATTCCATTCAGATTCTCCAATTAATTGATCAAAAATTAGCCGAATAAAATGATCTTACTCTTCCGAAACCTACCTGCCGTGCAGGAATCTGGCAATAACTCCTCTTCGAAAGATGCATCTGCGCTTTTTTGTTTTTTTGAATTTCACTTCCGATTCCGTTCAGAAAATTTTACCGTATGAAGGATACAAGGAACTTCTTTTTAAACTTCCTTCAAGCCGGTTCATTGCACTTTCAAGTCATAGAATTCAAAAATAATAAAGTCCAACTCTACCTTGCAGAGAATATCATCTAAACCATTGAAGACCTTTATTTTCTAATAAAATTCCGATATTGATAAAAAATCAAAACCCTGAATCATGACCAGTTTGACGATAAATGGAAAGGAATACAAGGTAGATGCTCCTGAAGGGATACCTTTACTTTGGGTGATCCGCGAACAGTGCGGTTTGACAGGTACAAAGTTTGGATGCGGCATTGCCCAATGTGGTGCCTGCACGGTTCATCTTGATGGCCAACCTATTCGCTCTTGCGTCACACCGGCGATTTCGGCAGAAGGAAAAAACATCACCACCATTGAAGGGATCGCTCCTGAAAAAAATACGCTTCATATCGTTCAAGAAGCTTGGATTGAAGAGCAAACGCCGCAATGTGGGTATTGCCAATCCGGACAAATCATGTCGGCTGTAGCCCTTTTGAATGAGAATCCATCTCCAAGCGATGAGGAGATAGATGCAGCCATGTCCGGGAACATTTGCCGCTGTGGCATGTATGGACGCATTAAGTCAGCCATTCATCGCGCTTCAGCAGCTCTTCAATCCTCCTCCACACTCTAAAAAATATAGCTATGAAAAAATGGACTAGACGGGCATTTATAGGAGCTGGAGTTTTGGCAGGAGGGACCTTGGTGATTGGAATAGCCATCCGACCGGGAAACCGCTCCTCCAAAGTAGCCGGATTGATAGCTTCAGAAGGAGAAACGGTCATGAATGTTTGGCTCAAAATCGCTCCGGATAATACGGTCACGGCCATCATTCCACATGCCGAAATGGGACAGGGTGTGCATACCGCCTTGGCGATGATGCTCGCTGATGAAATGGATGCTGATTGGTCTAAAGTGAAGTTTCAGGAAGCTCCGGCTGATAAAGAATATGCCAATTTCACCTTGTTGAAAGGTTTTGTTGCAGGCAATGCAACTTTCCCCAAGTTTATAGAGGAAACGATCGATGGGGTTTTCCTCACTGCCGTCAAATCCCTGAATTTCCAGATTACAGGTGGAAGTGCTTCGGTGAGATTTACCGGTCAGCAAGCCATGCGAATCGCAGGAGCTGCAGCCAAATCCATGCTGATGCAGGCCGCTGCAGATACCTGGAAGGTTCCGGTGGAGGAGCTTACTGCCAAAAACAGCATCATAAGTCATACTAGCAGCAACCGCAGTGCCACTTTTGCGGAGCTCGCACCTGCAGCAGCCAAGGTCAATGTACCTACCCAACCAAAGCTAAAATCACCAGAAGAGTTTAACCTCATGGGTACTTCCCAGCCACGATTCGATATTCCGGCCAAGGTGACCGGAGAAGCAAAGTTTGGAATGGATGTGCAGGTACCCGGAATGAAATACGCCACGATCAAGGCAGCCCCGGTTTTTGGAAGTAAAGTAAAATATGTGGATACCACAGTTTCCTCAAGCCAACGGGGAGTAAAAAAGATTTTAAACTTGGGAGATGCAGTGGTTGTCATCGCTGATGGTTATTGGCATGCAAAAACTGCACTAGATGCACTTCCGATAGAATTTGAAACCACAGAAAATAGTGGCCTGAATCAGGATGATATCATCGACCGTTATCGAAAGGCCAAGGATACCGATTTGGCAGATGGAAATCTGGATACACACTTCAAAGACGGTGACGCGACAACCGCATTGGAACAGGCAGCTATCCTTGTCGAGGCAGAATACCAACTTCCGTTTTTGGCACACGCGACGATGGAACCCATGAACTGCACTGCATGGGTGCACGATGGAAAATGTGAACTATGGTGTGGAAGCCAAAATCCCCTTGGAGTCAAAGCGGCAGCTGCAGAACTCCTTGACATAGATATCGATCAGGTGACAGTCCACAACCAACTCTTGGGCGGAGGATTTGGAAGACGCTCCGAGACAGATGTGATGAAACAGGCGATCCTGATCGCCAAGGAAGTGGAATACCCGGTCAAATTAATCTGGTCCAGAGAAGAAGATACACAGCACGATGTCTATCGGGAGGCGACAATTAGTAGAATGAAGGCAGGCTTGGATCAATTGGGACTTCCCACTGCTTACGCGCATCAGTTTATCTTCAAGCATCATCCTCCGGAGGCGGCGGATATTCCATATTCGATTCCCAATCAGTTGATTCAGTATTCCAGCCCTGCTTCCCATGTGCCTTGGGGAAACTGGCGAAGTGTAGACCATTCTACCCATGGTTTTTTGACCGAATCGTTCATTGATGAAATGGCCCATGCGGCAAAACAGGATCCTTTTGCATTTAGGAAAAAACTAACCAGGGATAATTCAAGGTTTCAGCGTGTTTTGGACTTGGTTTACGAAAAGTCAAATTGGGGTGCACCTCTTCCTGCAAATTGGGGCAGGGGAATTGCCATTGCCCAGTCTTTTGGTTCCATTGTGGCTGAGGTAGCAGAAGTGGAGGTTGGAATAGACGGAAAGGTGAAAGTTCATCGTGTGGTCTGTGCAGTGGATCCGGGTTTTGCCATTCACCCAAATGGATTCATTGCCCAAATGGAAAGTGGAATAATCTACGGATTGGCTGCTGCCATGACCGGAGAAATTACTATCGAAAACGGTGCAGTGGCACAAAGTAATTTCCATAATTATCCCGTTACCCGAATGAATGAAGCGCCAAAAATCGAAACCCATATCATCAATTCCGGAAATCCTCCCGGAGGAGGTGGAGAACCAAGCACTCCAGTCATCGCCCCGGCTGTGACCAATGCCATCTTTGATGCTACAGGTATCCGTATTCGCCAACTTCCGATTTCCAAAAACGATCTGCGTGCATCAATTCAGCAAACGACCTGATCTATTTCAATCGCGTATCAAAAAACTTAGACTCTTTAAAACACCTAAACCATAAAACCACATGGGACTATTTTGGAACCTTATCCAGCAAAGCCAAATTTCAGACCAAAAAGGCAGGGCAGATACTTTGGAAGCGAGAGTAGCTTATTTAGAATATGAACTTCAAAAGACCAAATCTCTTTTGATCAACACATTAAAGATCCTTGAAGAGCAGAGTGGAAAAGATATTGATGGGGATGGAAAGATAGGATGATGATAGTTTTTTCTAAAATTAAAAAAACAAATATGACCTCACTTTTCCTCAAAATCTGCCATAACCTTCCTAGAGGGCAGGAAACCAGCTAACCCGATATTTAGCTTATTGTCTTGGGGAATTCTTTTGGTAATAATCGGAATTCTGATTTCGCTTCAGATCAATATCCGGTATGAAAACACAAAAAACCGTGTCTTTATTCTGGGGATAGATTGATTTGGTGAAGGCCTCAATAGTTTGATTTTCTGATCCAATTCCGAAAAACTAAATACCGGTATTTGTCTTGAATCCTCTTTTTAGAGAAGGTGATAAAAAATGATGCTTACCTATCAAAATCCTTTTAATGCGGCCACAGCACTTTCTACCAATTCGGTGTTGGCTTCATGGTAATTGTTATTTAACAAAATCAGGGTTTTGTTTTGATCAATAAACCGCATGATCAGCGTTTTGTATCCGGGATTATCACCGGTGTGAGAAACTATTTTTCCCAAAAGTTCATCTTTGCCCAAGTCCCAGCCAAAGCCATAGTAACTTAATGTACAATCGTTCAGAGATTGGGGAGAGAATGCTGATTTCAATGTTTTTTCACTGACCAGTGTGCCATTGTATAATGCCTGATCCCAGATCAATAAATCCTCTGCAGTGCTGCTGATCCTTCCCGGACCTTTTCTGTTACCTAACCATACGGTGTAATCTGAATCATGGAATTTATTGGCATTGACATATTCCCCATTTTTGTTTTTGATATGGCCTGCGGCAAAGTTGCTTACCTTGGCTTTTTCTTCCAATGTGCGGATGTCTGTGTCTTTCATCCCTAAGGGCTTAAAGATCCATTCTCTAGAAAGGTCGATAAAATCCCGTCCTGTTACTTTTTCCACTATGCTTGCAAGGAAAACGTATGCAGTATTACTGTACTCGTATTTTTCTCCGGGTTCAGCAAGCATTGGAGGATGGTATTTGCGGAGATATTCCAAAATAGCTTGGTTATCGGCCACTTTATTTTTATCCCAATGTTTGTCCATGACTGCCTGATAATCAGGAAGTCCATTGGTATGGGTTAGTAATTGCTTGATGGTGATTCCCTTATAGGGAATATTAAGGTATTTGTCAGCATTGTCGGAATACTCAAGAAGTCCTTTTTCCTGACACATCATGACCATCATAGCGGTAAACTGCTTGGAAACAGAGGCCATCTCAAATATATCTGTTGTCAACAGAGGGATTTTCTGTTCATAGGAACGGTAGCCCGTCGCCTTTTCAAAAACAACTTTGCCATCTACGGCCAATAACAATACACCTGAAAACCCTTTGGATTCGGCGGTTTCAAAGGCGCTTTCTACAGCCGAGACCTGGGCTGAGGCAATATTGGAAATCAAAAGGATATTTGTGATCAGACACAGGAAAAAGAAAAGTTTGATAGATTTGGTGTTCATGGCTGAATTTCTTGGATTAAGAATATTGCGAGATATAGTTATTTCAAATTAAATAAAAACCTCAGTCAAAAGCTATGGGTTTGATACATAGATTGCATTTATAAATGATGGACAGGCAATCAATTGATATTTCTTCATTGACAGAATTGGCAAAAACAGCGGCCTTAAAAGCTGGAGATAAGATTCTGGAAGTTTATTTTTCGGATGAGATTGGATTGGTTTCTAAGGACGACAATTCCCCACTTACCTTGGCAGATCAGTCAGCCCACTTTGAAATCCTTGGTCATTTGGAAAAAACAGGACTGCCAATTTTATCAGAAGAAGGCATCAATATTCCTTATGAAATCAGAAAAGAATGGGATTATTTTTGGTTGGTAGATCCGCTTGACGGCACCAAGGAATTTGTCAAAAGAAACGGAGAATTTACTGTCAATATCGCATTGATCCATAAAGGGACTCCTGTCATGGGTGTAGTTTATGCCCCGGTTTTGGATTGGATGTATTGGGGAAGTAAATCTGTTGGAGCTTGGAAGCAGGTGGGAAATGAGCAGCCTTTCAAGCTGACTGAAGTATCCGATCACAACATCAGGACCATAGCTGCCAGTAAATCTCATATGAATCCTGAGACAGCTGAGTTTATTTCCCAATATCCGAAAGCCGA
Organism: Aquiflexum gelatinilyticum; assembly: GCF_024813435.1. Lineage (NCBI taxonomy): Bacteria > Pseudomonadati > Bacteroidota > Cytophagia > Cytophagales > Cyclobacteriaceae > Aquiflexum > Aquiflexum gelatinilyticum. Next base: position 133,890 of record NZ_JANAEZ010000005.1, read on the forward strand.
AATTATCAGTATGGGCTCTTCTTTAAAGTTTATGTTGGTAGCTGAGAATAAAGCCCAACTTTATCCACGCTTTGGTCCGACGATGGAGTGGGACACCGCTGCTGCGCATGCCATAGTAAAAGCAATGGGAGGGGAGGTAATTGCCATGAAGGAAATGAATTCACTGCCTTATAATAAACCAAATTTACTGAATCCCGATTTTTTGGTTCGGTCTTGGCATAGTCAGTGATTTAGCTTTTTCATCTTTAAATAGATAATTTAATCATAGTATTTTTGAATTTTCGGTCTTTTGGATCAAGAACTATAGATTTCAATTTTGATTAGAAAAAAAATCCTGTCTGTTGGGACAATAGAACCGCTCGTTGGTCCTTGATAGGTTTTATTAATCTTTTATTATCCTAAACTTCATTACGGTAATCAAAATGGTTGCTTTCATTAAATCTAAACAAACATCGTATGAAAAATTATAAAGTAGCTATTGGTTTGGTTTTGCTTGTAATGTGTATGCCTTTGATTTCAAATGCTCAGGAACCCGCATCTACTCTGGAATTTCCCAACGCGGCAAAAGCCTTAGAGGTCGTACAGAAATATACGAAAGCTCTTCAAGCAGGAGATGTTGCCACGATGGATGCCCAACTCGCACCCGGGGCAATGGTTTATGGTTTGGGAGGCGGTTTGGATTCCCTATCTAAAGCACAGCACAAAGAATATTACACCAACAGTACCAGTCAATACAAACACACCCTTTCAGGAGAACTTTATTTGCCAGTCAAAGTCACCAACAATTGGAATGAGGGTGAATGGGTATTATCATGGGGTACCAACACTATTCAGGACAAAAAAACCGGTAAAACCATTCCTGTTCCTTACCATACTGCCGGAAGGGTAGTGAATGGTAAGATTGTGTTTTTGCGATATTGGTATGATATGTTAAATATTTTGGAAGCGCAGGGTTTTGAGGTTCGACCACCCTCGAAATAGGCGCAGCCAAATTATTTTTTTGTTATTTGAGGTTTACAGGAATTCATTTTTTACCTCAATTTTTTTACCTCTTTCTTTTTAAAAAAGCTTTTTTATATAATACTTTAATGCCTAATCCCGAGATAAACCTCGGGAATTTTTTTTATACATTGGGACAATATATCCCTGCGTTCGTCCTAAATAGGATTAGATTCCTCTAGTATTTTTTAAATTATGTTATCGCAATTTTCAAGTGAGAGGAAATAGATTTTTCCTTTTAAATGAAAATTTTATCTGAAACTATTTATACCAAATTTCATTTCAATATTTGGTCGCTAATAGTTATAAAAGATGGATAAATGGAAATTGATTAAAATGAATTAACTTCAAGTTGATTAAAAAAGTCAGGCCCTTCCATTTTTAAAAAAATTTTGTAAACAATTAACCAAAATTTAAAAAATAGAACCAATATGTCCATGAAATTTTTAATTGTAGATGATGAAAGAGATGTCGAATTGTTGTTCCGACAGAAACTCCGAAAGGAAGTCCGTGAAGGATTGATTGAGCTTGAATTTGCCTTCTCGGGAAGTCAGGCATTGGAAGTTTTGCGTAGTCATCAGCCACCTGAGGTTATGTATATTTTTTCGGATATTAACATGCCGGGAATGACAGGATTAGAGTTATTGGAAAAGGTCAAATCCGAGTTTCCTCAAATTCAGGTCAGCATGATCTCGGCTTATGGCGACAATGAAAACCACGACAAAGCCATGAGTTCGGGGGCAAAAGAATTCTTCACCAAACCAATAGATTTTATTTCTCTCAAGGCGGAATTACAAGAAATACTGTCAGGTTCCAAGTGAAAATAGGTCTATGTGAAAATAGTTTTTGGAATTTATAGGATAGTTTTTTGGACGAATCTGTAAAATTCAAAGAGTAGACCTCAGAATATTAATTACCCAAAAAGCCAATATGAAGAAATCCAATAAGGATCGGGAATCCGAAGTTTTGAAAGTCTACAATTTGTATTGGGACAGCTATTTAAACGGATACCTTGAGACTTTTGCATCCACCATGGATGATGCTTTTGAAATGATCGGAACATCAGAATCCGAAGTCTGTCATTCCAAAGAAGATGGCATAGAATTTTACAAAGCCCAAATCCAAGAGGTAGTGGGAAAGACAGAAATGAGAAATAGAATCATTTCTTCCAAACCTTTGGGTGACATGTTTCTCGTGAATGAAGCTTGTGATGTATATATTTTAGGTACACCGGAATTGACTTTTTATTCCAAACTGAGATTGTCGACGATTCTTCATGAAACCAAGTCAGGGTGGAAAATAATACAGCAGCATGGTTCTCTCCCTGACATGCGTGTGGAGAAAGGGGAAACAATGGCTTTTAAGAAAATCACAAAAGAAAACCTTGAACTCCGTGATGCGGTAAAGCGCCGGACGGCCGAACTGGAAAGGAAAAACAGGGATTTGCATGTAGAGGCAGCGTTGGAAAAGGTAAGAGCCTTAACAATGGCCATGCACAGTAGCGAGGATGTAGGAAAATGCATCGTCAAGATGTTCTCTGAACTCACTGCATTAGGTGTCGATGAAGGCACCCGATTTGGCATCGGCATCCTGAACCATGACAACGAAAACAACCAACTTTGGACGGCCCGCAAAAATGGAGATGAAGTCAACATGCATATCGGCAATATCGATATGACCTCACACCCCTTGCTGAAAAGCGCCTGCAAAGCCTGGAAAGAGCAGACTCCCTTCCACAAGTATGTATTGGAAGGAGAGGATTTGCTGGATTATTATCGAATGCTCAATAAAGCACCTGATTATAAGATTCAGATCCCGCTTGAAAAATTACCCAAAAAAGAAATACAACATTGTTTCATCTTCGAACATGGATTTTTTTATGCCTTTAGTCCCCGTGAATTCCAACCCGAATTGATTCACATAACCAAGCGGTTTAGTTCTCTGTTTGCACAAACTTACCAAAGGTATCTCGATCTGGTAAGAGCTGAAGCCCAAGCCCATGATGCAGAAATCGAATTGGCTCTCGAACGGGTAAGGGCAAGAACGATGGCCATGCAGCACTCTGATGAGCTGACCGAAGCCTCAGTGGTTTTGGACCAGCAGGTCAGAGCATTGGGTATCGAAACCTGGGGCTGTGCTTTTCATATATATGCTGATGATCCTGAAGGGGATTATGAGTGGTTCAGTAGCCGTGAAGGGACTTTGCCATTTTACAAAACTCCCAGAGAAAATTTCTTCTTGAAGTTTTACGAAAAAGGCAAAGCCGGAGAAACTTTTCATGTGGAAGAATTCTTAGGTGACGATTGCAAAGTTCATTATGATTACCTCATGACTATTCCGGTTATGGGTGATGCACTTCGTGAAATTGTGTCTTCTGGTGCCTCCCTTCCTGAGTCGCAGTATGACCATATTGCTTTTTTCAAGCATGGATTTTTATTATTCATTACCTATAAGCAAGTTCCCGAATCACATGCCATTTTCCAGCGCTTCGCTAAAGTTTTCGAACAGACCTATACGCGTTTCCTGGATCTCCAAAAAGCGGAAGCCCAGGCAAAAGAAGCAAAAATAGAAGCAGCTTTGGAAAGGGTTCGGTCCAGAACCATGGCCATGCACCATACCGAAGAACTCAAAGAGGTCATCCAGGTCGTATTCGAGCAAATGGTGGGTTTGAGTATCCATGTCGATCATGCCGGGTTTATTCTGGACTATAAAGAACGGGAGGATATGCATATTTGGCTGGCAGATCACCAACAAGGAGTGCCAACTGAGATCACCATTCCCTATTTTGATTCCCCGCATTGGAACAGTTACCTCGAAGCAAAAGCCAAGGGAGAATCTTTCTTTGCCAACCTGCTCCCCTTTGAAGTAAAAAACAAATTCTACCGGGATCTTTTTGAATTGATTCCGGAATTAACGGAAGAAGCGCAGCAAGCAATTTTCAACAAACCTGGACTTGCCATTTCCACTGTATTGCTGGACAATGTGGGCTTGTATATCGAGCATTACTCAGAGACACTTTTTAATGCCGAAGAGAATGCTGTTCTGATGCGGTTTGGAAAAGTATTCCAACAAACCTATACCAGATTCCTAGACCTCCAAAAAGCCGAAGCACAAGGAAGGGAATCACAGATAAACCTTGCAGTAGAAAGAATTCGAGCGATGGCCTTGGCAATGCACCAAACCTCCGAATTAAAAGAAGTCATTAAAATAGTTGATGACCAAATAAAGGCACTCAATGTGGACAATTCCGGAGGAGCCTTTATCGTAATCAATGAAGATTTACAAGATGGTTTCAGCTGTTGGGGTGCGGGAGGAGTTGGTAACTATATCCGCAAAGTTGACATTCCTTTTTTAGACAGACCAATTTATAAGGAGCTAAAAAAAGGTATAGAAAACAGAACTCCATTTTTCACGGAGAATTACGGTTATGAGGAAAAATGGGAATTCTTCAAGCATCTTTTCAAGCATGCCCCTTTTGACGAAACTCCACCTGAACGCCAGAAAGCATTGCTGTCAAATTCCATGGGCTATGCAAGATCTTGTGTTGTTTCAAACAATACCAGCATTTTCATTATCAATCACAATGGAAAGGCTTTCAAAGAGGATGAAAATAAAATCCTGCGAGAAATAGGGAGAGTGTTTGAGCAGGCTTATACCCGGTTCCTAGATCTGCAAAAGGCAGAAGCTCAGGCGCACGAAGCCAAAATAGAAGCAGCACTCGAAAAAGTCCGCTCCCGAACAATGGGCATGCAGAGTAGTGAGGAACTTCCCGAGGTAGCAAATCTCCTTTTTACTGAAGTGAGAGCACTCGGAATCCATGCATGGAGCTGTGGATACAATATTCTTGCAGAGGATAAGAAAACGGCTACCTGCTGGATGAGTAGTGAAGGAACCATTCAAACGCCATTTCAGCTTCGCCTTTGGGGTGAAAATTCATTCGATGAAATGGGTGAATTCGTCCTGAGTGATCAAACAATGTTGGTTCAGGAACTTGGCGGAATAGCGTTGGAGGAACACTATGATCACATGAAATCCTTCCCGGATTTAAAACCCACTTTTTCTGCTATTGAAGCGCAGGGACTTTCCCTGCCCACCTACCAAATCAACCACCTTTGCAAATTCTCCCACGGTTTTCTGCTGTTTATCACCTACGAACAAGTTCCGGATGCCCATGATATTTTCCGGCGTTTTACCAAAATCTTTGATCAGACCTATACCCGTTTTCTTGACCTGCAAAAAGCAGAAGCCCAAGCCCGTGAAGCTCGTATTGAAGCTGCCTTGGAACGTGTAAGATCCCGCACCATGGGAATGCAAAAAGCCGAGGAATTGGGAGAAGTAGCCACGATATTGTTCGGAGAGATGAATACCCTTGTGGACAATCTTTGGACCTGTGGTTTTGTGCTTTGTGAAAAAAACCGAAAAGAAGACGAGTGGTGGCTCAGTCTAACAAACGGATTGATTGAGCCTTTTTCTCTTCCAAATGTAGGGGATTATGCACATGAAACGCTCTATGAAGGTTGGGAAAAAGGAGAAGCTTATTGCAAAGTGACCCTAGAAAATGAACGCTTACAAGAGCACTACGACTGGCTGATGAGCATCCCCATTGCGAGGAAAATTTTTGAAGACATGGAAGGTTCAGGGATTCCACGTCCAAACTGGCAACGCTTACATGCCGCCTATTTTAAGACTGGGTATTTGGTCATTATTACTGAAGTGCCCTGTGAAGAGGAAGAAATATTCAAGCGCTTCGCTCAGGTATTTGACTTGACCTATACCCGATTCCTTGATCTTCAAAAAGCGGAAAAACAAGCCAGAGAAGCCCAAATTCAAGCAGCATTGGAAAAAGTCCGTTCTCGCTCTTTGGCTATGCAAAGTCCAGATGAACTGATCGAGGTAGCCCAAATGCTCCGAGAGGAAATGGGGGAATTGGGTGTTGAAGAGCTGGAAACAAGTTCCATCTACATTCAGGATGAGAGTAGCGGATTGACGGAATGTTGGTTTACTATCAAGAACACATCGAATCCCGGTAAGGCTGTTGCCGATCAAATGACCATCAAGTTGGAAGAAACTTGGGTTGGAAGGCAGATGAGGGATTTTTTCCAATCCTCAGCTGAGAAAACTTCCATTTTGATGCAAGGAAAGAACCGAATCGAATGGATCCGATACTGTGAGGGAAAATCAAAATTATTTGGAACAAGCAATTTCTATGGGGAAACCATTCCAGAGCGTACCTATCACTTGTATAAATTTTCAAACGGCTACATCGGAGCAGCCGCTCCGGGGGAGATTTCCTCAGAAAGCTGGGACCTGCTAAAAAGAGCCACCGCTGTTTTTTCCTTTGCCTTCACGCGTTTTCAGGATCTTCAAAGGGCCGAAGCGAGCGCACGGGCGGCGATGAGACAGGCTTCGCTTGATAGGGTAAGAGCTGATATCTCCTCTATGCGCAGTGCCAGTGACCTGGACAGAATCACACCACTGATCTTTAAAGAATTGACCGTACTAGGTGTTCCATTTATCCGCTGTGGGGTTTTTATTATCCAAAAAAAACAAAAAATAGTAGAAGCCTACCTTTCCTCACCGGAGGGTAATTCGTTAGGGGTTTTGAGGCTTCCCTATCAGGCGAGCGAACTCACCTATCAGACAGTGGAGGCCTGGCGAAAAGGAGTGGTTTACCATCAGCATTGGAATAAGGAGGACTTTATCCAGTGGATCAACCAATTGATGGAACAGGATCAGATCCAGGACAGCAGCACCTATCAGGGAACTGCGGCACCTCCCGAATCGCTCAATCTTCATTTTGTTCCTTTCACACAGGGGATGCTTTATGTTGGCGCAGTCAATCCATTGGATGATGAGGAATTGGAATTGGTTCAGGCATTGGCCAAAGCTTTTTCCATCGCCTATGCCCGATTTGAGGATTTTGTCAAGCTGGAGCAGGCCAAAGCCGAAGTGGAATCCGCCATGAGCGAACTCAAAGCCACGCAATCTCAGCTCGTGCAGCAAGAAAAACTCGCCTCCCTCGGCCAACTGACCGCCGGTATCGCACACGAGATCAAGAATCCGCTGAATTTTGTCAACAACTTCTCAGAAGTCTCAATCGAACTTGTGGATGAGGCAATTGAAGAAAGGAGCAAGAGCCAAGAAGCAAGGGACGAGACTTTGGTGGACGAAATATTGGAGGACATCAAGTCCAACCTCAAAAAGGTCCATGAGCATGGCTCCCGCGCCAATAGCATTGTAACCTCGATGTTACAACATTCAAGAGGAGGATCGGGGAAAAAAGAACCGACTGACCTCAATGCCCTCATCAAGGAATATGTAAACCTCTCCTTTCACGGAATGCGCGCCGGTAAAAACCCTATCAATGTCGATATAATCCTGGACTTGGATCCTGAGGTAAAGGAAGTATCCCTGATCAAAGAGGACTTTACAAGAGTAATCATCAACCTATGCAACAATGCCTTTGATGCAATGAGGACCGTAACGACGCTGCATGCTGCGTCTCTAAGAGTACGCACCAAAGCTGAAAAAGACTTCATCATTATTGAAGTAGCGGACAACGGCCCAGGTATACCAGAAGAAATCAAAGACAAAATCCTACAGCCTTTCTTCACTACCAAAAAAGGAACAGAAGGTACAGGACTTGGGCTGAGCATTACACATGATATTGTAAAGGCGCATGGAGGGGAGTTGAGGGTGGAAAGCCCTCCTACTAGCGATAATGGTGAAGTGAGAAACGGATCAAAATTTATTGTCTCTTTACCTAACGAAACAACGCTATGAAGAAACTGGCGACAATATTGATTCTCCTCCTTTTCATTGGTGCTAAACGGACTATTGCACAAAGTCTTGATACGATCATTGCCAATCACAATACCGTAACTGATAGCCTAATGCATGCCCTCACTCAATCAAAAACAGACACCGGCAAAATTGCTATTATGGTCAGACTGTGCAATCAATATATGTTCAATAAGCCTGATTCCGCTCTTTTCTATGGCTATCAAGCTATAAATATTGCCAGAGAAGTTGGGTTCCCAAAAGGAGAAGTTGATGCCATGCAAGCAAGTGCTATTGCATTAAATACACTCGGGAATTTTTCCAAAGCCTTTCAAATCACTCTGCAGGGCGTCAACCTCGCAAGCAAAATTGGTCAGAAAGAAATGAAAGGAATGCTTCTGCTGGGCCTAGGTCATACATACACCAACATTGGTGATTATAAAAACGCATCAAAGTATTTTCAACAAGCCTACCTTGTTTTGGATTCGGTGCAAAAATCGGAGGCTCACCCTTTGCCTATGGCAACGCTTGCGATGTCCTATTTAGGCAACGCTTATTTGGAATTGAATAACATCGATTCAGCAACATTCTATAATCAAATGGCATATGAAAAATCGATTCAACTTGAAACTAATTGGTTGTCCAATATTACACTGATTAACCAGGCAAGAGTGGAAGAACGAAATGGACATTTTGATCTGGCCAAATCTTACCTGCATCAAAGCACGAAGGAGGCTACAAGTACATTTTGGTTGTTCCAAGCCAATTTCGATATGGCCCAACTCCATTATCGGTTAGGAGAGAGTGATTCGTCCATTTTCTACGCAACAAAATCTTTAGACATAGCCAATGCTAGTGGCATTTATACCAACATCATAGAAGCAAACGAATTTCTTTCCCAAATCCATCGGGAAATAGATTTTGAAAAAGCACTAGCATATAGCACCCATGCAATTGCTTACAATGACAGCTTAACACACTTAGCCAACATTACTGACTTCGAAACAATCGCAGGGTTTGATGAACAACAAAAAGAATTTGAAATTGCTGCCGCAGAAACAGCTTTCAAAAATAGTTTTAGGCAAATTTTGTTGCTGAGTGGCCTCGGAGTGATTATTGTAATTGCTTTGATTATTTTCCGTGGCTATAGAAAAGAAAAGCAAGCGGCATATTCACTGCTTCAAAAAAACCAACAAGTTGAATCAGCCTTAAGGCAACTCAAATCCACCCAAGCCCAACTCATCCAACAGGAAAAACTCGCCTCTCTCGGCCAACTTACCGCCGGTATCGCACACGAGATCAAGAACCCGCTGAATTTTGTCAATAACTTCTCGGAGGTGTCTATGGAGATAATTGAAGAGACCTTGGAAGAGATGGAGAAGCGAGAGACCAGAGACGAGACACTCATACAGGAAAACCTAGAGGATATCCAGTCCAACTTGCAGAAAATCCACGAACACGGCAGTCGCGCCAATAGCATTGTGACCTCGATGTTACAACATTCCCGTGGAGGATCAGGGGAAAAAGAACCGACTGACCTCAATGCCCTGATCAAGGAATATGTAAACCTGAGTTTTCACGGTATGCGGGCAGGAAAGAATCCGATCGATGTTGAGATAGTCTTGGATTTGGACCCCGAAGTAAAGGAAGTATCCATGATCAAAGAAGACTTTACAAGGGTAATCATCAACCTGTGTAACAATGCTTTTGATGCCCTAAAGACTGTAAAGACGCTGCATGCTCCGTCTCTAAGAGTACGCACCAAAAAGCAGGGAGATACAATAACCATCGAAGTAGCGGACAATGGCCCCGGCATCCCTGACGACATCAAGGACAAAATCCTGCAACCCTTCTTCACCACTAAAAAAGGCACCGAAGGTACAGGCTTGGGGCTGAGCATTACGCATGATATCGTAAAGGTCCATGGGGGAGAATTGAGCATTGAAAGTAAATCCGGGCAAGGAGCTACTTTCATAATTTCACTACCTAAAATCGGTATTCTATGAAAAGACTTTTGATTTTTCTTTTGGTTATTTATGCCTTTTCTTTTAACAGTTTTGCCCAACAAGAGGTGATTGTGTTATCGGCTGATATGTTTAAGTCTCATCAAAGGATTTTTTTAGCGCCATTGGATGGCTGGATTTTCAGACAAGGAAATGACCCCAAATGGGCAGATCTGGACTTGGATTCCAATGGATGGGAAACTATGAATCCCACAGCTCTAAACCCAAAGATGGAAGATGAAAATGGAAGGTTGGAAGGCTGGTTTCGGATCATATTAAAATTAGATGACTCTTTGAAAGACACTCCGTTTTATTTGAGCAGGAGTCTTTGGGCAGCCACAGATGTCTATCTTGATGGGAAGCTCATTCATTCTTTCGGAAATACTGGAGATCCCTATCAGGCTTTCAATCCCATCCTCAAATATCCGGTTCCTATTGATCTTGAGGCTGGGAAGGAATATCTGCTGGCCATCCATTTTGTGGATTACGAATCTACTTTTACCCAGCGGGAAATCAGACTGACCCCACAGAATCTCCAGCCCTTTATCAACCTAACCGGCCCTGATTATACTACGTGGGTCAGCAGGGATTACAAGCATACCCACATCTATGTGACCCTTTGCCTTGGGGTTTCTTTCTTATTGTTTTTCCTGTATTGGTTTCTTTTGTACCTCAATCCCGATCAGACCTTGTTCCGCATCATTGCTTGGTACACGACGGTCGTTTTGATTGGAGCAATTGTTTTTTTCGGCAACACGTTTTTTGAAATCTCCTACAGTTTAGAAAAGCTCAGGTTTATACTTTTTATCACTTTCCAAGCCATCATGACCCTTTTTGGGCTCTTTATCTTGGAGTGGGTTCTTACTCAAAAAATATCGAGGCTGTCCTGGGCTTTACTTGCGGTATTGCTTATCATGAATATCCCGGCGCATATTTTTTCTATTTCCCAACCATTCGCCATAGCTTTTGTCTTCATGCTCCTGCACTTTGGGAAAAAGCTATACGCTCATAGACTTGAAATAAAGGGAGCAAAATGGACAATTGTAGCGGCAGTCGTCATACCAACCGTGGCAATTATTGTCCAAATCATTCTGCATAAATATTCGCTGGATCTGTACAATGAATATGACAAACTGATTCTTTCACTGCATATTTTAACTCCGCCTTTATTTTATCTGGCCTACATCTCAGTCAGATTCAAGGAAACCCTTTCAGCTGTCCAAATTGAAAGTCAAAAGCTCCTGCAAGTCACCGAAGAAAAGCGAGAAATTTTAGCCAATCAAAATATACTGCTGGAAGCTCAGGTAACCGAAAGAACCAAGGAATTAAAAAACTCTTTGGAAAATCTCAAAGCCACCCAAGCCCAACTCATCCAACAGGAAAAACTCGCCTCTCTCGGCCAACTTACCGCAGGAATCGCGCATGAGATCAAGAACCCGCTGAATTTTGTCAATAACTTCTCGGAGGTGTCTATTGAGATAATTGGCGAGACCTTGGAAGAGATGGAGAAGCGAGAGACCAGAGACGAGACAATCATCCTAGAAAACCTTGAGGATATCCAGTCCAACTTGCAGAAAATCCACGAACACGGCAGTCGCGCCAATAGTATCGTGACCTCGATGTTACAACATTCCCGTGGAGGATCAGGGGAAAAAGAACCAACTGACCTCAATGCCCTCATCAAAGAATATGTTAACCTGAGTTTTCACGGTATGCGGGCAGGAAAGAATCCGATCGATGTGGAGATAGTCTTGGATTTGGACCCTGAAGTAAAGGAAGTAGCCCTGATCAAAGAGGACTTTACAAGGGTAATCATCAACCTGTGTAACAATGCTTTTGACGCAATGAGGACCGTAACGACGCAGCATGCAGCGTCTCTAAGTGTAAACACCAAAAAGCAGGGAGATACAATAACCATCGAAGTGGCGGACAATGGCCCCGGCATCCCCGACGACATCAAAGACAAAATCCTGCAGCCTTTTTTCACCACCAAAAAAGGTACCGAAGGAACCGGACTTGGGCTGAGCATTACACATGATATCGTGAAGGTGCATGGCGGAGAGATAAAGGTCGAATCCGAAATAGGGAAAGGCACTACGTTTACAATACTGTTGAATCACAAACCATCACCCCAAAGCATATGAAACCCAAGACAGGATTTTCGCACCCCATTTTTTATCTGTTATTTATTCTATTGGTAGTGGCCATCTCCTGTACCAACAAAACCGACACTCCTTTTCCGGAAAATGGGTCAGGATATGAAATCCCAAAAGCTGTTCCCTTCCAAATGCCGGAAGGAAAACCCATCCAATGGAAAACCTATCCGGAGGACAGTATTCCCAAGGCTGTCAAAATTGCCTTTGATGTAGAAAAACTCCCCTCAAAGCCCTTTACCATAAATGAGTTTAAACCGCTCAAAAATCCCATCACTTCTACTTCTTTTGATTGGGATAAGCTTGAATCCATACCTTTTAAAGCCGATTCTATTGATAAGTTTCCTGTCAAAGTCCGGAAATTCATCTTACCTAATCCAGTTGTGACTTCTGCGGCCCTGCCTTCAGTATGGACGGGAGGAACATCTGCCATTGTGAGATTGGGTCAAGCTGAAGGTTTGTTGGGAAATAAAGTTTACTCCCTGCAGACTGATAATTTTGGGAGCGTCTGGATTGGAACAGAACGGGGATTGCACAAATACAATGGTTCTGAGTTTTTGACTTATAATTTCTTTGGAAAAAATGAAAACGGCTCCATTGAAATAATCTCCGATCTGATATTGGATAAAGAAGGTAGGTTGATTATTTCAGGTTTAGTTACCGGGGTTTATCGATTGGATATTACGTTGGGTATCTTAGAGCATTTTGCTTACGAAAAAGGGTTTGTACGGATGGAATTAGACCATCAGGGAATTTTGTGGGGGACAAATAATGGCTTGTTCTTCCTAGATATGGAAAACAGGCTGATTTCTGAGGTCGACCTTCACCGGACCAATCCCAATATGAATATTGCTTTTGGAGTCAAAGAGGACAGTCAAAAAAATATTTGGATAGGTTTGGGACAAAAAATCGGAGTACTTGATCCCGAACGAAAAGCCATCCGGTTTATCGGAGAACCTGAAGGCCTTGTTGTGAGGACTGCCTATAACTTTACAGAGGACAAATCCGGGAATGTCTGGATCACCGCGTTTTCAACTGATGCTTTCAGTGTTTCCCTGCAAAACAGCAAGATCAATCATTTGGGAGCTGCTCAGGGATATTTTGGACGGACCACAGATGTATTTGAGGATAAAATGGATAGGCTTTGGCTGATATCCAACGATACCGTTACGGTGTATGACCCGGTTTCGTCCAAAATTAAGAAAATCCTGACAGGTTCACCGATCCGGGTGGTGGGTTTTCCCTCTTCCTCCATGATGGGCAAAGGTGGTGAAATATGGATAGGTACAGACAAGGATGGCATTCTCTTGATTGATCCAAAGGGAATGATGGCGGAAAATTTTTCAACCAATAATGGCTTGGAAAGCAATGATGTCTGGGGAATCGATGAAGATTCCCAAGGAAGAATCTGGATGGCGACTTACAGAGGCATCAACATTTATGACCCGGAAAAAGAAAAACTTTCACTTTTGAAACTTCCTAGTGAATTGAGCGGAAATGATTTTCGCCAATTGATTGCGATCGGGGAAGATAAATTTCTTGCTGGTATTATGGGTGGGTTTGCCATCATAGATGTCCAGGCGAAATCCATCACCCATTACAATACCGTTCAAAAAGGCCTTGTAAACGCTGTATTTAATGGCATACAAACTGCAGATGGTAAGTTTTGGATGGGAACAGGAAACGGATTGTTGGTTTTTGATCCTTCTTCAAATTCCTTCCAAAAATTGGACAAATCAAATGGACTAGTATCCAACACCTCCTTTGTCGTCATCAATGACCGGAAAGGAAAGATCTGGGTTTGTTCAGATGCGGGGATCAACATCATCGATCCCAAAACCAATACCAATGTGACCTTACAAAAAAAGGAGGGATTGCTAAGTAATTATAACTCCATGGTTTTTGAGTCTGCATCCGGAGAAGTTATTGTCGGAGGGGATGAGGGCTTCTCGATCTTTAGTTTGGATGAAACTTCCATCACCCACGTTTCGGCCAAAAACGGCCTGATGCCACCGGCACTATATGACCTGACTGAAGTAAACGGAAAGATCCATGTCGGTTCTGAAAACGGGATAATCGTAGTCGATCGGCCGACACCCAACAATCCCGATCAGGTTTGGCATTTTTCCAATTATGGCAAATCTTCAGGGATTCCATACAATGATTACAACCAGTCCACTGCATTTCCAACCAAAAAAGGTCCGGTTTTTTGGGGAGCTTCACCGATCATGACTGTGGTGCATCAGGACCCCATCATGGACAGCCTTGCCCCTGTGGTAAAAATCAAAGGGATGAATATCATGGATCAAAACCCGGTATTCATGCATACTTCTTTTCTAAAAAACAGCCTTTCTGAGGGAGATACGCTTTGGAACAGTGATTTTTCAAAAGGATTTACAAAAGACAATTTTCCTAAAGATTCCAGTTATCTTGCCCAAAACAACATCCAATGGGATAGCATTAGCCCGGGTTTTCAGATGCCTGTAAATCTCAAACTTCCCTACGACCAAAATTCCTTCAATTTCAGTTTTGTCAACCAATCTGTTTTGGGAAGGGATAAAATTGTGTACAGGTACATTTTAGAAGGGGCAGACCAAGCATGGTCAAACGTCAGTCCCAAAGCAAACTCCCGGATTTATTATAACCTTACCCCGGGAGATTACACATTCAAGGTGGCCACCCGGGGATTCAATGGTATTTGGAGTGAACCTGCCACTTTGGATTTTGAAATCCTCCCTCCATGGTGGCAGACTTGGTGGGCATATTTGCTTTTTGCCTCGCTCTTTGGAGGTATGACTTATGGAATTGTCCATGTAAGATCACAGTATCTGAAAAAGGAGAACAGGATTTTGGAAGAAAAAGTAATGCACCGGACTTCGCAACTCAATAAATCCATAGATGAACTCAAAGCCACCCAATCCCAACTTATCCAATCTGAAAAAATGGCTTCCTTGGGTGAACTCACAGCCGGTATCGCCCACGAAATCCAAAACCCACTGAATTTTGTCAATAACTTCTCTGAGTTGAGTGTGGAGTTAGCTGATGAATTGAAGGAGGAATTGTCAAAAATCACTTTGGAATTAGGTCAAAAAAAGGAGTTGGAATCTATAGCGAACGACATCATCCAAAACCAACAAAAAATCCACCACCACGGCAAGCGGGCAGATGCAATTGTAAAGGGAATGTTGGCACATAGCCGAAACAACTCAAGCCAAAAGGAACCCACAGATATCAATGCCTTGGCGGATGAATACTTGCGATTGTCTTACCACGGATTAAGGGCCAAGGATAAAAGCTTCAATGCCGACTTCAAGACAGATTTTGACTTAAGCCTTCCAAAAGTAAATGCGGTTCCACAGGACTTGGGCAGGGTATTATTGAATCTGATCAACAATGCATTTTATGCAGTAAGTGAAAGGGCAAAACAGCACAATGAAGGATACAGACCAACAGTCGTGGTAAAAACCATCAACCTTGGTGATAAGGTGGAGATTAAAGTAATTGATAATGGAAATGGGATTCCCGAACATGTCAAGGATAAAATATTCCAGCCCTTTTTTACCACCAAGCCCACAGGACAGGGGACAGGATTGGGACTATCGTTATCTTACGACATTGTGAAGGCTCATGGTGGGGAATTGAAAGTAGAAACAAAACATACCTCTTTCAGCACGGATGCTAAAGAGATTGGCGGAAGGGGAGAAGGCACAGAATTTAGAATAATATTACCATGTTGAAGGTTTCTATATCTGGTAAGCCAATAAATCTAATTGCTTTGGATAGGTGCTATTTCAAAAAAAATCCTAAACCGGGTATCAATCAGATACCTTGCTTAGGATTTGCAAAGATTAATACCTTTACTATCAATGATTACCTTCTTGTCCGGGCTGGGTCAACTCTGGTCCTTGCAGGATCTACAGCACGGGTTCTCGCGGGATCCACTATCTGTTGAGCCAGGTTTTCATTGATCTGATCCAGACTATCAGAAGACCCTTGTCCATCTTCATCAGAAGGCAATAGATTATCCTGATCATCAGTGTTGGAATCTGCCAATTCAAAGCTTGACTCTAATTCAAAAGTAAAAAATATGAACCCGTTGTTTTCAAAATTGATAAAGTGCTTTTTCATGATTTTAAATTTAAAATGCAAATTTTATATATTAAAGGTAGTTTTTTATGTTAAAAAACCAAATTTTAATACATTGAAAATGTGTGCCATGAATTACCAACAATCAAAACCTTAATTTGTAAAATATATATGAAGTCCGTTCTTATGTTGATTAAGGGAAGTATTTGGGGTTTTCGACTGGTCGTTTTCAGCTTTTTTTATATGCCTTTTTTAGAAGTTCAGGCACAGACCATTGAAAGTCTGAATTCAGAACTTGAAACCCTTAGGCAAAAACCTGGCTTTGAAAAAGATACCATCTATCTCAATAAAGCGAATGAACTTGGATTTATGCTTGCAGAAAGTAATCCGGAGGAGGCTTTTACTTTTCTCGACAAGCAAATAGAAATGTGCAGGAAGGCAAAATTTGAAAAAGGTGAATCTGAGGCGTTGAAAATATATGGGAATGCCCTCCAAAATAAGGGGGATTTTACTGCTTCTATAGGATATTACCAAAAAGCACTTTCAATAGCAGAGGGTCTGCCGGATGGAAATCTTGTCCCGGGAATCTTGAATAATATCGGTTTGGTTTACTTTAGCCAAGGAAATTATGCAGAGGCTTTAAAAAATTTCTATGATGCTATAAAAGGAGCTGAAAACACAAAGAACCTAAATGTGAAAGCTGCTGCGTTGAACAATATCGCTCTTATCTATTTTGAACAAGGCAAATTTGAAGATGCGAAATCCAAGTATATAGAGATGTTGGAAATCTATAAGGTTTTGGGAAATCAAGGCCGGATGATTCTCGCTTTAAATAACATTGGTGATGTAGAACTCAAGCAAAACAGACCTTTTGATGCACTTGAAAATCTGAAATTGGGACATGCCATGGCTCTAGAGCTACAAAGCTCGGAATTCATTGAGATGACTTCGAGGACTTTGGCGGATATTTACACAGCGCTTGACAGCATCGATAAAGCAGAAATTTTATACAAACAATCAATATCAATATCCCAAGAAAAGGGATATGGGGTTCCATTGTCACATTCGACTATCGGTTTGGCTGATTTGTACCTTAAGAAGGGAAAAATCAAAGAAGCCTTGGATTTGGCTAACGAAGGTTTGGCACAATCAGAAAAAATGGGGCAGATTATGCAGTTGCGTAATTCAAATGAATTGTTGGCAAAAATTTATGAAAAAAACGGAGACTTTGCTGAGGCTTTGGAAAAATTCAAACTTTTCAAACAGTATAGCGACAGTGTCAACAATACTCAGGGACAAAGACTTGCTGCAACTTTAGAGGCTGAATATGAATTTTCTAAAAAGACGTTGGAATTTGAAAAAGCTAACCTAAGGCAGAAATGGCTTATTTTTTCTGCTTTTTTCGGATTGTTTGCCTTTTTGATCATCCTGTTTTTGGTTTATCGAAACAGGAACAAACTTAATAGGGCATTTCTTATCCTGAAGGAAAAAAACATTGAAATCGGAAGCAAAAACGAGAAATTGGAAAATGCCCTTTCACAATTAAAGGCAACACAATTACAGCTTATCCAATCAGAGAAAATGGCGAGCCTTGGTGAACTTACAGCAGGGATTGCCCATGAAATGCGAAATCCTATAAACTTTGTAAATAACTTTTCGGAAGTTAGCCATGAATTGATTGGAGAAATACAAGAGGAAAGATCCAAGAGTCAAGAAGCAAGAGACGAGTCTTTGGTTACTGAGATACTTGAAGATGTCAGATCAAACCTTGAAAAAATAACCCATCATGGCAAACGGGTAGATGACATTGTAAAAGGAATGCTAGAGCACAGCCAAAAAAGTTCTGGTGAAAAAGAATTGACAGATATCAATGCTTTGTCTTATGAATATTTAAGATTGTCTTTTCAAAGCATGAAAAGGATTGAAAAAGATATCAATGTAACCTATGAAACTAACTTTGATACGAGTCTTCCAAAAGTGAATGTTATACCACAGGATATTGGCCGGGTATTGCAGAATATTTTCAACAATGCATTTCAGGCCCTAGCGCAATCTTCAAAGAGTATTGAACCACACCTAACCGTCTCCACGAAAAATTTTGGTGACCAAATCCAAGTTTCCATATCCGACAATGGTCCGGGAATTCCTGATGCGATCAAAGACAAAATCTTCCAGCCTTTCTTTACTACCAAGCCGGCTGGACAGGGAACGGGATTGGGGTTGTCCCTTTCTTACGATATTATCAAAGCACATGGGGGCGAAATTTTGGTGAAAAGTAAAGAAGGAGTAGGTAGTGAGTTTGTAATTACAATCCCCAAAGAAGCTTAATCAAAAGAGAACTAAATATTTTGATTTTTTACCTATCAACCATATTTCCAATTATTGAGGCAGTTTTAACATTTAGACAGAAAGAGGTCTAGCTTAAATTGATTTTTCTGATTAAGGCAAATAAAAATCACAGTTTTTCTATTTTATATTAAGATCATTTTTTTGATTCAAAATCTTGCTTAAGGGTCTAATTAGAATCCTTCAATTCTGCTTTTTTTTCTTTTTGGGAATCCATCCATTGGAAAATCTGGTATTTTTTATAAATGAATTTAATTTCTGGTGTTGTCCATTACCTAATTTATTTTGGGTCTTTTCTTGCTAATTTCAATCCTTCAAAAAAAATCTTAAATTTTTCCAAAAAGGATTTCTTAAATCAAAAAAAATTGGCTTTGTGTATTTATTTATATTACATATTTTGATACAAAAATAACCAAAGAATAAAATTTTATAATTTTAATTTAGATATAAATAATATAAATAGTTAAATTTTTTAGTGATTTAATTTTATTTGAATTCTCATTATAAAACAAGCCGTTTTTTCTCTATTTTTAGTAGGATAATTTTTTTAAAAGTAATTTCGTATATTGGAAAGTCCTTTTTATTAGAAGTTATTTGCACTTCATAATCCAAAAGCGACAGATTGTTATTTATTGGATTGACCTAATAACTTAACCAATTCTTTTAAGATTACTTGAATTTTAACTCTTCAATTTTAAACAACTTTCCAATGCGGATGCTATCAAAATTCAGCAATTTGCTGTTGATATTATTGCTACTTTCGGCAAATTTTTCACATGCCCAAACTGTCAAACTAGAACAAGGTCAAAATGGAGGTATCCAAAGTGATCCCATAAGTCCTGTAAATTGGGCTACCGGTAACTCCAATAATGCCAATAGCCACTTTTTTGAGGGTCAATCTATACCTTACAGACTAACCATTTCTAAAATCAAGTCCGGCTATAAAGGTGTTATTGAAATAGAATGGGATACCAGAACCAATGGGAAAAGTGCCATTGACTATATAACAGGGTTTAACAGAATATGTGAGGATGTTGAACCTGTTCCGGGTATTCCATTTGGATCAAATCAATATCAATATGTTCAGATTCCTGTTCCGGGGTCTGGAAATGGATTGCCGGCATCTAGCTTTAACCTCATACCTGAATCTGAAAGAAGGTTGGCCATCTATGGTGGAAAATTTGGAACGATAAGTTATGTAATTCAACAAAGTCCTTCTTCAACATCAGCCATCACTCGCCTGAGGATAGCATTTACCGCGACCGGAACACAGTCAGGCACAAACAATTCTGTAGTAATTGCTTGGGGTGGACATATTGCAAGTGCTACTGATTGGGGTGAAGGAAACTCGGCTTCAAGTATTAATGGATCTCCATATCATACAAGAGTGGTTTCATTGAATGGAAAATCAATAGGAAGTCAGGATCGTTCAGTGCAAGCGGCTTCTACCTCCATAGACTTGGACCCTGACTGCGCTATCACAGGTGATGCAGAAGTTTGCGCTGGTTCTTCAGCTTCTTATTCAGTAGCAGTAGATGCCGATAATTACAATTGGTCAGTTTCAGGTGGTGAAATCGTCGAAGGGCAGGGTAGCAAGTCGATCACTGTTAATTGGGTGTCTTCCGGGACAGTCTCTTTAGAAGTGAGCAACCAAGGTTCCTGCGGCCCAACACATTGTAGTTTGAATGTTACCCTGACCACTCCACCAATCTTAGAAGTAGTTGATGGAACCCTTTGTAGTACAGAGAATGGTGGTAATACAGCAATCGCAAATTTATTTGAATTTGCAGGGGTCAGTTTTGGAGAATTGATTTTCAAGCGCGAAGGAAATATTATCGAAACACCGGAGTCTATATTAGTTACAGATGGAGATGTTATTGAAGTTACTGCAACAGGTGGTTGCGGCAAAACTGAAATAATGAAGATCAAAGTCAACGACCGTCAGATCTTCGGTATTTGCTCCCAAGGTAAGGTGTATGAACCTATAGGCTCTGAATTGAAAGCCCTTTATGAAATTTTCAAACAAGGCCAGACTGTTGGATCCAATGAAGTATTTTACATCAGTGGAAATGAGGTCCTCGTCGAGGTTATTTACTTCAAAAACAAGTTTAACGAAGCAAAAACAGCCTTACTAAGTTTAAATTTTGTTACTCCTGATGAATCGGAACTTAAGCAAGATCCTAATTCCCTTATCATTGCAGGATTTCTTCCAATTGAAAAGTTATTGGAATTAAACAATTTTCCGGATGTCATCAACTCTGTTCGTCCTGCAATTCCCGGTGTTCCCAATAAAGGAGCGACCACTACTCAAGGAGATAGGGTAATGCGTTCCAATCTAGTTAGAGCAGGTTATGTTCATTTTGAAGGTGATCAAGCCATAGATGGTTCAGGAATTAAAATTGGTTTGCTTTCTGATAGCTATGCCACAAGAAATGATGGAGGTGTCAATACCTTGGCGGCAGATATAAGCAACGGAGACCTACCGGAAAGTCTTTATTTTTATAGAGATATGCCTAGTAGGTTTGGGATAGGTTCTGATGAGGGCCGTGCCATGCTTCAAATTGTTCATGATGTTGCACCTGGTGCGCAGTTAGGTTTCCGTACGGGAGTTATCACTTCAGGTGATTTTGCCCAAGGAATCCGTGACTTAGCCGCAGCAGGAAGTGATATTATTGTGGATGATATTACTTATGTAACAGAACCATTCTTTAGCGACGGGAAAGTAGCAAAAGCAGTAAATGAAGTAGTTGCAAATGGCGTTTCCTATTTTACCTCTGCAGGAAATTTTGGAAGTAAATCTTTCGAAGGAACATTTAATCCTGTTAAAGACCCGTCAGTCAATTTGCCTCTTAATGATGATGAATGGGTAGATGGTGGCCGGATTCATCAATTTAGTGATGGTAATATTACACAGTCGATCAAAGTCTTCCCCGGTCAAAATAGTCCGGCAGTTTACATGATTGCACTTCAATGGGATGATCCACTCTATTCTGTCGACCAAATCGGAAGCTTATATGACCTTGATATTTATCTTAAAGATTTTGGTGCACCACTCTTTGGATTTAACAGAAATAACGCAAACGGTGACCCAATTGAAATCCTATCTTTCACCATTTCAGAGCCAACTACAGTAGATCTTTTGATTGCACGTGAATGTGAGACTTGTACAGATTTGGATTCAAATAGGGGGATTAAGTTTAAATATGTGGTCTTCAGGGGAGAACTTGATCCTAATGATCCGAATGGAATAAATGCTTCGACAGTTGTAGGCCATGCAAATGCAGCCGGTGCCATGACAGTAGGTGCAGTACTCTATGCCAATACCTCGGTTTTTGGATTTAGTCCAACCCTCGTACCGAGCGGAACTGACCCATTCACAGTAGCAACTTTCTCTTCAAGAGGAGGAACAATTACCAATGGAGAACTTCGGGACAAACCGGATTTCACAGGTCCAAATGGTGGAAACACTACGGTGGACCTAGGGGCACCGGATTTGGAAGGTGATGGTTTTCCAAACTTCTTTGGAACATCAGCCGCAGCTCCACATGTAGCGGCAGTTGCAGCTTTGGTGAAGCAAGCACGTTTAAAATATTACCCGACAACTAACCCTACGGATTGGTTAGGAGGGACCGGAACAAGTTTACCTGCAGATATTAGGAGAGTGTTAAAAACTACCTCACAAGACATGCATGAAACAGGTTTTGACATTAAGTCTGGTTCCGGATTAGTACGTGCGGATAGGGCTTTACTTTTTCTTGCTGCACCAAATCCTGAAAACATAGAACTAGTATATGATGAAGGAGTAAATCCGGGAGAAGTTGAGTTCAAATTGAAAATAACTGGCACCAACTTATACGAAGGTTCCAATGTCTATTTGAGAGATGAAATCTTAAATGCCACCTATGGATTAGACGAATTTGGAGCAGGATTCTTGGAGGTGACCATTCCGGAATTTGAAGGGAACCCTGGCGTAACTGTAGTTAATAATGCTATTTCGGATAGCGGACTCGATGGTGGAACAGCCGGGCCTGTCTATTTCTTTGATATAGTTAAAAAAACAATTGCTATCAAGGCTGATAACCAAACAAAGAAATATGCTCAGATTTTGGAGCCATTTTCAGCTAGGGTATACGAAAGAGCTGATAATGATTGGGTTCTGAGTACACTCACGCTTGAAGATGTTGGAATTACTTTGAGTCCCTTATCGGAAGGAAGTCCTTTAGTTCTGTTGACACTAACTAGTCCAATCGAAGGTGATTTAGCAGAGGTAGGTACATATATCATTACAGCTTCTCATCCTCAAACGAGCGTTGCTTTCTCTGACTTTTTCAATTATGTAGGAATAGTTCAAGAAGACGGGGATTTATTTTACGATGGTACAAATAATGCTTTTGGAAACTATGGTCCTGGGATAATCACAGTAGAGCCATTACCGATTACCATCAAGCCTTTAGATTTGACAGGTGAATCTGCATTGAAGTACGGAGAGTCAATCAGTGACGCTTTGAAATTTGAGGTAATTATTCCTCAAGACGTCATTGAATCTGATGGTAAGGTAAAAATAGTTGATGTACAAAGTATAAAGGATGCCATTCTCAATCAATATTTCGAAGATCTTGCAATTGCAAAACAGCCTGATGACAACAGCCTTCCATTGGGGATTTTTAACGGTAGGACAATTTTCAATAAGGCTAGTTTCAACAATAAGAGTTTCATGGTCAGTTCACGAACCATGATAAATGCTAGAACTATTTTCAATGCTCGCACCATATTCAATAGCAGGCCGATTATTAATTCTGCCTTTGATGTTCCGGCAGATTCATTCTTGGAATATCTTGATGATCAAGAAAATCAGGAACTAAAAACTGTAAGCATCAATGGTAGACCTATAATCAATGCCAGAACAATTTTAAATGCACGTACTATTGTAAATGGTAGAACAATTATCAATGGTAGGACTATCATTAATGCACGTACTATTCTCAATGGTCGGACCATCTTCAATTCAAGAACCATAATCAACAGCTCTGGTGGTGAAGGAGAAGGGGAGGATGATAATACCTTGGTGATTTTTGGTGAAAAAGACCTTGAACTCGCAGAAGAAGTGGAAAAAGATGGAATCAAATATTATGATTTCGGTGAAGAGGTCGTTGAGAGTGATGATGATTTCAACCTTGAATTTTTCTCTGTAAACATGGTGACAGGAACTGATGTAGGGGAACATTTTATTATTCCAGGAACCTTTGAGTCAAGAAATTATAGAGTTGGATACCTGCCTGCGGACCTTTCAATTACACCTGCCACTCTTATAGCAACAACATCAGCTAATCCAGATGTGATTGTGTATGGTGATGAATCACCTGAATTCTCTACTGAATTCGAAGGATTTGAGGTAAGTACAAGGTTCATAGATAATGAAGGAAATGAAGTGATCCAAGAAGAAAATCAGGAATCAATCATTGAATCTATTAATTATTCGTTATTAAAAGATGGAGGATCCTTCCCCGGAAGTGGGTTAATCGCAGCAGGACTTTATGAGATTGATCCTACAGTAAGCCTTTTTGAAACTTCTAACTATATCCTTGGAACGATTACTAGAGGTCAGTTAAACGTAGGGAAAGCTACGCCAAATGTTTCTGTAACAGGGGGAGTGTTTGAGTTTGATGGGCAACCGATGGAAGCGACTGCGTTTGCTTATGGGGTAGGCGGAATGGAGGATGTACTTGATCAAAGCTTAATTACTTTGGAGTATGAAGGAACAGGCGAAACCAAATATGGACCAACCTCTTCTGCACCTGTATTACCGGGTACCTATCGTGTGATTGCCAGTTTTGGAGGAAATGAGAATTACAATTCTGCAAGTTCTGAATATGCCACCTTGGTAATTGTAGGTTGTGTCAATGAAGCACCTGAAATGGGTGATTTTGAAACAGCCATGGGAAGTGGAAATTCAACTAATCCCGCAACCATAAAAAGGCCAGCTAATACCCAAACAGGAGATTTGTTGATAGTAGGTTTAATGTTTGAAAAAGGTAGGGCGCCATCTGTGTCTCCACCTGATAATAGTTGGAAAATCATCCAAAGGATCGATCAGTTAAACCAAGTGGCAATGGTAACTTATTACAAAGTTGTAACAAGTAACAATGAGCCTGAAACTTATGGATTCAGAATCAATCAAAGTCCAAAATGGACAATGGGAATTTCAAGGGTTCGCGGTGCGGATATCAATCATCCGGATGGACCCATAGCAGCATTCAGTGGTTTGTCAGGTTCTCAGGGATTTGTTGCAACTGCACCGTCATTGACCACAGAGGAATGTAATACTATGGTGATGCTGTTCTACACAAATAAGAAGAATGCCACATGGACGTCACCTGTTGGAACCATTGAGGTATATGATGATCCTAATAATCAACAAGGTTTGACCTCTAATATGATGTCATACTTCATTCAAAGTGAGGCGGGAGAAACAGGTGATTTACGTGCAACCGCTTCTTTGGCAGAACATTGGGTGGCACAGGCAATTGCTGTTCGTCCTTTGCTTACTTCATTTGAATCAGTACGAACAAAACCTTTGTCAGGAGAATCTCTCACAGAGTTGTCAGTTTCTGAAGGTGTTTCTAAACTTGAGCAAGATGAAACTTCAGGTCAAATAAAGGCTTATCCTAATCCTGTAAAAGACAGAATGAATTTAAGCCTTAGGGGTCTGGTCAATGAAGAGCCAAGTGAGTCTTCATTGGTGATATTGGATGCGATGGGTAGAAGCCATAGATTACCTCAGGTTTGGTATGGAAATGAAGGCCGTTTGGAATTGGATTTCTCACAAATGCACATTGGTTTCTATATTATCAATATCCAAACTTTGGATGGTGTCAAATCCATACGGGTAATCAAACAGACTCAGTAAAAAATTCAATTTCAACAAAGCAAAAGGGAATGGAAGTTACTTCCATTTCTTTTTGTTTTAACCAAAATCAGTCAGTTTGCCAAATGGATCAAAAGGATGTAAATCTCAGGTTTGACGGTAAACATTAATATTCTTTCGAAAATCATGTTTTAATTTCAAAGTGAAAGAAGATTTATTCTTTTTGAGTTTTGTATAAAAAAATCCAGTTGTAAATGATTTTCATTTCTATCCCTGAACCATAAATGATTTTATGCCTTTTTGTCTGGTAAAATGCTTCATTGATTAATAGTTAGATCATTAGATATTTTGAAAGCATAGATTAAATTGGTCTTAGGTTTGTTAAAAATCGACCACATTCAATTCACGAAAGTCCTAAGTGAATTCAATTGAATAGAAAACAGATGTTTTTTTCATATATGGTGGAAGGAGGAAAAACATATTTTTAAACTCAAAATCATTTGCAAAATGACATGATTGGATTTTGGTTAATTAAATGATATTTTTAAAAGTGTAAAATGAGGAAAAAATATCCGTTCTGACAAAAGTGCTGTTATTAGTATTCTCTTAGGTATATGAACCGAAATATGACGATTTTTAAATACATCCTTCTTTTTCCATTGTTTTATTTAGTATTTGTTTGGCATAGTGTTGGGCAGACCTACAGGTCAGATAGTTTGCTTAACTCTCTAGAAAAACTCAATGATGACAGTGTAAAAGTCTCTCACTATTTGGAATTGGGTCTCGAATTTTTAGGCTCAGATATAAATAAAGCCATATTTTACTTCGATGAAGCCATCTCTTTGGGAAATAAATTAAATTACAAAAAGGGTCTTGCAAATGCTTACAATGCAAAAGGAAGGGCATATGCCCAGCAGGGTAGTTTTCAGGAAGGTATTTTGAGCTTTCAAGAAGCATTGAAAAATTTTCACGACATCAATGATAAAACAGGTGAAGCAAATATTTTAAGCAATCTAGGTTCCATTTATTTTTTGTTGGGAAACAGTACCAGGGCTTTAGAACTTCATTTTGAATCCCTCAAACTATCAGAGGAACTTGACAACAAACTGAGGATAGGGACTTCTTTGAATAATATTGGGACTGTCTACCAAAAAAACCCAAACACTATCAACGAATCATTGGGTTTTTTCAAAAAATCCCTAAAAGTGTTTCAGGAAACAGAATCAGAGCAGGGGAAAGCAACTGCAGCTATGAATATTGGAGAGGTTTATTTTTTAAAATCTAAGTATGATTCTGCAATATATTTTCATCAATTAGCTTTAGAACTTTGCGATGGTACTCTTGACGCGACATTTCCACTCACTCAATTAGGTGAAATCAATGCGCAATTGGGGAATTTTCAAAAAGCATTTGGTTTTCACAGACGGGCATTGGAAATCTCTGAACGCTTGGATGCAAAATTTGAGCTGACACAAGGCTTGATAGGATTAGCCAAAACACAAAGGAAAAGGGAAGATTTTGAGAGTGCCGTCAGTACTTTGGAAAGAGCCAAAATCATAGCCAAAGAGATAGATGCAAAAAACGAATTGGTTGAGGTATATCTAAACCTTTCGGAAATACATGCCTTTGTGGGAGACTATAAAGCTGCCTATGAAAATGAAATCAATGCAAAGTCTGTAAAGGAGGAAATTGCAAAATCGAGTACTGAAAAAATGATCCAACAACTTCAATTCGAATTTGAATTGGATAAAAAAGAGGCAGAAATAGCCCTTCTTCAAAAAGATACAGATTTAAAAAATGCTGCAGTTTTTAACCAAAGGATAATCATCTTTGCCTCATTGGGAGGATTGCTGATGTTTATCATCATCAGTATCTCTCTGTTTAAAAACAACCTCAGCAAGCAAAAGGCAAATCACTTACTTCAAGCCCAAAAAGAAGAAATCCACGCCCAAAGAGAAAAAGTTGAATCTGCTTTTGACCAACTGAAATCTGCTCAGGCCCAATTGATTCAATCTGAGAAAATGGCATCTCTTGGCGAACTGACCGCAGGGGTTGCCCATGAAATCCAGAATCCATTAAATTTTGTAAATAATTTTTCAGAGGTAAGTAGCGAAATGATTGATGAAATTGAACAGGAAAGGGCTAAAAGTGCAGATAAAAGAAGTGAAGCTTTTATCAGTGAAGTTTTGAAAGATGTCAAAACCAACCTGAATAAAATCACCCACCACGGAAAGAGAGCCGATGCTATTGTCAAAGGCATGATTGCCCACAGCCGGCCAAGTACAGGAGAAAAAGAACCGACAAATATCAACTCATTATGTGAAGAATACCTTAGGCTTTCTTATCATGGAATTAAATCAAAGGATAAATCAGCAAACGGTGATTTTGTTACCATAGCCATTGGAACAGACCTTGATCCAAACCTGCCTAAAGTCAATGTCATTCCCCAAAATATTGGAAGAGTTTTGATGAATATCATAAGTAATGCTTTTCAGGCTTTGAATAACAATGAGTTTAGTATAAAAAAATCTATTGACCCTAGTCTTGGATACAAACCACTTGTAACTGTCACCACCAAAAATAAAGGAGATAAAATCGAAATTTCAGTAAAGGATAACGGACCGGGTATTCCTGATTCTATCAAAGATAAGATTTTCCAACCTTTCTTCACCACCAAACCCACAGGTCAAGGTACAGGATTGGGTTTGAGTTTAAGTTATGATATTGTCAAAGCCCACGGAGGAGAAATTGCTGTTGAATCTAAAGAAGGAGAAGGGACAGAGTTTATTATAACTTTACCTGTCTAGATTGATATTTAAGGCGTAAATCCAAATTAATTCCGGTAGTAGGATTGGGATTTCAGATACCGGTTTTTCCTTGGAATTCGTAATTCTGTCAGTAAAAATTTTGCAAAAAAATAATTTGTTAGTCAGTATGTTTGGTTTTTGAATATCTTAAAAAAATTACCTCACACAAGGAAATATGATTTTAGAAAATATTATTTCAATCTTTATTTTAAACTATCTCAGGAAGAATAGAGATTTAACGGCTGATTTTGCCAAATGGGAGAAATTACTAAAAATTGGAATCGGGATAGGAGTTGCTCTTATTTTTTTGGAAGTCACCCATCTGCTTCCGGATTTTCTACTCACTGTATTGACCATAGCATTATTTGCCGCCCTCAGTTATTTGGTCTATAGGGTACCCGGATTTTCTAAAGGGAAATCATTCGTCTATGCTGTTCTGCCTTATTTTATTATCACTTCTGCCGGACAGTTGATTCAAAATCTGGCACCTGATTTTTTTGGTAAAATTGACACTTACTTTGAGACAGCTGAATTCTTTGCTTTTATATGGGCTATTTCTGTATGGTGGACAGGTAGAAAACAGAAAAAAGCACTTGATGCAGAAAGATTGAAAGCGCTCGAAAAAGAGAAAGAGTTTCAGATGAGTCAAGCTCTCAAGGCCCAGCTTGAAATCCAGGTTGCGGAACGTACTGCCGCTCTCACTCGACAAAAAGAAGAATTGGAAACTACCCTCAGCGAACTTAAAGCTGCCCAATCCCAACTCATTCAGGCAGAAAAAATGGCTTCTCTTGGAGAGCTCACTGCCGGAATCGCCCACGAGATACAAAATCCATTGAATTTTGTGAATAACTTTTCGGAAGTCAGTAATGAACTGATCGAAGAGATCGAAGAGGAGAGAAGTAAAAAACAAGAAGCCAGAGATGAAGAATTAATAGATGAAATATTAAAAGACATCAAAGAAAACTTGGGAAAAATAGCCCATCATGGCAAGAGGGCAGATGGCATCGTCAAAGGAATGCTGCAACACAGCAGGACAGGTTCCGGCCAAAAGGAGCTGACCGATGTCAATGAATTGGCAGATGAGTTTCTGAGATTATCCTATCATGGTTTGAGGGCCAAGGATAAAAGTTTCAACGCCGATTTTAAAATGGATTTTGATGCTTCATTACCGAAAGTAAATATTGTTTCACAAGACATCGGAAGGGTATTGTTAAACCTGATCAACAATGCATTTTATGCATGCGGAAACTCTGAATACAGGATAAAGAATCCGGAATTGAAACCCACAGTAACCGTTTCTACCAAGAAACTTGGAAAAAAAATACAAATCACTGTTTCCGACAACGGACCGGGTATTCCTGAAGACATAAAGGAGAAAATCTTCCAACCTTTCTTTACCACAAAGCCAACAGGACAGGGGACGGGTTTGGGTTTATCCCTTTCGTATGACATTGTAAAAGCACATGGAGGAGAATTAAATGTAGAAAGTGCAGCAGGAAGAGGAACTCATTTTGTAATTACTTTACCAACGGGGCATTAGGAATACATTTTATCCTTATCTAGAATTTGTTTAAAGTATTGAGTTAGCGATACATCAATTGAGTTAAAAACAAAGGATGTTCAAAATATCGAATAGAATTTGTATTTTACATTAATAATTGACCTTTGTCATAATATGAAAAAAGCCTTTCGCCCGAATAACTCTTTTTGTAGCATATTTTATTTACCGGTTTTCATTTTATTTTTTTTTCTTTTAATCCAATTTCCCGGAATAGCTCAATCCGATATTGAAATTGGTATTCCACCCATTAAAGCCTATCCTCCCAATGTGTACAAAGGCCACCATCAGGTTTGGAGCGCAGTTGAAGATAATAGAGGGATCATGTACTTTGGTACTTCTAATGGTATTGTGGAATTTGATGGAGTTTCTTGGAGAAAGGTTGATTTGCTTAAAGAATTCGGGTCCTCTAATGTCCGATTTTTGGGAAAAGATCCAAACGGGAAAGTGTTTTTTGGAGGAAGTGATTTTGGTTATTTGGAAGTTGACCCATTTGGGTTTACTAGGCCAAAATCCCTGAAGTCTATTTTTTCGAATAAGGAAGACCTATATGGAGATATCTGGAGTTTGGTTTTTTCAGGCAACAAAATTTTTGGACAGGCAAGAGAATTTCTATTTAGATTGGAACTTAATGAAGATAATACAGCGAAGGAATTTAAAATCTGGAAACCTGAGACCTCATTTATGTATGCATTTGACAAGGATGGAGAGGTTATAGTTCATGAACTTGGAAAAGGTCTATTTAAAGTTGTTGGAGAAGAGTTAGAATTTATAGAGGGCAGTGAAATTTTGGGGGATGAAAGAGTACAAGTCATGGTACCTCTTGGTGAAAGTCCTGAAGGCAAAAAAAAGTATCTTTTTGGTATGTTTTTTAGTGGGTTTATACTTTACGATGGAGAAAAATTTCAGCCTTTCAAATCAGAAATTGACCCATTTGTAAAAAACGGTTCTGTTATTTATAAAGGAATTTCTCTTCCTGACGGAAATCTGGCTTTTTCATTGTTAGGAGAAGGTTTGGTGATTGTAAACAAGGATGGTGAAGTCCAAAAAATCATCAATAGTGAGACAGGAATGTTAGATGAATCTTTTTATGCCACCTATTTAGATAAATCAGGCACTTTATGGTTGGGTAGTGAAAACGGAATAGCAAGAGTCGAGGCATCTTCACCTGCCACAAGATTTACCAAGCAATCAGGCCTTAATAGTGGTGTTTTGTCAATGGCACGTGTAAAAGGAAATCTCTACACAGGAACAGCCACAGGTCTATTTAAATTTGAAAATAAAACCAAAAGTTTTAACAAGATTCTTGGAGTTCCCAATACCCAGATTTTTCAATTATTGAGGGATGGTGAGGATTTGATAGTGCCCACTAAGGGATTGTTCATCATAAGAGACCAAGAACTTATCCAAATTGAAGGGACTGATTTAGGATTTGAAGCCCTTTCATTATCGATTTCACCCAATCGTCCGAATTATTTGTTTGCAGGAACCAATGAAGGTCTAGTTATATTTAAAAGGAATTTGGATTCTGGCAAAACCATTTGGGAGAATTTGGGAAAAGTCCCTTTACTCCAAAATCAAATATGGTCCATTGCCCAAAATTCAAGAGGGGAAATATGGGTCGGTACTCAAGACGGAGTGGTATTCAAAGTCGAATTCGAAGAGGATTCCTCTGGAAATTTAGATATACAAAAATCAAAAATCCGAAATTTTGGCCCTGAGCAAGGCCTTAAGGACGGTTCAGGTTTTGTCTTAGAGGTAAAAGACAAAGTTTATTTTCCTGCAGCCTCAGGATTCTATACGTTTGATACCAAAACTGAAAAATTTCAAATTGATAGTGTATTCAGTATTGATTCAAGAAAAGTAGCACCAGAAGAAGCATTTATTCAGGAAGATGTTGAGGGAAGAGTCTGGATTCAATTTGAGGAAAAGCAAGCTATAGCAGAACCGCAACCTGATGGGAGCTATAAAATCGTAGATAGCCCTGCAAATATGTTTGGAGGTGAGGTGATTTTGTCTTTTTATTTTGAGGAAAACGGGATCGTGTGGATGGGAACTGGTAATGGATTGATAAGGTTGGATGAGAAAGTCAGTGGAAACGAATCCAGGGATTTTAAAATTCTAATGAGGCAGGTAAAAGCAGGTCCGGATTTATTAGAGTGGAATGAATCTTCCGGATCCCTAAAGTCAGAAATTAAAAATAGTATTAATTCTTTGAGGTTTGATTATGCATCCCCGTTTTTTGAACAAGAGGATCGGATTGAGTTTCAAACCTTTTTGGAAGGTTTTGACAAAGATTGGTCAGATTGGGGAACAAACTCATACAAAGAATATACCAACCTAGGTAAGGGGGATTACACCTTCAGGGTGAGAGCAAAAAACATTTATAATTCAGTCAGTGAAGAGGTTACATATTCATTTACCATTCTTCCACCTTGGTACGGTACCTGGTGGGCCTATCTAGTATACCTGACAATAATTGGATTCATAATTTACTTGATTGACCGCTACCAGAGAAGGAGATTAATAGCTAAGGCACGAGAAAAAGCTAGAGAAAGAGAATTGGAACATGCAAATGAAATAAGAGAGGCTTATGAAAACTTAAAAGCCACGCAAGAGCAACTTATCCAACAGGAAAAATTGGCCAGTCTAGGGCAGCTTACAGCAGGAATAGCCCATGAAATTAAAAATCCTTTGAACTTTGTTAATAATTTTTCAGAGCTGAGTATTGAATATGTCGGTGAAATAAAAGAAGCTGTCGAGAAGTTGGAACAGGTTGAAATTAAGGAAGAAATCAACTCCCTTCTTGATGAAGTTAACGGAAACCTTGCCAAAATTTTGCAACATGGGTCACGTGCTGACGGCATTGTAAGGTCGATGTTGATGCACTCACGGGGTGGAAAAGGAATCAAGGAACCGACAGATCTTAATGAATTGATTAAGGAATATGTCAATCTAGCTTTTCATGGAATGCGGGCAAGCAAGAATCCGATCAATGTGGATATAAAAGTCCAATTAGAAGAAAACCTTGCCAAAGTGATGCTCAATCCTGAGGACTTTAGTAGGGTAATTTTGAATCTATGCAAAAATGCATTTGATGCAATGCGGGATAAAATTGAAGCAATTGGTAAAGATTATCTCCCTAAACTTTCTGTGAGTACCAAAAACCTTGATGACAGTGTTATGGTTGTAGTTGAGGACAATGGGCCAGGTGTGGCGGATGATATTCGTGATAAGTTGCTGATGCCGTTTTTCACGACTAAAAAAGGGACAGAGGGAACGGGACTTGGCCTGAGCATCACACACGATATAATTAAAGACCATGAGGGTGTTCTGGAAATAGACTCTCAGGTGGGAGTTTACACCAGATTTATTATTTTAATTCCAAAGATTCAATAATTTAGATTGTTATGAAAATACTGATTGTGGACGATGAAAAAGACGTCGAAATGCTTTTTAGGCAAAAATTCAGAAAGGAAACACGTACCGAAAATCTGGAATTGGTATTCGCTTTTTCAGGTGCAGAAGCATTGGAAATATTAGAGGAATCAGACCCTCCAAATGTTGTCTACGTATTTTCAGATATCAATATGCCGGGAATGACAGGCCTAGAATTATTGGAAAAAATCAAGGATCGCTTTCCACAGATCAACGTTAGTATGATTTCTGCTTATGGGGACAGCGATAATTATAACAAAGCAATCAAATCCGGCGCAAAGGAATTTTTCACAAAACCAATTGATTTTGAATCTCTTAAAGAGGAAATTCGGAATTTGATGAAAACTTAAATCATTGATTTATTATGGCAAAGATATTAGTAGTTGATGACGAGGCTGATTTGGAGATTTTGATCAAACAGAAGTTTAGGCAGAAAATTCGGCAGAATGAATATGAATTTGTATTTGCGCTGAATGGTAGGCATGCGCTAGAACAACTCCATGAGCATAAGGATGTGGATGTAGTATTGAGTGATATCAATATGCCTGAAATGGATGGTTTGACGCTTCTTTCCAAACTGAATGAGCTGAATGGATTGATGAAATCTGTAATTGTATCAGCCTACGGTGATATGGACAATATCCGGACTGCCATGAATAGAGGCGCCTTTGATTTTGTGACAAAGCCTGTCAATTTCGTAGACCTTGAAATCACAATCGACAGGACAATAAAACATGTACAGGGTATCAAAGAGACAATAAAAGCGATAAAGGAAAACAACATCCTCAAAATGTATGTTGATGAAACAGTTTTAAATTTCATGGTGGGAAAGGATGCTGAATCCTCCTTTTTCGATAATGAAATAGAAGAAGGAACTGTGGTTTTTATTGACATATGTGGGTTTACGGCCATCAGTGAAAATGAACCTGCTGACAGGGTTGTGAGCATGTTGAATGCCTATTTTGATATCATGGTCCAAGAAATCATCAAAGAATCAGGTGTTGTGGATAAATTTATGGGAGATGCCATATTGGCTACCTTCAAAGGTGAAAGACATTTGGAGAAAGGTATCAGAGCTTGTTCTTCGATTAGGTCCAAAATCCATGAAGCCAAAATCGGAATCGAATCAGGTACCTATAAACCTGATGTTTCTATAGGAATCAATACAGGAGACATGGTTTGGGGAAATATTGGATCTGCCACGCTAAAAAGACTTGATTACACCGTCATCGGGGATACGGTAAATGTGGCAGCAAGATTGCAGGCAGCTGCAAATAGAGGACAGATTTTGGTGAGCGAAGCATGCTACGAATCTGCCAAAAATTCATTCCACTTTGAAAAAGTCGGATCTTTTGATTTAAAAAATAGGGAAAAGCCGGTGATAACCTATGAGATTTTGGAGTAAAAATTTTTGATTCCTGCACTGATATTCTTAATGTCATTTTCCTCCAAAAATGGGTTCAAAGGAAGAGAGAGTACAGTTTTGGAAAGTTTTTCTGAGACTTTGTATTCCTCTTGAAAAGAATAAGGTTTCATTTTTGGGACTATGGTTGGATAATGGATGGCTGTTCCAATTCCCTTGTTTTCCAGATACTGCCTTAATGCATCCCTATAATCACTTTGTATTACAAATAAATGGGCATTATGGTCAGGAGCCAAAATTGTCTCAGGTAGAATAATGTCTCCTACACCTGATAGTTTTTTAAGATAAACACCGGCCAAGGTTTTTCTTTTTTGCTGCCAAGTTTGAAAAAAACTCATTTTTACATTTAAAAAACCTGCTTGAATGGTGTCAATTCTGGCATTTCTGCCGAGAATTTCATGATGGTCTTTGCTGATTTGGCCATGGTTGATCAGCATTCTTATTTTCATGGCGAGCTGTTCATCTTGAGTAATCAGTGCACCGGCCTCTCCAAGTGCTCCAAGGTTTTTGGTTGGATAAAAACTTAAACATCCTATATCAGCAAAGCAACCGGCACTTTTCCCTTTTTGAATTGCTCCAAAAGCCTGTGCATTGTCCTCAATTACCTTGATTCCCTTAGATTTGGACCATGATACAAGTTTTTCCATATCCAACATTTTCCCATAAAGATGAACCCCGATCACTGCTTTTGTCATAGGACTCAAGGCACTGTCCAACAATTCCAAATTCATCAGTCCTGAAGAATCCGTATCAATAAAAACAGGAGTTGCTCCTACCATCGATACTGCTTCAGCAGTGGAAACCCAAGTCAAGGCAGGTACAATCACTTCGTCATTTTTCCCGATCCCTATAGCACGGAGAGCGATTTCTAAGGCATCAGTTCCATTTGAACAAGGAACAACGGCACATGTTGTGTCTAGGAAAAGACAAAGATTTTTTTCAAGCAACTCCACTTCCTTTCCACCGGAAAATATTCCCTTGGATAACATGTCTGAAAATTTCCGCTCCAAAGCAGACTTCAGTTCCAGGTCAATCAAACTCAGGTCAAGAAACGGAATCGGCTTTTTCATCTAATATTTTGGCGAGTTGCTTGGTTAGCTTTTTTCTGGAATAATTCTCGATTGAACTGGATTCACTAAAGTCAGATTTTGGTTGGAAATCTTGCATAAAAGAACGTATTCCCTTTATATCTTTATGGGTATAAACATTTCCCGAACCCGAATTGTATAATATTTTGGCACTATCACCATCAGGATCTCCCAAAGCTATAATGGGTCTCCTTGTAGCTATATATTCAAAAAGTTTTCCGGGAATGTTTCCTTGGGCATTTTTGGTATCGGTCAGGATCAAAAGAAGCAAATGGGCATTTTGGTAAAACTTAAAAATAGCCTCATGTGTGACATACCCTTCCAATATCACATGTTCTTTAAGCCAAGAATCTGATTCAATTTCACTTTTGACATTCTCGGAAACTTTGCCTACAAATCGAAGATTAACTTTTACTGATTTCTTTTCGAAGACTTCTTTCAAAACTGTTAAAAAAGGAATAGGATTGCGGATCGCATCAATCACACCTGTATAAAGTATTTCAAGACCATTTGCAGAGGGCTTTAAAGCGGACCAATTTTCGGGTAAATCGGTCATATCAAATCCGTTGGTCAATAGGTGGATTTTTTTACCCGAAAGATTTTCAAAGTCTTTTTGAAAAGTTGGGCTGATAGTCATAATGGAATCTGCTTCACTTAGCACCTCTTTTTCAAAAGTTTCATGCCTTTTTCGTACCCAATCCAACATGGGCATTGTATCTAGGAACTCCCATTTGGACCAAGGATCCCTGAAGTCCGCAATCCAGGTGATGCCAGTTTTTCGCTTGAGATTTAATCCTATCAAATGCAAACTATGTGGTGGCCCTGTAGTGATAATGGCATCAAATTGCCCTTTTTCAATCAGCTCAGTCAAGAATTCTACCGAAGGTTTTATCCAGAATTTTCTTGGATCAGGAATCAAAGCATTAGCCCTAAGCCAGATTCCGGCTTTGTCAGTGAAAGATTTTTTCTTCTTTTCAAGGACTTTTGAAGTGTCAGCCAATTGCTCTTTTTTTATCTTTCTAAAAAGACCATATGGTTCCCATATCGGAAATTTCAGTACCTCTAAAGTAGGACTGATTTCTTTTTCAAGACTTTCATCTTTGAGTTCAAAATCAGGGTTTTCGGGAGTGAAGATGACCGGTTCCCAACCAAATTCAGGTAAATACTTTGCGAACTTCAACCATCGCTGTACGCCCGAACCCGCAGAAGGTGGCCAATAATAAGTGATGATAAGTACTCGCTTAGCCATTTGTACAGTTGATTGTGTTCAGTTTACAGTAAACAATTTGATCAATTTGGATATAAAGGTTTCTCTTATTTGCTTTTGGAAAAACTCCGTCGAACTTTACCACAAATGATGTATGTCTGCCTTGAAATATTTGTCATAAATATTTTTGACAGCTTCCATTTCCTTGGACGAAATCTCTTGAAGATTAGAAGCTTTGACATTAGAAAGAACCTGATCGATTTTGGAAGCACCTGGAATTACTGTGCTGACTTGAGGAAACATTAGTATCCACCTGATAGCCCATGACGCTAAAGATTCATTGCCTCGGAATATTTCTTTTAATTCTTCTACTGCAAGAAGTCCTTTTTTATAATCTACTCCTGAAAAAGTCTCTCCTTTGTCAAAAGCTTCTCCTTTCCGATTGAATTGTCGGTGATCTTCTTTGGAAAAAACAGTATCAAGTGTCAGTCTACCTGTCAAGAGGCCACTTGCCAAAGGTACTCTGGCAATTATCCCAAAGTTTTCAATATCAGGATGAGAAAACAGCGTTTCAGAGGGCTTGATTCTGAACATATTAAAAATAACCTGAATGGAAGAAACGATATCGTATTTCATTGCCGCCAAAGCTTCATCGACAGTTTCTACACTTACTCCCATAGCTAGAATTTTACCCTCTTCTTTAAGTTTTTCAAATAATTCAAAAATTTCATTCCGTCCGTAAACATTGGTAGGAGGGCAATGAAGTTGTATGAGGTCAATGGCTTCAAGTCCTGTATTTTTCAAGGAAGCTTCTACAAATGCTCTAAGATTTTTTGGTGTATATCCTTCAGAAACATGCGGTTGGATTTGTCTTCCGCATTTTGTAGCTACAAATATCCTTTCTAAACTTTCCCTAATAGCCTTGCCTACTGCTGCTTCACTCAATCCATTATCATATACATCGGCGGTGTCAATAAAATTGATTCCTTGATCTATTGCTGCGTGGATGATTTGATTGGCAAGCTTTTTATCAAATAGATTTCCCCATCCTCCGCCGACCTGCCAAGTGCCTAAGGATATTTCAGAGACTGACCATCCTGTTTTCCCAAACTTATTATATTTCATGCTAACCGATTATTTTGGATGTCAATTTCAGGAAGCAATTTAAATTTTTATCTTTAAACCTTTAAATTACCCTTATGAAATCCAGAAGAAAATTTCTCCAAACCTTAACCGTTGCCGGAGCGGCAGCAACTTTACCAATTTCACTTATGGCAGAACAAGAAACAAAACAAAAAATGATCCACCAGGTGTTTTTCTGGTTGAAAGATGGCGTAGACACAAAAGATTTTATGAAAGAGGCCTCAGTGCTTGGAAAATGCAAGACCGTGGATAATTTCTACATGGGTGTTCCGGCACCCACCGAAGCAAGAGATGTGGTCGACCATAGTTACCAAGTAGCATGTACTTTGTTTTTTAAGAGCATCGAAGACCAGAATTATTATCAGACTGATCCGATGCATTTGGCATTTATTGAGAAAAACTCGAACAAGTGGTCAGGTGTAAAAGTTTATGATTTTGTGATTTAAACCATTTTGGCTCAGAATTACGTATATCCAAAAAATCATCTTAGTTAAGTTTATGTCAAAAGTAAGATTATCCATTTGGGGAATTTTCATGGTCGCTGTCATGCTGTTTCCCGCCTGTAACCCAGAAGAAGAAATTCCTGCTATAGTACAAGAAGATGTTGTCAAAAAAGCGATTTTTGAAAGCTTGAAAGAGTGGTACTATTGGGAATCCGAGCTACCTCAGACACTTGATGTTTCAAAATTCGCTTCCAACCAAGCTGTTTTGGATGAATTGATGTTCAAACCATTGGATAGATGGTCTTACCTCACTACCAGAGCAGCATTTGACGCGGCATTTACAGGACAAGCTTCAGGCGCACATGGTTTCAGTTTCGCTTTTGATCAGGATGAAAAGTTATTCGTTGCCTTTGTTTATGATGAAGCACCTGCGGGAAAGGATGGTTGGAAAAGAGGATGGCAGATTACCCAGATAAACGGAAAGCCAATATCTGACTATAAAACAAGCACAGGAGGTTATTCTTTTAATTTGGGGGCCAATGAAGTTGGAGTAACCAATACCTTCAAATTCAAACTTCCTGACGGAACTGAGACAACAAGAACTATCCAGAAGGGAGCATTTCAGACCAATTCTGTTTTATACAAAAATGTATATGAAGTCGGCTCGAAAAAGGTAGGTCATTGGGTTTATCAAAGCTTCAAAGCAACTGCAGGTCTTAGTCCGACCCGAAGTCAAGAAGTGGAGGATTTGTTCAATTACTTTATTGCTGAAGGTATCAATGAACTGATTATTGACTTGAGGTACAATGGAGGAGGATCTGTAGCTGTGACTGAGCAGATTTTGAATTATATCGCTCCTTCAAGTGCCAATGGAAGAGTAATGTATACCAACAAACACAATGGTAATAAATTCGGAAACAACCGGACTGTGAATTTTTCCAAGAAAGGAAATCTCAACCTTGACCGTGTTATATTCATTACTTCACGAGGTTCAGCCTCAGCTTCTGAGTTATTGGTCAATTGTCTAGACCCTTATATGGATCTGGTTTTGATTGGCGATAACACCTATGGTAAACCTGTAGGGTCATTTCCTTTGTCAAGCTTCAATAGAAATCTAAGCAGCAACGATGTCGAATTGGTACCCATAACTTTTGCCATAGCCAATTCTGAAGGAAGGGCTGAGTATTTTGACGGATTCCCTGTCAATTTTACAGTTGGGGACGATCCTGCAAGGAATTGGGATGACAAAGAAGAAAAGAGATTGAAAGCTGCCCTGGAGTTCATCCAAAGCGGTTCTGTGAGTGCGAGGATGAAGCATACATCCTACATTCCAAAATGGGAAATGATAGATGCATTTGAAGGTTTAATGAAAGAATTCCCGATGTATTGAGAATAGAATTACTAATAATTACAAAGTAAAAGTTAAAAGCGGCAATCAAGCCGCTTTTGCTTTTTATATTCATACTAACGAATGAAACCTTATTTATTCTTGTCTTTTATAGATTTTTCAGGGAATCTGATTTTTTGAAGAAAGGAAATTAAAAGTTTCCTCAATCAAGATGTTGTGACCTGAATTCAATTCAAACATCAAAAGATGTGGGATTTTGGAATTGAACCTGCTGAGGTTATCCGAAGTGATCATTTTATCAAATTGACCTGTGAATAATGAAATGGGTGTCTGGTTCATCCTGATAGTTTTGATGATTAGCCCCAAATCAGGACGGAGTGGTTTAAACACATTCCAGGTAAAATATACTTGTGCCCTCTTTGTTCTCGTATTCATTTGAGATTTTACAAATTTAATCAAGCTGCTTTGGAGAAATCCCAAGCTGTGGAAAAAATCCATCGTCTTAAAAAACCGTTCAGGGTGAAAAACAACATGCCTGAATGCCTTGTTTAAAAATCCCGGAAATGTTGCCATGTTGTACCAAAAGCCGGTTTTGATTCCATCAGGAGCCATCAAGAGAAGTGATTGGACAAAATTTGGAAACAACTCATACGTGATCAGACAGAATTTGCCACCCATGCTGTATCCGACAAGATGGAATTTTTCGAACTTTTCTTTTTGCATCAATTGAAGTACAATTTCTCTCCAGATTGCCTTTGTTAATTTTTGGTTGACCGATTTCCAACTGCTCTGTCCATGATAAAACATATCGAAAACCAAATAAGTGTCGGTTTCCCTTCTGAGGGCTAAAAATGAATCGTATGCTTTCATATTTTGGCCAAATCCATGAAAAAGTAAGTAGATATTTTGACCGGTTCCATGTTTTTTGTAAGCCAAATGGCCAAAAGTAGTCTCCAGAAATTTCATTTTTTTATTTAAAATAAAATATAATCAAAGGTAACTTTTGTGAATAATTAATTTATAAAAAAATGTTTTTTAAGTATATAATTCTGTATAAATGATAAAATTGGTTTTTTTTATTTTTTGTATCCAATCAAACTTAGGTTTTTCAAAATATTATTTCAAAAAAAACTTAAGAAACTTTGAACATTCAAATAGTTTCCTGAGTTTTGTATCCTAATTATGGAAAATTTGGAGACAAGAAATAAGATAATTGAAACTGCGGCAGAGCAGTTCATGCGTTTTGGCGTAAGGTCCGTGACAATGGATGATATCGCCCGTCAAGCTGGGATGTCGAAAAAAACCATTTATCAGGAGTTTGCAGATAAAAACCAATTGGTATATGAAACATTTTCAGCCTCATTAGAGAAGGACAAATGTATGATGGAAATACTCCCAAAAATAAATGATGGGATTATTGAGCACCTAGTGGGGCTTTCCACTTATATGAGAAAGCGTTTTGCAGATATCAATCCATTGGTCATGAATGAACTGCAGCGCTATTTTCCACAATGCTGGCAATTGTTCGAAGATTTCAAACACAGCCATATTTTTAAGGAAGTGGTCAATGTTTTGGAAAGAGGAAAAGAAGAGGGTTTTTTCAGGCCTGAAATAAACAATGAGATTATAGCCTTACTGAGATTGGAACAGATGATGATCACTTTTGATCCGATAAAATTTCCCCCATCAAAATACAACATGGTCGATTTGCAGATAGAAATTTTCGAACACTTTCTATATGGAATTTTTACAGAAAAAGGAAGAGAAGCATACTTAAAACAGAAAAACGAAAACCAATGAAAACCACAGCCAAAAAGTTCTTAGGAATAGGGATATTCCTTTGTGCTATGTTGATTGAAGGACATGCCCAATCTGATCAGGTCCTGAAGTTGACACTTGAAGAAAGCTTGCGGTATGCCCTGGAAAACAACGTGGATGCGAAAAACGCACAGTTGGAGACCATGATTGCCAAAGCACAGATTGTAGAACGCCGGTCGGCCGGATTACCCCAGATTACGGGTAGCTATGACATCACGCACAATGCCGCAATTCCGATTGTTTTTGTGCCAAACGAAGGAGGATTTCAACAGCCGGATATCGATTCTGATGTCCTTCCACTAAGATTTGGTGTCAATTACAGTTCGGCGTTGGTGGTCCAACTTAATCAGATGATTTTTGACGGATCCTATTTTGTGGGATTAAAAGCCGCTCGTACATATAAGATGTTGACAGAATTTGACAAGGAAAAGAGTGAAATTGATGTCAAGGAAACTATCAAGAAAGCTTATTTCTCAGTTTTGGTCAATGAACAGCGCAGCCGCCTGATAGGCGCCAACCTTGGAAGATTGGACACATTGTTAAAAGAGACCCAGGCATTGTTTGAAGCTGGTTTTTCTGAGAAAATTGATGTTTCCAGGATCAGGGTTCAGCGAAATAACCTTTTGACCGAAATGGATAGGGTCAATGCTGCCCGGGATATCAGCGTCCAACTCCTGAAGCTTCAAATGGGACTTCCTATGGAATTTGACATTGAATTGGCTGAAAGCCTTTCTGATCTGAACAGTCCCCAAGAAATCAATGAACTGTTCGCATTTGAAGGTACCCGTAGGGTAGAAATGGATCAGATCAATACCAACATTGATTTGGTTGGGTTGGATATCAAATACACCACCTCACAGTATATCCCAAATCTAGATTTTTTTGGTACTTACCAAAGAAACGCCGCTGCACAGTCTACTGGTTTGATCTGGGAAAATGACAGGTGGTTTACAGGCGCATTTATAGGATTGAGATTGAGTATTCCGATTTTTGACGGTTTGTTGAAAAGCTCTCAAATCCAACAAAAAAGAGCACAGCTGAGTCAGTTGGAAAACCAAAAACTGTTTTTGGAAAGCAATATCGAGGTAGAAAAATTCCAAGCTAGAACCAACCTCGAGAATAACATTCAGGCATTGAAAGTCCAGCAAGAAAACAGGGAACTTGCTATGGAGGTCTTTAGGATGTCAAAAATAAAATACGATGAAGGCGTTGGTTCAAACCTTGAAGTGGTAGAGGCTGATTCAGCCCTGAAGGACGCCGAAACAAACTATTTTTCAGCGCTTTATGATGCTTTGATCGCCAAAGTGGATCTGGAAAAAGCATTGGGTTTATTATAATTTATCAAAAGAAAAAACATACAGAAAATATGAAAACGAATTTTCCCTTTTTAATCATCGCCATTTTGGTTTTGGCTGCTTCATGTGGCCCCAAAGATGAGATCAGTATCAAAAAAGAAGAATTGGCTAAGATGAAGGCTGATGCTGCCAGTCTCAGGACATCGATAGAAACCTTGGAAAAAGAAATTGCGGTATTGGACCCTGAGTTTGCTAAAGAAAACAGGAAATCCATTCTTATTTCGACAACAAAAGTTGAAAAAAAGCATTTTGAGCATTTCGTCGAAGTCACAGGATCGGTTTTGTCCAAGAAAAATGTCAGTATATCAGGTGAGGTTTTGGGTAGAATCCAAGAAATCACAGCTGTAGAAGGAATGAGGGTAAGCAAAGGTCAGATTTTGGCCAAAATAGATGCAGAGACTATCCTTAGAAATATTGACGAAGTTGAAAAACAGCTTGAGTTGGCGAAAATTCTTTTTGATAAGCAGGACAGGTTATGGAAGCAACAGATTGGTACTGAAATCCAATATTTGGAATCAAAAAACAGGAAAGAAACGCTAGAAGCCAATCTCGCTTCGCTAAAGACCCAACAATCAAAAACTTTGGTGAGAGCGCCATTTAACGGTACGGTAGAAACTGTTCAGGTAAGATTGGGTGAACTGGTTCAGCCGGGAGTGCCTATGTTTCAGTTTGTGGGTGACAGTGACTTGTTTATTGAGGCTGACATTTCTGAAAAATATGTAGGCTTGATCCAAAAAGGTGATTCGGTTGAGGTTACTTTTCCTTCAGTGGAAAAAGAGCTCAGGGCAAAGATTACCTCAGTAGGAGCTATCATCAATCCTAATAACAGGACATTTAAGGTTGAAATTGCTGTTCCTTCTTTGGAATTTTTGAAGCCAAACATGATTTCAGTAATCAAAATCATGGATTATGAAAACAAAACTGCTGTAACGGTACCCAATTACCTGATCCTTCAGGACAACAAAGGCGATTATGTCTATACTGTCGATGAAAGCCTGAGTAAGAAAAGGTATATCAAAAGAGGAAAAACCTACAAAGAGGTGACTGAAGTTTTGGAAGGTTTGACAGGAACTGAAGTCCTGGTCGACAAAGGATTCAGAGAAGTGGGGGATAATTTTGTTGTAAACATTGCCAAGTAATTTTGTTATGGCAGAGATAGAAGAAAAGAAAAAAGGAGTTATCAGGGAATTTGGAATCAGTTCGTTTTCCGTTGACAACCAGATATCCGTACTCATTCTAGTGATCATTATCACGGCATTGGGTTTGGGTGCATACAGGACGATGCCTAAGGAGAGTTTTCCGGAAATCATCATACCAACGGTTTATGTGGGTACTGCTTATCCCGGAAACTCTCCGGTTGATATGGAAAACCTTATCACAAGACCGATAGAAAAAGAGCTCAAGTCGCTCAATAACGTCAAAAACATCACTTCTACTTCAGTTCAGGATTTTTCATCCATAGTGGTGGAATTCAATCCAGGTGTTGAAATTGCCAAAGCAATCCAGGATGTGAAAGACGCAGTGGACAAATCCAAGGGCGAGCTTCCTACAGATCTTGATCAGGAGCCTGATGTTTTGGAAATCAACACCTCAGACTTTCCCATTATGAATGTCAATATTTCCGGAAACTATTCAGAGGAAGAGTTGAAGAAATATGGTGAATTTTTGGAGGATGAGATCGAAAAGCTTGGTGAAATTTCTAAGGCTGAACTGCGTGGTACAATAGAAAGAGAAATCCGTGTAGATGCGGATATTTACAAGATGGAAGCTTTAGGAGTATCATTCAGCGATATTTCCGATGCGATTTCCCAAGAAAACGTGACCATTTCCGGAGGAAATATTCTTTCAGGAGATTTCAGAAGATCATTAAGGGTGACCGGAGAATTCAAATCCCCCGATGAATTGAATGACATTATCATCAAAACCGAGGAAAGCAAGATTGTTTACCTCCGTGATGTGGCCACTGTTACTGATACTTATAAAGAAAGAACAAGCTATGCCCGTAGCAACAAACTTCCGGTGGTCACTGTAAATGTGATCAAGAGGAGTGGAGAAAACTTATTGGACGCTGCTGATAAAATCAAAGAAATCATACAGGAAGCAAAAGCCCAGAGATTTCCTC
The DNA here is from genome assembly GCF_024813435.1 of Aquiflexum gelatinilyticum. NCBI lineage: Bacteria > Pseudomonadati > Bacteroidota > Cytophagia > Cytophagales > Cyclobacteriaceae > Aquiflexum > Aquiflexum gelatinilyticum. The sequence goes on from NZ_JANAEZ010000005.1 coordinate 178,872, forward strand.
AGGATTTGGAAATCAGCATTACCAATGACCAGTCCAAGACCACAAGAGCACAAGTAGCCGATCTTGAAAACAGTATCATCTTCGGTGTTATATTGGTGGTATTGGTTTTGATGTTTTTCTTGGGTTTCAGAAATGCCCTCTTTGTAGGTATTGCGATTCCTTTGTCAATGTTCATTTCCTTCCTCATTTTGAATTCATTGGGAATATCACTCAACTTAATGGTGTTGTTTGCTTTGATTCTTGCTTTGGGGATGTTGGTAGATAATGGAATTGTGGTTGTGGAAAACATTTACCGACTTATGAGCGAAGGAATGTCTCCGGTAAGGGCAGCCAAAGAAGGTGTCGGTGAAGTTGCATGGCCAATCATTACTTCTACGGCTACCACTCTTGCAGCATTTCTGCCTTTGGCATTTTGGGATGATATCATCGGGGAATTTATGAAATACCTTCCTATTACATTGATCATTGTCCTTTCCTCCTCTCTATTTGTGGCCTTGGTGGTCAATCCGGCTTTGGCATCAGTTTATATGAAGGTTGAAAATCTGGACATCGTCAAGTCAAAGAAAAGGCCATTGGTTGTTTCATTGGTACTCACAGTAATGGCCATCATCGGATACATTGCCGGTTGGATTGCTTTTGCAAATATTTTGATGCTAGCTGCAATCCTGACCGTTTTCAATGTTTTTGTGCTTAGAGGTGCTATCCGATGGTTCCAAAATGTGCTACTTGTCAAAATGGAAAATGCATATGAAAAGACTTTGGCCTTTGCTTTAAGAGGTAGGAATCCATATCTGTTTTTTGGAGGTACCGTATTGCTGTTGTTTTTGAGCATAGCATTACTCGGGATAAGAGCTCCAAAAGTGCTTTTCTTTCCGGATAACCAGCCTGCCTTGGTCAATATTTTCATCGAAAATCCAATCGGAACGGATACTGAAGCGACCAATTCATTTATGGTAGATAGGATGGAAGGAGACTTGTTAAAATTGCTTGAACCATATGGAACGATCATCGAGTCTGTCATCACCCAAGTAGGTGAAGGTACAGGCGATCAGACCATGGGCCCCAGTATTGCCAATACTCCCCATAAAGCAAAAATCACAATCAGCTTTGTCGAATACCAATTTAGGCAAGGAATCAATACCAATAAAATCATGGAAGAAATCCGTGAGATGGTGGAGATTTATCCTGGTGTTTTGGTGACAGTCAATAAGCAGACTAATGGACCTCCTGTAGGTAAGCCGGTGAATATCGAAGTAAGCGGAGAAAATTTCGAACAATTGATCGGATTTGTAGGGCAATTCAGAGAAGATCTCGCGTCTGCTAATGTTCCCGGAATTGAAGAATTAAAGTCAGATCTTGAATTGGGTAGCCCTGAAGTCATTCTCAATATTGACCGGGAAAATGCCAGAAGGTTCGGACTTTCGACCGCCACAATTGCGACTGAATTGCGGACAGCTTTGTTTGGACTTGAGGTTTCCCGATTCAAGGAAGGAGAAGAGGATTTTCCTATCCAATTGAGGTTAAATGACGAATACCGTTATGATATTTCTTCTTTGATCAATAAGAAAATCAGCTTTAGGGACAAATTTGGTAACAAAAAGGAAGTTCCGATTTCGGCTGTTGCTGATTTGCAATATGGATCTACATATGGTTCTGTTAAAAGAAAAGACCTCAACAAGGTAATTACAATTTTCTCAAATGTAACAGATGGTTATAATCCAACTGAGATCAACAATCAATTGAAGGAGCTAGTGGCTCAGTATGATGTGCCTGAAGGCATAACTGTAAAATTCACAGGTGAGCAGGAAGAGCAGGCAAAATCCACAGCATTCTTGATGAATGCCTTGTTCATAGCCATTTCAGTCATATTTTTGATCATTGTAGCTCAATTTAATTCAGTGACAACACCTTTGATTATCATGGCTTCTGTAGTGCTGAGTACCATCGGTGTTTTCTTGGGGTTGGTTATTTTCAACATGGATTTTGTCGTGATCATGACGGGTATTGGTATTATTTCTCTTGCAGGAGTAGTGGTAAATAATGCGATCGTGTTGATTGATTATACCAATCTAGTAAGACAAAGAAGAAGAGAAGAGTTGGGAACACCTGAGGGTGAATTCCTTCCAATGGATGAGTTGCTTGGCAGTATAATTCTAGCAGGAAAGACAAGGTTAAGACCTGTATTGCTTACGGCGATTACAACAGTACTTGGCTTGATTCCTTTGGCAATAGGGATGAATATAAATTTCGGATCATTACTTAGTTCATTTGATCCTCAATTTTACGTTGGGGGCGACAATGCAGCGTTTTGGGGACCAATGGCTTGGACAGTAATATTCGGTCTAACCTTTGCGACCTTCTTGACGTTAGTAGTCGTACCTGTCATGTATTTATTGGCAGATAAATTAAACATGTTGATTCGTAGAATGAAATAGCATGATTAAATAAAGGTTGGTGGTTTTTAAATGTCAAAACCCCCGGAGTAATATTCCGGGGGTTTTTTGTTTTTTAAAAAAAGATATGTCAGTCAAGAGCTTAAAATCCTTACTTTTGCATCCGGTAAAATAAATTTTTATATGTCGGAATTGCAGTGGTTTGTTCTTTATACTACTTCCAGGTCAGAGAAAAAAGTAGCAAAAAGACTGAATGAAATGGGAATTGAGGTATTCTTGCCAATCGTTGAAGAATTGAGGCAGTGGAGTGACAGAAAAAAGAAAGTCCAAAAAGCACTTTTCAATGGATACGTTTTCGTCAAAACCAACCGCACCAAATTATGGGAATCACTACAAGTTCCTGGAGCTGTTAAGTTTGTAAATTTTTCCGGAGAACATGCCACTGTTAGAGAAGAGGAAATCGCAACCATCAAAAGAATTCTTGATACCGGCGTAGCCGTAGAAACTGACGGCTCGGATATTGAAGCAGGAGAGCAGGTCGAAATTATGGGAGGCCCACTTCAAAACATGAAGGGAGAATGCGTCAACAAAGGAAATAAGGATTATTTCATCATCAGAATTCCCGGAATCAACCAAAACCTATTGGTGAATATCGAACGGAAATTCCTAAAAGTAATCGGTTTGTAAACTTGGATTATTTAAAAAAACTCAATTTTCCTCTGCATTATCTTCCAAGGCTTTTGCTATTTCGGATTCAGTTGACCTTAACTTCAGTTTACAGTTTTTGACGAGCATCGCAGCCTCTTTGACCAGTTCCGACAACTCGTCCATTCCTTTTTCTCCACTTTCGAGAATAGCCACGATTTCTTCTATCCTCTTGATTCCTTCATCATAACCACTCGCTTTATTTTCCATAATCTTTGATTTCATTGATTGTACTTGATAGGATTATATTTTTTGAAAATGTCAACATTTCCTGCCCAATTTTGGGAGATGATTTATGGATCGGAATTCCGTTGATTTCTGATCGTGTATACCCCTTTTCAAAGAAAGTATTAGGGTCAGATTTGTTCAAGTCTTTTTCCAATAATTCTAAATTCCGGTTTTCCTTTTCAATAAATACCTTCCATGATTTGATTAAATTCTTATTTAAATTAATTAAGGATAAAGCACTGAATTTGATCTGATTATGATAGGATGACTTAATTCTATTTTGGTAGAAAGTCAGCTTTTCGATGTTTTTTGAAAGATTGAATCTGACTAGGTTCTTCAACCTGTTTTCAAGTTCGGTTGTCTTTTTATCCTCTTGAACCAACATTTGGCCGGCAAACCTGCTCAGGTTTTTTGTCCAGAGGTTGAGGCTGTCCTCAAAATCCCTAAATCCTGAAAGGATAAATTCAGCTACTGCTGTCGGGGTTTTCATTTTGGTATGTGAAACAAGATCTGCGATGGTTTCATCCCGCTCGTGGCCTATTCCTGTCAACACCGGAAGCGGTGATTTTGCGATAGCCATCGCAAGTCCATAATCGTCAAAGCAATCCAAATCCAATTGAGCTCCTCCTCCGCGAATCAATACGATGACATCGAACTTCTCTAAGTTTTGGTCTGCTTCTATTCTTTGAAATGCTGATATCAAGGTCGCAGCTGCATCAGTTCCTTGTAGGGTGGCTTGGTAAAGCTTATTCCATACTTTGTAGCCAAACCTGTTTTGTTCAATCTGATTGACAAAGTCACCGTATCCTGCCGCTGTGGAAGAACTGATGACAGCGATTTTTTGGGGAACAGTCGGAAGTGCGTAGCGTTTATTCAGCTCTATCATTCCTTCTTTGGAAAGTCTGTTAATGATTTCCTGACGGATTCTTGCCCTTTCACCCAAAGTGAAATTGGGATCAATGTCCTTGATATTGAGGCTGATTCCGTATAGTTCATGGAAGGTAACCGTCACCTGAGCCAAAATTTTCATTCCGGCGCGGAGTGATTGACCGGTAGTGGCTTGAAATCTTCCTGCAATAGTCCTATAGGAATAAGCCCAGATATTTGCCCGCATTTTGGCTGCAATCTGATTCCCTTGCTTTTCTACGAGATCGAGGTAAGCATGACCTTGTCCTGCCTGTTTGAGTTCCCCGATTTCAGCTACAATCCAATAAGAAGGTTCAAGATGAACATCTAATGTTTCACGGATCAGTTGGTTAAGCGCTAAAAGGGAAATGGCCTGTTGCATTTGGGAAATTACTCAAAAAGTAGGGTAGGGGCAAAAGGAAACTTCTTTTGCCCCTGAATTTTATTTTACAAGATTCTTCAAAATCCTTTCTTTCAGACTTTCTGTAGCCTTTAACAAAGGAAGACGAACCGTTTCTCCGCAAATCCCCAAATGGCTCATAAGAAACTTCAATCCGACCGGATTGGCTTCTTCATACATCATTGGGTTGATATCCAAAAGCTTGAAGGCTGCCTCTTTTGCTTCGTCAAGATTGCCGTGGCAGATGGTTTTGAAAATAGCAGGATAAGCATTCGCCAACACTGAAATTACGCCCTGACCACCGATGACCCGCATAGACGGAGTCAGGATATCATCTCCCGATATCAGAAGAAAATCTTTTGGCATCCTTGCTGCTATCCTCATGCATTGGGAAAGATCGCCACTTGCCTCCTTCATTCCAATAATGTTGGGATGTTGGGAAAGGTGGACAGTCGTCTGAAAAGCCACATTGGACATGGTCCGACCGGGTACATTGTACAAAATCACCGGAACAGGACAAGAATCTGCTATGGCTGTATAATGGGCAATTATTCCTGCTTGCGTTGGCTTATTATAATAAGGACTGACAGAAAGAATAGCGTCAATCCCTGAAAAATCTGTTTCTTGGATTTCTTCCAATACTCCGGAGGTATTATTTCCTCCGATACCATATACGACAGGAATCCTGCCGGCATTGTATTCCAAAGCCGCTTTTAGAACCTGTTTTTTTTCTGATTTGGATAAAGTAGCACTTTCGCCTGTTGTGCCACATACTACCAAATAATCTACACCACCGTCTATAACGTGGTTGATTACATTTCTCAATCCTGCAAAATCAATTGATCCGTCTTCAGAAAATGGGGTGATTAAGGCCACTCCCGTACCGTGTAACTTCAACATGTTTCTTTTATTTTTTTGAAATAAGCCATCAGCTTTTCTAGGTTTGGCTTGAGGTTTTCACCTTCAGTTTTAATCATAAAATCGAGGATGGGACTGTTTTCTTTTGAGAAAAAACCCATTTTGAACCGACTTTTGTTTGCGAGCAGCAAATAACGCAAATATGGGCTAAGGTGTAAAGTGGGTACCAAAATAAAATCAAGTTTTTCCTCCATAAACTCATTGAAGTAATCGGTGGGCAAACCCCAAATGGAAAAATAAATCGGGCAAATGGCTTCCGCATCTGTATTTTCTTCAGAAAAATATCCACCAATGATCCTGATATTGAATCCCCATATTTTCCTTAGCATCTCTTTTGACTCCAGAAATTCCTCCTTGTTAGATGCCAAAATCGCTACCCGCCTAGGATTGATAGGAAAAGCAACTTCGGTTTTTTTCTTGTTCTTGAGGGCTTTATCCAATTGATAGGTGATCATCCGGTCTTTGATCCACTTCATGGCGCTATTGGTTTTTCTACCATTTTGAGGAATTCTTCTTCAGAAATCAATTTGATCCCCAATTTCTCTGCTTTTTCTTTTTTGCTTGGTCCCATTTCTTCTCCCTCTATGATAAAATCAAGTCCTTTCGAGACAGCTTTCAAGTATTGACCTCCATTGGCTTCAATAAAGTCAATGATTTCGTCTCTTTTAAAATGGTTGAGTCGGCCGGAAGCAAGGATTTTCATTCCCTCTAATTTATTGCTTTGCAAAACAGCGGTACTTTCCTCTACTTCAAACCTCAATCCCTTATCTTTCAACCTTTGGATCAAAAGCAGGTTTTCAGGATCTCGGAAGTAGTCCTGCAAACTGATGACAAGCGTTTCTCCTACGCCATTGATTTCCAAAAGCTGTTCGGTACTTGCCGCTCCCAGTGCATCTATGTTTTTGAAATGTCTTGCCAAAATCTGTGCTGTATTCTCCCCGATATTGCGGATTCCTAAGGCAAACAATACCCTTTCAAAGGATTGGTTCTTTGAGGCTTCAATCCCTTCTATCATGTTGCTGATCACACCTTCCTGAAAGGTGTTGGCTTTAAGCTTTTTGATCCGGTCTTCCTGTTCATTGGTGAGCTCGAGCTTCATTTTCAAAAGAATTCCATGAACAGTATTTTCATGGTAAGCGGCTTTTGAAATTTCAGATAGGGTAGATCTGTTTCCAATCAAAAGACTCAAAACCAAGGCAACAGGCACATAATCCTCCAAAACCGAAAATTCGGAAGTCATCAGGAGATTTTCTAGGAGCTGAACAGTGCCTACATTCTGTGCAGTTTTCTTTTTGCTGTTTCGGATAAATGCCTGAAAATTCTGAAGAACATTCAGCAGTGGTTTTTCGGATTGACTTTCGCAGAAACTTTGGATGGCAGTCAAGGAAATTCCTTCGGTTAAGGCGAAGAATGCCTTTGGCAAAGAGATATAAAGCAAGCCATCATCGGTTTTTTGATATTGGTCTTGGCTCATTTCGAGTCCGAGGAGGTTTTCCTGAACAGCTTCCAAATCGTATATATCAGCAGGATTTTTGATGAATCCCTGATCGATCAAAGTCCTGATCCGCTCTGTACCCAAAGAGTCAATGTCCATTGCCCTTTTATGGACGAAATGCTCAATTCGCCCGAGAATCTGTGGCGCACAACCTTTGGTATTGGGGCAAAAATGCTTGGCTTCGCTTTCCTTTCTTTCAAGTTTGGTTCCACATTCCGGGCAATGGTCTATGTATTGAATGGGTTTGGATCCGGGAATTCTATTGTCCAAAACAACCTCGGTGATCTTGGGGATGATTTCGCCGCCTTTTTCTACCTGCACCATGTCGCCTTCATGCAGGCCAAGTCGGAGTATTTCATTGGCATTGTGAAGGGAGGCTCTTTTGACTGTTGTTCCGGCAAGGTGCACAGGGGCAAGGTTGGCTACGGGAGTAATGGCACCGGTTCTGCCTACTTGGTAAGAGATGGAAAGTAACCTTGTGGCTGCGCTTTCGGCCTGATATTTATATGCAATTGCCCATCGTGGAATCTTTGCGGTGAACCCCAATTCTTCTCTTTGGTCATAGTCGTTGATTTTCAGCACAACACCATCGGTATCCAAGGGGAGTGAAAAGCGTTTTTCCTTCCATTCTTCAATGAATGTAAGTACGCCTTGGATATCCCTGTATTTGGAATGGGTAGGGGAGACATTGAACCCCCATTTTTCGATCATTGTAATAGCTTCGTCGTGTTTTGTAACTCCGATTTCCTCGCCCAATAATTGGTAAAAGTAGCAGTTCAATCGTCTTTTGGCGACTACAGTGCTGTCTTGCATTTTGATTGTGCCCGAAGCAGCATTTCTTGGATTTGCAAGAAGTGGTTCTCCAAGAATTTCCCTTTCGGCATTTATCTTTTCAAATTCTTTTTTTGGCAAAAACACTTCTCCCCTCACCTCAAACCGGTCGGGAATATTGTCCCCATGGATTTTCAAGGGGATATTTCTTATCGTTTTGATGTTTTCGGTGACCACATCTCCACGTGTTCCATCTCCGCGTGTGACTGCTCGGACAAGTTTTCCGTTTTCATATACCAAACTGATGGCCACACCGTCAAATTTCAATTCACAGAAATACTCATAATCACGGTGTCCCAATCCTTTGGCTACTCTTTCATCAAAAGCCAAAAGGTCTTCTTCAGAATAGGTGTTTCCCAAAGAAAGCATCCTGTAGCCATGTTCAGCTGTTTCAAATTCCTTGGTAATGGTTCCGCCAACCCTTTGACTTGGGCTATCAGACTCAAGGAATTCAGGGCATGCCTTTTCCAGTTTGACCAACTCCTCCAATAACCTGTCAAATTCAAAATCACTGATTTCTGTCCTGTCCTCCTGATAATATAGATGGTTGTGGTGATTGATTTGCCTGGTTAGTTCAGCAATCCGAGCTTTGGCCTCAGTTGGGTTCATGACGGTATTGGGATGAAAATTAAAAGGTAAGATTCCAAAATTAACTTTTGTAGAAAGAAACACCAAGGATTCTTTCAGGCTATTTGACATTTTACACCATGGGGCAAAAATCGATGGGAATGCCTATATTTGCCCCTCTATTCCAATCGATGAGTAAGAAATCAGATATCGAAGCCAAAATCCTAGAAGTAGCCTACCTATACTTTATCAAGAAAGGCTATAAAAATACCACCATGGATGAAATTGCCCAGGAATTGGGTATGAGTAAGAAGACACTTTATAAGTATTTTCCCGGTAAATTAGAACTTTTGGGTGCTACTTTTGACGTGCTAAAAACCAAACTTTCAATCAAGGTCAGTATGCTTTTGGAGAACAAGCTCATTCCATACACAGTCAAATTAAAATCACTGCTGACAACCGTTGCCTCTGATGTATCCACAATCAACCCCAAGATATTGGATGAACTTCGTGACCATGCACCATCCATTTGGGCTGATTTATTGGCATATATCAGAGAATCCGGGTATTTGAGATTTCAAAAACTGATTCAGGAAGGCATTGAAAAGGGATATGTACTCCCTTCGGTCAATGTTTCTTTTATTGTATTTATCTATACTTCCGCGATACAAAATCTGATAGACCACAAATTTTTAAGTCAGTTTCCTGAGGAAATGCGCGCAAGTTTCAAACTCAGTCCTGCTGAAATCTACGATCAGGCCATTCAGATCATTTACACCGGCATACTTACGGAAGATGCACGCAAAGAAATGGCCTTAATTTGAAATCAATTTCCAACTTACCCATTCCATTCTAATTTCTACCTTTGCGGCTTATGAAACCAAGCGAATTCAAAAGATATACAATCACTGCTGCGCTGCCTTATGCCAATGGTCCTTTGCACATCGGTCACTTGGCTGGATGCTATATTCCTGCTGACATCTATGTGAGATACCTGCGTTCACAAGGTCGAGATGTGGCTTTTGTCGGTGGGTCTGATGAGCATGGCGTTGCCATCACCATTAAAGCAAGGAAAGAAGGAATAAGTCCCCAAGAAGTCGTGGACAAATACCACGAGCTGATGAAAAAGAGCTTTCAGGAATTTGGGATAAGTTTTGACCATTATTCAAGGACTTCCGCGAAAATCCATCATGAAACTGCTTCAGGATTTTTTCGGGACCTTTATGACAAAGGAGAATTTCTTGAACAGACCACCGAACAGTATTTTGATGAGGAAGCCGGACAGTTTCTCGCTGATAGATATATAGAAGGCACTTGCCCCAAATGTGGCAATGAACATGCTTACGGAGACCAATGTGAAAGATGTGGATCTTCACTCAGTCCAACGGAACTGATCAATCCGAAATCCAAACTGTCAGGCAATACCCCTGTATTGAAGGAAACCAAGCATTGGTTTCTCGATTTGGCCAAATACACAGATTTTCTCAAAAACTGGATTTTGGTCGACCATGCTCAAGATTGGAAAAACAATGTACTTGGACAGTGTCGCTCTTGGTTGGAAGCCGGTGACGGATTGCAGGCGAGGTCGATGACAAGAGATATGGATTGGGGAATTCCTGTACCCGTCGAAGGAGCGGAAGGAAAGGTCCTCTATGTATGGTTTGATGCACCGATAGGCTACATCTCCAGTACGAAAGAATGGGCAGCTGAAAAAGGGATCGATTGGGAGCCTTATTGGAGGTCAGAAGATACCAAATTGGTTCATTTCATCGGCAAGGACAATATCGTTTTCCATTGTATTGTTTTCCCCGCTATTCTCAAAACTCACGGAGGATATGTGCTTCCGGACAATGTACCCGCAAATGAATTTCTGAATCTCGAAGGAGACAAAATATCTACTTCACGAAATTGGGCGGTCTGGCTGCACGAATACCTGGAGCAATTTCCGGACAAACAGGATGTATTGCGCTATGTCTTGACTGCAAATGCTCCCGAAACCAAGGACAATGATTTTACCTGGAAGGATTTTCAATCCCGAAACAACTCAGAGCTTGTGGCCATTTATGGCAATTTTGTGAACAGGGCAGTTGTGCTGACACATAAGTTTTTTGATGGGAATGTACCCGGAATGGGACCATTGAATGACTTGGACAAAGATGCTTTGGAAGCGTTGAAATCCTTCCCTGAAAAAATTGCAGCCTCTATCGAAAGGTACCGATTTAGAGAAGCACTTTCATTTGTGATGGATTTCGCCCGTACGGGAAACAAATACCTTGCAGAAACAGAACCTTGGAAAACCATCAAAGAGGACAGGGAAAGAACAGGGACAATCCTCAATATTGCCCTTAATTTTGCCGCAAACCTGGCCATTGTTGCAGAACCGTTTTTGCCTTTCACTTCGGCTAAAATCTTTGGGATGTTTGGTCTACAGGGATTGAAATGGTCAGATGCAGGAAGTCATGAATTGTTGCAGATCGGTCAAGAAATCTTTGAGGCGGCTCTGTTGTTTGACAAAATCGAGGATGCTACGGTGGAAGCCCAAATCCAAAAACTTTTGGACACCAAAAAACAGAATGAAATCGCAAATGCCATAGCAGAACCTATGAAAGATATTATTTCCTATGAGGATTTTGCTAAACTCGACATGAGGGTGGTAAAAGTCCTGACTGCTGAACCAATGCCAAAATCCAAAAAGCTGCTCAGATTGACGGTGGATACAGGTTTGGGAGTGAAAACAGTTTTGAGTGGCGTGGCAGAACATTTCCAACCTGAGGATCTGATTGGAAAGCAGGTTACCATGTTGATCAACCTTGCGCCAAGAAAGATGATGGGGATAGACTCTGAAGGGATGATCTTGATGGCCGAAGACCGGGACGGCAGCCTAAGGCTTCTTCAACCCAATACTCCAACATCTGAAGGATCGACGATTTCCTGATATTAAATACGCTGAATGGAATGCCTTGAATTGAAAATCAGTTCAAGGCTTTTTTATTTTTAATAATTTCTTAATGATCAGATATTAATTTTATCAATTTGATGAATCAGAGTCCAAGTTTTTGTTTGTTTTTCAAAATCCGCTATATTCAAGCCATATCATTTTTAAATCCAAAAAACAGGCCATATGGAGACGAATCAATACCAAGTTGGGGATAATTTTGATGAAATGTTTGCCAAAGAGGGTCAGGTGAGGCCCCATTATCAGGAATTTCTCAAACTTTTGGGAAAAACCACTTCAAAAAGGATGTCCCATCTTCAATACTCTGCCAATAAGACTCAGGTAGCGATGGGGATGACTTTCAATGTCTACCATGATAATCAGGGGATGGAAAAAATCCTTCACCTAGATATTATCCCAAGGATTATCGCGCATCAGGAATGGAAGAAAATCGAAGCAGGACTGAAGCAGCGGATCCATACACTCAACCTTTTTTTGCAGGATATTTATAATGACAGAAAAGTACTGAAGGACAAAATTGTACCGGAAGACCTTATTCTTGGCAGCAAGGATTACCTCAAACCCTGTGAAGGACTTACACCTCCCAAAGGAATTTGGTGCCACATCACGGGAACAGACTTGGTCCGGAACAATGACGGAAACTATTTTATTCTAGAGGATAATCTCCGCTGTCCGTCGGGTGTGTCCTACATGCTCGAGAGCCGTGAAATCATCAAGCGCGCTTATCCCGACCTATTCAATAAATTGGGTGTGATGCCTGTTTCGGATTATCCGGTCAAGCTTTTGAAAATGCTTCAATTCATTTCCAATAAAGAAAAGCCTGTTGTCGGGGTTTTGACTCCGGGGATTTATAATTCTGCGTATTTTGAGCATTCCTATCTTGCTTTGCAGATGGGAGTGGAGTTGGTTTCGGGTGTGGATTTGATCACCAAAGGCAAGAAAGTCTTTATGCAGACTACCAAGGGATTGGAGCAGATTGATGTTTTGTACAGAAGGATTGATGACACATTCCTAGACCCCTTGACCTTCAACCCACATTCTATGCTGGGCATACCGGGGATATTTGAAGCCTATAAGGCTGGAAATATTGCGCTCGCCAATGCGCCTGGAACAGGGGTGGCGGATGACAAAGCTGTCTATGCCTATGTTCCGAGATTGATCAAATATTACCTTGGTGAAGATCCGATTTTGGAAAATGTACCTACCTACCTCTGCAGAGAAGAACAGGATAGAAAATATGTATTGGACAATATTGAAGACCTTGTCGTAAAAGAAACCAATGCTGCAGGAGGTTACGGCATGCTGATAGGTCCCAAAGCCACCAAAGAAGAACATGCCAAATTCAGGAACCTTGTCAAAAACAATCCGACCAATTATATCGCGCAGCCCACCTTATCCTTATCCACAGTACCAACTTTGACTGACAATGGATTGGAAGGAAGGCACGTGGATTTGAGACCTTATATTTTGTATGGACAAGAAATCGAAGTGATACCCGGAGCGCTGACGAGGGTGGCATTGAAAAAAGGGTCATTGGTAGTTAACAGCTCCCAAGGCGGGGGAAGTAAAGATACTTGGGTTTTATATAATTAAAATACTATGCTAAGTAGAGTTGCAAGTTCGATATATTGGCTGGGGAGATACCTCGAAAGGGCCGAAAATTATTCCAGGTTTATTGATGTGAATTTCAACCTGATGCTTGACCTTCCACCTGACTTGAAAGAGCAGTGGGAACCCTTGGTCATCACCACAGGCGACAATGAAATCTATAAAACCAAGCATAAAAACTTTGAAAGAAAGGATGTTATCCATTTTCTGACATTTGATTCAGATAATCCAAACTCGATCATTTCTTCTATCTCTTATGCCAGAGAAAATGCAAGGGTAATCCGTGAAAACCTAACCAAGGAAACTTGGGAAAATCTAAATGAATTGTATCATTTTGTTTTGAAAAGGGCTGATAAAAAAGACTGGAACAAAGAAGACCCCAGGGCTTTTTTTGAAAGTGTAAAAAATCAAGTGCTTCTGCTTTATGGGCTTGCTGACAGTACTGTGGCAAGGACAGAAGGCTGGTATTTTAGGCAATTGGGGCTGTTTTTGGAACGGGCAGATAAGACCAGCAGGATTGTAGATGTCAAATATCATATTTTGCTACCAGCACCGAGTTTGGTAGGTAGTCCATTGGATTTCCTTCATTGGACGGCTTTGTTAAAGTCAGTAACAGCTTTTAATACCTATAGAAGGATGTACGGAAATATTGAGCCAGCCAAAGTGGTTGAGTTTCTTATTTTGAATAAGTATTTTCCAAGGTCTGTTTTTTATTGCATCAGAGAGGCAGAGAGTTGTCTTCACAAAATTTCCGGTCTGGCGGATAGCGGTTACAAGAATTCTGCAGAAAAAGCCATCGGGGAATTGAGATCAAACCTGGAATTTACCGATGTGGAAGAAATCATAAACATGGGTCTTCACGAATACCTTGACCAACTCCAAATAAAAATAAATGATGTTTCAAATAAAATAAATACCAACTTCTTCCAAATTAAGGATAACTTTATCAATCAAACACAGATTCAGGAATGACCTTTTGCCTAGGAATAAAAACAAAAAACGGCCTGATTGGCCTATCTGACACCCGCATCACTTCAGGAAACGAAACTACTACTTCCAAAAAAGTCTTTACGGTAAATAGAGAGAAACATTCCTTTTTTATCATGACTTCGGGTTTGCGGTCTGTAAGGGACAAGGCAATCACCTATTTTTCTGAAGTCATTGAAGACCAAGATGCCAACTTTACCAAGCTTTATAAAGCCGTCAATGAATTTGGAAATCAGGTAAAAATTGTTGCAAAAGAGGATAAAGAATATCTAGAAGAATCAGGACTTAAATTCAATTTATTTTCAATTATTGGAGGCCAATTGGAGCATGATAAAGTGCCAAAGCTATACCTGCTTTATCCACAAGGAAATTGGATAGAAATCAGAAGGGGCACGCCTTTTGTCATCATAGGAAATACAGGTGCAGGCAATCCTGTTTTGAGAAGATCCTTGAGTTATGAAGAATCTTTGGATTATGCTTTGAAATGTGCTTTCCTTGCATTTGATGCCACAAGGATTTCAGCCAATGATGTAGATTACCCGATTGATACTGTGATTTTGGAAAATGACACCTATCATACTATTGAAAAAAGGTTTGAGCAAAAAGAACTTGAACATATTTCTGCTTTTTGGAATAACCGGTTAAAGGAAGCGATAAAGGTATTACCGGCGGAAGTTTTGCAAAAAGCTTTTCGGGAGTTTGAAATAGTATGAATTTAAAGAAATGAAATTAAGAATCAGACATTCAACAAGATATACTTACGATCAGAAAGTACAGCTTAACATCCACGAATTTTATCTGATTCCTTTACAACGTTTTTATTTCAAAGTTTTAAACTCAAATTGGACTGTTTTTCCCACTCCTCTTGGGTTTCATGAAAGGATCAATTTTGAGAACAACCCCTACTTTCAAGCTTGGTTTACAGGTGAATCGGATTTTTTGGAAATCAAAAGTGATTTTGAAATAGAAGTTGGGGAGTTTAATCCCTACGGATTTATCATCCAACCGCAACCCGTCTTTCCATTTGAGACCTTTTCTTATCCTGAGGAAGTCAGAGACTATTTAAGGATATATATTGAGGGAGAAAAACTGCCCGGATTGGATGAATTCCTCAAAAGTATGATGAAAGAATCAGATGGTCTTGTAGGTTTTTTAGTTTTGCTTTTGGCCAAAATCCATTCCAATTGGGAACATATCATCCGTCATGAGGAGGGTATTATGCCTTTGGGGGAGGTTTTTGAAAGTAAAATTGGTTCTTGCCGTGATTTATCATGGATGCTGATGTCCATGCTGAGAAGTATCGGATTAGCCTGCAGGTTTGTCAGCGGCTATGCTTTCAACCCTGAATTGGACGCTGGACACGAGCTTCATGCTTGGGTTGAAGTATTTCTTCCCGGAGCTTCTTGGATTGGTTTGGATCCAAGTTTGGGATTATTGGCAGATAGCCGATATATTCCTTTGGCAATCAGCTATGACCCAAAGTTTGCATCGCCGGTTGTAGGGAATTACGGCGGCGCCTCTCAGTCTCATTTGACCACTGATGTGGTGATTAAGGTTGTTTGATTTTTTTTAACTAGGAAACACACTGGATTTCATTAATTCGTATTCCTCAATTTGTGTTGATCAGAAGATGATTTTTTACAAGGTATAAGTTCAATCTTTTCCAAGACATACCTTTTTTCAATAGTTTATCTTGACCAAAATGAACAAAATCCAATCTTATTATGTATACAGGATTGTAAAACTTCAAAGAAATGAGTCAATCCGGATCAATAATATTTTTCTCCATCTTAATCATCTTTATACTCTTTTTGAGTTGGTATGTGTTTCAGGCTATCAGAACCGTCAGCATGGGAATCGAGCTAATTCGCATCCAACAAATGATTAAATGGTCCTATTGGGCATTTATGTTGAGCTTATTGACTTGGCTAGTATTTAAATCTGTTCAGGTTTTTTCAACGGGAGAATTTGCATCCTCGGCACAGACCCTATCCAGTGTTTTTCTCACCTTGATAGTTACTCAGCTAGTCATTGTTTTAGTCCTTTTTGGAGAAGATATCTTTAGAAATATTCAAGCCATTACGGTTTTTGCAATGAATGGTGCCAAAGGTTATTCCTTTCCATCTAGAACAGTTTGGGTGAGTATTTTGGCCTTGACAGTCGCTTCTGTGCCCCTCTTTAGCTTTGTTTATGGGATCAAGTATGGTAAATACAATTTCAAAGTTCACAGGGAAGTCTTATACTTTGAAGATTTGCCTGAAGCCTTTGATGGCTTTACCATTACGCAGATTTCTGACATCCATTCTGGAAGCTTAAAGGACCACAAAGCCGTGGCAAGTGGGGTTCAGATGGTATTGGACCAAAAATCTGATCTTTTTGTTTTTACAGGTGATCTGGTCAACCATAGGGCAGATGAAATTGAACCACTGATTAAAGAATTTTCAAAAATAAAGGCAAAATATGGTCAGTTTTCAATCTTGGGAAACCACGACTACGGGGATTATTCCTCATGGCCAAGCCCTGAAGCAAAAAAAGAAAACTTTGAAAAATTGAAGGGACAGCATGCAAAGCTAGGTTTTGATTTGCTCTTGGATGAAAATATCAGGATACAAAAAGACGGGCAATCTATCGTAATTGCAGGAGTTGAAAATTGGGGAGTTGGATTCAAAGAAAAAGGCGATTTGCAAAAATCATTGAAAGGAACTGAAAACGGGGATTTCAAAATTTTGCTTTCCCACGATCCATCCCATTGGGATGCCCAAGTCAAAAACAATCCTAATCCTGTTCATCTGACACTTTCAGGACATACCCACGGTATGCAGTTTGGTATTGAAACCCAATTGGTCAAATGGAGCCCTGTCCAATACCGATATCCCAATTGGGCCGGATTGGCAGAAGAAGCCGGAAGATACTTATATGTCAATAGGGGTTTTGGTTTTCATGCTTTTGCCGGAAGGGTAGGTATATGGCCGGAGATCACTGTGATCGAATTAAAGAAGGGGAAAAAACCAGCTCCAATCCATTTGGCTTCTGCTAAAAATTAGGTAAGTTACATCTGAACAAAACATTCTTTTCTTGGTTTTTGATTCATGTTTTGGTCAATTGTAATTTTGATGTCATTCATTTTGGGAGAAAAAGAAAATCTAACCCTTGAAGATTTGAGATGGAAAAACCGCATTGTAATCTATTTTCCCGCAAAGCACCATTACCCTCAATTTGACCTTAAATCTTTGGAAGATGAACTTTCTGAAAGGAAAATTATTTTTTTATCAATTCCTGAGCATATCCAATCCAATACCGCTGTTTCGTTTGATAAAAATTATTTGAATGCCTTAAGGGAAAAACTTACTTCTTCAATAGCTGAGGGTAATTGGATTTTGATTGGATTGGATGGGGGAATTAAATTGAACAAAAAAGGAGAACCTGATTGGGATTATATTTTTAGGACTATTGATTCAATGCCAATGAGGCAATTGGAAATCAAAAGGATTAAATGAAAAGAATTTGATTGTTAATCTTTTAAATAATAGTATGTTTTTTAGCTTGAATACTTAAAAAATACCCTGATTAGGTTATTTTTTAAAGGTGCTTAAATTTTTAAATTTGACTGAATTTAAATTTTACTTAATGAAATTTTACTATTTATCCGCAATCGCCAACAAAGAAGGAGAGTTCGAAATACACCATCGTGAATGTTCGAAAATACCAACATTCCAAGAAAGGATATATTTAGGACCATTTAATAATGGTCAAGAAGCTATAAATCAAGCGATTAAAACAAATCCAAAATCTGTAATTTGCAAAACTTGTCAAAGTACATCGATGGTACCAAAATTTTCACGTTTTAGCGATTCTGATTCTAGACAATCCAAATCTTAGTATTGGTCAAGCAGGTATTGTATCACATCCGTTGTGGTTACAATTCCTTTCAGTTCATCTCCCGCCACTACAGGTAAAGCGTGAAATTCCTCATTTGCAAAGATTTCAGCAATATCTTTTATTGAATCCTCTTCTGAAACGACTTTTGGTTTGGCTGTCATAACCTGATTGATACTAAGGATTTCTAAAACAGCTTCGTCAGCTCCTTCCTGGTTTTCGAATAATGCACCAAAGGTCAACCTATTGATATCAGTTCGGCTGATGATTCCGCTAATTTTTTTTCCGGACAGCACAGGTATATGTCGAATTTTATGTTTTCTAAACATCTCTACAACCTTGGATAGTTTTTCATGCTCCTGAACTGTATATACATCCTTGGTCATTATTTCCTTTACAGGTTCTCGCTTTTTCATGATTTTTAGGTTTATTTTATTACTCTAATGTACAAGGATGTAAAAAACCTTAACCTGATTAAAGTCATATTCAAAGTTGATTTTGAGCTTAATTGATTAAAAAAAGGTTTTTTTATAGTTGTTTTTTTTTCATTAGGATAAAAAGTAACAAAATCCACTTGTATTTTAGAATTATTCAGGAAAATACTATTTTCGAATCCAAATCGGGGTGTGGCGCAGTCCGGTAGCGTACACGTCTGGGGGGCGTGTGGTCGCAGGTTCAAATCCTGTCACCCCGACAATATTTAATTTTAAGGTCTCAACCAATTAGGTTGAGATTTTTTTTTTGATTTATTGTATCAGCCTTATTCTTTGACTTTAATAAGCTTTGATATTCAAAAGCATTCAATTTTTTTCAGAAGAATAAAAACAGGAATCCTATTTTTTGAAAAAGGAAATTAGTAAGAAGAGGTTGAAATCTAAAATTATATTATAAATGATAATTTTTTTTAATTGACGAAATCTTATTATTGAAAAAAACATATAAAAAATAATTAAAAGTAAAAAATATATAAGAATAGGTAATTAAAAATTATTTTTAACGAAATAGTATTGTTTATAACTTTCTGAATAAACATAGATTAGTGTCAATTAGTGACCATTTTAGAATGTGTTTAATTTTATGGTGTTAATATATTGTTATTATTAATTTTTTTAAATACAAAAATTTGTTTAATAAATACTAATTAATGATATTGAAGTTCGTTGAATAATAAAATATTAAAAAATTAACGCTATAAATAATTCTTTTTTAAAAATCAACTAATTATAATATATCAATAAAAAATACACAAAACAAAAAATCTAATATCTTATTACATGAAAAAATATAAAAAATCAAATAATTTAGAAGCCTATTTCGAGCTCGTCGGTTACTCTACATTTTATTCTTACAGAAAACCGATAGGTTATTTCAATTCCTCATAAAAGTAATATTGAATTAATTTGAAAGGATTTTTAGGTCACACCTTTTTAAATTAAAATTTTAATTTATTATTTAAATTTTGTTCAAACCATATAACTGATTAAATATGAATTTTATTTATACCTTAAAAGAAAACATTTGTTCATTTCGGACATGGGTGTTTTTTTTCATATTAGCTCTAATTTTAATCCCTCCTCCTTCAATAGGAAAGGATATAGAGAAAGATTTTGGGTCCAATGGTACTATTGCAAATTTGGTTTTGATTTATTCCGACGAAACTTTATCTCTTCCACTTGTTGGGTTTAGTGAAACAATTCAAGGTGCGGTTGATTTAGCATCAGATGGTAATGTTTTGGTTGTCTTCCCGGGTACCTATTCGGAGACCATATCTATTTCAAAAAATATTATTCTTCAAGGTGCGAATGTTGGTGTAAATCCAAATACAGGTACCAGGGTTATTGAATCTATTATTTCTGATGGAAACATTAATATCCTTGGCTCGAATACTGTTACGATAGATGGCTTTCACATATTCCAAACAAATACTGTAACGCCGATTTCCTTAGGGGGAAGTGCAGAAGTAATATTTCAAAACAATATCCTTGAACGATTTGGTAGTACTACTGGAAGTACTGTAAGAGGTATAGAAATATCAAATGGAGCTGGAGTAAAGGATATTAGAAACAATAAATTTACAGGAGATGTTTCTGGAGGACTTTTTAGTGGACACAAAACTTGGAATTCCGGTATTTTTCTTAACGGTCCGTTAAGTTTGATCAATATTGATGATAACGTTTTTGAAAATTGTAGAACCGCCATCAACATTGATGACATGGGTTCTGGTATAACCTTATCAGGAAACATTT
This sequence comes from Aquiflexum gelatinilyticum, assembly GCF_024813435.1. Taxonomy (NCBI): domain Bacteria; kingdom Pseudomonadati; phylum Bacteroidota; class Cytophagia; order Cytophagales; family Cyclobacteriaceae; genus Aquiflexum; species Aquiflexum gelatinilyticum. The sequence goes on from NZ_JANAEZ010000005.1 coordinate 198,988, forward strand.
TCCAAAATAGTGGATCCTTCCTTTCATTTGGAGGAACAACACCTACTACAGGTTCTTATACTTTTGAAGCCAATGAGTTCAAGACCCTTATAAGTACATTTGTAAATCTTTCTAATGTTTCGACAGATTTCAGACTGGATATCAGTGCAGGAACTTATAATGGGACAGCTTTTAGTGCATTGTCGCTAGCAACACTTTTTGGAATAGAGAGTACTATGTACCATCGAAATAGAAGTGGTAGAAATGGATTGGTATATTATGTTCCCGGAAATCAATATGTCCTAAATGCTGTCAATAATAGTATTCAAAGTGCTATAGATTATGGCGCCACTAATGATATAATCAATGTACAGGAAGGGACATATTCTCAAAACTTAATTGTTAACAAACCTCTTGGGTTTAAGGGCGCTAATTTTGGAATCAATCCAAACACGGGGACAAGAGTTGCAGAATCCATCTTGAATGGAACATTCTCCTTGCAAAGCAGTGGAATCAACATAGATGGATTTACTGTAACGGGAGCAGGTGCCGCATTTGCAGCGGGAGGCGCAGGTCCTTGGAGCAATGTTTCTTTGACTAACAACGTTGCTGAGGCCAATACAGGTCAGCAAACTATCGTATATGGTTTTGCCTCCGGTGCTGTAACAACATCAATTGGAGCTCAAAATTGGGAGGTAAGCAATAATCGAATTGTTGACATTCAATCAGCGAATGCAACTGCTTTGGCATTATTTAATATTGATGGACTTATTTTAAATGGAAATATTATAGAACATGCAAATAGTTCCTTTACCGGCCGTCGTGGAATTAACCTTGATGGCAGTATCAATGTGACGGTTTCAGGAAATACTATTGATATGGGAGATATTGCCCCTAGTGCTTTAACCAATGCACCATTTGGAATTCAGATTTCCATGAGTGATAGGGCAGTTTCAAACATTACCATCAGCGGCAACAGCTTTACTAGGACATATTCCGCAGTTGTGGGATTGAGTCAAAGAAATCTTTCTGGTGTCCTGATTGAAAACAATGATGTGTCTGATGTATTTAGGGCCTTCACATTCAACTCAGGCGGAGCAGTTCCTGTTGCAAACGGGACCAATATGGCCAATATTACAATTAACGGTAATTTGGTAGATGCTTCAGATTTTGCAGTTTGGCTTAGAAATCTCCATTCAGGCGCAGGAACAGGCCCAGTATCTTTTACAAATATTTCGGTATCTGAAAATTCATTTATAGGAGGTTCTTTTACTGTCGATACTGATCTCAATGTAACCGATGGCCCTGTTTCAGGAACATGTAACTGGTATGGATCTAGTGATTTCGAAAGTGTCGATGCCTTGGTTTCAGGTGCGATTAATTTTGTTCCTTTCTTGACCAACGGTACAGATAATGTACCATCTGTTATTGGTTTTCAGCCTGTTCCGAACGCGTGTAACGGGATAGCCCCTGTCCGTGTTTATTCTGATGGAACAGAAACTACTTTATTAAGCAGCCATGGAACAATCCAGGAAGGTGTAAATGCGGCGGTGACTGGTAATGTTGTGAGGGTCGATGCAGGGACATATGTTGAAAATGTCATAGTTACAAAAGATCTTGAAATCAGGGGTGCCAACTATGGTATTGACCCGAATACAAGCGCTCGTGGTCCGGAATCAATTGTTCAAGGATCTTCTAGTACAAGTAGGGCTTTTCAGGTAACTTGTTTGAACACAACCACCAATGTAAGTGTCGATGGATTCTTATTTGAATTGGGAAGTCCTTTGCATGATGGTAATGACATTGGAAACGGACCTAGCAACTGCGATGTGAGTTTTACAAATAATCTTGTTCAAAATGCGAATGCAATTTACTATGGGCAAGGAACTTCTTGGAAAAATGTTTTAATCAGTAACAACTTATTCCAAGACATTAATGCCACACCAACAACAAGTGCGTTGCAATTATTAGGAGGATCTTTGTCTGCTACAATTACAGACAACGTTTTCAATAATATCAACTACTCTGCGATTTCATCAGGATCGATTCCTTCGGTTACCATTTCAGGGAACGCAATTGATGGCACAGGAAATACTGGAATTCAGTTGGCAAATGAAATCGGAGATGCAATAGTCCAGAATAATTCAATTAACAATGCCAACAATATTTCCCAAGAGGTTGGAAGAGGTGCTATCCGACTTTATGGCTCTAGTTTTACTGGAACAGTGTTGGTAAAGAATAACACCATAACAGGTGGGTATACTGGAATTGCTGTTCGTGATGGTGAAAATATTTCTGGAAAGGATATTACAATTACAGAAAACAGCATAACAGGTCTTTTAGGAGGAAAAGCAATTTACAATGGTGCAATTTCTGGAGAACTTAATGCAACCTGTAATTGGTTTGGATCTGTTGATTTTGCCGAAGTTAACAACCTTATAAGCGGAACTGTGAATTTTGTTCCATTCCTGACAAATGGTACTGATAATGAGCCTTCAATTTTGGGCTTTCAGCCAGTTGCAAATGCGTGTGGTGGTGTTGCACCGGTACGCGTTTATTCAGATGTTACAGAGACAACTTTGCTCAGCAGCCATGGCACAATTCAAGCCGGGGTTGATGCTGCAGTTGCCGGAAACTTGGTGAAAGCAGATGCTGGCACTTATGTTGAAAATGTATTGGTAAACAAATCAATTTTTATCCGCGGATCGAATTTTGGTATCAATCCAAACACGGGGACAAGAGTTGCAGAATCCATCTTGAATGGAACATTCTCTTTACAAAGCAGCGGTATCAACATAGATGGATTTAATGTTACAGGTGCAGGAGCTGCATTTGCGGCAGGTGGTGCTGGTCCTTGGAGTGATGTTACTCTATCCAACAATATTGCAGAAGGTAATACGGGTCAACAGACCATAGTATATGGTTTTGCTTCAGGAGCAGTTACAACATCAATTGGGGCTGAAAATTGGACTGTGAGCAATAACCGTATCACTGATATCCAATTTGCGGATGCAACAGCTATTGCTCTGTTCAACATTACAGGTTTAACAATCAGTAACAACACGATTTTACATTCCAATGCCTCTTTCAATGGTCGCAGGGGCATGAATATCGATGGATCTCGGGATGTAGTAATCAGTGGAAATACTGTCGATCTTGGGATAGTTAGCCCGTTGTTTGACAATTCTGACGGTACATTTAACAAAGCCAGGTATTCACTTCAACTATCTGCAAGCAACCGTTCTGTAAGCAATGTTTCTGTTTCGGAAAATACTTTCGGTGGAGCTTATGATGGCATTATCACATTAGGCAACGGAGAATATTCTGGAATTAACTTGTTGTCAAATGAGATTTCAAATGTTGTAATAGGAATCAGGACTCAGGCAGGCACGAATCCGCCGACAGGCTCTCATAGCAATTTTATGATCAGTAACAATAAAGTCAGCAGTTCCAACAGAAGCATATACCTCCAAAGCGGTGGAGCAGGGACTTCGGATCCATACAATTCAATCAGCATAACGGAAAACAGCTTGTTGAGGTCAAGTGCAGGATCGGCTTTGGAAATTGATGCTATCGCGGTAATTACTGACGGAAACATTGCTGCCAACTGTAACTGGTTTGGTTCAGCTGATTTTGCGGTTGTGGACGATTTGGTTACTGGTGCTATCACTTTCGAACCTTTCTTAACTGATGGTACAGATAACGCGCTAGGAACAATTGGTTTTCAGCCAGTCCCGGGTAAATGTAATGGTACAGCAATTCCTCCATTGAGCATTGTAAGCTTTACACTAATCAACGCAGGAACTGACACAGATATCCTTACAATTACGGATGGGCTTCAGATCAGTCAGAGTCAGGTTCAAGGCCTTAGTCTAAATATTAGGGCTAATACTAACCCTGCTGTTGTTGGAAGTGTATTTATGACTCTTTCAGGACCAGTAAATCGTTCAACAACTGAAAATGTGGCTCCTTACGCATTGTTTGGGGACTCAAATGGTGATTTTAATGGACGAACGCTTCCTTTAGGAAACTACACATTGACTTCACAAGCATATTCAGGAACCAACAGAAATGGTACAGCTGGAATATTATCTTCAGTTCAATTCTCAATTGTATCGGCTCCTGTGGCTGTAACAGGAATAACAACTACTCCTTCAACTTCCTCTCTTGTAGTAGGAAATACACTTCAAATTACTGCCACGGTATTGCCTGCAAATGCTACCAATAAAACAGTTAATTGGTCGACTTCTGACCCTGGAGTGGCATCAGTGAGTAACAGTGGATTGGTTTCTGCATTAAACCCTGGAGAGACTATCATAACTGCTACAACTCAAGATGGAGGCTTTACAGCCATAACCTTAGTGACAGTAACGGAAAATAATCCTCCTTTAAGCATTGTAAGCTTTACTTTGATCAATGCCGGAACAGATTCTGATATATTGACAATCACTGACGGTCTTCAGATAAGTCAAAGCCAAACTCAAGGGCTAAGTCTGAATATCAGAGCGAATACCTTCCCGTCAGTTGTAGGTAGTGTCTTCATGACCCTATCTGGTCCTGTAAACCGATCTGTGACTGAAAATGTAGCACCATATGCTCTTTTTGGAGATAACAATGGAAATTACAATGGACGGACATTACCTGTTGGGAACTATACGCTCACTGCTCGAGCCTATTCTTCTTCAAACAGAGGAGGAACGGCGGGTGCTATCAAGACCATTAATTTTTCTATCATAAGTGGTTCATTTAGGATCAACGGAAACCAAGATGAAAGCGGTACCTACAGTGAGTCTAAAGAAAATGATTCTGTGATAGAAAAAGGTCCACAACAGAGGGATGGTTTGGGTGTTAACAAGATTTATCCAAATCCTGTTGAAGACAAAATCAACCTTGAACTTTCAAATATGGGAATTGAGCGTGTTGAAATCACGATCTTTGACATGAAAGGTGTTCAATTGTTGAACCAAGAGTATGATTCTGAAAACGGATCTTTGGTCTTGGAGATTGCTAACCTTAGGTTAAAACCTGGAACTCATGTTCTCTTGGTTAATACCAACGGCTACCAACAGGTCTTTAAGTTCTTGAAAAAGTAAGCTTAATCCTTTGATTTAAAATTCAGCCTCCAAGGTCATTGTTTGATTTTGGAGGCTTTTTTTATGTTGAATTATATGCCACAAATTAATGCTTCCCTACCACTCTAAGGATAAAATCTGGGTTTTGTTGAGATTAAGGCAAAAGGGAACTCTAAAAAAAATCGACTGAAGTCGATTATTCCAAGTTTTCTTGTCCATTTTGAAAAGAATTGTAAAAAAAGTGACCAACCATTTAGAAAAATCAGATGTTTTCCCAATAAATCAGCTAGAATTTGACCATTAAGAAATGAAATAAGATCAAAAAAAAGTCTGTATCACCCAAACTTCATCGTAAAAACAGTCCTTTGTCCGGGAATTGACTCCACTTCAAGATTTCCTTTGTGAAGGTTCATGATCTGACGGGAAATGGCCAAACCGATACCGCTGCCGGATTTTTTGGTAGTGAAAAAAGGGACAAAAATCCTTTCCAAGGCTTCAGGAACAATCCCTTCTCCATAATCTATCACTTGTATAAATGGGAAAGATTGGCTGTTGATTCCTGACTTTAGAATAATCGTTTTTGTGTTTGATTTTTCCATGGCCTCTTTTGCATTTTTCACCAGGTTAATCAAAATCATCTGTATTAAATCCTGATCAGCCAACAATTCAAGTTCTTTTGGACTTATTTCTGTCTGAAGCTGTATTCCTGATTTCGCCAGTTCTTCCTTGAGCAAAACACAGATGTTTTCAAATAACTGTTGGACAGCAAATCTCTTTAGCACAGGCTGTGGGATGTTGGTGTAATCCCTGTAAGCATTTACAAAATCAACCAATCCGGAACTGCGTTTGGAGATGGTTTCCAGGCCTTCACATAAGTCAACGTAACTGTCTTTCTCAAGGATCAATTCCCCTTTTTCCTCTTCGTGGATATCTTCCTCCAGAATAATTCCCAATGAATTTGCAAGACTCGCTATAGGCGTCATTGAATTCATGATTTCATGACGGAGGACTTTGGTCAGATTTTGCCATGCCTCTAATTCATTCTTTTGTAATTCAGAACGAATATTTTGAAAAGAAAGTAAAGTCCAACTATTTCCTTCCATTTTGAAAGAAGCTGACTGCACGTTAAGATGGAGTTCGTTGTTGATTTTGATAGAAAATGAACCCCCCGGCTTCAGAGAAAGGACATTTTTTAATAAATCAATAGATAACTTCCCCAAATCGTTGATGTCTTTGAATTGCGGAATCTGAAGCAGCTGCTTGGCTTCTCCATTGATCACACCTATTCGTCCCTGACTATCAAAAGATAATATCCCGGTGTTGATATGCTGGATCATGATCTGGAGAAAAAGCATTTGCTCTTCCTTTTCTGCCCTTGTTTTTTTGAATGCCTCAATGACTTCATTGAAAGACATGTTCATTTCTTTAAATGAATTTCCAAGTTTGCTGTCTTTGGTAAATGATGATGAAAAATCAGAATAACGGATTGATTCCAAAAACCGGGTTATTTTCCTGTTTGTGGTATTTCCATAAGAAATCAGATTGAGTACCAAAAAGAAAACAATTACTGAAAACATAATGGTTTGAACCATGGACTGTTCTTTAAAGAAAAAAAACAGGCCCAAATAGGCAAAGACCACGATCAGCAAAACACGAATTAAAATACCTATTGAAAATGACCTAAAGCCCATACCTTTCCAATCTTCTATACAATGATGACCTGGTCAATCCCAATTCTTCAGCCGCTCTGGTGATATGGCCGTTGTGTTTTTGAAGGGCTTTTCTGATCAATATTTTTTCTACATCTTCTATATTCAAATGGTCTAAGCTGACCAATTCCTCTTGTTTTTCAGGACTAAGCTGCTTTTGCATAAATAAGTCCTCAGGCTGTAACACACCATGTGTAGTCATGATAACTGCCCGTTCGATGCTGTGCTGAAGTTCACGGATATTTCCAGGCCAATGATATTTTTGCATGCGTTTGATCAATGCTTCACCGGCTTTTCGGATTTCTTTATTGTATTTTTTAGAATAGACCTCGATAAAATGATTGGCAAGATGTGGGATATCTTCCAATCTCTCCCGCAGGGGAGGCAAGGTAATTTCGATCGTATTGATTCTATAGAGTAAATCCTGCCTGAATGTATTCTCATAGACCATGCTGTGGATCGGCATATTGGTGGCAGAAATCAACCTGATATTTACAGGAATTGCTTTATTGGCACCTACACGGGTTACTTCTCTATTTTGTAATGCAGCCAAAAGTTTAGATTGGAGTGGGAGAGGGAGATTTCCGATCTCATCCAAAAACAATGTGCCTTTATTTGCCTGCTCAAATCTTCCTGCCCTGTCTTCCTTGGCATCTGTAAATGAACCTCTTTTGTGTCCGAAAAGCTCGCTTTCAAAAAGAGTAGTTGTAATAGATCCCAAATCCACGCCTATAAATGCCTCGCGGTGTCTTTTGGAATGCCTATGAATGGCACGGGCAATCAATTCTTTTCCTGTACCGTTTTCTCCCAAAATCAACACATTGGCATCAGTAGCAGCGACTCTCTCTATTGTTTCAAAGACCTTGACCATGGAAGAACTTTGTCCGATGATGTCTTTGAATTTGCTGTCTATGTCTTGATAGAGTTGTTGCTGTTGGGTTTTTAATTGAGATATCTCAAGTTTTGATTGTCTCAGCTGAAGCGCTGAGTTCAGTGTTGCGAGTAATTTTTCATTCTCCCAAGGTTTCAAAACAAAGTCTGTTGCACCTTCTTTGATGGCTTTGACGGCCGTATTCACATCCCCGTATGCCGTAATCAATACGACCACTGCAGAAGAATCAAGTTCCAAAATCCTGTCCAACCAATAGAATCCTTCCTGTCCGCTGCTGACATCTTTGGTAAAATTCATATCCAAAAGGATCACATCGTATTGCTCATTGATAATGAGTACTGGCAGTAGACCTGGATTGGTTTCTGTATCCACTTGACCAAAGTGCCTCTTTAAAAATATTTTGGCAGCTTTTAACAAATCCTCGTTGTCATCGACGATGAGGATTTTACCTGGTTTGTTTTCTTTCATAAAATTAGACAAGAGATATTAGACGTGAGATGTGAGACATGGATACACGAGATTTGAGAAAGACTGAAGTATATAGAGGCAAAGCAATTTTTTTAACAGCCGAAATAAATTGCTTTTGAACTTCATTTTAGAAAGGACCATCGCACTTCACATTTCGTATTTCTTACTTCAGAATGCCAAAACTTGTACCGAAATGATACAAACGGACAATATCATTTCAAAATCGCTCAATGGATTGAATTTAAGCAGTTTTTATTAAATCTATAGGAAATTTTCCCTAAGAATAATTGCACTGATTTATTCATTCTTTGGTCGCAGGCGGACGTTTTTGTTCGAAAAATCTAAAGCTAAAAATAGGATATGCCCTTTTTGGTTGTTTTTGAGCGGTTTTTTTGATGGCATGTTAATTGGCTATTGAGAGTCAAAGTAAAACTGAAAATTTATAATGGATAGGAAGATTGAGAAAAAGACCTGGACTCCAAAGTTCATCGCTATCATCACAGGAAGCACACTCCTGTTGGCCTTTATCATTTACCAATTGTTTTTTGCCGACTCAAGGTCTTCTATGAATGTCAATAAGGACAGGATTACCATTGCCACTGTCATAGAAGGAGAATACACTGATTACATTCCGGTAAGCGGGACGATTGAACCAGGGGAAGTTTTTTTCTTAGATGCTTTAGAAGGTGGAAATATTTCAAAAATTATCCGAGAATCAGGTGCCATAGTCGATAGAGGTGACACGATATTGTTACTTTCTAATAGCAAACTGCAATTGGAGGTGATGGAAAGGGAATCAGGCCTCTACTTCCAAATTAACAACCTCAGACAAGTCAGGCTTCAGTTGGATCAAAATGATTTAAGCCAACAAGGGCAACTTGCCGAAATTGATTATCAAATCAGCCTGCTTAAACCTCAATACGAAAGGTTTAAGGAACTTCATTCCAAAAAACTGGTATCAGATCGTGAATTTGAAGAGGTGAAAGAACAATATGAGTACAATGTCAAAAGAAGAAAATTGACATACGTGGCCTATAGAAATGATTCAGTTTCAAGAGTAGCTCAAAAACGACAGCTTTATGATTCTGAAAACAGAATGAATCAGTCTCTCAATGGAGTAGGTCACATTCTCGATAACCTTGTTGTCAGGGCTCCGATTTCTGGTCAGTTATCTACCCAGCAAATTGAGGTTGGACAATCTATCAATGCCGGGGAGCGATATGGTCAGATTGATATTCTAGATAAATTCAAAGTAAAAGTACAGATAGACGAATTGTACCTTCCAAGGATAAGTACAGGATTAAAAGGCACCTTCACATTCTCTGGAAGTAGTTACGAACTTGAAATCGATAAAATCTATCCCAATGTCACAGGTGGAAGATTTGAGGTCGACATGGTTTTTACAGGGGAGACGCCATCCGGAATACGGAGGGGACAAACAGTAAGAATTGGCCTTGAACTTGGCGAAAGCAAACAAGCCATCTTATTACCAACAGGAGGGTTTTACAAAGATACAGGAGGGAATTGGGTATTTGTCGTGGATGAGTCTACCGGCATTGCGGAAAAGCGAAACATTAGGCTAAACCGTAAAAATCCAGAGCATTATGAGGTAATCGAAGGCCTCAAGCCGGGCGACCGCGTCATCGTCAGTGGATATGAGAATTTTGGAAAAAATGAGGTTTTGAATTTGAAGTAGCGGGAAGTAAGTCGAAAGGCACTTGTTGGCTTCAGGCAATGTAAATATCTCAGTCCGATTAAAGAATTTAGTTGTATTGATTATTTAATAAACGATTAAGCCATTTGTCAGATTAATTCCTGTGTTGAAAATTTTGAATGAAAACCACAAATTATCAGAAAAAATTTAACTATCCATTGCTCATTGCAGATCGCAAGTCTATCAAAAAACAATAAATAAAACTTATAAATTAATCAGCACATCATACCACACGAATCATGGAAAACATCATTAAAACCGTCAATCTCCGAAAACTCTACACTACGGAGGAAGTAGAAACCACAGCACTGGACGATATCCAGATAGAAATCAAAAAAGGAGAATTCGTCGCCATCATGGGCCCATCAGGTTGTGGCAAATCTACTTTGCTTAACATCATCGGACTGCTTGACAATCCCGATTCAGGCCAATATTATTTCATCGAAAATGAGGTTGCCAAATTTTCTGAAAGACAACGCTCTCAGTTGAGAAAGGGAAATATCGGTTTCGTATTCCAAAGCTTTAACCTCATCGACGAATTGACTGTATTTGAAAATGTTGAACTTCCACTTCTGTACCTCAAAACACCTGCTGACGAAAGGAAAAGAAGGGTAGAAGAAGTTTTGGGCAGAATGAACATCATGCATCGAAAAGACCACTTTCCGCAACAACTTTCAGGTGGTCAGCAACAGAGGGTAGCTATCGCCCGTGCCATTGTCGCTAAACCTTCAGTGATCCTTGCCGATGAACCTACAGGAAATCTTGATTCAGCAAACGGCGAAGAAGTCATGAGGCTTTTGGAAGAATTGAATAATGAAGGAACCACCATTGTGATGGTAACACACTCCCCTCATGATGCGAACTATGCCCACCGTATCATCAATCTATTCGATGGAAAAGTGGTGACTGAGAATATCAGGGAGCAGTTTCATATTTGAAAAATAGATATAAGACACAAGACTTTTGTTACCTGGTAATTTCAAAAGCAGTATTTATAATTGATTGTCTTAGATACATACTTTATCAAGAGAGATTCTCAAAACATTGTTAATCTCTCTTGATTTGAACCTAGTTAAAGAGGCTATTCGGCTTTTCCCGATTGTTGAAGATTTTTATTTCTGTACCTAGAAAGCTGCATACAGCTAGCGACAACAACTAGAATAATTACAACATTATCAACCTCCCAACTTCCACACTTCCCACGCCATGCTCACCAACTATCTCAAAACTGCCATTAGAAGTTTCAAAAAGCACAGATTGACTTTCATGATCAACCTGCTTGGGCTCACAATGGGATTGACCACAGTGATTTTGATCATGATGTGGGTCAAAGATGAATTGAGCATCAACAGATATCATGCACTCGGACATAGGATTTACACTGTATTTACCAACCATGCCAATTCCACAGGAATCGTTACCATAGGAATCACTCCTGCAGAAATGGCCGAAGCCATGGAAGCTGAACTTTCCCAAGTGGAAATGGCAGCGGCGATTTCACCATACATTGAAGGAGTTTCTTTTGATGATGGAAATGATGTGCAGGTCGCTGATGGTTTATTTGTCGATCAGGAATACCTGGAAATGTTCAGTGTCGAATTTTTGGATGGGGATAAATCGAAAGCTCTTTCAGACATAAATTCGGTGGTTTTGTCTGAATCAACAGCAATCAGGATATTCGGTTCTTCCGGAGAAGCCGTTGGAAAAACCCTGAAATGGACAGTTTTTGAATTTGGAAATGAAGTAATAGTGAGGGGTGTATATAAGGATTTTGGCTCTTATGATATAGATAAACCAGAATTTCTACTTTCTTTTCCCTACTTCAAAAAAATGCTCGGTGACGGTGCACATTGGGACAATTTTAATGCAGGAACATTTTTATTACTGAGGGAAGGAACTGATATTGATTCCTTTAATGCCCAAATTGCCAACTTCTTAAAGGATAGGAAGGTAGAAAGTAATGTGACTCCTTTTGTCCAGGCTTTTGAAGACAATTACCTCTATGGGACATTTGAAGATGGGAAAGTGGTAGGAGGAAGGATCAATTATGTCTGGATTTTTTCGGCCATTGCATTCTTCATTCTATTGATTGCCTGTATCAACTTCATGAACCTGACCACTGCAAGGGCCATGAATAGGCTCAAAGAAATTGGAGTCAAAAAATCTATGGGGGCAAGCAGAGGCGGTTTATTTAGCCAATTCATAGTCGAGTCTATGCTTTTGTCCTTCATTGCGATGATTCTTGCTTTGGTTTTGGCAATGATATTACAGCCATTTTTCAATCAGGTTACTCTCAAAGAACTCAATCTCAACTTGGATTTGCCTCAAATTCTGATGTTGGTTTTGATCTGGGCCATCACAGGCTTAATTGCAGGGATTTATCCGGCAGTTTATTTGTCCAAATTCAGACCTATCCAAATCCTGAAAAGTAACATCAAAGGAAGCTTTGGAGAACTTTTGGCTAGAAAGGGCTTGGTCGTATTTCAATTTTCAATTTCCCTGCTTTTGATTATTGGGATTTCTGTGATTGGACGACAGATGGCTTATATCCAAAACCAGAACCTTGGCTACAACCAATCCCATTTGCTTCAAGTCAATTCCTCCTCTCTTTCAGACACACAACTTGAATCATTTTTGAATCAGGTAAAAGGAATCCCGGGGGTTGAAAATGCATCAAGTCTATCCCATCCCCTCGTAGGTTTGATGAGCTCGACTATTGGGCTGAGTTGGGAAGGGAAAAATCCCGATGAACAGGTCAAATTTGAGAACATCACGGTCAATATGGATTTGATCGAAACAATGGATTTTGAAATTTTGAAAGGAAGGTCTTTCTCAAGGGATTTTGGAGATGAAAGTTCAAAAATCATCCTCAATGAGGAAGCGGTAAAAGTAATCGGGCTGGAAGAACCCATTGGTGCTACAGTCAATCTTTGGGGAAATGACATGGAAGTAATAGGGGTTTTGAAGGATTTTCATTTCGAATCACTGAAAGAAAATGTCAAGCCTGCCTTTTTGAAATATGACAAAGCATTTGCCCAAAAAATCATCATCAGAATCAATCCCGAAAATCAGCTAGAGACCATTGCCTCGGTATCAGGATTGTTTGAAAATCTGAATGCCCAAAAGATTGATTACAGCTTTATGGATGAAGATTTTCAGTCCTTATACCTACAGGAACAGCGGATTTCAAAACTTGCCAGATATTTTGGATTGGCAGCAATTTTCCTTTCCTGTTTGGGTTTGTTTGGATTGGCGGCTTTCACAGTAGAAAACCGCAAAAAAGAAATCGGAGTCAGGAAAGTCCTTGGAGCTTCGATCAGCGGAATTTTGACCATGATTGTCAAAGATTTCATCCTTTTGGTACTGATTTCCATTGTGGTCATGGTTCCTTTGGGATGGTATCTTTCCCAAGCTTGGCTCCAAGGTTATGCTTATAAGACCAACCTGAGTTGGTGGATTTTTGTAGGATCTGCAGCCGTGCTTCTTTCTATAGCTTTGGTTACGGTCAGTTTTCAAGCCTTCAAAGCCGCAACTGCCAATCCCGTAAACTCTTTGTCATCCGAATGATAGCCTCATGTTAAAGAACCATTTTCTCATAGCCTGGAGAGCCCTAAACAAAAACAGGATGTTTACCATCTTGAATATTTCAGGACTGACAATTGGCATTGCAGGATTTTTTATGATTTTATTTTTTATCGTAGATGAAAAAAGTTATGATCGTTTTTATGGTCATTCTGAAAGCATCTATCGGGTGACTTCTCATTGGGGTATAGGAGAAGGTTCTCAGTATGCCACTGCGCCGCCACCACTTGGCAGGGTTTTGGGTGAAAATTTTCCGGAGGTTGAAGCAGTCACAAGAATATTAAAATGGAATGATTTTACTGTTCAGCCCGAATCAGGCCCCAATGCGGATCAGATATTTAGAGAAGCATCAGTGTTCTATGCTGAGCCTAATTTCTTCGAAGTTTTTGATTTTGAAATCCTGGCGGGAAATCCTAATTCCCTATCAGGTGGTAAAAGTGTCATTCTTACAGAATCAACGGCCAAAAGGTATTTTGGAGACATTACAGCCAGAGAGGCGGTAGGAAAAAACATACTTATTGGATCCGGATCTACTGATCTCGCCATGGTGGGTGCAGTTATTAAGGATATCCCTGTGCAATCCCACTTTCATTTTGATATGCTGGTTCACAACCTCGATATGCACAGGGAAATTTTCCTGATGGACAATTGGATGTGGTCAATCTTACATACTTATGTCAAGATTCCAAATGGAGAAGTCTTATCAGTTGAAGGAAAACTTGGACAGGTAGTGACGGATCAAATTGTGCCAAGACTATCGGGTGAACAGTCAGGAACTGATTTCTTTTTTGGCCTCCAGCCTGTCCAAGATATCCACCTCACTTCTCATTTGCTCAGGGAGCATGAAGCCAATAGCTACCAAAGCTATGTAAACATTTTCTCAATTGTAGCGGGAATCATTTTGCTTTTGGCAAGTATCAATTTTATGAATTTGTCCACTGCCAAAGGCGCTAGAAGATCTATGGAGGTAGGGGTTAGGAAAGTGATGGGTTCAAGTAAATTTCAATTGGTTGGTCAATTTTTGACTGAGGCGTTTGTCCTGGTAGTGGTCAGTACTTTCTTTGCAATGGTTTTGGTAGAGCTGCTCAATGGTACTTTCAACCAGATCAGCGGTAAACAGATTCAGTTTAATATTTTTCAGTTTTCATGGATTTGGGGAGTAGCTCCTATCCTTATTATCCTTCTTACTTTGATGGCAGGGTTTTATCCGGCATTTTATCTTTCATCTTTCAAGCCTCTCAAGGTCATCAAAGGAGTACAGATGCAGGGAAAAAATACCATCGGTTTAAGAAGTGGATTGGTCGTTTTTCAGTTTAGCATATCATTGATATTGATTATTTGCGCATTGGTAGTACAGCGGCAACTCAGTTTTATCCAAAATACAAATGTGGGATTTGACAGAGAGCAGCTGCTTATCATCCACAATGACGGTGAAATCAAAAACGAAGAAAGGGAAGATTTCAAAAGAAGATTTGCTTCAAGTTCATCGGTCAGTTCACTCAGTTTTTCTACAGGCATTCCGCTTCCAGGAAATTTCCAAATGAGGAATTTTAATCTTCCCCAAATCATAACCGACAATGGCATGAATTGGTATGAGGCTGATCATGAATTTGTATCTACTTTGAACATGGAAATCGTTGAAGGACGAAATTTCACTGACATCGCCGGATCTGATAAGTATAAAGTTTTGATCAATGAAAAAGCTGCAAAAGTGTTGGGAATCAGTGACAAAGCAATTGGACAAAAGATCATCAAAAACCGTGGAGATGAAGATGAAGCGGAATTGGAAGTGGTAGGCATATTGAAAGACTTTAATTTTGAATCTCTCAGGCAGGAAATCAAACCATTGGTGATCGAATATATGGATGATTATTTTCTGCGGGACTACATCACTGTTAGGCTTAATACGGGAAATTTTGAAGATGGCATTGCTGAGTTGCAAAAAAACTGGAAGCTGTTTGAACCAAGAGTTCCCATGAATTACTCTTTTCTTGACGCTGATTTTCAGGCTGTTTACCAATCTGAATTGCAGATGGGTAAGCTGATGAATGCGCTGACTGTCATGTCCATATTCATTGCATTTTTGGGATTGTTTGGATTGACAGCATATTCCGTACAGCAGCGCGCAAAAGAAATCGGAATCAGGAAAGTTTTTGGGGCAGGGGAGTCTGAAATTTTTCTGCTTTTGTCCTCTGGATATATGAAGTTGATTTTGATAGCGTGTTTGATTGCCATTCCAATGGCTTATTTTCTGGTTTCGACCTGGCTGGATGACTTTGCGTTTAGAATTCCATTTGAGCTTTGGGTTTTTGCGACTGCCGGTCTGGGATGTTTTGTATTGGCAATCTTTACTGTGGCGATCCAGTCCTATAAAAGCATCGGTACCAATCCTATCAGCATCTTAAAAAGTGAATAATCCTGAATTTCGGGATAGATTAAATTAAAAATACAATTAAAAGATAACCAACTTAAACCTCATTTATCAATGTTTGCCAACTACCTCAAGATCGCAATTAGGGGCTTTGCTAAGCATAAGCTTACTTTCTTTATCAACCTTTTTGGCTTGGCCCTTGGCCTTTGGGCTGCCATTCTGATCGGCCTTTGGGTCAAAAGTGAATTGAATATGAACCGTCACTTTACTGAGATTGATCAGGTGTATCGAATCATGGAGCATCAAAAGTACGGGGCTGATATTTTTACGACTACTTCCACGCCGGGAATATTGGCTGATGAACTGAAGAATGTCTTCCCGGAGGTAGAAAAAGCAGCTACATTTTCATGGCATGAAGAAAAACTATTTGCAAAAGAGGATACAAAAATCAAACTGAACGGGTTCTTTGCGGGAGAAGATTACCTCCATATTCTGCAATATGACCTCCTCCATGGAAATAGGGAAACGGCCCTCGCCGAAAAGACCCATATCGTTTTGACCAAAGAAGCAGCCATTAAATTATTTGGTAAAACAGATGTTATCGGTGAAACACTCTTGCTCAAAGAATCAGAAGGTGAAACCCCTTTTGTAGTTCAGGGAGTATTGGAATCTATACCCAATACCAGCAGCACTACTTTGGAATATTTGCTTCCTTTTAAGTTTATGTCCGAAAAACCATATAATTCCTGGCTGAAAGAATGGGGAAATAATGGCCCGAGTACCATTGTCCGGTTGAATAAACAAACAGATTGGCAGGCGTTTTCTGCAAAACTTGAAAATTTTATACTAGAAAGAAACGAAGGCAGTAATGTCAAACTTTTTGCCTATCCCCAAAAAGAACTTTATCTCCATGGAGAATTCAAGGACGGAATTCAGCAGGGCGGCAGAATTGAATATGTTAAGTTATTTGCTTTGATAGGATTGTTTGTGTTGCTGATTGCATGTATCAATTTCATGAATCTATCCACCGCAAAATCCCAAAAAAGAGCCAAAGAAGTAGGAGTAAGAAAAGTGGTGGGTGCCGAAAAGGGTGCTTTAGTCAAGCAGTTTTTGAGTGAGTCACTTTTGATTACATTCTTTGCTTCCATTTTGGCTCTGTTACTCGTACAGCTGACTTTGCCGGTGTTCAATGACCTTACAGGTAAAACGATGCAAATACCTTACGATGACTCCAATTTTTGGATACAATATCTTGGTGTGTTGTTATTTACAGGCTTGGTTGCCGGCAGCTATCCGGCATTTTACCTTTCGGCCACCAAGGTGGTTTCTGTTTTCAGAAGTCATACCAAATCCGGCAAGGGAGTTGCGATTGCCAGAAAGGGTTTGGTTTTGTTCCAGTTTATTCTCGCTACCATCTTGATTGTAGCCACTGTGGTTGTCTACCAGCAGATAAATTTCGCCTTGAATCAAGACCTGGGATATGACAAAGAACAACTTCTGGTCATCCCATTGGAAGGCAATCTTCAAGAAAATTATGATGCTTTTAAAAATAGGTTGAAGCAAAACCCGGATATCAAATCTGTTTCAAAATCCAACCATTCATTGTTGGGAAGAAACTCAAATACGGGAGGAGTGAATTGGGAAGGAAAGGATCCTGAATTCAATGCCTTGTTTGAAATCATGCGGGTGGATTATGACTTTCTGGAAACTACCGGCATGAAACTGATCCACGGTGAAGATTTTAATCCGGCAAAAGGTGCTGATTCTGTCCAGGGAGCAATTATTAATAGAAGGGCTTATGAATTGATCACTAATGATAATCCTGAGGCTGTTTCATTTAACATGTGGGGAGAGGAACGGACAATCACAGGAGTGGTGGAAGATTTCCATTTTCAGAGTTTCCATCAAAACATGGAACCGGTTGTGATATTATTGGACCGGGAATTTGGTTCTAATGGCTTTGTAAGATTGAATACTGCAGATATTCAAACGACCATTGCTTCCATCAAAGCACTTTCTGAAGAATTGAACCCTGATTTTCCTTTTCAATATACCTTTATGGATGAAAATTATGCCAATATGTATAATGAAGACGTAAGAATCAGGGACTTGGCCAAGTACTTCAGTATCCTGAAGATACTGATCTCATGTCTTGGATTATTTGGCTTATCAGCCCATGTGGCAGAGCAAAAAACAAAAGAAATAGGAATCCGCAAAGTGTTGGGCGCATCTACAGCTTCCATTTTAAATGTCATCAACAGGGAATTTATCATGATCGTAGCGGTATCCATCTTGATAGGATCGGCGGTTGGATATTGGTTGATGCAGGATTGGTTGTCAGGATATGCTTATAAGATCGATTTCGAATGGTGGTTTATTCCAATGGCAGCTGGTGTTATATTATCCATTGCATACTTGACAGTCACCATGCAGGCACTCAAAGCAGCACAAATAAATCCAGCAAATACGCTTAAAAGTGAGTGATAAATATTATCCTCTTTTTAACCCGAAGTATTTTACACTTCGGGTTTTTTGTTTTTTGATAATTTCAATCCAAAAACCAATCCCCCTAATCCGATTAATGCACAGATTCCGAACCAGAATATGGGATCATACCTGTCTGTAAAAAGCCTATATCCGGCAGTAAAAAGGAATAACACCAAGCCTGTGATCTCCCAAGACTTTTGGTCTTCGAGCCTGTTAGGCCTGTCTGGTATCGCAGGAAGATCTATTAACGTCCTCAATTCATTCCAATGCCATACCAATAGAACAAGATTGGCAAAAAGCATCATGCCGGTAATGACGGGGGTGTAATTGAAATCCATTGAAATAGTGATCACAAAGACATTCAGGATAATAGGTAAATTGATCACTGCACCCAATTTGGCATAGCGCTGTGTCATCAATAGCAATCCAGCTATCAATTGTCCCCATCCTAAAAATTGCCAATAAATACCTGTCCGATACATTGTTTCAAAAAAATGAAAAGCAGTTCCAAAAGCTTCATTTTCACCGCTTTCAGTCGTAAATCTTAATCCTTTGATTTTGATCAGACTGGCAAATACAAATCCGCCTCCCAATAAATATCTGGTATAAATAATGACGAGTTGTGCCAAAAAATTATCCTTGATTTGCTGCATGTTTTGTTTCAATTGGGTTTGGAATGAAAAGGACAAAGTATCGATAGAATATGATGATTTGGATAGTCAAATGTTACATTTCAATCCGAAATTAAACTTTCAAAGTTTAATCTTTCATCCTTAAAATGAATTTTTCTTGGATTATAATTTTTATAAAATCCCGTTTTAAATGACCTGATAGGTGAAAAGTGATGAATGGTTAGGAAATGAATATCTATTTACACAATTTGAGACAATAGAATAAACTCTTAACCATAAACCTGATGAAGAATAACCGACGTGAATTTTTACAAAAAATCGGAATTGGTACTGCCGGTATCGCTGCAGTTCCATTTGTAACGAATGCATCAAGCTCCCAAACAGAAAACATGGCTGATGGAGAGCAGTTTCTACAGATCGGTGATGACATAGCTGTTGCCGAAACCACTTTTGGAAAAATTAGGGGATACAGACTCAATGGCGTATATACGTTTTTGGGTGTGCCATACGGTGCCAATACTGCAGGTAAAAACCGTTTTATGCCTCCCCAAAAATCTGAGAAATGGGAAGGGGTCAAAGATACGATCTGGTGGGGAAATACCGCACCACAAATCATGGACAACAGGTACGCCAATGTACATTATTCCTTTGCTGACCATTGGAACTATGATGACCTTAGCGAAGATTGCCTCAAACTCAATGTATGGACAAATGCCATAGCGGATGGAAAAAAGCGGCCCGTATTGGTTTGGTTGCATGGAGGTGGATTTACCAATGGTAATGCGATAGAACAAGACGGTTATCATGGTGAAAATTTTGCCAAGAACGGAGACATGGTTTTTGTATCGATCAACCACCGTCTCGGTCCGATCGGGTTTACAGACCTTTCCAGAGTAGGAGGGGACAAGTATGCCCATTCTGGGAATGTGAGTATGCTTGATATCATTGCCTCACTACACTGGGTGAGGGACAACATTGCAAACTTTGGTGGAGATCCGGGCAATGTCACCATCATGGGTCAGTCGGGTGGCGGCGCCAAAGTGACCGCAACCATGGCGATGCCTGCTTCCAAAGGATTAGTGCATAAAGGTGTGGCTTTGAGCGGAAGTATGCTGACAGCCAATGATCAGGAATACAGCAGAAAATTAGGGCAATATGTGGTAGAAGCTGCAGGTTTGACCCCTGATTCCATTGACAAACTCCATGATATTCCTTGGAGGGAATACCTTACCATCGCATACAAAGCCATGGATAGGATGCGAAAGGAATTTCCTCAGCCAGGTTTCCGTGGTGGTTTTGGGCCAGTGGCAGATGGTGTCAATATTCCTAAGGGAGAGTTTTTCTCTAACCCAAACAGCCATGATTCAGAAATGCCTTTGATGATCTGTACCACCTTCCACGAATGGAGCGCAACAAGGGCCAATCCGCAATTGGAAGCAATTGACCTGAACGGCGTCATCGAACAATTGAAACCAAGATTTGGAGACAAAACCGCTGAAATCGTAAATGCCTACAATTCAAATTTTCCCGGTAAAAAGCCTGCAGAAATCATGGCTTTGGTAGCCTCCAACCGGCAAGGTGCAGTGGCTACTGGAAATGCCAAATCAAAACAAAAAGCTCCCGTTTACATGGCTTGGTTTGGTTGGGAACCTAATCTCTACAATGGTAGGATGAGGGCTTTCCATTGCATTGACATCTGCTTTTGGTTTGACAATACAGACAGGATGTACACCCATACCGGCGGAGGAAAGCGGCCAAAAATGCTCTCGGATAAAATGTCTGCATCCCTTTTGGCTTTTATGAGAACAGGAAACCCGAACACCGGAACCTTGCCCAATTGGCCAAAATTCACTCCCGATAAAGGTGAAACAATGGTACTCAATGATACCTGTGAGGTCAAAAATGATCCTGACAGGGCAGCGAGGATGACTTTGCCTAAAGCGTAGATTTTAAGGTTGTTTGCAATAAAACCATCAAGACTGTCGGTTCAATTCCGGCAGTCTTTTTTTATTTTTTCGAAATAGCGATTTCTGGTTTTTCGATTTTTACATTTCTGGGTTTTTTTACTTTCGTCCGTACACGTACAAACCTGTTCGGATATCAAATTTTTTAATCATTAAATAGGCCTAATTTCCTCAATTTCAAATCTTTTGATTGGCATGTCAATGGTTAAGGACCTTATATAAAATTCCAACCAAAAAATTAAATAGCCCTTTTTGGGAAATATCCAACTGTCATTTACCATTACAATATATCGACCTATGTGGAAGAACTATCTTAAAATAGGTTTCCGTAACCTGCTTAAAAACAAGACTTATACGGCCATCAATTTATTGGGGCTGACAATCGGAGTGGCATCAACGGTGCTGTTATTTTTTTACATCCAACATCAGCTTAGCTTTGATGATTTCCATCATTCCAAGGATTCAGTTTACAGAGTATTGTCCACCTATAAAAATGGAGATGAGGTTACCAAATCTTCCGGGATTCCTTTGGCATTGAAACCTGTAATGGAAGAGAACTTCGGTTCAGAAATGATTTTCACCAATGTGGTTTCCAATAATTTTTTATCAAAAGTGGAAGGTGGGGAAGGATTCAACCAATCAGTGATGATGGTTAGTCCGGCTTTTTTTGAGATGTTTTCATTTAAAATGCGTAATGGAAGTTATCCCAAATCCTCAGAAATGCGGGCTGACATTGTTTTGTCAGAAAGCACTTCCAAAAAATATTTTGGGAATGAAGATCCGGTTGGAAAGAACCTTTTGATCCGACTTGCAAATGACTTCGTCAGCTTCAATGTAGCAGGAGTAATTGAGGATGCTCCAGCAAATTCCAGCTTGACTTATGAATTGCTGATGTTGGATACCAATGCTGATATTTTGTATACAGCAGAACAAAGGGAACATTGGTATATGGTGTTTGGTGATGGCTATATCATGGTGAAGGAACCTGCCCAAGGTAAAATCTTTGAAGAAGCTATGCAGGCTTATATCAAGAGGCTGTTTACTGACAGAGAAGATCCGATTGATTATACTTTTTCACTTCAGCCACTGAGCGACATTCATATGAATACCGATATTCCTGAAGGAACAGCATCGGTTTTGAATCCAAGGATTCTATGGATTTTGGGAGCAATAGGATTATTGATCATTTTGATCGCCTGTATCAATTTTACTACGATGGCGATCGGCAATTCTGCAGGACGTGCCAAAGAAGTGGGAGTGAGGAAGTCAATGGGTGCAGGAAGCGGACAGCTTTTTGGTCAGTTTATGGCTGAATCCGTTCTGATCACTTTTGCTTCTTTGGGCTTGGGAATTTTGTTGGCAATATTCTTCCTGCCAACTTTCAATAAGTTGATGGATACAGGTTTGGCCATATCATTTTTACCGGTACGGGTCTTTATCATTTTGGGTCTAGGAGTTTTCATATCCTTGTTGGCAGGCTTTTATCCTGCTGTTTTCCTCACTTCATTCAAACCGGTAGAAGTATTGAAATCAAATATGAGCCTAAAGTTTGGCAAACAGGGTCTCCGATTGACATTGCTTGGGTTTCAGTTTTTCATTTCTATTTTTCTGATTACATGCACTTTAGTGATGTATAGGCAAATGAAAACCATAGAAAATCATGAGCTGGGAATTAACCATACCGCCATTCTTCAGATCAATGTGCCTCCTCCTGCATCCCAAGGTTTGGGGGATTTTATCAATAAAGGATTTGAATATGGGCAGGTTTTCAAGAATGAAGTACAAAAGATGTCTGAAGTTGAAAAAGTGGCAATGGCCACTTCCATGTATGGGGACAATGCTTGGTTCAGTGCAGGATTTGATACACCGGAGGACAAAAACATTGAGTTCAGGATCAATATTGTAGATGAAAATTTTGCTGATATTTTCGGACTGGATTTTATCGAAGGTAGAAATTTCATGGCTAGTATCCCTTCGGACCGAACAGGAGGATTTATATTGAATGAATCGATGAGGACGGCTTTAGGATGGGATTCTGTTTTTGGCAATTCCTTGGAAAGCAAAAGAGGATTTCCTGAAAACAGGGCAATTGGCTTGGTGAAGGATTTTCATTTTGAAAGTTTGTACAGGGAGGTGTCTCCAGCGATCATGATTTTGTCCCATGATAATTTCTTTCCTGGCTTGCACTCTTTGATGATGAATGAGCAGATGAATCCAAAGATTTTTGTCAAAATACAGTCAAAAGACATGCCTGCGACTGTTTCCAAAATAAATGGCATTTGGAAAGCGCTCTATGGTTCGGATCCATTTAATTACAGTTTTTTGGACGATACCATAGCCAACCAATATACCCAAGATCAAAGCCTCAGAACTTTGGTTTCAATCGCAGCCATTTTGGCCATCATCATTGCCGGATTGGGATTATTCGCCATGGCTTCGCTGACCATTGCGAGCAGGATCAAAGAAATAGGTATCCGAAAAGTATTGGGAGCGACGACGATGGAGATTTCCATACTTTTCAACAAGCAATTCCTCAGCATTACAGTCATTGGGATCGTTTTGGCACTTCCTGTAAGCTATTACATGATGCAGCAGTGGCTCAATGATTTTGCTGTCAAAACGCAGATGAGTATTTGGATTTTCATAGTTGCGATTTTCATCGGAATTCTCTTCTCGGTCTTTATAGTAAGTGCACAGACTATCAAGTCTTCATGGTCAAATCCTGTGAAGTCCTTAAAGTCAGATTAAAAAGCGAGAAGCGAGAGGCAAGAGCCAAGACTATAAAATGGAACAAAGTATTTAGTACCAAGTACCAAGATTCTGACAACCTGATAACCTGACAACGCGAAGCAGACAACAATTACAACAACTACAACCATTAACCAAATAACCCACTAACCCATTAACCCAATAACCATTAACCAATTAACCCCCTCCATCATGACCCACATCGCTATACCCATTCCAACCGGTTCCGGAAAGCAGGACATTAATATTGAGGTGACCATCAACAACCAAAAGCAATCTCTCCATTACAAAGTAGAATTGTTTTATTGGGATGATTGTCAAAATCCACAAGGTCACCGGGCAGACTGCATTTCTGAAATGCTCTCCAAACACGATCCCAATTGGATGTTGTATTACATCGGAGCTCCGACAGAAAAATTTGTTCCGATCACATTTGTGGAGAAAATGAATTCAAAGTTGAAATAGAAAGAATTGATATATTCTTTGTGAAATAAGGTTAAAATATACTTCGTGAAATAAGGTGGAAATATGCTTTGCGATATAAATGGATATAATCCTTCGGCGATAGAATTTCTACAATCACAGTTATTTTAGAATATAATATCCATCAATATCCATTATCTATGGATATCTCACTGATAGCAATGAAACAAAGTATATCCATTTATTTCTATGTATTTCTACCATATATCATTTAACAATAACCATTAACCATATTTCCACTAACCACAATCCAATCAATCATGGTTAAAAACTACTTTATAACCGCCTGGAGAAATATCAAAAGGCAAAAATCTTTTTCTGCCATCAATATTTTTGGTTTGGCGATAGGTTTGGCCTGTTGTCTGATTTTATTGGCTTTTGTGAGGCAGGAATTGAGTTATGACCATTTTCATTCCAATTCTGACAGGATATTCAGAGTGGCCCAAAGGGTGGATGGAAACCAAAATTGGGCTTGGACAGGTGGTGCAGTTGCCCCGATGATGGTGAAGGAATTTGACCAGGTTGAAAGCGCAGTCAGGATCCACCGTACCAGTACCTACCTCAGACCTGCCGATGGGCCAAATCAGGAAGAGAGTTTCAGGGAAGAAAAATTCACTTTTGCGGATGAAGGTTTTTTTGAGGTTTTTGATTTTCCGTTGCTGAGTGGGACTACAACCGGGGTTTTGGATGACCCGTTTCAGATTTTGTTGACGGAATCCATGGCCAAAAAATACTTTAATAAGGAGGATCCGATTGGTAAAAGTTTGATTTCGACAGGTGATTTTGAATTTGTGGTCAAAGGCGTTTTGAAAGATTTACCCTCAAATACACATTTGGACCTTGATTTTATCACTTCTCTCAACTCATTTAAAGCCACAGAAAGCTATCCGCTCACTGCTGAATTCGGGAGTTTTTGGTGGCCATTTTGTTATACATATGTCAAGTTAAAAGATGCTTCTGAAGTTGACTTCATCAATCAAGGCACGATGGAAGCTTCCAAAAAAGCAAGATCAGAGGAGGAAGCCAAAAAGTACGTTCCATTTTTACAGCCTATCACAGACATCCATTTGGACAATTCCTATCAAAGTGAACTGAGTCCAAGTACACCCAAGTCCACTGTTTACATTTTCTTAAGTATTGGGATTTTTATTTTGATTTTGGCTTGCATCAACTTTATCAACCTCTCCACTGCCCGTGCCATCAAGCGGATGAAGGAAATCGGAATCAGGAAAGTGACAGGTGCGAAAAAATCACAATTGGTCCTGCAATTCTTTACGGAATCATTTCTCGTCAATGTGTTTGCAATGGTTTTGGCACTGATTCTGGTTGAGATATTGTTGCCGGTGTTCTCCGGATTGTTGCAACAGGAGATTCCTTTCAACCTTTTTGCTGACCGTCAAGTTTGGCTGTTTCTTTTGATCACTTTGGCGGTTTCCACCTTTTTGTCTGGATTTTTTCCGGCATTGTACCTTTCAGGATTGAAGCCAAATCTGATTTTGAAGGGAACTACTTTTCAGTCCAATAAGAGTGCCCTTAGACAAAGCTTGGTCGTATTGCAGTTTGTGATGTCGGGAGTCTTGGTGTTTTGCGCCACAGTGGCCTATTTCCAACAATCATACATGCGCAAAGCTGATTTGGGTTTTGATAGGGAAAATATCATTTCAATATCAATGGGGGAAGTATCACGCTCTAACAGGGAAAGTCTCACCAATGCTTACAAGCAGTTTTCATTTGTTGAAAATGTATTGGGATCAAGTGCCCGGCCGGGTATAGATACAGGTTGGGGTCCTCAGTTTTCCTATGAAGGTCAAAATCCAAATGACCAAAACTGGATCAACCAACAGTATATAGACTTCAATTATTTTGAGACTATTGGTGTAGAGATGGTTGCGGGAAGGGAATTTTCTCCTGAATTCAACGACAAAGGGGACGCTTTCAAAATGAGGGAAATTTTCCCTGCGGTACGAAATGGTGGATTTATCATCAATGAATCACTTGCCAAAATGATGGGACTCTCTCCCGAACAAAGCCTAGGAAAACCGATAGAAGTATTTACAGAAGAAAACGGAGAACGTTTTATGGATTTTCATGGAAATGTGGTTGGTGTGGTCAAAGATTATCAAACCTCTGACTTGCGGTTTGCGATACAGCCAACCATTTATGCGCCTGTTCAAAACGGGATTTCCGATAACAGTTCGCACCTTTTGGTCAAAATCAATAGCGAGGATATTCCACAAGCCACAGCAGCCTTGTCTTCCAAATGGAAAGAAATCAATCCTTCAATTCCCTTTGAGTATTCGCTTTTGGAAGATAGTCTGATCAAACAATACGACAGAGAAACGAGACTAAGCAACCTGCTGGGATTATTCGCTTTGTTAACCTTGCTGATTTCAAGTTTGGGTTTGCTCGGCTTGTCCATCTTTATGGCGGAGGGAAGAAGAAAGGAAATCGGAATCCGTAAAGTGATGGGTGCAAGTCCTCTTTCCATTGTCCACCAATTGACTAAAGATTTCCTCAAGCCGGTCATTATAGCTATTGTTTTGGCATTGCCGATTGGGTTTTATATCATGGTAACTTGGCTGGAACAGTTTGCCAATAAAGTACAGATGCAGGTTGGGTTTTTTGTACTCACGGCTGCTGTTGCTATTCTTATTGCCTGGCTGACTATCGCCATCCAATCTTGGAGAGCAGCTACAGACAATCCTGTGGATTCACTTAAATCAGAATAAAATTGAAATATACTTCGTGAAATATAATTGAAATACACTTCGTGAAATATTGTTGAAATAGGCTTCGCGATATAAATTGAAATATGCTTTACGAAAACGGTAGATATATGCTGCGCGATATAAATGGATATATTGCCTTCAGAGATATAATTTTCCTCATTCGCGGCAATTCTGGAAATTAATATCCTTCAATATCCAATATCCATGAATATCAATTTCAGGGATATTTCAATCTATTTACTTTATTTCAAAATCCAATAACCCTTCAACCAAAAACCCATGATCAAGAACAATGTCAAAATCGCTGTCAGAAGCCTCTTCAAACAGAAGGTCTATACATTCATCAATGTCGTCGGTTTGGCAGTGGGGATTGCGAGCTGCATATTGATCGTACTTTTTATACAAAATGAATTCTCTTATGACAGATTTTTCAAAGATCAGGACAGGATTTATCGGATGTCATTGGAAAGGATTTACCCAAACCATTCCACTTATTACGCCATCATTCCCCATTCATTTGCAGGAGTAGCAAAAGAGACATTTGCAGAAATCGAGGAAGCAACCATCTCTTCAAGATTTCCAAATGTGGAATTGACTTACAAAAACCCAAGGGATGAGGAAGTCAAATTCGACGAAGAGATGATTATTTCCGGAGACAGTTCATTTTTTAAGATTTTTGATTTTGAAATAATCAAGGGGAATTCAGACAATCTCTTTACAAAGGGTAATGAGATTGTCGTGACAGAGGAGCTTTCAAAAAGGTATTTTGGTGGGGAAGACCCATTGGGTAAACTGATCCGGATCGGTGAAAACCTGGAATTTACAGTTGCTGCAGTTATAGCTGATATTCCGCTCAATTCCCATTTCAAGTTCAGCGCGATTGTATCCAACACCGGTTTTCCATTTCTCCAACAGGAGAATTTTACCGGTTTTTCTGCTTACACTTATTTCAAACTCAGGCAAGGTACCGATCCTGCAGTGTTGGAAGCCAAAATCCCACAATTGGTGGATAAATACGCAGCCGGACAGATCGAAAGGGAATTGGGAAAATCTTGGGAAGAATACCGGAATGCGGGAAATGGCTATCGGTATTTTCTCCAGCCATTAAATGACATCCACCTTTTTCCGACATACCTCGAAGCACAGATGAAGCCTTCGGGTAATATCAACTCAGTCTATATTCTGATTGCGGTAGCGTTTTTGATTTTGGGAATCGCCTGTGTCAACTTCATGAACCTCGCTACTGCCAGATCCTCTGAGCGGGCCAAAGAAGTGGGCATCAGAAAGGTGATGGGCTCTCTCAGGCCGCAGCTGATGCGGCAGTTTTTGACTGAAGCCATACTTTTGAGCGGAGTAGGGGTTTTCTTGGCTTTGGTCCTTGCACAGTTTGCCATTCCTTTTTTCAATGACCTGACCGAAAGAAATCTTCAACTTCCATTTAGCTTTGGCTTTGCATTATCTATTTTAGGCATCATCCTTTTTGTGGGCCTTTTGGCAGGTTTTTATCCTGCTTTGGTACTGTCCTCCTTCAAACCAACAGACGTCATGAAAGGGCAGTTTACCGGCAGCCAAAAAGGAAAATGGATCCGAAACGGCTTGGTGGTGTTCCAGTTTTGGATATCCATCATCCTGATCATCGGGACCTTGGTGATCAGGGATCAGATGGCCTACATGCAGCATATCTCCTTGGGTTTTGACAAAGAACATGTCTTGGTAGTCGAAAGGGGATTCAGCTTTGGTCCGCAAAACCTCAAAACCTTTGTAGAAGAACTCCGCAACATGCCTCAGGTAGAAAACGCAGCGATCGCTTTTGCATCACCGGGGCAGGAATCCACCTTTTTTGGGATACAGTTTCAGCCCGAAGGTTCTTCCGAAATCCTCACCACCAAATCCATGGTGGTGGCAGACGGTGTTTCGGAAACATTGGGTCTTGAGATTTTGGAAGGAAAAGGATTTTCGGAAGAAACCAATGATTCACTTTATGTTTTGCTAAATGAAACAGCCGTCAAAGTCATGGGGATAGATGAGCCGATTGGTGCCAAACTCTTGGAAACACAAAACACACCTGAAGGAAATGTCACAGTAGCACACACGGTCATCGGCGTTATAAAGGACTTCAACTTCATTTCACTCAGGGATGAAATCACGCCTTTGGTACTGCAGAATACGGAAAGCTTTGGAGCGAATATTGGCGGACAGTATGTTTTTGCAAGGATCAAACCCAATCAGACCCAAGCCGCCATCGAAGCCGTCGAGGCCAAATGGAAAGCAATCGCTCCGGCACAGGCATTCAAGTTTTCTTTTTTGGATGAAAGTCTCGACCAACAATACAGAGAAGAACAGCAGACAGGAAGGATTTTCTCCATATTTTCTGTCTTGGCCATCTTTGTTTCCTGTATCGGATTATTCGCCCTGTCGGCTTATATAACCTCGCTCCGAACAAAAGAAATCGGCGTTAGAAAGGTTTTGGGCGCTTCAGTGGGTGGGGTGGTTCTGATGCTTTCCAAAGATTTTACAAAAATGATTTTGATTGCCTTTGCCTTGGCAGTACCGGTCGCTTGGTGGGTGATGGAAAAATGGTGGCTGCAAAACTTTGCGTTCCGGATCAATGTAAACCTGTGGATAATCCTGATAGCAGGTATCTCAGTCTTGGCGATCGCTTGGCTGACCGTCAGCTTCCAATCTGTCAAAGCTGCCTTAGCCAATCCGGTGGATTCTTTGAAGTCGAATTGAAAATTGAATCACCACAGTGGTCTCGGAAGGCACTGAGAAATATAGAACGATAAATGTGGGAGATAGTATCCAAAGTAAGGTTTGAATAGTGGCTAAAACCTTCCCCTTGTCATTTCGAACGCAGAGAGAAATCTATTCAATTTAATTACCACAGAGTTCTCAAAGAGCACAGAGAAAGAGAGAATCTTATCGCAGAGGATGATGGTATCAAATAAATGCCTGATTATTGGAAAGACCTTTCCCTTGTCATTTCGAAAGCAGAGAAAAATCTGTCGCTCATGTTTGTGTCCGCACAAACATTAAACTTTCTATTGTTTTCCTGCTTCTCCGGAAGGTGGATATTTCTTAAACCGCAATGGTCACGAAGGTTTCGCAAATGGTCGCCAAGTCTTATTCCCCAAAAATATATTTCTTCCTTTAGTAAAAATACCCCGATCACGGGGTGTTTTGTTGGTACAGAAAATAAAGAAACCATAATTCTATTTGGTTATTTGAATTTTTTAAAACTTGCAGTATATATCAAAAGTATATACCTTTAAATAAATGTTTTAGCTATGAAAAACCTATCATTGAAGCTTGAAGACGATATTTTTCAGGAGACTGAACTTATCATTTCAAAAGGCAAAAAGAACAGAAACAGGTATATCAACGATGCGATTGAATTTTACAACAGACTTCATAAACGAAAACTATTGTCAGAACAGTTAAGCAAGGAATCAAAAATCGTAGCACAGGACTCTTTGGAAGTTTTGGCTGAATTCGAAAAACTGTTCGATGAAGGTCAGGCAATTTGAAATTTGGATTGCTGACCTGAACCCAAGAAGGGGAACTGAGGCAGGTAAGGTCAGACCTGTAATTGTCATTCAGACCGATTTGCTTAACAAGGAACATCCCTCTACTATCATTTGTCCGATTACCACCAATGTAAAGCCCGAGGCAGAGATTTTAAGGGTTCACCTTAAGAAAGCAAAATTTGGCCTCATAGAAGATTGTGATGTCATGATTGATCAGGTCAGGGCAATAGATAACAATAGACTTTTGGAAAAGATAGGAGAGGTGGACAGGGCTACCGCGGAAAAGGTCAAAGAAAACTTAAGGATTTTGATGGATTTGGGTTGAAAGATAGATTTTTGATTCTTGATGCCCACGTTTGTGTCTGCACAAACATTCAAATTCTTTTTCCTTCTTCTCCTCAAGCCCGATATTTTTTAACCGCAAAGGTCGCCAAGGTTTCGCAAATGGTCGCCATGGTCCAAGCTTATTCTATTTTTTCTCTGTGTACACTGTGAACTCTGTGGTGTTTTTTTTCCAGAGCCATGGTCGCGAAGGTTTCTCTATGGTCACAATGAAATATCCCTGAGAGGCCTCTTCCTGATTCTTGTAAATCCATAATCAACAGGATTTTAAATTTTTGAAGAAATAGATTCTTTTTAATTTGAAATAGTGTGAAAGTAGGAGAGATTGTTTGGTGCTTTGAGGGTAATTCAAATTTTTTTGTAAGTAAATTTATTTCCTTTTTATCAAATTATTTGGATAAATGATAACTTTAGAAAACATCCCAATAAGTTCAAATAATCGACACACCTAAACTTGGAAAAAATGAAAAAATCCACCAATTATTTTTTTGCTTTAGCCTTATTTACAGCGGTTGCTTGTAATCCACCAACCCAAGAGAATGAAATAATTTCGCAGGATTCTGGGGTTTTGGACCGTTCTATTCTTCCGATCCAAGAACCGTTATATCCGGCAATCAACGAGCTCGATGCACGCAATGCGACAGCACCTAAACGGTTTCAGGTAAATGCACCCGAAAATGCACCCAATGTAGTCGTGGTATTGATTGATGATATTGGCTTCGGGCACTCCAGTGCTTTCGGCGGTCCCATCCACATGCCTACTTTGGAAAAACTGGCAGCAAACGGATTGAAATACAACCGTTTTCACACGACAGCTTTGTGTTCTCCCACACGGACTGCCATACTCACAGGATATAACCATCACTCTAATAATGCAGGTGCCATCATGGAAGTTGCTACGGCTTTCCCCGGCAATACAGGCATCCGTCCACAGACCATCACACCGGTAGCTGAAGTGCTGAGGCTGAATGGCTACAGCACGGCAGCATTTGGAAAATACCACGAAACTCCACCTTGGGAAGGTTCTGTGTCCGGTCCTTACGATCGTTGGCCTTCGCATTCCGGTTTTGATAAGTTTTATGGCTTTATCGGAGGAGAAACCAACCAATGGCATCCAATGGTGTACGATGGGACGACCCGTGTCTATCCAAATGTAAAAGACGAAAATTATCATTTTACAAATGACATGACCGATCAGGCCATCGCATGGATGAACACACAGCAATCTCTTACTCCTGATAAACCATTTTATGTCTATTTTGCTACTGGAGCTACTCACGCACCACACCATGCGCCAAAGGAATACATTGAAAAATACAAAGGAAAATTTTCCCAAGGTTGGGACAAGGTCCGCGAAGAAACATTGGCAAGGCAAAAAGCTTTGGGCGTAGTTCCGGAAAATACAGTACTTGCCCCGAAACCTACTGACATTAAGGATTGGGACAATCTAACTGCAGATGAAAAGAAGCTGTTTGAAAAGCAGATGGAAGTATTTGCGGGATTTGCGGAGCATACCGACAGCCAGGTTGGCCGTCTGGTAGAAGCCCTTGAAGAACGTGGGGAATTGGAAAACACGATTTTCTTTTATGTGGTCGGTGACAACGGCTCAAGCGCCGAAGGTGGAATGATCGGAATGTTCAATGAGAATACCTACTTCAACGGTGTCCAAGAAACTCTCGATATGCAAATGAAAGTAATTGATAAGCTAGGCTCAGAGCATGCTTACAACCACTTTGCTGCAGGATGGGCAGTTGCAGGAAATACGCCTTTTACCTGGACAAAGCAGGTTGCCTCAAATTTTGGAGGTACACGAAATGGCATGGTACTTCATTGGCCGGCCGGTATCAAATCAAAGGGAGAAGTTCGTTCCCAGTTCCATCATGTTGTGGATGTGGCCCCGACCATTTATGAGGCAGTGGGAGTTCCTGCGCCAAAAATTGTCAATGGCATTGCCCAGAGACCTATTGAAGGTGTCAGCATGAGTTATTCCTTTGACAATGCCACAGCGGAAGACACTCGCAAAACCCAATATTTTGAAATGATCGGCAACAGGGCCATTTACCATGAAGGATGGTTTGCAGGAACCATCCATAAAGCACCATGGGAAGGGCAACCTAGGCGTCCTCTTCAGGAAGATATCTGGGAATTGTATAATGTCGATGAAGATTTTAGCCAAGCCAATAACCTTGCGGATCAAAATCCCGAGAAACTCGAAGAGCTGAAAAAGAAGTTTATGGAAGAAGCATTGAAATATAATGTGTTGCCCATAGACGACCGTAGCATCGAGCGCTTCGATCCGGTAATCGCGGGTAGACCTGACCTCATGAACGGCCGTACCAAACTCGTGCTTTATGAAGGGGCAAAGGGTATTCCTGAAAATGCTTTCATCAATGTAAAAAACACTTCCCTGTCCATTACAGCTGAGGTGGATGTTCCTGCCAATGCCAACGGCGTTATCATCTGTCAGGGCGGGGACTTTGGCGGATGGTCTTTCTACATGGAAAATGGAAAACTAACCTACTTCTACAATTGGGTGGGACTTGAAAAGTATTCGGTCACCTCCAAACAAAAAGTGGAAGCAGGCAAACATACCATCAAACTTGATTTTGCCTATGACGGTGGTCGTGGAGGTGGAGGCACTGCCACCATTTCAGTGAATGGAAATGTAATCGGTGAAGGGAAAATCACCAGGACTAACAGCAATACCTTTGGAATAGATGAGTCAGCCGATGTCGGAACTGATGAAAACACCCCGGTAAATCCGGCTTATGCGGATAAAGAAAAGTTCACCGGTAAGATTAAATCAGTGACCATCGAGACGAAACCCGGAGCAAAATGATACTACAAAAATGAGATCATAAAAGAATAAAGGGCGTTTTTTCGCCCTTTATTTATTTTATACCCAACCCAATTTGTTATCCTGCTTCTCCAGAAGCTGGCTATTTTTTTTAACCGCAATGGCCGCCAAGGTTTAGTAAAGTGATCAAAGTCGTATTCCCAAAAATCTTTTTCTGCCTTTAGTAAAATTACCCCGATCAAGGGTTTTTTGTTTGTCAAAGGAAAGGTAAGTTTGAAATTGTGGTTATTTCAATAATATTTGGGAAAGCAGTCTATTTTAAAATGCCTTACTTTTTCCTGAAGAAAGAAACGTACTAAAAGCCAAATAATAAAAAATGGACAATAATTTGATAAACAAACTTGAAAAGTTCTACGACCTTAATGATCATGAAAAACAAGAAACTTTGATTTCAATTTTGAATCTTGCTAACGATAACCCTGAAAAATTTATAAATGCAATTCAAAATGAAAAATTCAATAGACTTAATAACCTACCCATTATTTATGAAGCTCTATCGAAGGATTTAGATAACTGGGCGGACTTTTTTATAACTGAGATTGAGCGTCTATTTGAAACTGCCAAACAATCAAAGACTCCATATAACATTCTTAATCATCTTCAAGAATTTACATTTATTGATCCGAATAAATTTAAACATCGGGACAGAATTGTAGAAATTTTAGCAACACAGTTGGATAATGAAAATTCTACTTTTCGATTTTGTTCTCTGGATCTATTACCAGATTTTGTTAAAGACGATGATATGCTGACAATTAAGAAAATGAAAAAACTTCTAAAGGATGAAAACTGGAGGATTAGATATTGGACGTATCTAAATTTGAAAGATATTGGAGTATTAGATGAACAAATTGATAAATTATCCTGGACAGATAGATTAAGATCAAAGTTTCTTAATAATTTAAAGTTTCAATGATGGAGAAGTGTGGTAGGTAACAATTTTTTACACCGCCTGAGAGTAGTCAATACGGCTTTCCTTGGACTCAGTGGGTGTCTATAGCTATCGGCATGCAATTCCACCCTGATATTTTTGGAAATCCATTCTTTTACTTCCTCTATTAAAAAATACACCAACCAAGGGTTTTTTTGTTTGTCAAAGAAAAGGTAAGTTTGAGATTGGAGTTATTTCCACAATACTATAGAAAGCATGCTATATGGATGCTTTCCTTTATGATTGGAGAAGGATACTAAACCTGATTTTATGAAAATAAAAAAAACACTGATGTTTTTGATTATGGGCCTTTCACATCTTGGAGCCTGCAACGGACAATCCGGAAATAGTTCTCAACCATCTGATAATAAGAAACAAATCATGGAAAATTTTGAACTTTCACCCGAAAAGGCGCATCCAAAAGCAAAAGTCTTATTGAACGAACCATTTTATTGGAGTCCTATTGAAGAATCAGGCCCATTTGGAAGCGATGACGGTTCGGATGCTTTTTATGGTTTCTTAGATTGGAGGGAATCAAACGAAACGTCAAGCCCAACGGTATTTCTTTCAGACCTTATTGATGAATGGGGTTACAAGCCATTTGACTTTAATGAATTGGACGAAGAAATCCTTAAAATTTACATTTCATCCAATGAAATCGGAGCTAGGACTTTAAAGGGACAAGACGATGCCATCATTGCAATAGGCTTTGGACAGTTTGTCTTGGAAGGTAAAATTGATGAGGACATTAAATTGTTAACAAAAACTGCCCTTAAGCGAGAACTGTTACCTATCCTGATAGACTCATGGGAAGGAGAATACAAAAAAACAAGGATTGAGCAATTGAATAAAATGCTTATTGCTTTGGATAAAATGAATGATTGAAATAATCAAAATAGAAAGTATTTGAGAACCAGACAAAAAAGCACGGATCAATGACAAACAACGGTAAAGCTAAAATTGATAAAACATTCGGAGGACTAAAAATTATCATTCCTTCAAAGAAAAATTGGTTTTCATTGCTGTTTGGGACGGCATGGATGGGCGGGTGGTTTTTTGGTTTTGTATCAGCTTCTGATTTTTTGTTTAACTCAGGGATTGATAATTCAGGAGCGGGCGGCTTTTTGGCATTTTGGCTTTTAGCTTGGACTGTTGGTGGACTGGCGGTTTCCTTTATGCTCCTTTGGGGGTATTTTGGTCAAGAAAAATTTATAACTGACAGAAATGAAATTTTATTTGAAAAGTCTGTATTTGGAATAGGAAAGAAAAATAGAATGGAAATTTCAGCAATTAAAAACTTCCGGACAGAAAAAAGTAATGATGATTTATTTAGCGGAAATCGTATGGCATTTTGGGGTCTTGGACCCGGGAAAATAAAATTTGACTATGGCCTCAAGACCTTTTCGTTTGGACTTGGAGTCGATGACGCAGAAGCAAATTACATTGTTGGACTATTGAAAGAACAATTTAAAGAACAATAAACCGACGATTGGACAAATCAATTTTTCAGAAGCAGCCCGACAAAAAAACTGTCTAATTTGCTTATTGGCAATTCTTAAGTCAAAATACCCCTCCCTTTGATTATAATGTAGACAATTGAAACTGGACTGGGTGGGTGTCTACAGCTATCGGCATGCAATTCCACCCTGATATTTTTGGAAATCCATTTTTTTTCTTTCATTATTAAAAATACCCCGATCACGGGATTTTTTGTTTGTCAAAGGAAAGGTAAGTTGGATATAGGAGTTATTTCCACAATATTAGGGAAAGTATGCTATATGGATACTTTCTCCTATATTAGAATAAAGCAAAATATTGTGCGTCATTCTCAATATAAATAACACGTTGTATATCATATGAAAAAATATTATTTTTTGATTGTAAGTAGCATACTCCTTGGTTTGTCCATACTAGCTTTCTCAGACAATTTGATAACTGATGTTGGTCAGAAAAGTAACAGTGACCCAAAATTTATTATTCACGGCTTATTTTGTTTTGCCTGGTTTATTATGCTTGTCATACAAACCAACTTTATAAAAAAAGGGAATCATAAAGCTCACATCAGTTTTGGGGTCGCCGGTTTAATAGCCGCTATCGGTGTATTCATTACTACAGTATACATATTTGTTGTTATTTTCAATGGTTGGAATAACATGGAGCCAATGGTTAAGGCAAATAGATTTTTAATATTTGGTTTTGCAATATTGGTGACCTTGGCATATTTGAAAAGAAAAAGGCTGCCCTATCATAAAAGGCTTATACTTGTTGCATCCTTTTTTATGTTAGGACCAATTTTGAGCAGGTCAATTGCACGTACAAATCTTGATTCACTCCTCATTTCAGACCTAAGTTGGGACATTGCCATTTTTGGGACATGGTCTGCTTTTTTTATTTCACTTTTTATTTATGACTGGACAATTAATAAGAAATTTCATCCCGTTACTTACTTAGGCTTTATTACTTTTTGTATTATTTATACAATTTCTTTTCATGCATAAGGTATTTTAAATAACACGAACCCACAAAAATGTAAATAAAAAATAGGCTAATTAGTAGTAAAATCAAGGCTTTTGGCACGTATCAAAATTGTTGCTTTACCGAAAGTTTAGTGCTTCGTAATCGCGTACTTTTTTACATAATAATCTTTATTTTTTCAGAATCTGTAATTCCTTTCCCTATCTTTTTCAATCTTCAAACTTACCATTCTCCTTTGGGTGTAGTTTAGACAATTGAAATTAGACTGGGTGAGATTTGTAATTCCACCCTTTTATTCTTTGGAATTTGTAATTCCAATTCCGAGAAGTTCAACCCTTGGCAGCTGATCGCTGATAAAAAATCCTGAATTCTTCCCAAGCCAAGAAATACCTTTCTCGAGAACCGGGAGGTAGGAGTATTTTGCCCAAAGGGGGTACTTCCCAAGTGGAGGGGGGTACTTCCGAAGTACCCCCCTCCACTTCATTACCTACCCAAGTCACCTTTTTACTGACACGGGTCGCCTTTTTGCTGACACGGGTCGCCTCGGAGGTGACACGTCTCGCCTTTTAGGTAACCCGTCTTATCTTTTTGCACCTCGCTGTCACCTTTTTGGTGACTCGTCTCACCATTTTGGTAACCCGTGTCACCTTTTTGCTCCTCGCTCTCGCCTCGGAAGTGACCCGTCTCACCTTTTTGGTTCTCGCTGTCAGCTTTTAGGCGACACGATGGTTCTCCGAAGTGGGTGAGGTGATATTTTTGGACAGGCCTGTAAGGTATTGGAGTAGGCTATAAGGCTTTTTCCTTGGACATGATGGATGTCAATAGCTATCGGCATGCAATTCCACCCTTATATTTTTGAAAATCCATTTTTTTTCTTTCTCTATTAAAAAATACCCCGATCACGGGATTTTTTGTTTGTCAAAGAAAAGGTAAGTTTGACAAATGGGTTATTTCCACAATATTAGGGAAAGCATGCTATATGGATGCTTTCCCCTATTATAGAATAAAGCAAAACGTTAGCGGGCATTGTAAGACGACACCAACGAATGACATTTAAAGACGACATAAAAGCAAGAATACAAACTGACTTTGGAGAGAATGCAAACACGGCAACGACAATGTTAATTGACGCAATCAACAAAGTTGACTATCTGAAAACAGACAGAGTTATTCGCTGTATCATATTTTTAGCAAAGGGAAACTTGACAGACTTGAATAAATATATTGAATCGGCAACTTTTGACACAAGAGATGTTATGCTTTGGGCAGAATATGAAAAATTAAGTGGCGACTTAAATTACAAAAGACAGCGAGACTTTAATATGACTTTTCAAGAATGCTCAAATGACGTTAAAGAATAAACAATGAACTTAATTCAGGAATATATAGAGCTTACAAAGACTTGTGCTTCGACGGATTATGGCGACAAGAAATCTGTTAAACTTCATAACAAATCAGTTGACAAAATGTACGAGATAGCAGAAAAAATCGGTTACGAACATACAATGGACACAATTGAAGATTTTGCAAAGCTTTTAGATAAAACTGAAAATAAAACTAATGTTTGGGCAGCAGTTCATATTTTAGAACGTATTCCAACAGACAAGACAATTGAAGAAAAAGCATTGAACATAATTAAACAACAAGCTGACGGAGACTCGGCAGAAGCAATGGGATTTAAAATATGGTTGGACAATTACAAGCGAAAATAGAACAACGACCCGCTAACAGGCGTTTGGCAAAAAAGCGGGTGCAGTGCTTAAATGAAGATTTGTGCTTCGTATCAAGCTCAGTGCTGGCAGACAGTTTAGTGCTTCGAAATCCGCTTCTTCGCCAAGCGCCAAAACGTTATTTTTTTCAGATCCTGTAATTCCCAACCATAGCTTTTTGAACCTTTTGACTTTTCTCTCTTCAATCAAAAGTTGAGTTCAATTTTTTTCACTAACCAATTGACCGAATTCGGACGAAGTTGATCGGGTAGAGATTGTGCGTAGGCGGACAAATCGCTTAATTCTTTCAATTTAGGCCTCTTTCTGTGGCATAGAACTGGCAAAGCCAACAATATCAATTGAAGCTTGTTTCTCTTTTGTCCCTTTTCCCAAACCCTCATTTTATACTCCCATGATCCACAGTTACCTTCGCATTGCCTGGAGAAGTCTATCCAAAAGAAAGCTTTTTACTTCTATCAACCTCACCGGTTTGGTCTTGGGCCTAAGTTCTTTCCTGTTGCTGTTTTCTTTTGTAGCATCTGAATGGACCTACAATGATTTTCATGAGAATAAGGACAACATATTCAGGTTGGTGCTGACTGATGGAAACAGTGAACCTGAGATTTTTCTTCCTCCCGGATATGCAGCGGTAATGGAATCACAGTTTACGGATATAGCCCAAGTCAATACCTTGGCAAGTCAGATAGCAGGTGGATTGGTCATCATCCCCGATACCAAGGAATCTTTCAAAGAGGATCGGATCATGTATGCGGACGGGGATTTTTTCAAGGCATTTTCCTTTCCAATATTTAAAGGAAATGCCGATCTGACCCAACCAAATTCGGTGGTAATTTCAGCTACATTGGCAAAGAAGTTTTTTGGCAGTGAAAACGGGATAGGCAAAACCATTCAGGTGAGCAACCAATTTGGCAAAACCGACTATACCGTCAGCGGGATTTTGGATGAAATTTCTGACAGGTCTGATATCAAAGGAGAGATCTTTCTCTCCATCCATACTTTGGAAAATGCAGCCAACCGCAATGGAAACGATTGGGCAGACCCCAATGGAATGGAATCCGGTTTTGTCAACCTCTTCGTCACCCTCAAAGACGGAGTTGACAAATCAAACACAGAAAACCTGATCACGCAATTTGTAAGGCAAAATCCGGATGCCAAGGACGAAACTGTCATCTTGCAGTCGCTTTCTGAGATCCATTTGGGCAATTCCTTATCTGATCCTTTGCCAACACAGGGAAGTATGGGCACTGTGCTGGTTTTCGCAGCCATTGCTTTGTTGATATTGGCAATAGCTTATGTCAATTACCTGAACCTTTCCGCTGCAAACATCCTGACAAGGATCAAGGAAATCCGGATGAGAAAAGTGCTGGGCGCCGGTAGTTGGCAGCTTGCACAGCAGTTTATGATAGAGACTTTGATGCTGATGGCATTTGCATTCGGGATTTCTTTTTTGATTGTCAATCTGTTGGAAAGTCGGTTTGAGAAAATATTCGGACAGGCGCTTTGGTTTGGGGCATATGCATTGCCGGTATTTTGGTTGGTGGTTTTTGCCATATTCATGCTTTGTACCCTTCTTTCAGGATTTTATGTGGTGGCACTTTCCGGGAAATTTGGACATCAGTTTCAGATCAATTTTCAGCCAAAAAGCAGTCAAACGCTCAAGAAATCACTTGTCATCCTGCAGTTTGCCATATCGGTGACCATCATCGTAGGTACCATCGCCATCCGCGACCAACTCAGTTTTATGCAAAACCAAAATCTGGGAATGGACCTCACACAGAAGTTGGTGATAGATGGGCCAAGTGATATCGGTGAAAACGGAGCTTCCAAAATATCAGCTTTCAAATCAACGGTCAGGTCACAGGCTTTTGTGGAGAAATTAAGCACTTCCAATGCCTTGCCGGGAATCGGATACAATTTCTTTGCGAGTGGCATCACGCCGATGGTACCCCGTCCAGAGGACAAAGACAAATCCTATGGCATGATGATCATGGATGATGAATTTGTCAATACCTATGGGATGACCTTGGTGGCAGGAAGAAATTTCACTACCGAAGAAGCAAGTCAAGGATGGGGTAATTCCAAAAAACTCATGCTCAATGAAAAAGCAGCATTGGAATTGGGATTTGAATCCGGTGAAGCGGCAGTGGGGCAAAGTATCCTGTGGGGAGACCCTTACGAAATTTTGGCTGTGGTCAAGGATTACCACCACATGTCTTTGAAAGAAGAGATCAAGCCGATGGTTTTTTTACCATCACAAGCATCGGGGTATTTCAGCATGGTCGTCAGCAGCAACCAAATGAGGGCCAACCTAGAATCTATCGAGGAGATTTATGAGGGAATTTTTCCCGGAAATCCCTTTTCCTATTTCTTCATGGACGAACGGTATGCCGTGCAATACAAACAGGAACAGCAGTTAGGACAGGCATTTTTGGTAGGAGGGATCATTGCCATTATGATATCCTGCATGGGTTTGTTTGCCTTGGCAGCCTACACTGTCCAACAAAAATCCAAGGAAATCGGAATCCGCAAAGTACTTGGCGCCAGCAGTGAAAGCCTTATCCAACTTGTCAGCAAGGATTTTGTCATCTTGGTGGGGATTGCTTTGCTGTTGGCCTTTCCTTTTTCCTGGTGGGCATTGGATACATGGCAGTCAGGATTTCCGTACAAAGCAGGAATCTCATTTTCCACATTCCTGTTAGCGGGAGGTCTGACCTTGTTGATCGCATTGGTGACTGTGGGTTCGCAGGCTTTGAAAGCCGCTTGGGCCAATCCCGTGGATTCCATTAAGGATGAATGAAATTTATAAATCACCCCAGAGTTCACAGGGGGCACGGAAGGCATTGAGAAAAAGGAAAAATGTTTGTGGAGACACAAAAATTGGCGAAATAATGTGAAAAGGGTAAAGAGTTAAAGATTATTCGATTTAGGGGAGGTAAACAATTGCTACGGATTCCATTTCTGTTTCTCCGGATCTTTCGAAAAAAATTTATTCCCTGCAATTGTTCCTATTTGACCCTAATCATTTTCCTCTTTCAAATTGATGATATAAGACAAAAGGGCGTCAGTCTCTTCTTCGCTCATACCATTGAGCAAGCCGTTATACATCAATGACTTTTCGTATGATTCTTCACTTTTCACTTCAGCCTTTGGAATATCCAGGACACGGTTTCCAATAACCATCAACTTGATATAATCCTGGTCCGTACCCACAACTCTTCCCAAAAATACCTCACCATTCACATTGGTGATTTTAGTAGCAATCATTCCGGGTTTTAACCGTAGGGAAGGATTGTTGATTTCCTCCAGCAATTCAGTTTTGGAATAGAATTTTCCAATGTCCATGAGGTCAGGACCGATTAAGTCACTTTTACCATCTACACTGTGACAGGCGCTACAGGCTTTTTCGGCAAAAAGCTGTTTTCCTGCAGCCAAAACATCTTCTGAGGAGGAAGACGATTTTTCTTCAGCGAGCATTTCGCGCGGCATTGGTTTGATCCAAGGGGCATAGGTCATTCTGTAAATGGCCCCTTCTATCTGTTCGATAGGCTGATACCAATAGTCGGTCTTTCCGACATGGGTAATGTAAAGGTCACCATTTGACCCAAATGCCAAATCGGATATTTTCGGAATTCTTTTGGCTACCGGTATTTCCTCAATTTGGTAGGTTCCGTCTTCTTGACGTTCTATTTCCAACCTACTGATAGCACCCCGTTCCCATCTTTCACCCGGTCCAAAAAATGATACAAAAAGGTCACCTTCAGTTCCTCCAAAATCATTTGTCATGGGATTGAAAACCATTCCTGCAGGTGCCACTTCGGAGACAAAATTGTGGATCGGTAATTCCTTGGATTCAGGATTGTTGTATTTAGCAGGATGGTGTCCATAGAATTTGCCCTGCTGTGCGCGATTGAGTTCTTCGGTGGGATTTCCTCCGCCGCCATTGTCTATAAACAAGAGGTCATTGTATTGATTGAAAACCATACTGTGGACTGATCTCACTCCTGTAACAAATTTTTCTACTTCTTTTCCGTCAGGGCTGATTCGGAGTACCGCACCTCTAAATCCATCGGGATCCGCGGCTGCGCCTGCATTCCATGAATCTGTGGACAAA
Organism: Aquiflexum gelatinilyticum; assembly: GCF_024813435.1. NCBI lineage: Bacteria > Pseudomonadati > Bacteroidota > Cytophagia > Cytophagales > Cyclobacteriaceae > Aquiflexum > Aquiflexum gelatinilyticum. The sequence goes on from NZ_JANAEZ010000005.1 coordinate 241,791, forward strand.
ACAACATATAAGTAGCCATCAGGCCCAAAAGTCAATCCGGAAGTAAATTCATAGGGATGTTCGGATTGAGGTATTTTATCAAAAAATGTTTTGCTAATATCAGCTTTCCCATCACCGTCTTGGTCTGTATAAATCCGGATTTCTTGTGCAGTGCCAACATAAAGTTCATTGCCTTTGAATAAAAGGCCGACAGGAGTGCGGAGTCCATCATCTTTCACATTACAAAACAGCCTTGCCTCATCTTCCCAACCATCTCCATCAGAATCATGGAGCGAATAGATTTCTCCGGTGTTGTTTGCTACATACAGTACACTGTCCGGTCCCAAGATGATTTTAACAGGATTTCTGACTTTGACTCCTTTTTCTATGGGAAGTTTGATGATGGCATAAGAACCAAAAACATCGATATCTTTCTCCCTCAGCCTTTCAACTGTTTCCTGATCAAGTGCGGATTTCCCTTGATTTTGACAGGAAATAATCAAAACGGCTAGAAATATCGAACAAACAAAGGAGCCTATTTTAACAAAAAGATAGACCTTGTTGGTCTTTTTACATGTTGTGGTCATAGGTGCTTTTGATTGTTAAAAACTTAAAATATTTAAAGGATAGAATTGCAGAATGGAAAAAAAGAAAAACCTGTATTAAATGAATTTTTCCCCTATTTCAAACCTATTAAATGTAGGTTAAAGGAATTAAATTTTGATTCGAAATTTGAATATTTATTTATTACAATGAATCAAATCAAAACACGGGAAAACCAATAGTAAAAAACAGGTTCAAGGTCTTTGAGTCCATAGAAATGAGGAAGTTACCAGATCCTAATCATTTCCGCATTCCTAAATCCAAATTCACAAAGTCTTCCTTCAATTTATTGACCGTGAGCGAACAAAATCAGTCCTGTACGGACAATGAATGTTCTTAAAATTGCCAATTTATACTCTTTAAGCCTGTTTTTGGCTTTGGCACAATCTCTGAAAAAGATATGGAAACCAATTCTTATTCTATAGCCATGAAAAACAGCAAATCCATCATTCTCGCTTTTTCTCTTTTCTTTATCGCCATATCAGTGTTGGCACAACAAACCGAAACCCGTACACCGGGTAATTTTACAAAAATATACTCAGGCGGAAGTTGGGATGTCATCGTCCAAAAGGGAAACAAAGACGAGGTCCGCTTGGAATCCACCAACATTTCATTGGACAAAGTCATCACCGAAGTTGAAAACAATACCTTAAAAATTTCCCTCGAAAAAGGCAATTACCGGAATATCGGCTTGACTGTCTATGTGACTGTCAGGGAAGTGGAAGGTTTGAAAAGCACCGGTTCGGGAAGTATCAAGATGCAATCTGATATTTCTGCAGGGTCGCTTTCCTTGGGAAATACAGGTTCAGGGAGTGTCATTTTGAAAAACGTAAATGCGGACAACCTATCTGTGGGATTGACAGGATCGGGAATCGTGTCCATCGCAGGTGGAACTGTAGGAACGCTTAGTGTATCCCAAACAGGTTCAGGCGATTTCAAAGGTTCTGAATTGGTAGCTGAAAAAGCGAGCATCAACAAAACAGGTTCAGGACAATCATACATTGGCGCGGTAGAAAACCTGAATGTGAAATCCACGGGTTCCGGAAATGTTTATTATTCAGGAAATCCTGAGAGTACCAATATATCCTCTACAGGTTCGGCAAGGGTGATTAAAAAGAGTGATCAGTAGACAGTAATCAGTGGTCAGTATTCAGTTTTTGGAATGATGAATTCGGAATGATAAAATTTAAAATGTTGGATTCGAAAAGAAAAAGAGATGCAAGATGCAAGTCGCAAGATTCAAGACTTGACATCTCGACTATAACGAGAACTCGACAACCTGCCTACCGCAGGCAGGCGCGCAGCAGACAAATATGACAACGCACAGCAGGCAACAATTACAACCACTATAACCACTACAACCACTAGAACTCTACAACCATGGTCAGCACCTATTTCAAAATCGTATTCAGAAATACCAAAAAGCATCCGCTATATGTCATGATCAACATCTTTGGTTTGGCTGTTGGGATGGCAGTAAGTATTTTGATTCTTTTGTTTGTCAAGCATGAACTGAGTTACGACAAATACCATGAAAATTCTGACCGAATTGTAAGGGTTTCGCGGGCTTGGTTCAATCAGGATGGAGAAATCAGTCTTCACCTTGGCCATGCTGCTCCGCCTTTTGGGCCACTGATCAAATCTGACTTTGGAGATGATGTGGAACAAACAGTAAGGTTTTTCAATTTCAACCCTTTGGTCAAATACAATGATGACGCGTTTGTAGAGGAGCGCTTTTTTTTCGCTGATCCGGAGGTTTTCGAAGTGTTTTCATGGAAGCTGCTTGAAGGAAAATCTGATGTGCTTGGCCAATTCAGCGATGCGATTATCCTGACTGAGACCATGGCCAAAAAATATTTTGGCAATGAAAATCCTATCGGAAAAACCTTGGAATTGGAGCTTGTCGGAAACAGGGTCCCTTTTCAGGTTCGGGGACTGATGGAAGATGTTCCTGACAATTCTCATTTTCAGGTGGATTTCCTCGCTTCAATGCGGCCTGTCAATGATTTTTATGGAGGGGAAGAGCAGATGATGCAAAATTATGGTTCCAATAATTTCTCTACTTACCTTCTTTTGGCCGAAGGTGTGAAAGCAGAAGTTTTGGAAGCCAAATTGCCCGAGCTGATCGATAGGCACATGGGCGAAAATCAGGCTGGAGTTCCTGCTTCCAAAGGTACCCAATTGTTTCTTTGGCCTTTGACAGATATTCACCTTCATTCCAACCTTGATTCAGAAATAGAACCAAACGGAAATATCGATTATGTCTATGTTTATTTGGCAGTAGCGCTGTTTATCCTTTTGATTGCTTGTATCAATTTCATGAATTTATCCACGGCACGGTCTTCACTGCGCTCTATGGAAGTGGGGTTGAGGAAAGTGATGGGGGCTGACAGGTCCGGTTTGGTAAGGCAGTTTATGGGAGAGTCATTTGTCCTGGCATTTATTGCTTTGGTTTTTGCCGTGATTCTGGTATTTGTGTTCTTGCCGGTTTTTGCCAATTTCACGGATAAAGCATTAAGCTTTAACCTTATTAAAAATCCTGAGTACTTATTTGGATTGCTAGGTTTGGCGCTCTTTGTTGGTTTGATATCAGGAAGTTATCCTGCTTTGTTTTTATCTGGATTTACACCTTCCAAAGTCCTGAAAGGTGTCTTTAAAGCCGGTTCGGGACACAAGCAATTCAGGTCAGCTTTGGTCACAGGGCAGTTTGCCATATCGGTCATGCTGATCGTGGCGGTATTGGTAGTGATCAGCCAACTCAATTTTATGCAATCCAAAGACCTTGGATTCAAGAAGGATGATCTGGTGGTCCTGCCTGCCAATCAAAATATTACAGGCAATTATTTGATCCTCAAAGACCGGCTGGAAAACCACCCCGGAATCAGGGAAGTGAGTATTTCTAGCAGGGTTCCATCAGGCCGTTTGCTCGATTCACAAGGCGCTTCTGCAGAAGTCAACGGTGAGTTGAGTCAGGTCAATGTGCGGATCGCAGATATCCATGTTGCCCATAATTTTACCCAGACATTCGGTATTCCGATCGTGGCAGGCAGGACTTTTGATTATTTACAGGCGACAGATTCTACAGAAGCATTTGTCTTAAATGAAGCGGCTATCAGGGCCATCGGTTGGTCAAGTCCTGAGGAAGCTGTTGGAAAGCAATTCAACTATGGCGGCAGAAAAGGTTATGTGACAGGTGTGATGAAGGATTTTCATTTTGAATCGCTTCATCAGCCTATTGTTCCGATCGTATTTATGATTTCGGTGGATCGGAGCAATCTTGTGACCATCAAAATCGATGCAGAAAAGAAAGAAGAGACTTTGGCCTACCTGAAAGAGGAATGGCAGCAGTTGAGACCCGATTATCCCTTTGATCCGCTTTTTGTGGATGAAGGATTCAACAGGCAATATGAGGCCGAAAATAAGGTGAAGACCATCTTCACTTTTTTTGCAGGGTTGGCTGTACTGATTTCAATTTTAGGTTTGTTGGGTTTGACGACTTTTGAGACCGAACAGCGGACAAGGGAAATAGGAATCCGAAAAGTAATGGGAGCAGAGACATTCAATATTGTGACATTGTTGGGCAAAGACTTTATGAAACTTGTCTTTTTCGGATTTTTGATCGCGGTGCCCATATCCTGGTATGGCATGTCGCAGTGGTTGGAGGATTTTGCTTTTAGGATAGGGATTTCTTGGCAGGTATTTTTGATTGCTGGCTTGGTAGCGGGTTTGATTGCAGCGGTCACCGTTTCAGGTCAGGCGATTAAAGCAGCTTTGGCCAATCCGGTGAAATCGATAAAGAATGAATAAATAAATCCTGTTGAACCTAAACCAAAAAATCCACCTCAGGCATCGACCGGGTGGATTTTTCTTTTTTTCAGCTCAAAAAATCAGCACTTCATTTTTGCCCACTGGCGGACAAAAATGTTCGGGTTTTTAAGCAAAATATTACACAAACAGCCTTTTTGATAAATAGAAGGCATTTTTCTGATGGCATGGAAGTGGGATAATGTGAAATGATGAATTTAAAATAATGTATTCAGAATTTCGGATTCCGATAACCCAACAACCTGATAACTCGACTACGAGAAGCTGAGAACAATTGTGACAACTACAAACATTACAACCATAACCCCATGCTCAAAAATTACTTTAGAATCGCTTGGAGAAACCTCGTAAGGAATAAATCCTTCAGCATAATCAATATCCTTGGCTTGGCGGTAAGTATGTCTATTTGTTTGCTGATTATCATGATCGTGATGGACCAGTATAGCTATGATTCCTACCATAGCCAAAAGGATAGAATCTACAGGGTACATTCGACGGAGTATCAGACCAACCAAGGAGAAACAGCGAGCTCTGCTTTGCCGTTGGCTGAAAAACTGAAAAGGGAATACCCTATTATAGCTGAGGCTTCGGCCCTCAACAGTGAAATTGGGGGAGATGTCATCTATGAAGATAAGTTTGCATCGGGAGGAGGTTATTTTGCTGATGAGAACATTTTTAAAATACTTGATTTTTCTTTCAGGGAAGGAAATCCCGAAACAGCATTGAAAAAACCTTTTTCTCTGGTCATCACTTCAGAGTTGGCGGAGATACTATTTAATAATGAATCAGCCCTTGGCAAAACAGTCGCTTTCCACGACAAAGATATCAGGGCCACCGATATTGAGGAAGGCAATATTGAAACTGACTTCGGCTACTTTACCATCACAGGTGTACTCAACCCCAATCCCGGCAAAACCCATCTACCCTTCAAACTTTTGGCCTCAATGAGTACAATGAAATCCTTACCAGAAGGATCGGTATTGGCTACAGATGAGCAGGATTGGAACAACGTTTGGACCAATTATACTTACGTGCTATTGGAGGAAGGCAAGAAAAAAAGCGACTTTCAATCAATTCTTGATAAAGTTTCTGAGGAAATATATGGGTCAAAATTTGAGAACAAACATTCTTTTAAAGCTGTCGCATTGGGAGAAATTAACCCGATGGGGATAATTGGAAACACAACCCATGTTGGGATTCCAAAAGTAGTCCTGTTGATATTGGGTGTGCTATGTATCATTGTAATGATATCAGCCTGTCTGAACTATACCAATATGTCGGTGGCCAGAGCACTCACCAGGATCCGAGAGGTAGGGATCAGGAAGGTTTCAGGTGCAAGCAAGACACAGATTTTTGCACAGTTTATTACTGAAGCTGTGGTTATTTCCCTTTGCTCATTGGTCTTGGCTTTCTTTCTGCTCCAGTTACTCCAAAAAGGCGTGGCAGGTATGACTTTTGACAAGTATCTCAAGATATCCTTTGATCAAAATCTACCTGCAATATTGATTTTTATAGGTTTCAGCATTACTGTTGGGATTTTGGCTGGATTGCTTCCTGCTTCCTATGTGTCCAAACTGAATCCCATTAACTTATTCAATAAATTAAGTGGAGTCCGATTGTTCAAAAACCTGAGGATAAGAAATATCCTGTTGGTGGTACAGTTTTCCATTTCTCTGATTTTCATTATTTCAGTAGTGCTGATCAAGTCACAATCCATGCATATGTTGAATTTCGATTATGGATTTGAAAAGGATAACATTGTTACCGTTAAGCTTTACAACACTGAGAACTACTCGAGATTTGCCCAAGCTGTAACTTCCAATCCATCAGTCATCGAAGTAGGGGCGTCATCGCTGTTGCCTGCAGGAGGTTGGAATTTTGGAAGTGATGTGGTGAACCCTGATTTTCCTTTGGATAGTATTTCCACCAATTTCTTTGACATCAATTCCTCAGCAGTAGATGTTTTTGCATTGGAAATCCTGGCAGGGTCTAACCTTCCTGCTGAAGGAAGTCCCAATCTGGTCTTGATAAATGAAAAGGCAGTAGGGGAATTCAAATTCGGAAGTGTGGATGAGGCTGTCGGGAAGCAATTTACAATAAATACTAACGGTGAATACCAAAATTTGCAGGTAGCAGGTGTGGTCAGGGATTTTCAGTTTCTTCCATCCATCAGAGAAATGCAAAGCTTGGTATTGCGAAACAGGGAAGACCAACTTGGCTTTGCTTTGGTTAAAATTTCAAACCAAAACCAAGCTGAGACGCTTGCGGCATTGGAATCATCCTGGAAAGAAGTGAATCCGAATTCCAAGTTTTCTTACAAATTTCTGGACGAAGAGCTGTTATTCATACATCAGGTTTTGGGTGATGTATCCTCCGTGATCGGTTTGATTTCCTTTTTAGCAGTATTTGTTTCTTGTTTGGGACTCTTGGGAATGGCAACCTATACCGCCCAAACGCGGATCAAAGAAATCGGGATAAGAAAAACCCTTGGGTCAAGTACGCCTCAGATCGTCTTTTTATTATCTAAGGCATTTTTGGTCTTATTGGGGATCGCTGTTTTGGTAGCAGTACCATCAGCCTATTTCATCAATAATTTGTGGCTCAATTTCTTCGCCTCTAGGGTTAGTATCGGAGTAGTTCCGATCGGGATTGGAGTAGGAGCTGTTTTGTTGATCAGTTTGGGGATAATCTTTTCCCAAGCTTATAGGGCGGCAACCATTAATCCCATTGAAAGTCTTAGAAATGATTAAAATCAAGGAGGATCAGGGTGACGCAACCTGACAACGAACTACACAACATTGACAACCTGACAACAATCATAACAAATACAACCACTACAACAATTTCTTCCATGCTCAAAAACTATTTCAAAATCGCCTGGCGCTCTCTTACACGAAGCAAATGGATCGGGGCCATCAATATCCTCGGTCTGACTATTGGGATTACTGCGGCATTGTTGCTATTTATCGTAGTGCAGCACGAACTGAGTTATGATAAGTTTCAAAGCAATTATGACAAAATCTACCGGGTTGTCTCCCACGATACATATGAAAACATCACCGAAAAAACACCCGGTGTTTCCAATCCTGTGCCGGATGCCTTGATGGCAGATCAGGGAAGGTTTGAAAAGGTGGTACCTGTGATTTCCCATTATGATGTTCAAGTCAATGTCCAATCGGATGATAAACCTTCAGAAATAAACAAATTTAGATCTGAGTCTCTGTTTTTCTCCACATCGGAATATGCAGACTTGTTTGACTTGGAGTTTTTGGCAGGAAGTGCAGGGGTCTTGAACCAACCGGAAATGGTTGTTTTGACGCGCGCAGAAGGAGACAGGTTTTTTGGATCTTGGCAAACTGCACAAGGGAAATCACTTCAGCTTACCAATGGCGTGAATTTGGAAGTAGGTGCGGTGGTAGCGGACATACCTGAAAACAGTAATTTTAATTTTGACATCTTGGTTTCTTATGAGACACTCAGATCGCATCAGGATGTATTTGGGTATGATCTTGGAGAATGGGGGAGTACCGGGAGTAATTTTCAGGCCTATGTTTTGGTGGATCCCAATGCAGATCTGACTTTGATTCAGAGTCAGTTGGATGATTTTTCTAAAAAGCACTTCGAAGGTCGGGGAACTTCTATTAGGACACATCACCTGCAGCCGATGAGTGATATCCATTTTAATTCTGATCTGGAGCCGCTGACCGGAAGATTGGTCCGAAAATCAACGATACAGACTTTGATCATTGTAGGGGTTTTTATTCTGATTATGGCCTCGATCAACTTTGTCAATCTGAGCACGTCACAGGCCATCGGCAGAAGCAAAGAAATCGGCGTGCGCAAAGTGATGGGCAGCTCAAAATCCCAAATAGCTTTGCAATCCTTTGGAGAGACTTTTTTGACCATCGCGCTGGCTTCTGTTTTGTCATTTGGATTAGCCAATCTTTTATTGCCTTTTTTGGATAAGATCGCAGATGTCCCGGCTACAATCAGTTTCTTTCAGCAGCCTATTTTATTTTTTATGTTGGCTTTGATATCTATCCTGACCTTGCTCGCAGGCTTTTATCCTGCCATGATTATTTCCAAATTTCAGCCTATCCGCGCATTGAAAAACAAGTTTCAAGGCGCAGAGATAGGAGGCGTTTCTATCAGAAGAGGTTTGGTGGTATTGCAGTTTGCCATTGCACAGATCCTGATGATCGGTACATTGATTGCAATCAGACAGATGAATCTGGTTCAAAATACTGACCTTGGCTTTAACAAGGATGCGGTTTACTTTATCGATGTACCTACTGATTCCAAATCAGATGTTCGGATTGAAGGATTCAAGCAGCAGTTACTGGGGATTCCCGGCGTGATAGGAGCGAGTATGGCTTCAGATGTACCCTCCTCGGACAACAACTCCGCTTCGAATTTTTATTTTGACAACAAGAGTAAGGACATTGTTTTTCCTGCTTTTCTCAAGTTTGCAGACGAGGACTATTTTGATTTGTATGAAATGGAATTTGTTGCGGGTCAGGGATATCCTATGAGTGATACCATCCGAAATGTGGTGATCAACGAGACCATGGCGAAGAAACTTTTGATTCCATCCCCGGAGGAAGCCATCGGCAAAAACATCCGACTAGGAGGTGGCGGAGATTGGGTTCCCATCACAGGTGTGGTAAAAGATTTCACGGTCAATTCACTTCGCGAAGAAATTAAGCAATTGCTGATTACGAGTAACAAACCAAACTACAGGCAAGTTGCGGTTCGCCTTGACAGATCTGCGCAAAAGGCAACACTGGAGGCGATTCAGGGAAAGTTTGAAGAAATATATCCGGAACAAATTTACAGCGGAAATTTTCTTGATGAATCTATTGCCGCGTTTTATGAAAGCGAGCAGAAGCTGGCTTTGGTTTATAAAATATTTGCGGTGCTTTCCATTTTGATTTCCTGTATCGGACTTTATGGCTTGGTGTCATTTATGGTGGGTCAAAAAGTAAAAGAAATTGGAATTCGAAAAGTCCTTGGCGCATCGGTAACACAGATTACCTTGATGCTTTCCAAGGAATTTATCTTAATGGTTTTGCTGGCATTTGTGATTGCCATTCCGCTAGCCTATTTCATGGTGCAGGAATGGTTGGCTTCCTTTGCCTTCAAAACCCCGATGTCGGTCGGTTTATTCTTTTCAGTGATGTTAGTTTCCCTGCTGATCACCGCATTGACGGTAGGATCTAAAGCAATAAAAGCAGCCATTGCTAATCCGGTGGATAGTTTGACGGATGAATAAATAGACAAAAGATTTGAGACGTGAGATATGAGACGCAAAGAATCAAGAAGCAAGAAAAAAGACTTGGGGAAATAGGAATTAGGAATGATGAATTAATAATGAAAAATGAAGGATCCAGAAAATCCGACAACAATGGCCACCAACAGACCAAATCCACCAATTAGATCTGAGATTCTTCGCTACACTCAGAAAGACGGTTCACGAAACCAGACAACCTGACAACGCAAAGCAGATAACAATTAAAACTATTACAACCACCATAACCACTACAACCACTTTAATTTTCTTCCTATGTTCAAAAACATCTTCAAAACCGCAATCAGGAGTTTTTGGAAAACCAAAACGATCTCCTTGATCAATGTACTAGGCCTTTCCCTTGGTATAGCGATCTGCATTATCATTTCCCTGTTTTTGTTTAATGAACTGAGTTACGACAAGCATCACACAAATGCGGAGCGGATTTACAGGGTAAAATCCGACATCATATTCGGCGGAAACAGTTTCAATATGATCCAATGCCCTGCACCCATGGCTGAGGCCATGCCACTTGAGATTCCTGAAGTGGAAGCAGCAGTTCACTTTAGGAGTCAGGGATCATTTTTGGTCAAAAGGGAAGAAGATAACATTAAGGAAAATGATGTTGTCTATGCCGGTAAGGACTTTTTCAAAGTTTTTACTGTACCCTTGTTGGAAGGCAATGTTGAAGGTGCTTTGGATGAACCCAATACAATGGCCATCAGCAAAAAAACCGCGGACAAATTCTTCCCTAATGAAAGTGCCGTAGGCAAAACCCTGATTTTGGACAATAAATCCAATTATAAAATCACAGCTGTTTATGAAGACATGCCGGTCAACAGCCATTTTCATTTTGATCTGATCTTGGCTGCAGCCGGATTGGAAGAAGCTCAATCCACTTTTTGGTTGAGCAATAATTTTCCCACTTACCTTTTACTCCATGAAGGTGCTGATCCAGCTGCTGTCGATGCCAAACTCAAGGAAATGATCCAAACCCATGTTGTCCCGGCTTTGGGACAGGTGATGGGAGAAAGTTTTAGCCTGACGGAGTTTGAATCAAGCGGAAACAAAATTGATTATTCGCTTCAGCCTTTGCTTGATATCCACCTTTACAGTAACCTTCAAGGTGAGTTTGAACCCAATTTCAACATCACCTACATCTACATGTTTGCTGCCATCGCGGTATTTATTCTGTTGATAGCCTGTATCAATTTCATGAACCTTTCCACTGCAAGGTCTTCAAGCCGCGCCAAAGAGGTGGGAGTGAGAAAAGCGCTTGGATCGGGTAAGAAAGATCTGATGTGGCAATTTTTGACCGAAACCTTTTTGATGAGTTTGTTCTCTTTTATTGTCGCGTTGGCGATAACTGTCTTTTTGCTTCCGTTTTTCAACGAGCTTTCAAACCGCTCATTGGAGATTCCTTATTCCGACATTTTGTTTTACGTTAGCTTACTAGGAGGTGCGCTTTTCGTGGGACTTTTGGCAGGAATTTATCCTTCCTTTTTCCTTGCAGCCTTTGAACCGATAAAAGTTTTGAAAGGCAATTTGTCCGGCAGAAAAGGAAGTGGGTCTGTTAGAAGCAGCCTGGTAGTATTTCAGTTTGCAATCTCTATTATCCTGATCATTGCCACAGTTTCAGTATTCAGTCAGCTTAATTATATTCAGAAAAAGGAGCTCGGCTTCAACAAAGACCAAGTGATCATGGTGGAGGACATCTATGCCCTTGGAGATCAGGCGCAGTCCTTCAAAGACGAAATCGTGCAAAGCAGTTTGGTGGATGTGGGGACATTCAGCGGTTTTCTGCCTGTTTCCGGTACTTGGAGATCAGACAATCCATGGTGGGGTGAAGGCAAAGATCCAAAGCAGCAGGAGAACTTGGTAAGTCTTCAGAACTGGTCTGTTGATTTTGACTATATCAAAACTTTGGGAATGAAAATCGTAGAAGGGAGGGATTTTTCCGTGGAATTTCCTTCTGACTCCAATGCAGTGATACTAAATCAAACTGCCTTGAAGAACTTTAATCTGGAAGGAAATCCGATTGGACAGCGGATAGCCACTTTTTCCGGAAATCCTACAGATGGATTATCCAATATGGATTTGGAATACAAGACCATCGTGGGGATTGTCGAAAACTTCCACTTTGAATCCCTAAAGGAAAATATCAATGCCGTAATGATTTATCCCAGCAAAAGGCCTCAGGGATTTGCCTCTTTTAAGTTCAATGCCAAGGACAGTAAAGAAGTTATAGATCTGGTCGAATCAAAATGGAGGTCAATAGCACCGGGTCAACCCTTCAACTATTCATTCCTTGATGATAAGTTTGGCGATATGTACAAAGCCGAGTCCCGTATCGGAAAGGTTTTCGCTTCCTTTACCGTCATAGCCATTTTTATAGCCTGTCTCGGTTTATTTGCCTTGACAGCCTATACTGCAGAGCAAAGAAGAAAAGAAATCGGTATCAGAAAAGCACTTGGGGCAAGTGTGGGAGGGATAGTTTTCTTGCTTTCTCAAGAGTTTACCAAACTGGTTTTGATTGCTTTTGTCTTTGCTGCGCCTCTGGCTTGGTATGGCATGAGTCAGTGGCTGGAAGATTATCAATTCAGGATTGACTTAGGTTGGGAGATTTTTGTATTTTCTGCCTTGGGTGTTTTGTTGGTAGCGTGGGGAGTTATGGGAGTCCAATCTGTCCGTGCGGCAATGGCTAATCCGGTTGATTCTTTGAGAAGCGAGTGATTTGAGAAGCGAGACTTTGAGAATTCATAATGATGAATTAATAATTAAGAATGACGGATCCCGAAAACCCGACAACAATGACAACTTGATAACAATTAGAACAATTACAACCAAATAAAACCCCCATGATCCACCGCCATTTGAAAACCACACTTCGCTTCCTTTGGAGACAAAGACTGTTTACAGGGTTGAATATTCTAGGATTGGCGATTGGCATTGCTTCAAGCTGGATGATTTACAGGATCGTGGATTTTGAGTATAGTTATGATAAGGACCTTCCTCATAAGGAGAGGACATTTAGGCTCATAACTGGGGCGGTTTATGATGAAGGAGAATCAAGGTATGGAGGTGTGTCTGCACCAATCTATCAGGCTATCCGGGAGGAAGTTTCGGGTGTAGAGAAAGCTGTCCCTGTTTTTGGACAGTGGATAGGGAGCGTGGAAATTTCTCAGAAGGTAGGAAAACCAATACTCGTCGAAGATCAGGAGGGAATAGTGGCTGTCGATGAATCCTACTTTGAAATGGTTCCTTATACTTGGTTGGTGGGAAATTCCGCTTCAAGTTTTGAAAATCCCAATAATGTTGTTCTTACCGAAAACCGGGCAAGGGAATATTTTCCCCAATTGAAAATTGAAGAAATACTGGGAAAACCTTTGGTCTATAATGGGGAAATCCAAAAAACCATTTCCGGAATTGTCAAGGACTTGGAAGGTCCTACGGAATTTACCGCTCAGGAATTCATTTACCTCAAGCCGGAAGTTTACGCTCTTGGCGATTGGACCAATACGAATGGATCGGATAAACTCTATCTCAGGTTTTTTGAAGATTCCGATCCGGTGACGGTTTTGGAACAGATCAACGAACTATCAGCTTCCAAATGGGATGAGTTTAACAAAAACCGGGAGCAAAATCTCTCTGTAAAAAAATGGTATGAATTGCTTCCAATTTCAGAATCCCACTTTTCGACCCATATCAATGACTATAATTTAAGAAAAGCAAGCAAGCCTGTGATTTATGGACTCATTGGCATCGGCGGATTTCTTTTGCTCTTGGCCTGCATCAATTACATCAACCTCAGCACTGTGCAATTACCTCAAAGGAGTAAGGAAATAGGTGTCAGAAAGACGTTGGGAGGAGGAAGGGTTCAGCTGATCTCCCAGATATTAGGGGAGACATTGATCACCGTTTTGCTTTCAATAATTCTGGCATTTTTCCTTTCCAATTTCGCTTTCAAGCTTTTGGGAGATCTCATTCCTCAAGGAACTTTGGAGTATTCAAACCATATCGGAGCGGCTGTCTTCTTGGTTTTGCTTGTCTTGTTGTCAACCATGATGTCAGGAATTTATCCTGCTTGGCTCATCGCAAAGGTCAGGCCTATCAATATCATGCGTGGTCCAACTATTGTCAATACCGGAACAGGCAAGTTGACTTTGAGAAAGGGCCTGATTGTATTTCAATTTACCATCGCTCAAGTGTTCATTATCGGAGCGTTGGTCGTGGGACAACAGTTGAAATATGTGCTGCAAAAAGACCTGGGATTCAATAAAGAAGCGATTGTCCTTGTGGATATTCCCATCAAAATACTGTGGGACTCAGCCTTGCAGATCAAATCATTTCCTTTGCAAGAGGAATTGAAAAATGTCGAAGGTGTTCAAAAAGTCTCCTTAGGTAGTGAACCGTTGGCTACCGGATACAATTCGGCCCCATTTGCCTATATGGATGAAAACAGCGGTGTTTCCACAGAAAGACAACTCAATATCAAATGGGTTGATACCAATTACCTCGATGTATATGATATTGAGTTGGTTGCCGGAAGGAATATTGAATCTTCAGAAACTGAAAACGAATACCTGATCAATGAGACCGCGGCTAAGGCTTATGGATTTTCAAGCCCTCAGTATGCCATCGGGAAATTTATCAATAGAAGAGAGGGAGAAGCATTTCCTATCATAGGGGTGGTTAAGGATTTCCATATCAAAGATTTTTATACAGGAATTGAGCCCCTAGTCATGATTCATGAAAAGTCAAATCTTGGGACCTTCAATATCAAACTCAACAGCAATGATCCTTCACAATGGCAAAAGAGTCTGGCCGAAATAGAGGAAAAATGGTACAGCTTCTATCCGCCTGAGACCTTTTCATATAAGTTTTACGACGAAGCCTTGGAAGCCATTTATGTGCAGGAGCGGAATCTTTCAAAGCTTATCAACCTGACCACAGCTATTGCAATTGTGATCAGCTGTCTGGGATTGTTTGGACTGGCCTCGCTCACGGCCTTCCAAAGGACAAAAGAAATCGGAATCCGAAAAATATTAGGCGCAAATGTCGCGGGAATAGTTGCCATGCTTTCCAAGGACTTTGTCAAACTGGTAATTATCGCCATCCTGATTGCTTCTCCATTTGCTTGGTGGGCAGTGGATAAATGGTTGGAAGATTTTGCTTATAAGGTAACTGTCAATTGGTGGATCTTCGGATTTGCAGGATTGCTTGCTGCGGGGATAGCGATGTTGACCGTCGGCTTCCAATCCATTAAAGTTGCGATCCGGAATCCGGTGGACAGTTTAAGAAACGAGTGATTTTAGAGGCGAGAAGCGAGACATGAGACACGAGACAGATTCGCGAAAAGGAGAAGAAATCGTTATTGAACAAAGTATTATATACCAAGTACCAAGCCTCTTGAAAAGAAGCAAGATGCGAGAAGCGATAAGCGAGATTTACAGAAATGATGAATTATGAATGAATAATTAAGAATTTCGGATTCAGAATGAAAAATGAAATAAACATCGGTCGTCACTCTGAACGCAGTGAAGAGTCTCAGAAAAATGAGATTCATCACCTCCGCAGGCTCCGGTTCAGAATGACGGATTCCGACAACCAGACAACTTGACAACCCGAAAACCATTATAACAATTACAACCACTATAACCATTACAACAATCACAACCACTAAATCCCCTTCCCTTATGTTTCGAAACCACTTGATCATCGCCTGGAGAAATCTAAAGAGAAATAAACTTAGGACAGCGACCCATATTTTGGGATTGTCAATAGGGATTTCTATCTGTTTTTTGATTTTCAACATCGTTTGGTACTCAAACAGTTTTGACAAATTCCATCCTGATACCGAACAGATATTCAGGGTAGGGATGATTACTGATTTTGGGGATGGGGAATTCCCGAATTCCGGAACTCCCGGTCCATTGGGAGAAGTGATCGACAAAGAATTGACCGGCATAGCGCAAAAGGGGAGGCTTTATACCCTTTGGGAGACCTTGGTGTTTTTGCCTGAGGGACAAAAAGTGATGGGAAGGACCAATAACGTGACTTTTGCAGATGCAGGGTTTTTCCAGATTTTTCCAAGAAAATGGCTTGCCGGAAGTCCTGAAAATTCCCTTGCAAATCCCTACACAGCCGTCATCAGCCATGCTTCCATGCAAAAGTATTTTCCCGGGCAGGAACCTTCCCAGGTTTTGGGCAAGGAGATTTTTTACTATGACTCGGACACGATCAATGCTCAGATTACCGGTGTTGTGGCTGACTTTGATGAAAATACGGATTTCCTTTTCACGGATTTCATTTCTTATTCTACAATCAGAAGTATGGATAAAGAAAATTGGTTTGGACTTGACTCTTGGGGCAATGTCAACTCCAGTTCACAACTCTTTATCAAAAAAGAAACCCTGAAGACTGATTCAGACCTACTTGCCGGATTGACAAAAATATCTGAAAAGAACCTCAACCAAGAAGGGGGAAACTCTAGGTTTACGCTGCAGCCCTTGGTAGAAATGCATTTTGACCAATCTGATGGGGGGTCCCAGACAGTATCAAAGGTTTTCTTAAATGGCCTGATATTTATCGGCCTGATCATTTTGTCATTGGCCTGTCTGAATTTTATCAACCTCGAAACAGCACAAGCCATCGGCAGGGCTAAGGAAGTGGGTATCAGAAAAACCCTTGGTGGAGGCAAATCCCAGTTGGTTTTTCAGTTTTTGTCAGAAACGTATCTGATGGTATTCTTTGCCTGTCTTTTGAGTTTGGCGATGGCAGAAGCCTTGGTGTTGGTATTCAGAAATTACCTTCCTTCAGGATTGGAAGTGAATTACCTCAAGCTGGAAAATATAGGTTTTCTGACCCTTATCTCTTTTGTGCTGACCCTATTGGCAGGGATATATCCTTCGCTGATCTTGGCCAATTATGATCCGCAACGTGCCCTCAAAGGGGAGAAGGAACAAAGTGGAAAGTTTTCAATAGGAGTTTTTCTGAGAAAAAATCTCACAGTATTACAATTTGCCAGTTCCATTGCCTTTATCATCTTGGTTTCGGTGATCTCGTTTCAGATGAAATATGTATCCAGCCAACCTTTGGGTTTTGACCGGGATGCGGTGGTATACACACAGTTGCCTTTTATGGCTGGCATAGATAAGGCTGAAAGATTAAGGGAAAGGGTATCTCAGTTTAGTTTTGTGAAAAGTGCAAGTTTGAGCGGAGATTTGGTTTCCTCGGACGGGCTTTGGACTTCGGATATCTATGTCCCACAGGATACTTCTGAAACCCGCTATTACATTCAGGTCAAGAATATCGATTCGGCATTTGTGTCAGTGAATGGTTTGAAGATCTTGGCAGGAAAAAGCAGTTCCAACCAAACTGATGAAATCATGGTTAACGAAGCCTTTACCAAAGAAATCGGCGTCAACAATCCGGATGAAGTGGTTGGGAAATTGGTGAGGTTCGGTGCCAACCAGAGGAAAATCACTGGAGTGGTCAATGATTTTAATTCACGGACTTTGCGAGAAGAAATCCGTCCGATGGTGCTTACTTATGTACCTGAAGGTTTTAATGTGCTGAATGTCAAATTAGAAAGCGGTTATAACCTAGCCCTCGCCAAAGCAGAAATGGAGGGAATCTTCAAAGAGATATATCCCTACGACGCCTCAGAATTCAAGTTTTTAGATGAAGCGATTGCTACGTTTTATGAAGAGGATTTGAAGATCAGAAATGTGCTGGGAATGGCCTGCATCCTTGCAGTCATCATATCAGCTTTGGGATTGTTTGGACTTTCTTCTTATACCATTGCGCAGCGAACCAAAGAAATCAGTATCAGAAAAGTATTGGGCGCGTCCATAGTGCAGATTTTGGGACTAATATCAAGGGAATATGTTATCCTGATTTTGGTTTCCTTTGTTTTGGCGGTGTATCCTGCTTATTATTTTCTAAACGAATGGCTGAATTCCTTCAGCTACAAAGTAGAAATGCCATATTTCATTTATGGGCTTTCGGGTCTTGGTGTCATGTCACTTTGTCTCCTGATCGTAGGTTTACATTCCTATTCAGCGGCACAGACCAATCCTGCGAAGATTCTGAAAGATGAATGAGTTTATGAAGACACAAGATGCAAGACACAAGAAGCAAGATTTGGGGAATTCAGAATTATGAGTTTATAATTAGAAATGTGGGAGAAGCGAGAAGCGAGAGACGAGACTTTAAAAATTTTGAATTAGGAATGATGAAAAAAAAATCTCGATTCCGAAACCAGACAACGTGATAACTCGACAACCTGACAACGCGAAGCAGACAACCATTACAACTATTACAACCACTAGAACTATTACAACCATTTAAACAAAACGAGCCTCAAAACATTAATCTAGACCTACCATGTGGACATACTACCTAAAAATAGCTTGGCGTAACCTGAGGAAAAACAAACTTTTCTCTTTCCTCAATATTTCCGGACTATCTATCGGGATGGCTGTATGTATTCTAATAATGCTTTTTGTCAGTTATGAGCGGGATTTTGATGGTTTCCAAACCAAAAATACTTACCGTCTCAATGAAGTTCAAAAGTGGGAGGGAATGGTTTCTCCACAAAAGGTAGCATTGACCATGTACCCCATGGGTCCTACATTATTGGAGGAAATGCCTGAAGTAGAAAACTTTACCCGGCTAACCCAAGGTGGTGAAATGGTACTCAGAAACGGAGAAAAAGAAACTTCACTTAAAAATATCTTATGGACGGATTCTACATTTTTTGACCTATTTGATTTTAGGATGTTGGAGGGAGATCCAAATTCTGCCCTGAAGGAACCTAATAGCATGGTGCTGACGGCCTCTTCTGCAAGACTGATCTTTGGTGATGAATCTGCGATTGGAAAGACAGTTTTCAGTTCCGCTCAGGACAGTAGTTTTTATAGGATTACCGGTGTGATGGAAGATATCCCGGCAAATTCACATTTGCAATTTGAAGGTTTGACCTCTTTTAGCACCTACTTTAGTCCTCAGGCGATGGGTGATTGGGAAGCAAATTGGTATACGACTTACCTCAAATTGGCAGATGGAGCAAACATTTCAAATCTCGAATCCAAATTTCCAGACTACCTCGTGTCCCATTTAGGGGAGGAAAGGGCGAAAGAGTTCGAGCTTTTCCTGCAACCGATCCAAGAAATCCATGCAAATTCATCAGAGATTACCCATGATTATTTTAATTACAGAAAATTTGATGGAGCCTATACACAGGTATTTTTTTACATCGCGCTCATAGTGCTCTTTATTGCAGGGATCAATTTTGTAAACCTCTCCTCCGCAAAGTCCATAGGAAGGTCCATGGAAATCGGGGTGAGGAAAGCTTCAGGGGCTTCCAAACCACAATTGTTTATCCAGTTTATCGGAGAATCGGTTTTTATCAGTCTGATAGCCATGTTTTTTGCCATTGGGTTGGTCTCCATTGCTTTGCCATATCTTAATGAATTCAGCCAGAGACAATTGGATTTCCCTTTGTTTAGTAATCCTTTTCTACTGCTCAATCTCATTTTAGGGGCTGTTGCGGTGGGCATGCTTTCCGGAACTTATCCGGCTTTATACCTTTCTAATTTCCGTCCGGCAAAAGTTTTGAAAGGTTCGCCTGAAGTCGGAAACAAAAAATCAGAATTCAGAAATGCACTAGTCGTTGTCCAGTTTGCGGGTGCGGTATTCCTGATTATCACGACACTTTTTGCGACACAACAGATCAGATTTATGCAGGAAAAGGACCTCGGTTTTTCCCATGAACAGGTGCTGACCATTCCCTTGAATCAGCGTTTCTTTTCGAGGTATGAATCCATGAAGCAAGAACTCCTTGCAAATCCAGCCATAGAAAAGGTAACCGGATCGGGTCAACGGCTTGGTAATAATCTCCATCAGACAGGAATTGTATTCCGGGGAGATGGACCTGAAAGAATCCTTTCTACTTCCCATATAGTGGTTGATCCGGATTATCTTGATGTGTATCAAATCGACTTGATTGCGGGTAGGGATTTTGACCAGAACATAAGTTCTGACAACGGCAATGCATTTATCATCAATGAATCACTCGCCAAAGAATTGCTCAAAAGTGAAGGCAATACCCGACCGATTGAATCTTTGATCGGGCAACCCATCGGCTTGGCTTGGATGGATTCTGTGGGACAGATTGTTGGTATTTCCAAGGATTTCAACTTCAATTCACTTCACTATAAGATTGAGTCCTTGGCCATTTTCAACAAAAAAGATTGGGGCTATTCCGAGGTCTCTGTCAAAATCAAAGGCGATGCAGCTCCTGCAGCAATCGCACATATCGAGTCGGTGTGGGACACAATCATACCGGAAGAGGAATTTCAATATAAGTTTTTGGATGACCACTTTAATGAAATGTACCGTTCCGATCAGACTTTGAATACCATTGTCAGCATGCTGACCTTGCTTTCGATCCTAATATCCTGTTTGGGATTGTTTGGGTTGGTGTCCTTCACCACCGAACAGCGGGTCAAAGAAATCGGAATCCGTAAAGTCCTTGGTGCATCTGTTGGTGGCGTGGTGGCGATGCTATCCAAGGATTTTATGAAATTGATATTGGCAGCTATACTGATTGCCATTCCGATTTCATGGTATGTGGTTGACAGCTGGATTCAGGACTTTGCTTACCGGATAGCAATCGAATGGTGGGTATTTCTCCTTGCAGGAATGATCGCAATTGTGATTGCATTGGCAACAGTCAGTTCACATGCTTTCAAAGCCGCTATGATGAATCCTGTGGATAGCCTTAAGAGTGAGTAATTTGTGAGGCGAGAGGCAAGAGACGAGAGGCAAGAGACGAGAAGCGAGAAACAAGACTTGGGGAATTCTGAATTCTGAATGAATAATGAAATAAATGCATGTCGTCACTCTGAGTGAAGCGAAGAGTCTCTTTAAGTGAGATTCTTCACCTCCGCAGGCTGCGGTTCAGAATGACGGATTCAGCAACCTTGCAACCTTCTAACCTTTAAACCATTAAATCTTTCAATTTTAAAATTTTCCAATCTTTAAATCTTTAGAACCATGTGGAAAAACTATCTGAAAATTGCCTGGAGAAATATCCTGAGAAGTAAAGGGTTTTCCATTATCAATATCGGTGGGTTAGGAATAGGGATTGCAGCTTCTGTTTTGATCTTGATCTGGATCCAATTTGAGCTTTCGATCGACAGGTTTTATGCCCATTCGGATCGGGTTTATGCAGTTTGGCGGAACACCACTATAGATGGGGAAGTGATGAGTTGGGATTATACACCTGCGCCTTACGGTCCAGCATTGAAAGACAAGTTTCCTGAAGTGGAAGCAACCACAAGGCTTACAGAATGGGACCCGCATCTATTGACGGTAGGATCAAACAGCTTCTATGAAAAGACAACTTTTGTGGATCCCGGTTTCTTTAAGTTGTTTACTTTTGAAGTCATTTCCGGTGATACCGAGTCTGCTTTGTCTGTTCCGGATGGAATTATTCTTACCAAAACTGTTGCAGAAAAGCTTTTTGGAAAGGAAGACCCAATGGGAAAATCAGTAGTTTTAGAAAAGCAACTTGATTTCCAGGTCATGGCCGTGGTCCAGGATTTACCACAAAACACCAACTTCAATTTCACTGTCTTTTTGCCATTCAAAAAACTGGAATCAATGGGTTGGGCGGATTCTTTTTGGGGCAATAATTCTTACAGGACTTTTGCAATGCTTCATGAAAGTACAGATGTAAATGAATTCAATGAAAAATTCGCAGGATTTACTGCCATGAATTCGGAAGACAAAAGCGTAAGCGATTTTTTGTTCCCCATGTCTGACCTGCATCTGTATTCTAAATTTGAAAACGGTGTTTCTGTCGGCGGCAAGATCGAACTGATACGATTGTTTGGAGGAGTTGCGCTTGTCATTTTGCTATTGGCCTGTATTAATTTTATCAACCTCAGTACTGCCCAAAGTGAAAACAGGGCAAAGGAAGTCGGAGTAAGAAAAATCTCCGGTGCAGGTCGCGGGATGTTGGTTTGGCAGTTTTTGGTCGAATCGGTCATGATCGCCTTGTTTGCTTATGGATTTGCCATGACAATAGTTGCGATCGCCTTGCCTTACTTCAGTAATTTTAATGGGAAGGAACTTCAAAGCCCATTTACTCAGCCTTTGTTTTGGGTGATTTCTTTTGTCTATGTCATCGTCATCGGGATATTGGCCGGAAGTTATCCTGCTTTTTTGATGAGTTCCTTCAAAGCTACTTCAGTATTCAAACTGAAGTTGAATGCCAAGAAATATTGGGTCAATCCACGTGAAGCTTTGGTAGTTTTCCAATTTGCAGTGGTAGCCATATTGATTTCGAGCGTATGGATTATCCGCGATCAGATGAACCATGTCCAAAACAGAGATCTTGGGTTGGACAAGGAAAACCTAATTTACCATCAGGTCTCCGGAACAATGCAGAATAACATGGTGGCTTTCCGCAATGAATTGTCGGCTTTGAAAGAGGTCAATTCTGTTAGTTATACTTTTTCTCCCATTACAGAGCTGCATAGTGATACCAATACGATGAAATGGCAGGGCAAAGATGATAGTTACAGACCTACCATGTACCGAATGGGAGCAGATGCGAATTTGGTTGAAACTGCCGGTTTTGAACTGATTGCAGGAAGGGATATCGATGTATATACTTTCCCAAGTGACAGCAATGCAGTATTGATCAATGAGACCGCAGCAAAGAGAATGGGATTTGAAGATCCTTTGGGACAGGTGATCCAAGACGATGAGCTGAATTTTACTGTTGTCGGCGTGGTGAAGGATTTTATAATGGAATCGCCTTTTGATGAGGTATTGCCTATTTTGGTCTTTGGTCCCAAAAGAAATCTGAGTTTTATCCATGTCCGCCTAAATCCTGGAGAGGACTATTCCGAAATAATGGCAAATGTTGAAGCTGTATTTGCAAAGTTCAACCCCGGAGCTCCTTTTGATTATAATTTTGTAGATCAGGTCCATGCCCGAAAGTTTGAATCCCAGAATCGTACGGCTCAATTGACCGGATTATTTACAGTCTTGGCTGTTCTCATTTCCTGCATGGGGCTTTTTGGATTGGCTACTTTCATAGCAGAGCAAAGAAGAAAAGAAATCTCAGTCAGGAAAGTTCTAGGAGCATCCATTCCCGGTTTGGTGAGGTTGATATCATCCGAATTTACAAAGTTGGTCCTGATTGCAGTATTGGTAGGAATTCCGGTAACATGGTATTTCATGGATTCTTGGTTGGAAACCTTTGATTATAGAATCTCCATCGATTGGAAGATTTTCCTTTGGACAGCGCTTGCGGCTTTGGGGATCGCATTTTTGACCGTCAGTTCGCAGGCCATCAAAACCGCCATGATCAATCCTGCCAAGGTTTTGAAAAGCGAGTGATTTGGATGAAGTGAGAGCCAATAAATGAGACTTGGAGAATTTATGATGGTGATTTCAGAATACCGGGTTCTCTTCTACGAGATAACCTTACAACCCGACAACAATAACAAAGTGAAGCAGACAACCATTACAACAACTAGAACCATTACAACATTTAGAATCAGATTAAATGAGTTTCCTCACCTTTGCAGGCTGCAGTTCAGAATGACGGATTTCCAAACCCGACAACATTGACAACCTGATAACTCGAAGCAGAGAACCATTACAATCAGTAGAACAATTACAACAACTAAAACAATTAGAACTGTAACACTCAAATAACACAAATTTTCATCACCGCAATCACTGAGGGTAGTTCTGAATTTTGAACCCCGATATTTTTCAATTTGGGTTATTTTAGGTCTTCCTCTTCCTATTTGCTTTTCTATTGGGAAAATAAATCCATTGCTTGGGACAAAAAAAGCAGGTGTTCGTCCCGACCTACATTTTTTTGTATTTAATAATCAATATAATTGATATAAAGTATTTGTTGGTTGTAATTAATCTGTAAAAACATCAGCTTAATCCCATTCTGCATATCAAAATTCACCCAATCCTATCTTTTGTTTTTTTCAAAATATGTCCTAAACCTTGAGCGAACTCATGAATAGATTTCTTAAATACCTGAACTACCTTGAAAAATAGGTAGAAATTAGTTTTCTAATTTAAATAAACCAATATGAATAGAATTATACTCAATGAATACTCTCAATGGCAGAAGTATCCTATTTCCTCGAATAAATGGAAGCATATTTCCACCTCTTTCTGGAGTTTATCCTTTTTGGCATTCTTCCTGACGATGGTGCCATTACTGGCCCAAACCCCCAAATTCTTTGGACTAACTTCTTTAGGAGGAAAAGATGGTAATGGGGCAATTATTGAATATGATATCAATAGCAAATCCTTGAGGGACCCTGCACCCACAGGTTTTTCTAATTTTGCGCCTGGTTTATCACCCCAACATAATCTGACAGAATTAAATGGAAAGCTGTACGGGATAACTTCAGCTGGTGGAAGTTTTTTGGGTGGCGTTCTTTTTGAATATGACCCAAACACAAGAGTTTATTTAAAAAAGCTTGAGTTTGGAATAGGTTCTTTAACAGAAGGCGGTTTAACTGTTCGCGACGGTAAATTGTATGGGACAATATTTGGCACGGATTTTCGAGGCGATCCAAATCCAGGAGTTATTTTTGAATACGATCCAATCCTAGAAATATATAGTACAAAGTACCAATTTAACCAAGCAAATGGTGCCTTTCCTTCAGGCAGTTTAATAAACGTTGATGGAACCTTATTCGGAATGACTCAATTTGGGGGAAATTTTAATAAAGGGGTGATTTTCTCTTATAATCCAGGCAGCGACACTTACAATAAAATTCATGATTTTAATGGTACAAATGGAGAAAAACCCTTTGGTAGTTTAACGCTTTTTAATAATGATTTATATGGGACCACTACCTTAGGAGGTTCTTTCAATAGTGGTGTTTTGTTTGTGGTTAGTGGAGGTGATTATTCTGTGTTACACAATTTTATAGATGGTGATAGTGGTTCCGGTATCCCTCATGATGGTAGTTTAACAGTCTACAATGATAGACTATTTGGTACGAGAGTAATAGGTGGATCGAATGATTTGGGATTTGTCTTTGAGTTTGATCCAGTTCTTAGGAGTATAACAAAATATGATTTTGATGGGAGTAATGGTAGTACTCCATTTGGGAGTTTAACACTTTTCAACGGTAAATTATACGGGATGGCATCTGAAGGGGGACCACTTAATTTTGGAGTTCTTTATGAATTTAACTTTGATGAAAAGTTGATTTCCCCAAATTACTACTTTGATAAAGTGAATGGTAACTTCCCTCGTAGTAATCTAACATCCTTTAATGGCAAATTGTACGGTATGACTCCTAATGGTGGTTTAAATGATGGTGGGGTGATTTTTGAATTCGAACCCAGTACTCTCCATTATACCAAAAAACTGGATTTTAATGAAACGGATGGTAGTTATCCCACTGGGAGTCTAATCAACTATAATGGCAAGTTATTCGGAACTGCTGATGCAGGTGGGAAAGATAATCTGGGAGTTCTCTTTGAGTATGATCCTGCTACTGAAAGATACACGAAGAATATTGATTTTGTTGGAGATAATGGTAGTGGGCCAAATGGGGCTTTAACGGCTTATAACGGTAAGCTATATGGAATGACTGCCAAAGGTGGAAGGTTTATAGATCATGGTTTAATCTACGAATATGACCCGGTTACCAAAACCTACACCAAACAGCACGAATTTGATGGAACTAATGGTAGCAGCCCTCAAGGAGGTTTAACGGAATATGACGGGATTTTGTATGGGATGACTTCTCGTGGGGGGAATAGTGGAGTTGGTGTTTTATTTGGTTATGACCCAAGAACGAGGGGATTGATGCTATATGATTTTGATATGACAAACGGAGTTAGTCCCAGGGGTAATTTAACAGTTTATAATGGCAAAATATACGGAACGACTTCAGGTGGCGGTTCCGGTAATGGGGGAGTTTTATTTGAATTCGATCCTTTAAGTGGTGTAATTACTGAAAAGTACAATTTCGATCAGAATAACGGTTGGTTTCCAAATGGTAGTTTGATTTTATATGGAGACAAACTATATGGGATGACCAGTCAGGGTGGTAGACCAGATAAAGGTGTTATTTTTGAGTACGATCCGGTTACAAATATTTATATCAGTAAACACGCATTTGGAGGAATTGATGGTGACGCTGCTGTTGGTAGTTTAACGGAATATAATGGGAAGCTTTACGGGATGACGTCTAGAGGAGGTGTGGATACTTGGGGAAATGTATTCGAATACGATCTCAGATATGAAACCTTTGTCAGCAATGCAGAATTTAACTTTAGTAACGGTGCAGTTCCTCTTGGATCATTCACGTTGTTTACTCCTCCTCCTGCTGAATTGGACCTTTCAGCGACCAAAGAAGATGAATCTTGCCCCGGAAGTAACGGAAGCATTGACCTGACCATAAGCGGGGCTAGCGGAACGACCGTCATCTCCTGGACAGGACCGGATACATATACTGCTGACGTAGAAGATTTGAATAACCTAGCCGCAGGTATATATAAGGTAGTGGTCACGGATGATGCAGGTGCTACCGGAAGCCTTGAGGTAGAAATCCTATTGACGCCTGATACGGAAGATCCCATTATTTCCTGTCCTGACGATATCAACGAGACGGTTGCCTTCGGAGAAACAGGAAAAACGATCAGCTATAGCGATCCGTCTTTCAGCGATAACTGTACAGGAGCAGGGATTGAATTGAAATCAGGATTTGCAAGCGGAGCAACTTTTCCTGTAGGGGAGACTATAGTTACTTACCTAGCAACAGATGCAGCAGGCAATACCGCCGAATGTAGCTTTAAAGTGACAATCATGGAAGATGCTGATGCGGTAGACCCAATAATCAACAACTGTCCGACAGACATCACCGTGTCCAACGATCCGGGTGACTGCAGTGCGGCAGTCAGTTGGACTGCACCGACTGCGAACGACAACAGCGGTTCTGTAGACTTAGTCAGCAACTTTGAGCCGGGTGCGGTATTCCCTGTGGGGACTACAAAAGTTACCTACACCGCTACCGATGCAGCAGGCAATCAGGTGACCTGTAGTTTTGATGTAACTGTAGCAGATGATGAATTGCCGGTGATTGGATCAGTATCTGATATCGATGTAAGCGTTCCGTCAGGTCAGACAGTCACCAGTGTGTCGGTTCCCGAGCCTTCGGTATCTGACAACTGTTCTGCCACGGTCACAGGATTAAGAAGTGACGGTAAAGATCTTGGAGAGCCATTTGGGTTAGGAGAGACTACTATTACATGGTCAGCGGAGGATCCTTCCGGAAATGATGCTGTGGAAGTGATCCAGAAAGTGACTGTCACTCAAAGTGAGCCTCCTTTGTCCATTACAGGCTTTACTTTGATCAATGCCGGGACGGATGCAGATATTTTGACAGTTATAGACGGGCTCCAGATCAGCCTGAATCAGGTTCAGGGCTTAAGCCTGAACATAAGGGCAAATACCAATCCATCAGTGGTGGGGAGTGTTTACCTCACAATCTCGGGACCTGTAAACCGTACTTCAACAGAAAATGTAGCACCATATGCGCTCTTTGGTGACAATAACGGCAATTACTCAGGAAGGACGCTGCCTGAAGGGACCTATACCCTGACGGCAAGGGCTTATTCGGCTTCCAACAGAGGCGGCACAGCCGGAATCCTATCTTCCATCCAATTCTCCATCGTAGCACCTTTAGTTGCTGTGACAGGGGTAACGGTAAGTCCATCGACAGCCACCATTAATGAAGGCAGTGCATTTCAGCTGACAGCAACAGTATTCCCGTCTAATGCGACAGACAAGGCAGTGAACTGGAGCAGTTCCGACGAATCGGTTGCTACGGTAAACGAAAACGGATTGGTGACGGGACATGCTACAGGGCAGGCGTCCATCACTGCGACTACAGTCAACGGAGGGCTCATGGCCTCTTCGACGATCACCGTACAGGCTGTTCCAAACTTTGACATCGAATCATTTACCCTTGTAAATGCAGGAACGGATTTGGATATTATGACTGTTACAAATGGTCTTCAGATCAGCCAAAGCGAAGTTCAGGGACTGAGTCTGAACATCAGGGCAAATACAAATCCATCGGTAGTAGGAAGTGTGTACCTGAAGCTATCAGGTCCGGTAAACCGTACAACAACTGAGAATGATGCCCCATATGCCCTGTTTGGGGATAAAAATGGCAATTATTCAGGAAAGACACTGTCTCCGGGAACCTATACGCTGACAGCAAGGGCGTATTCCGAGAGCAAGAGAAGAGGTACGGCGGGACCTGAAAAGACCATTACTTTCTCCATAGTCAACAATTCATTAAGGATAACAAATGAAACTGACCCCGCTGCAAATGAATCCATGGAGAAGGAAAGACCAGGCATGGAAATCCAGAGCGGATATTCCCTGAAGGCATTCCCTAATCCGGTAAAGGATGGCAGGGTAAGTATAATGGACAGCAGGTTTAAGGAAGGAAAAGTGAAGTACATCCTGTACAGCATCAACGGTGCGAAACTGACTGAAGGGGAAGCAGAAATCGGAGAAGGCAAAACCATCCGATTGGACTTCTCAGGAAACGTCAACCAGGCAGGAATGTATATCCTGATCCTTGACAGCGATGTTTATCTGGCTCCTTTACGTGTACAACTGATCTTTGAGTGATGTTGAATGCCGGTTATCACCGGTAAACTGAGAATACAAATTGAATAAAAACCCGGGTAAATCTGACCATTGATATAAGGTTGGGCTTCCCCGGGTTTATGTTTTTGGGGAAGTCGGCTTTGGAAAAAACCAGATATTGATGACAGCGACTATCAGGCAACCAATAAGATCCAAGAGGCAGGAACAAGGGAAATTTTGAATTTAGAATGATAAATTAATAATGAGAGTCTTAGAGGCAAGAAGCAAGAAACGAGACAAAAGAAATTTGGAATTTATAAGTGAAGCGAAGTGTCTCACTAGTCAAAGTGATTCTTTACCTCCGCAAGCTCCGGTTCAGAAGAACGGATTCCTCAACCTGACAACCTGATAACGCAAAGCAGACAACCATTACAATCAGTAGAACAATTACAACAACTAAAACAATTAGAACTGTAACACTCAAATAACACAAATTTTCATCACCGCAATCACTGAGGGTAGTTCTGGATTCTGTTCTTAGATTTTTTTCATTTTGGTTACTTTTTGACATGCCTTTTCCTTCCCGATTTCAAGTGGGTAAATAAAATCATACGTTGGGACAGAAAGAGAAAGCGTTTGTCCTAGACTGTGTTTTTCTGTGCTTGAACATCATTATTTTTAAACAAAGGTATCAGCATGAATTATCCCCAATTTAATGGTAAGATTTCTTAGACTATTGACCTAAGGTTGGATACCAAACTGTTTATTGTTTATATCTAAAAATAAATTCCTCAAATATGAATTTCTCCAGAAGATTATTTTTAAAAAAATCAATTGCTGCCTCTGTGGTATCCACATTGATTTCTATTCCTTCGGCAGTATTGGCTTTGGGAGACCCCAAGTCAATCAGTTGGGTACATCTCGGTCCGGGAATAGATGAAGAGAACCTGAAGAATCTCATGGACTCCAACTATGCAAGAAATTCTGCCCTGATTTTTATCAATTCGGGTAGGTATAGAAATACAAAGGATATGATTGGTATCGGTCCATCAGGATCAATTGCCCAACTGATCAATTTTGACCCCGGCCTTTTACAGCTTTCTGATGATGACTTGCAAAAGAAAATAGCGGAAGCGCCGTACCCTCTAATAAATTCAAATTTTGATAAAAGTACAAGAGGCGGTTTGGCTGCTCTCCAAGAAAAGGTGGTTATCAAATTGAATGGAAAAAAGATCGGAGTATTAGGTATTGCCTTTACTGGAAGTAACCAGAGTATCACCCAAATTCTCAACATAATCCAAGCAAAAAGTCAAGAATTGAAAAATGAAGGATGTGATAAGGTCATCTGTTTGTTGGAAAATCCCAAAGATGTTTTTCCTTATTTGAATTATAGAGACTTTGTAAAAAGCAGCAAAGATGTCGATTGGTTTTTTACAGATTCAGACACATCAGAAAAGTCAAAAAGCTTTTCTTTAAGAAACAAAGATAATCAGGAAGTATTTCTTCAAGTTAACTCCGAAAATTCCAAAAATTTTGGAGTTACTACCATCAACCAGCATAAAGGAGCTTTTAATCACTACATCATTTAATCATTTAAAACTATGGATCCATTTATCGGACAAATCATGGAGACAGGTTTCAATTTTGCCCCTCCAGGCTGGGCATTTTGTGACGGTTCTCTTTTACCAATTTCAGAATATGATGCTTTGTTTGCATTGATAGGTACTACTTATGGCGGAGATGGTCAAACAACCTTTGCACTGCCCGATCTTAGGGGGCGTAGTGCGCTTCATGCAGGTCAGGGACCAGGTTTGCCTTCTAATTCTGTGGGTCAAACGGGGGGTGCTGTTTCTACCACTTTGACAGTAAGTAACCTTCCTCCCCATAATCATACCATTCAGGCTTCATCAGCGGCTGGAACCCAATCAAATCCTGCCAATGCCTTCCCTGCCAATGCCAATGTGATACCTGAGCGGGGAGCAGATCCAATTGGCGTCAACGCCTATGCTTCAAATCCAAATACGACGATGAATCCTATCATGGTTGGGAATGCAGGCGGTGGTCAACCCTTTGACAATATGCCTCCTTATTTGGCAGTAAATTATATTATTGCATTGTTTGGAATTTTCCCTTCACCGGGCTGACATCAGAAAAAACATGAAAATTTCTCGTTTTAATTTTTCTCTTAGTATTTAAACAAAAATATAATGGAAACACCATATATAGGACAAATCATGGTAGTAGGATTCAATTTTGCCCCGCGAGGCTGGGCATTATGCGACGGTCAACTCTTACCGATTGCACAGAATACTGCTTTATTTTCACTATTAGGCACCACCTATGGTGGTAATGGTCAAACAACCTTTGCACTGCCCGATCTTAGGGGACGCATGGCGCTCCATCCAGGTCAGGGTCCGGGCTTGCCCGATTATAGTCTGGGTCAAATGGCGGGGGCACCTTCAACCACTTTGCTTGTCACCAATCTCCCCTCTCACAACCATCAGATTCAAGCTTCATCAGCAGATGGAACCCAATCAAATCCCGGCAATGCCTTCCCTGCCAATGCAAATGTGATACCTGAGCGGGGAGCAGATCCAATTGGAGTCAATGCCCATGCTTCAAATTCAAATACGACAATGAATCCAAGCATGGTCGGGAATGCAGGCGGAGGACAACCCATCAACAATATGCCTCCCTATTTGGCAGTATATCATGTTATTGCACTAGAAGGAATTTACCCTCCAAGACCCTGATATCAGGAAAAAACATAAAAATCTCTCTTTTTTATTTCTCTCTTACTAATTAAACAAAAAAGAAATGGAACCATATTTAGGACAAATCATGATGGTAGCCTTCAATTTTGCCCCGCGAGGATGGGCATTATGCAATGGTTCTCTCTTAGCAATTTCACAAAATCAAGCTTTATTTTCATTGCTTGGCACCACCTATGGGGGAGATGGTCGCACAACCTTTGCACTGCCCGATTTGAGGGGACGCTTGCTAATCCATCCGGGTCAGGGACCGGGTTTGCCCAATTATAGTCAGGGTGAAAGAGCGGGGACACCTACAACCTTTTTATCCGTAAATAACCTTCCTCCCCATAACCATCCTATTCTTGCTTCATCAGCAGCAGGTACCCAATCAAATCCTAGCAATGCCTTCCCCGCCAATGTCAATGTAGTACCTGATCGGGGTGCGGATCCCATTGGCGTCAACACCTATGCTTCAGGTGCAAATGCGGCAATGGCGCCAAGTACGGTCGGGATTACAGGCGGGGGACAACCCTTTAATAATATGCCTCCCTATTTGGCAGTAAATTATATTATTGCACTCCAAGGTATTTTCCCTTCGAGGCCGTAAGGCGTGAAATTGTATTAATTTTTATTTCTTCATTTTAACCTGACTACCATGAAACTTTCGTACCAAAGACAAATATTTTTATTCATCTCCATATGGTTTGCTTGGTCCCAGCAAGGTTTCGGGCAACAAACCACTGTAAACTTTAACAGCTACATCCAAAACCAAGGGCTTTCTAATCCGCATGTGGAGGGAGAATTGAGGTTTGAGGCAATCAAAGGTGCTTCGGCTACTTGCACAGTCTGCGTAGGAATAGATATAAATGAAGGGAAAAACGGTGGTCCTGGATTAGATGACAGTAACCAGGAAATAGGAGGCATAATTGGTTGGAAAATATCCCGGGCAGACGATGCCTCTTTTCAGTTTTTGAGTATTTGGCTTCAGGATCGGGATATTTCAAATGCTTTGGGAACATCTGATTCGGGAACAATCAAAGCATTTAAGGGGGGTGCACAGGTAGGAGGTACAAAAACTATCAATTTTGATAGTGGGACTTCAGGTCTTAAATCTTTTGCCACTGACCCTGATTTTTTTGATGTGGACTATGTTTTAATAGAAGGGGTAGATCTTTTTTTGATTTTAGATGAAGTCACCTACAATGATCCATTTGTTGATGGTGACAATACTGCTCCGGCAGTTTTGGCGATTAACCTGATCGGTGCTCCCCTTAGTACAGCCACATCAGTTACTTACAATGTTGAATTTTCGAAAATCGCACAAAATGTAAGCGTAGACGATTTTGAGTTGACCAAGACAGGCTCTGCAAATGGAACAATAGCTTCGGTTACAGGATCAAATGCCACTTATTCGGTTCTTGTTACGGGATTATCTGGTGAAGGTACCATCAGGTTAGATATCAAGGCAGGTACCGACATCGCCAATGAAAACAATGTAAGCGGCACAGCTGCCTTCACTGCTGGGCAACTACATAACATTAGCCCATGTCTGGTCGAGGACTTTGAAGATGAGACGGATGGCAGTAAGACCTTTTCCTATGGGGGAAATAATTTCTCGATTACGGGAAATTTGGAGGTCCAAACACAAACACCTTCAATTGGAATCAATGGCTCTCGGTATGTATTGCTCAATACGGGATCCGGACCATATATTATCAATTCTCTAACCAAAGATATCGGTTTAAAGAAATTTGCGGTTTTCCTTTCATCAGACGATGCCGGTAATTTCCCTACGAATGATGGTAGTATAACTGTTGTTGGCAAGAAGGATGGTTCCCAGGTTTATTCCATCACAAAAACATCCGGATTCCCGACAGACTTTAGTGCAAATAGCGGATATTACATTTTTGATTTAAGCACAGAAGGAGGAGCAGATAATTCCAAAATCCTCATCGATCAATTGGAGATTTCTTTGGGATCAGCCTTCCAATATATAAACATTGATAATTTCGAATTCTGTATAGATTTAGATGTCATAAACCCGGTCATCGAAAACTGTCCGACAGACATCATTGTATCCAACGATGCGGGTCAATGCGGTGCCGCAGTCAGTTGGACTCCTCCGACAGCGACAGACAACAGCGGTGCAGTAAACTTTGTCAGCAACTTTGAATCGGGTGCGGTATTCCCTGTGGGCACAACAGAAGTAACCTACACCGCTACCGATGAATCAGGCAATCAGGCTACCTGTAGCTTTACAGTAAAAGTAAATGACACTACCCCGCCTGTGCCACCTACTTCACCTGAAACCCTTAATCTTCAGTGTATCGGTGATGTCCCTGCTCCTTATGAGTTGACAGCAATAGACAATTGTAGCGGTGAGATTAAGGCAATGCCGACAGTTACCCAGCAATCAACAGGACCAACAAGTGTTGCCATTAAATACGAATGGGCATTTATCGATGCCACAGGAAACGCAGTCTTTGTGGAACAAATAATTAATGTGAGTGATAATCTTGCTCCCGTGCCACCGACTGCACCTGCGGATTTGAATCTTCAGTGTGGAAGTAATATCCCGGGATCTATTGAGTTAACTGCGATAGATAATTGTGATGGTAAGATAACAGTTAACCCATCAATACAATTGAAACCCGGTGCTTCACCAAATGATTTTGAATTAATCTATACCTGGACTTTTACCGATGCTTCAGGAAATTCAAGCAGCATAAGCCAGAAAATCATAGTAAAAGATGATATTGCTCCGGTGCCAACCGCAGCACCTGCGGATTTGAATCTTCAATGCGCAAGTGAGCTTCCGCCAGTGGTGGATCTCACTGCAATTGACAACTGTTTAGGACCGATTACAGTAAGCCCTACAGTAACAATAGCCCCGGGAGCTTCCCCAAGTGATTTTGTAGAGGTTAGGACATGGACTTTTGTTGATGCAGATGGAAATTCAAGCAATGTGAGTCAAAGGATCGTTGTGAGAGACAATATTCCGCCGTCCTTTGAGTTCTGTTCCGGCGACATCAACGAGACAGTTGCTTTTGGTGAAACGGGGAAAATAATCAATTACCTACCGGCTGTAGCTTCCGATAACTGCTCAGTGCCTGCCATAGTATTGACATCAGGTTTGGCCAGTGGTTCGATATTCCCATTGGGTACTACAACTGTTACCTACGTAGCAACAGATGAGGCAGGCAATTCAGCGGAATGCAGTTTTGACGTAACCGTCACCGCTGATCCTGACACCGAGGATCCTGTGATCAGCAACTGTCCTCCGGATTTCTTTGTGTCAAACGATGAAGGTGAGTGCGGTGCTATATTCAGATTGACTGAACCGACGGCTACGGACAACAGCGGTTTTGTAGACTTAGTCAGCAACTTTAAACCAGGTGATTTCTTCCCTGTGGGAACTACCCGAGTTACTTATACCGCCACAGACGCAGCAGGCAATCAGGCCACATGTAGTTTTGATGTGACAGTGGTCGACAACGAATTGCCGGAGTTTGGGTCAGTTTCTGATATCAACGTAACCGTTCCATCAGGTCAGACAGTCACGAGTGTTTCTGTTCCCGAGCCTACGGTATCTGATAACTGTTCTGCCACCGTCACTGGGGTAAGGAATGACGGCATGCAGTTGACAGATCCATATCCTTTGGGCGAGACCACCATCACATGGTCTGCGAAAGATGCTGCAGGAAACGAAGCGGTCGATGTCCAACAAAAAGTAATTGTTGTAGAGGATAAACAAAAAGTGACCCGCTTTGTATTGGTGAACTCACAGACCGACGAAGATCTCTTTGAGATCACGGAAGGCATGGAGATAGATTCAGACCTTGTAAAGGGGATGCAGCTCAACATCCGTGCGGAAACCAATCCATCAGTGGTGGGCAGTGTATTCATGAGGATAACAGGACCTGTGGGTTCCACAAAGACTGAAAACGTGGCACCATATGCGCTCTTCGGTGACAACAACGGGAATTACAGCGGCAGGTCACTTCCAAACGGGAATTATACCATGTCAGCCGTTCCATATACCCTTAGCGGAAGGAGTGGCGAAGAAGGAGTTGCACTGACAGTCAATTTCAGTATAGTCCGTCCTCCAGTTCCAGTCAGCGGGATCAGTGTAGACCCTGCCACAGCAGAAATAGCGACAGGTTCGACAGTACAGCTGACCGCCACCATACAGCCTTCCAACGCAAGCAATAAGGCAGTAATCTGGGGATCTTCTAATTCCGGCATAGCATCCGTCAATTCATACGGATTGGTGACAGGAAATACTCCGGGTCAGGCGATTATCACCGCGACTTCTGAAGACGGCGGCCTGACGGCCTCCGCCACCATCACGGTCGTGGCTGCTCCCAACCTAGGCATTGTATCTTTCACATTGATCAATTCCGACACAGATGTTGATATGTTTGAGTTGACCAATGGCATGGTGATCAACCAGAGCCAGATCAACGGCCTAAAGCTTAACGTGCGTGCGAATACCAATCCATCGATAGTGGGCAGTGTGTACATCAAACTGTCAGGACCTGTGAGCCGAACTACTACTGAGAATGTGGCACCCTATGCGCTCTTTGGCGACAAGAATGGCAACTATTCAGGCAAGACGCTCACTTCGGGAACCTATACCCTGACAGCAATGGCATATTCCGAAAGTGGAAGAAAAGGAACAGCAGGACCTGAGAAGACGATTACCTTTACCATAGTCAGCAATGCCTTCAGGACTGAAACCGAAACCGACAAACCTGAAAATGATGTCATGGAAAATGAAAAACCTGCCATTGAAATCCAGAGAGCCTATTCGCTGAAAGCCTTCCCGAATCCGGTACAAGACGGAAGGGTGAGTATCGTGGACAGCAGGTTCGGGGAAGGGAAAGTGAAGTACATCCTATTCAGCATCACCGGCTCGAAACTGTCCGAAGGGGAAGCCGAGATAGGGGAAGGTAAAGCAATCCGATTGGACTTCTCAGGCAACGTCACACAGGCAGGGATGTATATCCTGATCCTAGATTATGACAAATACCCGTCTCTGCAACGTGTACAGCTGATATTTGAATAATACCTCGTTTTATATAAATGATTAATCCGTCCCGAATCCGGGACGGATTTTTTTTGCATTAGGCCGATTCGAAAGATGTCGTGAGGAAAGGGTCGGGGAGAGGTGGACCAATTACAAATCGGCCGGGATTGCAGGAGATTACAAATCCCACCGGGTCTTGCCGGGATAGTCAATCCCTCAAACTTCAGAATGTACCCCATTTGATCGCGGGCGGGAAGAAAATCCGCCGGGCCGGCAAGGGCCTTGCGGGTTGATAGGATCGGATTTTCTTGACTTTTTGGTTACTTTTTTGTCTAGAAAAAAGTAACATCGGAAAGGAACATGAAGGATTTAAATCAAGGATTGACGGAAACCCAAAAAATTCCCACCAGAAAAAAGAGGGTATTTAACATACTTTTTTCGAAATGGTCTTGGGCCAATTGGAAATTGGCAGGTATGGGAGGGTGGGATTTCAAATCCCACACAGTCGTGGGGAGAGAGCCGGGTTGAGGTGGAGAAACACAAAGACCTTGGGGAATAAATATAGTTCCCATGCCTATCCCAATATATTATATAACTAACATACTTAAAAATAAATGATTCTTTTCTTTGATGAAAGAAATCAAATCGATAACTTAAGCCTTCAGTCTAGGTGGACTGTGCTTTCCTATCTCACATTAACCCCATTTTTATGGATAACAAAGTTTCCATTGAGATCCCACCGGCGGATCTGCAGGCGATCAAGGATGCGATCGCCGTGCTTACAGCCAAGCTGAGTCCGGTACTCGTCGCCCTTACCAACGAACAGCGCAAGAAACGCAACAAGATGGGAGAGGCCTCTCGACCTTATGTAGAAAAGGTCGTGGAATATTCGATTTCCAACCCCCAATTCCTCCCATCTTTTGCCAATGTTGCAGAACTGCAGGCGGACTGGAAGGCCTATCAGGAGCTTACTCCGGTCTACAACGCCCTCAATCAGGTCAACAGCAACCTCAACGACACATTGCTGGAACTGGGGGTGGACCTGATGAAGTTTGCAAATGCCTACTACAATCAGGTCAAGCAGGGCGTAAAGATGGACGTGCCAAATGCCAAGCCCATCGAGGCTGACCTCAAGGTCAGGTACGAACAGAAAGCCCGCAAAAAGGAAAACGGGACCGAATCTTAAACACAGCAGGGAATTGCTGAATGACCAACTGCCGGACATCATGTTCCGGCAGTTTCTTTTTATACAGACTGTCAGTCCTGTGCCTTTCACAAAGACCAAATACCATTTCCAATATAGCCCTTCGAGGTAAAAACATGCCTCATCGCATCTTTGAGATACTATTTTGAGTGTTCAACATGCTTTATCGAGGAAAAAAGACTCGTCATCGCGTCTTGGAGATGGTATTTTGAGTGATGGTCAGACTTTATCGAGGAAAAAACACTCTTTATCGCATCATGGAGAAACTATTTCGAGTTTCGAACTTGCTTTAACGAGAAAAAAAGACGCTCCATCGCATGTTAAAGAAGGTATTTCGAGTGTTGGACATACTTTTTCGAGAAATACTGAATGGTCTGTACGGACAAAGACCACCACGACTTTCTCCCTATCCTTGAAGATAGGGTCCGGGAGAGGTGGATCAATTGCAAATTAGCAGGTATAGGAGGTTGGGATAACAAATCCCACCCATTCGTGGATTAGAAATCCTACCCAGTCTTGGCAGGATAGCCAATCCCTCAAACTTCAGAAAGTACCTCATTTGATCGCGGGCGGGAAGAAAATCCGCCGGGCCGGCAAGGGCCTTTCGGGTTGATAGGATCGGATTTTCTTGACTTTTCGGTTACTTTTTTGTCAAGAAAAAAGTAACATCGGAAAGGAACATGAATGATTTAAATCAAGAATTGACGAAAGCCCAAAACATTCCCTTCAGAAAAAGAGAGTGTCTAGGAGATCAATTTTCTCCCTCTCCTTGAGGACAGGGTCGAGGAGAGGTAGGAAATAGGGCAAGCCAAGTGCATCATTTACAATCTGTCAAAAAAAGAACAGAAGCAAAGAACCCATCGAATGGTTAGTTTCCATCTGCAAGTCTGG
The DNA here is from genome assembly GCF_024813435.1 of Aquiflexum gelatinilyticum. NCBI lineage: Bacteria > Pseudomonadati > Bacteroidota > Cytophagia > Cytophagales > Cyclobacteriaceae > Aquiflexum > Aquiflexum gelatinilyticum. The sequence continues at coordinate 280,041 of NZ_JANAEZ010000005.1, forward strand.
TCATAAAGACCTGCACAGGTAAGTGGCTGCCGCGAATAACTTTACTTTCTTTTTTTGCCTTTTCTTAAAGGAAATTTTCTGATTTCCTTGAAATCATCTCCATTTTTGGTAAAAAATTCTTTCAATAATCAAAAAATACCCCGATCACGGTATTTTTATGTTCTTAGGGAATGGGTATGTTTGGTACTATAGTAATTGCTATGAATAAGTATTAATAGCTAACAGTCGGCAGTAGTTATAAAACAAAAACTGAAATTTTCTCATAATCAAGAAAAATGAAAGAGATTAAAACAGACAGTATAATTACAGAAGATAAAATATTATTTTTTGATATGGATGGAACATTAGTTGATACAAACTGGGCAAACTTTCTAGCTTATAATAAAGCTATTAAATCCGTCACAAAAACAGACACAGACCAGACTTACAATACATTAATCCGGTTTAACCGTAGTGTTCTCAAAATTACTGTCCCATGTTTAACAGAATCTGTATATGATATGATAATTCAAGAGAAAGAAAATTTCTACGAAGATTTCTTGCACGAAACAAAACTTATACAAGAAAACGTGGATATTCTCAATAAATATTCACAAACGAATAAGACTGTTTTAGTAACAAATTGCCGTAAAGACAGGGCATTGACCACATTGAATTATTTTGAACTCACAGACAGATTCAGTAAAATATTCTACAGAGAGATTAGTAAACAAAAGCAAAAAATAAATAAGTTTCAAAATGCAATTTCAAAATTGGGAGTTAATCCCAATAACATTATAGCTTTTGAAAATGAAGAAACAGAAATAAATGATGCTCTTGAAGCAGGTATTAAAATTATTAACCCAAAAATAATGTCAATATGAATAGTTTTAAAATTATCTCCACTCAAAGTTGGTATACAAATCCGACAACACAAACACTGCAGACTGGTATTTTTGTCCGCCAAACTATAGATGCTTTTTACCATGAAGATTATCATGGTGGAAATAGCGAAAGGAGAGTAACAATAGGAACAATTGAAAATATTATTACCACTCTAAAAAACCAATTTCAAGACAAGAGTAATGATGTTTTAAATAGGGCTAAGAATAGCATGATTCAAATATTAAAAGCGGATTTACCGCAGATTTTAATTAGAACAGGTAAAAAAAATCTTACTGTTTGCGTTATTCCAAGAGCTAAAGCTGAAACATTTTACTCACACAGTCAATTATTATTTAAACAGGGTGTGAAAGCAGCAATAAATGACCTTATCGGATTTAGTGACGGCACAACGTACATTTCTAGACATAAAAACACCCGTACAACACATTTAGACAAATCAGGTTACGGTGGTGACGGTGACTTACCATATCCTGGCATTATAAAAAAAACCTGCAATATCTCAGGAGATGTAAAAGGTAAAGACATTTTGTTAGTAGATGATTTATACACAAAATCAATTAATATTGACGAAGATGCTATTCAGGCTTTATTAGATAATGGGGCAAATTCTGTTATATTTTACGCTTTAGGCAAAACAGCAGCAAAGTCTTATTAAAAAATCTTCATAATATGAAATATACAGAGAACTCATTAAATATTTTAACTACAAAATCCTACAAGGGAATTGGCAACGCATGGATTGTAAAAAATTTGAAAGGCAATGAGAATGTTGAAACCATTGTAAACCTTCTAAATAAAACAATCAAAGGAGAACCAACTCATATAGATGAGTTTGAAAATCTTAAGAGAAATTTTGAAGCAAAAATTGTAGATAAATTTCAAAATTGCTGTGATGGTTTTGTTGCTTTGGGGGACGATAATTTTCCGAAGTACCGAGGTCATGTAAAAGAAAGCGAACAACCTATTTTTCTTTATTATAAAGGCGATATTGAGTTATTGAGCATTATTAATAAAAATATTTCAGTTATTGGGCTTTTAAATCCTGAAGGCGACATCGAAGAAAGAGAAAGAAAAATAGTGGCTCAGTTTGTAAAAATGGGTGCTACAATAGTAAGTGGATTGGCTTTTGGTTGTGATAGCATTTCCCATCAGCAAGCATTAGATTCTAATGGCAAGACGGTTGCTATTTTGCCAGGTCCATTAACCAATATAATGCCTTCGAGAAATAAAGGTTTAGCATTTCAAATTGTAGAAGATGGTGGACTTCTTGTCACTGAATATGGTAATGACTTTAAAACTCCAATGGAATTAAGCAGTCGTTATAAAGAACGCGACCGACTTCAGGCATTATTTTGTGACACAATAGTTTTAGCGGCAAGCTATGCTCAAAATTCTGCGGAAAGATGGAAAAAGTTTGGGCAAAAACTTGATAGTGGTGCTCGATTGGCAATGGGCTATGCAAGGGATTACAATATTCCTCGTGCGGTGATGTATGACAAGAGTATTGATGAAAACAATCCAATGTTTGACTTGAATAGAGATATTATTAAAGAACAGAAAGACATTACAATTATAACACAGGAAAATTATGTAGAGACAGTCGAAAAAATAATGAATATTAAGACTGCTACTAAAAACCTGAAAATAGAACAAAAAAAACTTTTTGAATAATATTCAAAAATATTGAGCTAGACAGAAATCCTAAAAAATTTAAGCTATTGACAAATTGTTATTTAACTTTTTTAAACAAGTTTTGTAGTTCAATCAAGGAACGAGGCAATAACCTCGATCCTTTTTCCCCCGTGAATATTGTAAGTAGTATGTTGCTGATTTTTTCCCGTTTTTCCGAAAAATACCCTGTTCACGGGATAGGCTGAAAAGGGTTTTTAAACTAATTTAGTCGAATAGTAAATGGATATAATTATTCATTTTGAAATAAAAGTTGCAAGGTTTAGATTATCTTAAACATTTGACAAATCTCTGAATCACCGTAAAGAGAATAAATAATCGAAGAAAAAGGGAATATGAATTTAAACACACAGAATTTACAATCTATCATCAACTTTATTTGGACGGTTGCGGATGATGTACTGATCAATAAATTTCTTGAAAATCAGTATCAGGATGTAATCCTACCAATGACCGTTTTGAGGCGTTTGGACTTGGCATTAGAACCAACCAAAGAAAAGGTGCTAAAAACACACAATGAATTTAAGGGCAAGATTGATAACATCTCAGGTTTATTGACTAGTGAAGTCCATGGAAGTGGTTTGGCTTTCTACAACACTTCTCAATTTACAATGAAAAAACTCTTGGCTGACCCTAAAAATATTGACACAAATTTTACAGATTATCTCAATGGTTTTTCTGAAAATGTTCAGGATATAATTTCAAAATTCAAATTCCGCAATCAGTTAAAGACTTTTGAGGAAACAGGCATCACTTTTTCATTGATTGAAAAATTCTGCAACCCAAAGGTAGAACTCAGCCCCGAAAAGATTTCCCCGATGGCGATGGGCTACATGTTTGAGGACTTAATCCGCAGGTTTAACGAAAAAACAAACGCAGCAGCAGGGAGACATTTTACACCAAGAGAAATCATTGAGTTGATGACCCATTTGGTGTATTTGCCTGTGAAGGAAAAAATACAAAAAGGTACATTTTTGGTCTATGACCCTTGTGGGGGTTCGGGTGCTATGCTGACTCAGTCTAAACATTTCGCAACGGACCCAGAAGGCGAAATCAAATCAACAGCAACCTTTCACCTTTACGGACAGGAAAATACTGGCGAAATGTATGCCACCTGCAAGTCGGATATGCTACTGAAAGGGGAAGATCCTGATAAAATCAAGTTTGGTTCTACTTTGAGTGAGTATGGCTTTGACCCTGATTTGAAGTTCAATTTTATGCTCACTAATCCACCTCATGGCACTTCTTGGAAGCAGGACATTGAAAACCTGAATGTGGGCGCAGGCAAAAAAGTGGAGATAAAAGATAAACGGTTTAATCTAAAAATCAAAAACTTCAAAGGCGAATTGGAAGAAACTTGTTTGACTTCCCGAAGCAATGATGGACAGTTGATGTTTTTGCTCCATATGCTTTCTAAAATGAAAGACCCGAAGGATGGTGGAAGCCGCATTGCCTCTGTCCAAAATGGTTCGGCTTTGTTTACAGGGGATGCAGGCAGTAGTGAAAGCGGTATTCGTCAATACATACTGGAAAATGATTTGTTGGAATGTATTATTCAGTTGCCCAATGATATGTTCTACAATACAGGAATCACCACCTACATCTGGCTATTGACTAATGTAAAGGAAGCCCGCCGAAAAGGAAAAGTACAATTGATTAATGCTTCATCAGAGGGCTTTTATAAAAATATGAGAAAGCCCCTCGGGGATAAACGAGTAGAGCTTGGAACTCAAGATATTTTAAAAATCCAAGAACTATACTTTGCCTTTGAAGAGAACGAGTACAGTATGATTTTTGAAAATGAAGACTTTGGCTTTTATCAAATCGCTGTACACCAACCTGAAAGAGATGAAAACGGAAAAATAATTGAGGATTTAAAAGGCAATCCAAAATCTGATAGTGATTTGAAAGATTATGAGAAAGTACCAATGAAAGAAAGCATTGCAGAGTATTTCAAAAGAGAAGTTCTGCCCTTTGCTCCTGATGCTTGGTATGACAAGGAGAAGATGAAAATGGGTTATGAAATTTCATTTACTAAGTACTTCTACAAACACGAACCATTGAGAGACCTTTCCGATATTGAAAATGATATAATGCAATTGGAAAAAGAAACAGATGGATTATTAAATGAAATTGTTTCGTAATGGCAAAGACAAAATATCAATCATATATATCATCTAAAACACTTTGGCAAAGAGAAATACCGAGCCATTGGCAGGAAACTGAATTACGTATGTTGTTTGCAGACAATAAGAACAAAAATATTGGTCTTGTTGAAAGAAATTTACTTTCGCTTAGTTACGGAAAACTGAAACGGAAAGACATAGATAATGCCACTGGATTAGTTCCTGCATCATTTGAGGGTTATCAAATAATTGATGAAGGTTTTATTGTTTTACGATTTACAGATTTGCAAAATGACAAGAAATCATTGCGTGTTGGATATGTTGAAGAAAGGGGAATTATCACGAGTGCTTACATTGGACTTGCACCAAAAGCAGATATTCATTCCAAATACTATTATTATCAACTTCACTTTTTAGACAAGATAAAATACTTCTATAATTTAGGTGGTGGAGTTAGGCAATCATTGGCATTTAAAGAGTTTGGAAGAGAAACAGTTTTAATTCCCCCCAAAGAAGAACAAACCGCCATTGTCCGATTTTTAGATTACAAACTGGCAAAAATCAACCGCTTTATCCAAAAGAAAAAGCAATTGCTTTCTTTGTATGCTGAAAAAAGAAAGTCATTAACACGAGAATTGATAAACTCTAAAAATGTAAAATACTTAAGATTGTCTTCGGTCGCAAAACTTATACAAAGACCAATTGAAGCATTTGAAAATGAGTTTTATACTCCAGTTGGTTTATATAATAGAGGTCGTGGACTGTTTCATAAGGAAGCAACTCTTGGAAAAGAATTAGGAGATTCAAGTTTCTATTTTATAAATAAAGGTGACGTTATTTTAAGTGGACAGTTTGCTTGGGAAGGAGCCGTTGCATTAGTTGATTTGGAAGATGATGGATGCGTTGCCTCTCACAGATATCCTGTGTTAGATTGTAATTTAAATATTATTATCCCCGAATATCTGTTTTCATTTTTTACAATTTCTGAAGGCCATTTACTACTAGATTACCATTCAAGGGGCGCTGCAGGTAGAAATAGACCTCTAAATCCTCGGTATTTGATTAAGGAAAAAATTCCAGTACCCGACATTGCGTTACAAAAAGAATTGATAAAGCTAATAGAAAGAGAAAATGAGTTAAAAGCTATCATAAAAAAAGAAATCTCACTAGCCGAAGAATACAAAACGGCTTTGATAGCCGAAGCGGTTACAGGGAAAATTGATGTAAGAGGATATGAAGTGCCTGAGTTAATAGAAGAAGAAACCTATGAGGAGATAGAAGATGAAATCAGTATGGCGGCTGAGGATGGGGAGGAATATGAAATGCAAAGTGAAGATTTATGATGGAGGTAAGCACATACGGCTTCTATGATATTTATCAAAAGTACCCAAATATTGTAGTGCCAAACTATCAACGTGCCTATACATGGGATAAGGAGAAGGTTGACGAATTACTTACAGATTGGGATGAGTATCTTCAAAAAGAACCAAGACATTCCTACTATATGGGCACTTTACTATTTTTTTATGACAAGGAAAAAAAGGGCTATGAAATTATTGATGGACAACAACGATTAACAACCTTAGCTTTAATATACCAAATCATTAAAAAAGAGTTTTTAAGCGGTCAGGATTTGGTTTATAATCAAATGATTTCCGCTTACAACATTGCCAACAATTTCAATTTTTTAACTAGTAAAAAAGAACAACTTCAACAATTCAACAAAGCTGACATTTTTAGCAAACTAGATTTTACCATAATTGTAAGCGACAACCAAGACCACGCTTTTTCATTTTTTGATTCTCAAAACAACCGAGGAGTAAGTTTGGGGGTTGACGACTACTTAAAAGCCTATCATTTAAGAGCACTTCCTGAACCATTGCAAGCCAAACGAGCAAAAGATTGGGAAGCCATCACATTCAAAGCAAAAAAACAGGACGACCATTTACTCGATTTAAAGCATTTGTTTAATGAGGTTCTTTTTAAAGTGAGAAAATGGAGAGGTCAGACCACATTTCCATATCCCAATAAAAACAATGTATTAGGTGAGTTCCAAAAGAACACACACAAGTCGAATAATGAGGAAAACTTCCGACTGTTTCCCAACAGAAACAATATGCGATTTCAGGAAATAGAAGTCAACAATGATGGGCTAAATTTTATCTCCAGAGAAAAGCCAATATCCATCATTGAATATCCTTTCGCCATCAGACAGCCGATTTATAAAGGGCAGAACTTTTTTGATTTCACTGAAAAATACCATTCCATTTTTGATTTGTTCTTTAATGAAAGTGGCAAGAAAACAAAAGCTATACAAGATTCAATTAATTTCTACAATGCCATTTACACAAGAGATATGTCGGCGTATCTCCGATACTATATGCAAATGTGCTTAGTAGCTTATTATGATAATTTTGGAGAAGAAAAACTGTTTGATGCGATTCAGTATTTTGATTACTACATAGGAAGTGTGCGGTTGGAAAAATACTATGTAAGGCATGAAGCAATCAAGAACAGTTTAAAAATTGCGGAACTGAACCTGATTGACTTAATTATTAATGCCTATTTGCCCAATGAGATTTTTAGCTTCATAAAAGGGGCAAAATCAATTGATGATGTATACTGGAATAAAAAATTTTTGAACGATAAAGGAAATTTAAAAAACTCGGTGATTGAACGATATATTAAAAGGGTGTGTGATTTTTATGGTGTGGATATTAAGAATGATAAGTATCTGAATGAGTTTAAAAGCAGAAAGCAATGGATAAGGTAAAATCACAGCTAATCAATATTGCTTCTGTAGTTGAAGAAGGTTGGGAATTTAACATCCCGATTTACCAGCGTCTATACGTTTGGACAGAAGAACAAGTCAAAACTCTTTTTGAAGATTTACATACTGCCTTCACAGCTAAAAAAGACCTTTATTACATTGGAGGAATTATTTTAGTACAGAACGCTTTAAAACCAAATTTGTATGATTTGGTAGATGGTCAGCAACGTTTTACCACGCTTTGGTTATTGTCAAATGAATTGAGAAGAGCCCTACTCCCTTTTACGTATAATGGCAAAAAATTGAGGTTGCAATTCTCAATCAGAGAAAATGTATCTGAATTTTTCACAAGCATAGACCAAATATCAAATAAGGTAAACGAAGCAAGCAATGATTTTTCAGATCTAATGCAGGTTGGAAAAGCAAGAAATCTGATTATACAACTTATAGACAAGCATCTTGTGGATGAGGCGGAAAAACAAGCATTTTCTAACTTCATTTTTGAAAAGCTTAAAATGGTAAAAACAACCGTTCCTCCTTCCAACGACTTAAACAAACTGTTTGAAGCACTAAACAATCGAGGTGCACAATTAGAGCATCACGAAATCTTGAAAGCTCGTTTACTAGGCTTCATAAAAAATGTAAACAAAAGACAAGTATTTGCTAAGCTTTGGCAAGCTTGCAGTGTAATGGACAATTACATTGAAAGAGTGATTGCCTTAGAAATTGGGTCGGCTCAAAATATTGCAGCTATATATCATAATGGTTTTTCTATAAAAAACGTCTTAGAGCTTTTTGATTATCGTGAGTCAAATAAGGAATTGTCACTAAGTGATGTAATTCAAAAACCAGAAAAATATTCTACTTTATCCGATACTTTCAAAAAAAAACTTAATCATCACCCTGAAGCAACTGAAGATGAATTTGAGCCCGTTCGAAGTGTTTTAAGCTTTCCACAGTTATTGCTTCATACATTAAGGATATTCTTATTTGACCAGAAAAAAGAAGACATTCAAAGAATCAATGAGAAAGAACTATTAGAAATTTTTGATAAGCATTTCCTAAAGTCTGATTTTATTGATGAAAAATCTGTAATTACTTTTATTGAAACACTTTTTGAAGTCAGAAACTCTTTTGACCGTTATGTAATAAAATGGGTAACAATAGGAGACCAAAAAGAGGAGCACATTCTAAAAGACATCTACAAACAAAATCAAAAAAGAAGAGGTCAAACCTATTATTTGCGAAGGCTTAAAAAGGAAGAATTACACGGAATCGGTTTGCTTCAAAGTATTTTATACCATTCCCAGCAGAACACCACGCAATATTGGTTAACTCCTTTTCTATATTGGATGATTGACGAGAAGCCGAGTTTTAATGATGCTTTTCTTTATTTAAGACATTTGGATAACACCTTATTAAGTTCAAACACAGAGAAAATCCCCTTGCCTGAAAGAACAATTCAGTCAATTTCTGAATACTTAAAGTATAAACCAGCACCGGAAGCTATTTTTGGAAGCATTGATAATCTTAATAAAGAGGGCACAGCATTTCCGCATTATTGGTTTTACAAAATTGAATTTGTTTTATGGTATTACAGAAATAAACTCGGTAAAGCGGAGGCTTGGAAAGACTATAAGATGACTGCAAGAAATTCAATTGAACATATTGGGCCACAAAATCCAAGGTCTTCACAAGATAAAGTGTGTGATGAAATGCTTGATACTATGGGCAATTTGGTTTTAGTAACTAGAAGTATCAATTCCGAATACAGCGATAAAGCTTTCGGGGTTAAAAAGAGTATGTTCCTAGATAAAAAAAGCAAAGGAAGTATTGATAGCCTAAAATCCGATTTGATTTATGAGCATCAAAATTGGAATGACAAATTAGCACAGAAACACTTTGAAAAGATTATGCAGCTTTTGAATACATACTTTGAGGAGCACAAATTAAATTAATAATGACAAAACAAACAGACACCACAGAAAAAGGATTAGAAACCCACATTGCCCAATATTTGGTCAGTGAGAATGGCTATTTACTTCGTGAAAATACCGCTTACGATAATGTGGCTTGTTTGGATAGTGCCTTATTGTTTGAATTTTTAGAAGCTACGCAACCTAAATCGGTTACCATACTTAAAACCTACCACAAAGACCTTTACAAGCAAAAAATAATCAAACGCATCAATGACCAAATACAAGCAAAAGGCGTGATTGAAGTATTGCGAAAAGGAATAACAGACGGCTTTACCGATACCAAACTGCATTTGTTTTACGATAAACCTGTTTCTAATTACAACGCTTCTGCCAATGCCTTGTATCAAGCCAACCGCTTTTCGGTAATGCGTCAGGTATATTTTACGCCACTAAATAAAAAGTCATTGGACTTGGTAGTGTTTATCAATGGTATTCCGATTATTTCCTTTGAGTTGAAAAACGAACTGACCAAGCAAAATGTAGAACACGCCATCAAACAATACAAAACAGACCGAGACCCAAATGAAGAACTGTTTCGCTTAGGCAGGTTAATTGTAAACTTTGCTGTGGACACGGAAGAGGTTTGGATGTGTACACAGCTCAAAAAAGAGAAATCACACTTTTTGCCTTTTAATAAAGGCTACAACAACGGAGCAGGAAATCCACCAAATGGTGGCATAAAAACCGACTATTTGTGGGCAGCCATTTTGACCAAAAGTAGTCTGACAGATATTATTCAAAATTTTTGTCAGCTCATTACAGAAGAAAAAGAGTTCTTGGATGAAAAAGGCAAAATCAGAACCCGAAAAGAAAAGAAATTGATTTTTCCACGCTACCACCAATTAGTTGCCGTTCGCAATTTATTGGCAGATGCACAAGAAAAAGGTTCAGGTCAAAAGTATTTGATTCAACATTCCGCTGGTTCGGGCAAATCCAATTCCATTTCTTGGTTGGCTCATCAGTTGGTTGGATTACACGACAAATCAGGACAAGACAATATTTTTGATACCGTAATTGTTGTAACAGACCGCAGGGTGTTAGATGCTCAAATCAGAGAGAACATCAAACAGTATCAGCAAGTAAAAGGGGTGGTTGAAGCCATTACCGAAGGCAGTAAACAACTGAAACAAGCACTGGAAGAAGGTAAAAAAATCATCATTACCACCATTCAGAAGTTCCCACACATTGTTGAAGATATTGGCGAATTGCCTGGAAACAATTTTGCCATCATCATAGATGAAGCTCACAGCAGTTTGAGTGGACAAATGGCAAGAAAACTGAACGAAACACTTTCCAAACTCAACCTAGACCAAGCCACACAAGCCGACTTAGAAGAAGATTTGGAAGATATTTCAAATATGGTAGAGGTTGAAGATGCGGAAGAAACAGTAACAGGTGAAGATTTAATTAGGGTATTGGTGAAATCAAGAAAGCTATTACCCAATGCGAGTTATTTTGCTTTTACCGCTACACCAAAGAATAAAACCTTAGAACTTTTTGGAGTCTCATTTCAAGAGGGGGACAAAACTAAATTCAGAGCCTTTCACTTGTATTCAATGAAACAAGCCATTGAGGAAGGTTTTATTATGGATGTTTTGCAGAATTATACCACTTACCAGAGTTATTATGCTTTACTGAAAAAGATTGAGGATGACCCTGAATATGATAAACTGAAAGCACAGAAGAAACTCAAACACTATGTAGAGAGCCACGAACACGCCATTAAGAAGAAAGCAATTTTAATCATTGAGCATTTTATGGAAAACGTAATCCGTAAAAAGCGAATGGGAGGATTTGCAAAAGCAATGTTGGTAACAAGTTCGAGAGCCAATGCAGTAAAGTACAAAAAGGCATTTGATGATTATTTGTTAAAAATCAACAGCCCATTTTTATCAGTGGTTGCGTTTTCAGGAGAAATTGATGGACAAACAGAAGCCAGTTTAAACGGATTTTCGAGTGCTAATATTCCGAGCGAATTTGAAAAAAATGAATATCGATTTTTATTAGTAGCCAATAAATATCAAACAGGTTTTGACCAACCGCTTCTGCATACAATGTATGTAGATAAAAAGCTAGGCGGAGTAAATGCTGTGCAAACGCTTTCAAGACTTAACAGAAGTCATCCATTAAAGAAAGACACCTTTGTTTTGGACTTTGCAAACACTGCGGAAGACATTGAAAAAGCCTTTAAACCCTATTTTGAAAGTACTATTTTAGGAGAAGCAACCGATCCAAACAAGTTGTTTGATTTGAAAGATGCTTTGGACAATTTTCAAGTTTATACCAGAGAGCAAGTTTTTGAATTTTCAGAAAAGATTTTGGCCAATGTTCCTGTTGACCAATTGCATGCAATGTTGGACACATCTTCCGAAATTTTTAGAAACGACCTTTCAGAAGAACAACAAGCAGACTTTAGAGCCAAAGTAAAAACATACGTTCGTCTTTACATTTTTCTATCTCAAATTGTCCCGTTTGAAAATCCTTATTTAGAGCGTTTGTATATTTTCTTGAATCACTTGCAAAACAAATTAGGCGGAGATACACCAATTGATTTGGCCCAAGGGATTTTAGATAATATCGATATGGACAGCTATCGTTTGCAGTTGGAATCGACCACAAGCATTGCTATGGAACAAGGGGAAGATCTAAAGCCTATTCCTACAGATATGAGAGGTGGTCATATAGATGGTGATAAAGATAGACTTTCAAACATATTGAAAACATTCAATGACCGTTATGGAACCCAATTTGAAGATGCTGATAAAGTGCGAAGAATGGCAGAAGACATTGTAAATGATGTTGCAAAAAATCAAGATATGGTCAGTTCTTTGAGATATTCAGACGATCAAAATGCAAGAATCACTAGTGATAAAATTGCCCAGGAAGAATTGCTGAAACACGTTACTACAAATTTTGATTTTTACAAACTGATTACAGACAATAGAGATGCTAGAGAAGATTTCAACTCTATGGTGTTTGGTATGGTAAAGGAATTGATAAATAGAGGGATTAATACACAGAAATAAATTAAATGAGAAAAGAAGCAAAGCATTTGTATCATAAAGCCATTGACTCACTGACATTGAGCATAGAGCTTTTTAACCGCCCGAATGATTGCGGACGGATACATGGTGTTTTGATTTTTATGGATCACTCATTTGAAATGTTACTCAAAGCAAGCATCATTCATAAAGGCGGAAAAATAAAAGAAAAAGGTGCAAAAGAAACTATTGGTTTTGGTGCTTGTGTGCGGAAAGGATTTAGCGACAATACAATCAAGTTTTTATCTGACACGGATGTTCTCACTTTGCAGACCATTAACGGATTGAGAGACGCAGCACAACATTACACACTTGAAATGTCGGAGCAGTATCTGTATTTCCAAGCCCAAGCAGGTTTGACCCTTTTCAGAGACATAGCCAAAAAGGTTTTCAATATTGACTTAAAGACCCAGTTACCGGTAAGGGTATTGCCTCTTTCGACGACCCCACCGATGGACATTCAGGCTTTTTTCAGTTCAGAAGTTCAGGAAATTAAAAAACTACTTGCACCAAAAAGTAGAAAGAAGCTTGAAGCAACAGAAAAATTAAGGGCATTAGCTATTATGGAAAATGCTATTCAGGGAAACGAATCTCAACCGTCAGACAAAGAACTAAAATCCTTAGCTAAACAATTACCAAAAGCTACAAATTGGGGACAGCTCTTCCCAAGTGTTTCAACTTTATCATTTACACAAAACGGATATGGTCCTTCTTTAGACCTGAGAATTACAAAATCAGAAGGTGTTCCTGTGACAGTTGTTCCCGAAGGAACACCAGGTGCCGGTGTGGTTGCTATTAAACGTGTGAATGAATTGGATTTTTACAATCTTGGAAGAGACCAATTAGCAAAGAAATTGGGTTTGACTGGCCCAAAGACGACAGCAGCAGTAAAACATTTCGGAGTTAAAGAAGACCCGGAATGTTTTAAAAGAATTCAAATTGGTAAAACATTTTTCGATAGGTACTCACAAAAGACAAGAGAAAAAATAAAGGATGGACTAAAAACAAAATCGATTGAAGAAATATGGAAGGAAAGATAATAGCCAACGCACAGGTGTAAGCACATTTGCAATTCGCACAAGCTAACGCATAGACCAAAAATTGCAATAGAGCTTCCACCTTTCCGATCTAAAGAATGAATTTTATAATATTTTTTACAACGCTTTAAAAAAATAAAACACCCAACGGCACAGACCAAAACGACAAAGAAAATGAAACAGAACTTTAACAAAAAGCAATGGTTTACAGACACGGTGGACAAGAATGCCAGCACACAACAGCGTGTATGTGGCTATAGCGATTAAATTGGTAAATCGAAGGTCTGTGCTTCTAAAAATCTTTGTGATAAACGGACATGTAATCGCCTTGAAATCCGTTACAGCTCTTATACTTGACCGTTAGTCAGAATTTTAACTATCACACCTGCCCAAGCTCCGGTTCAGAATGACGGGACCTCAACTTGACAACCTACCTACCGTAGGCAGGCGTGCAGCAGACAACAACTAAAACAAATACAACCATTACAACAATTAAAACTCTTTAAAAAGAGACCCTTCGTTCCTCAGGGTGACGAAACCTGACAACAATAACAACTAGACAAAGCGAAGCAAACAACAACTACAACCACTAGAACAATTACAACCTGTTGATCAGTTAACCAGTTAATCAATTAACCAAATAACCGCCTTAATTCTTCTCAAAAACCAAAAAGTGCTGTATTTTCATAAACTGACCGTTTTGGATCAGGGAAAAGCCATTGGCTGACAACTCTTTGGTAACCTGCTCGACAGTCATTTTGTGAAGTCTTTTAATGGCGACTTTGGGGTCTTCACCGCGGTATTCAATCAATAAAAGTTTTCCACCAGGTTTGAGGGATTTTTTGATATTCTGCAGGACTTCATGCGGATACTCCAACTCATGGTAGACATCAACCATGATCGCAAGGTCGATGGAATTATCCGGAAGCATTGGAGATTTCTCTGTTCCTTTGATGGTAATCACATTGTCAAAACCGAGTTCTTTGCTGCGATCCTCCAAGTATTTGATCGCAGGATCCTGGATTTCGACGGCATACACTTTGCCTTCTGGTACTTTCTTGGCAATCCGGAATGTGTAATATCCCGATCCTGCTCCGATATCTGCTACCACGCTCTTTTTATCTATGGGAAGGTTTTTGATCGCCAATTCGGTGTTTTCTTCCTGCGGACGGGTAGATCGTTCCAACCAACTCATTCCCATAAAGTTCATGACCTGGGATATTTCCCTTCCCAAATAAACCTTACCTGTACCGTCACGGTCAGGGGTTTTGTAAGTGTAGATTTCATCAGTCTTGGTTTGGCTTTGGCCGAAAAGGAAAGACATTGAAAACATAAAAAGGAAGGAAAGGAATAGCTTTTTCATAGTAAACTTGAACAGGAAAATTTTGGAAGCCAAAACAATATACCAAAAAAACACCCTTCTGAAACAATTGTTTTGACCGCTATTGGACGAATACTGTTCGCATTTAATGTGGATGGAAATCAAAAACAGCCTCCAAAGCCAAATTTACCCACTTTTGGTGTTTGGCATGTTTTTAGGACATTACCTTGAAGCCAACTATTAAAACACTTATTGTTTTTTGGTGAAAGCTAAACCAACTATTCATTCTTGGCCTTTTAAAAAGCCATCATCCGAACCAAGGTTTCCTGCCTCATAAACCACGACGTTCTTTCCATAGAGGTATTTTAGTTTATTGATACAAAGCAAGGTCTGGATTCTGTCCAGGCCTTGCTTTTTTTTTTGACCGTATGCGAACATTAATGTCCGTGATTTGATGGGTTTTTACCTTCAATCTGTGATTTTTCAATGTTTTGGCTGTTTTTGCATTGGCATGGAAGTGGGAAGGATGTTAGGAGGTTAAGAGGGATGGAAGTAGGGAAGTATGGAGTACGATTTACGAAGCAAATCAATGATTGAATGTTATGGCAACCATTCAGCGTTTTTTCTAGATGATAAGACAAAGTCTTGCTTCTCAGCTCTCGGTTCTTGTTTCTCGCTTCTTGCTTCTCGGTTCTCGGTTCTCGCTTCTTTTATCTTACGTCTCAAATCTCACATCTCACATCTAAATAATATGTGGAAAAACTACTTTAAAGTCTCCTTTAGAAACCTGTCCAAGCGGAAGCTTTACACCGGTATCAATATCCTTGGTCTGACCATTGCCATCGTCAGTTTTTTGGCGATCTCGCTATACATCTACCATGAACTGAGCTATGACAGGATGTACACCGATGCGGACAGGATTTACCAATTCAATCAGGAGTTTGTTTCGGGTGGTGAAAGACAACTTGTCTCTTCCACACCTTCGATCCTTGTTCCCACCTTGATGGCCGAAGTTCCGGAAGTAGAAATCGGTACTTTGGTTTTTGACCTCAGTATTTTCTCCTCCGTCGTCGTAGATGCAGGGAAGGGAAATCAGGAGGAATCGCGTTTTGCATTTGCTGATGAGAACTTCTTCAAAGTATTTGATTTTGAGGTTTTGGAAGGAAATCCCGACCTGGTCCTTTCCGAACCCAATCAGATTGTTTTGACAGAAAGCACTGCCAAAAGGTATTTTGGAAAAGTGAATGCCGCTACCGGAAAACCACTCAAAATAGATGGAGGAGAATACATTGTCTCAGGAGTGATGCAGGATTTTCCTTCCAATAGCCACCTGGACTTTGATTTCATAGCATCTTTCAAAACCCACCGGCACGGGACCAAACCCGAATGGTCACCTTCCAATTATTATTCTTATGCCAAACTGATTCCGAATGCAGATATGGCTACTTTTTCGTCCAAGCTGGATCAGATGGTCGAAAAATACATGGGAGAGGACATGAACAATTACGGGTTTAGGACTTCCTTTCAGGTTCAGCCTGTCACCTCCATCCACTTGGGAGAAAATCAACTCCAAAGTATCAAACCCACTTCCGACATCAAGTACCTCTACATTTTTGGAATTGTGGCAGTGCTTTTGATATTTATCGGAATCATCAATTATGTCAACCTTGCCACTGCCGAAGCCACAGAGCGGAACAAGGAAGTGGGTTTGCGTAAAGTTATGGGAGCAGGCAGGATGCAGCTTTTTGGACAGTTTATCTCCGAATCATTTATCCTGACTTTTTCCGCCCTTGTATTCAGTCTATTGTCCCTTTATTTTATGGTGGATGCATTCGGAGATATATCCGGAGTACCCTTGCAGTTGGGATTGCTGCTGACACCTTCTGGCCTTGCCGTGATTTTGGGCTTGTTGCTGTTGATCGCTTTTCTTTCGGGAGTATATCCTGCCTTGATTCTGTCAGGCATGGAACCTTTGAAAGCTTTGGGCAAAAACGTCAAAATAGGAGGGGGAGCTTGGCTTCGCAAAGGTCTGGTCGTATTTCAGTTTTTTGTTTCTATAGGTTTGTTGGTAGCGACTCTGATCGTACAACGTCAGCTGGAATATATGCAATCCGTCAACCTCGGCTATGACAGGGAAGAAGTAGTCGCCCTAAGCTATCATTACAACATGAGAAAATCCGTAGGAAGTCTTAAGAATGAGCTCCTGCGGACGGGTGCTGCCCAATCAGTCACTTTGGCTGCAGACATGCCGATTTATATCAAAGCCGGCTACAAGATTTTCCCGGGATTGGATACGGACAAAGAAATGATGATCACCGGCTATTCGGTAGATCCGGATCTGGTCAAGACTTTGGGGTTGAAAATAGTCGCCGGAGAGGATTTTGCTGCTGAAGAAATCACGAGAACGGTTGCCTATAAGCAAGAAATCGAACATGCAGTCATGCTCAATGAAGCTGCTGTGAAAGAATTGGGTTGGACGAATGAAGAAGCCGTAGGCAAAAAGCTGAACTTCGGTTCGCCGACTTATGTCAAAGCTGTTGTGGGAGATTTTTACTTCAATTCACTGCATCATCAGGTTGGACCTTTGGCCATCATGGTGGATCCCGAACAAGCCAATGTCATTCTGGCAAAACTGCCGAAAGGAAATCCGGCAGAGCACTTAGCCAAAATGGAAGGAATTTGGAAAAGCCTCGCCCCTGACAGGCCTTTCAATTACAAATTTGTCGACCAGGAATATGCCCGCATGTACCAAACAGAAGAGAAAATAGGGTCTGTATTCAGCCTTTTTGCAGGGATCGCGATCTTCATCGCCTGCATGGGTTTGTTTGGGTTGGTTTCTTATGTGGCCTTGAGAAGAACCCGGGAAATCAGCATCCGCAAAGTCCTCGGAGCCACACAGGTCGATGTCCTGAAAGTGCTTTCCGCTGATTTCTTTGTGTTATTGGGAATATCGGCTGTGTTGGCGACAGCATTCGGAATCTGGTTTTCGAAGCAATGGCTCGAAGGATTTGCCTACAAAACTACTGTCTCCCCGATGGTGTATGTGGTTGCGATCCTGATAGTGGCTGGGATTTCTCTTTTAACAATCGGGTACCGCACTGTCAAAGTCAACCGACAAAATCCGGCAACGACGCTTAAGGACGAGTAGGGAATTTTGAATGATAAATTCGGAATGAAGAATGGTTTGATTCTGCTGAATGGTACAAAATACACAAGGCAGAAGACACATCGTCCTGTCATTTCGAACGTAGAGAAAAATCTAAAAAATCAATCTCGCAAAGAGCCTAAGGCGGTAAAAAGGTTTAGAATAAAAATTAAGAATTCTGAATTTTATTATGAAGTATGCATAGGCTGAAGGGGAAATCAATTCTCCTCCTCTTCATCCCTCTCCTCATAATTTCCTTCAAATTCATCTGCTATCCAATCATCTTGACTCAACCAATATTCTGATGTCAGGACTTTGAAGTCTTTTCCGTTTATAGTCTGCATGTCCCATAGAATGGATTCCGCTTCAGGAAAAGGAACATTTCCTGTCATTTTATCTCCAAAGAGTCTTTTGATCAGGTTGCTGTCCGAAAGGCCCTTGTCCAATAACTTGAGCATGCCTTCTTTGGTCATTTCTACCTTCGCGGTATTGTCAAACGGGGTTAGGGTACATTCATACTGACTGGCTTTGGTGTTGGGGAATCTGCCGTTGAAGGCCTTGTACAGGAGTTGGTTGACTTGGAAAAGTGTGGCATGCAGGCTGATTTCGGGATATTCTTCAGCGATCTTGTCTAAGAGCATGTCGTTGGATATCTGTTCGATTTGACCTTTGGACAAGTCCCCGCTTAATTTGTAGGTTAGGACTATGGCTGCAGCTTCATTGGGTTCATAATCCGTAATGGCCATCATCAACAATTCCCTGAGAGACCCTTCTTCTGCACTTTCGGCATCAGGGAAACCAAAAAGATCTAAAAGTTGGATATAATCTGCTGAGGACCAATAATCCTTGACCTGATCCAATGTTTTGAAGGATGTAATTTTAATCTGAAATTTCATGATTTTTGACTTTGGTATAAGTTAGGTGGTATTGTTGGAGATGTAAGGGAATATCTCATAAATCGTTTTTTTAACCGCAGTGGCCACAAAGGTTTCGCAAAGGGCGCAAAGGGTAATAACTTTTGTTTTCTTTGTTTCTTTTGTGGTTAACATTCTCCCGCAGATACCACAGACTGACACAGAACTTCCAAGGTCGTCAGATATCCTGCCTGTCCGGAATCTGGACACATTATTTTTACCGCAATGGAAACTATGGTTTCGCAAATGGCGCAAAGGCTGATATCCTTTGTTTTCATTGTTTCTTTAGTGTTTTAATATTCCCTCCCTTATATCCTTGGTTGAGGGAGAAGACACCTTATCGTCCGTCAGCGAACAAAAATGTTCGATCCTTCAAACCGAATTTCTTCAAAAAACGCCCTTATTCGAACAATATTGGGCTTTTTTTATGGCATAGGATTGGGATAAGGGGAATTGTTCAAAGTTTGGAGCAAATTCCATTCTATACAACCAATTCAGTCTAGTGTCTCACATCTTATGTCCAAATAATGATTAAGCTTAACCAAATTGACAAATTCATCGAATCGCGGTTTCAGCGGGTATTTATATTGAAAGGAATTGACCTCACCATCGAGCAAGGAGAATTTCTCACCCTGATGGGACCATCCGGAGTCGGAAAATCGACTTTGCTCAATATTATAGGATTGTTGGATGAGGATTATGAAGGCAAATACTCCTTTGATGGAAGGTCGATCAATGACATGAAGTCAAAGGAAAGGTCTTCACTGCATAAATCTGAGTTTGGGTATATTTTTCAGGCTTACCACCTGATCGACGAACTCACGGTGTATGAAAACATCGAAACCCCTTTACTTTACCGGAATGTTTCTGGAAGTGAAAGGAAAAGCATCATTGCCAACCTTTTGGACAGGTTCAATATGGTGGCCAAAAAAGACCTTTTCCCGGAACAGCTTTCAGGCGGACAGCAGCAGTTGGTCGGAATAGCAAGGGCGATAGCAGGAAGACCAAGGGTATTGTTGGCAGATGAACCGACAGGAAACCTCCATTCTGCACAGGCAAAGGAAATCATGGAAGTATTTAAAGAACTCAACAAAGAAGGAACTACGATTATCCAAGCTACCCACGCCCGTGAAAATGCTGATTATGGGACAAGGTTGATTGAGATGTTGGATGGAAAAATTGACAAAGACATTGCCATATAATTATGAATAAGATACTTATCACCGCTTTGATTTTGATGGCTTTCATTTCAAAATTGAACGCCCAGGATACCTTGAGACTTAATTTCCGTGAGGCTGTGGAAATTGGTCTACAGCAAAACCTCAATTACAGACAGCTCGAAAACCAGCAGGAGGTTTTGAAAAGGGAAAAGCAGGCGGCACAATTGGCCCATTTGCCAAACCTGAACATCAATAACAGTGGATTTAGGCAAAGTGGCCAACAATACCAACAGGTGGAAGACCAATTGATTGTGACCAATATTTCCAACAACATCATCACTTCTAATTTGAATACCGCCATGCCTGTCTACAATGGCGGGCGGAGGATTAACAACACACAGGCTACAAGGTTTTTTGAGGAAGCCGGGGAAAACAGCCTGCAAAGAGCGGCACAGGAAGTCATGTTCAATATCGGCAGGCAATACCTGCAGGTCCTATTGGATGAAGAGTTGTACCGAATCGCTTTGGAAAACCTTGAAAACCAAAAGAAACAGTTGGAGCAGATTGAAGGATTTGTGGAGGCAGGATTGAGAACACTTTCTGATCAATATAACCAGCAATCCGAGGTGGCAAGGCTGGAAACGGTGGCATTGAACGCCAAGATCCAATGGGAAACAGATGCCTGGACTTTGGCAGAAACGTTGCAGTTGGAACCAAATGTCATTCCTGAACTCGATGAGGTCAGTCTGAGTCCCGGAAAAAGTGAATATTTGTCTATGTCGGTGGATGAATTGTATAAAATAGCTTTGGAAAACCGCAAGGACTTCAAGCAGCAGCAATTGTTGGAATCAGGCAACAAAAAACTACTTGCCGTTTCCAGGTCATTCATGTATCCCCAAATCAATGCTTTCTTCAATTACAGTACTTTTTTTACTTCTCTTGATGAAAGAACCATTTCTGAACAGCTTTGGCAGGTGTACCCACAGCAGACCATCGGTGTATCACTGAACATTCCTATCTTCAATAATTTCAACAACAAGCTCACCGTAACCCGAGGAAAGGTGCAGTACCACAACCAACAGTTGGAGAAAACAGCCTTGGAAAGAAGGATATCCCAAGAGATCAAACTGGCTTATGAAAATTACAAAGCGAGTATCAAGAGGGAGGAAGCAACAAAATTGCAACTTGCTGCTGCTGTGGAAGCACAGACTGCGATTTCCGAGAGGTTTAGGCTTGGTGTCAGCAACTTTGTAGACCTTGCTACTGCTAATCAACAGCTGGTGACTGGTCAATCAGACTATGCCCAAGCTTTGTACACGCTATACTTTCAGGAAGTGATCTTGAACTACCAATTGGGAGTTTTGGCAGTGGATTAGCATCTTTTTTGAAATTGGGACAAAATGGACATATATACCGTCTAACAATTAGAACTCAACTTCAAAAATGTATGCAACGGAATTTCTTAATTCTCATTTTGGGATTATTTCTCACCTTCAGTTGTGATGAAAAATTCAATTGTGAAGACTTTACATTGGGAACCCCTTTCGTTGTAAAGGCAGGAGAAATAAATCAGGATTGTCCCGGTCAGCTTTCCATAACTTTGGTGCGGGTGGAAAATGATTCAAGGTGTCCTTCCAACGCCAATTGTGTATGGGCGGGGAATGCAGAAGTGGTGTTTATTTTTAGGAATGGTGATGAGGAAACGGAGTTCTCTTTGGACACAAATGCATCTATGCAGGGAAGTGAAAATGAAAAAGAGATATTGGGATATTCCATAAAACTCAACGGATTGACTCCCTATCCTGAGATTTCCAAGCAAATCAAAGAAAAAAATTACCGCGCTGACATCACCATTACCTAAGTTATTTGAGCGTAAATCCTGTGGTGGTTTTCAAAACAACCGATGAAAAGTAGATTGTAGATTTGAAATGCAATTGATTTGCTTTGGTTTTGATTCTTTTGCCTATATTCTTGTATGATTGGGTTCTTACTTTTTTTTTTATTTAAAAAAATCTCCCGTTATCAATGCAACTTTTTTTATTAGGATTTCATCTAATTTAAAAATGCTCTTATAGCAAAGCAGATAGCAGGTCAAAATCAAAAGGCTTTACTTATTGATGCGATGGCATAAATGGAGTTTGAGAATTTTGTTCCTGCCGATTCAATGGAGTCAGGGAAATTCCTTCAGTTTAGCCTTTTTAGATCTGTACAATCCGAAATCTGTTTTGCAAAGACATTTACCCAAACTAAGCCAAGCTAAACCTCTATAAATATGAAAAAGAATCTTTTTTTGATGTATTTTCTTTTCGGTTACATCGGACTTCTTTTTGGTCAGACATTACAACCTGCCCAGATGAAATCGGACGTCGAAATATTTAAAAAAGCTTTGGAAGCCAAACATCCGGAGATGTACCGCTACACCTCAGCAGAAGAATTTGAGTCCTTGTTTGATCAGGTCAAACCCCACTTGAGCCGGGATATGTCGGTCAGGGAATTTTACCTGAAAATGACTCCAATTATCGCTGCGCTCCATTGTGGGCATACCAAATGGATTGTGGCAGGTCAGGATATGTATTATCCTTTCTTTGATGCTGACCTTTTTCCCTTACAATTACATTTTGAAAATGACAAAGCCTACGTAATTAGCCATTTTGATGGAAATGAGGTTCCGGTTACAGCAGAAGTCCTCAGCATCAATGGGGAAAAAATGGGGGAAATCATCAAAAGTCTTCTGCCTAAGTTGAGCTTCGGTGATGGATTTTCCCAAGCCGGAAAGTATTACCAACTCAATCACGCATTTCCCGGGATATTTTCAACCCATTTTGGAACAAAACCAACTTATGATGTTGAGGTATTGCGGGATGGCAAAACCAAGAATTTGACTTTTGAAGGAGTCTCACACCATCAGATTAAAGCCTACCAATCATCTAAAAATAAAGAACATGAAGATCCTTTTAGGTTGGAAATCTTGGAGGCAAATACAGCTTGGTTGGATATTGATAGGTTTTATGCTTATCCAAATGAACCTGATTTCAAAAAGTTTTTGAAAGCCACTTTTGAACAGATCAAGGAAAACAACGTCAGCGATCTGGTGATTGACCTCAGAGGGAATGAAGGGGGAAATGAAAGTTATGGAATAGAACTGTACAAATACCTCGCAGAATCACCCTTCAGCTATTATGATCGCATTTCGGTGAAGAATAAAGAGAAATTGGATTTTGAGACAAATACCTCCTTTTTGTTCAAAATTGCTTCTCTTTTTAATAAAAACGGTGAGTACGGTCGTGAATTCACTCTCCAAAAGGGATTGAAAACACAAAAACCTAATAAAAATGCCTTCCAGGGAAATGTGTATCTTTTATTGGACGGGCAGAGTTTTTCTGTGACTACCGAATTTGCATCGCGGTTTAAATCCGAAAAAAGAGGTATAATTATTGGCACAGAAACAGCAGGGGGCTATGCGATGAATACAAGCGGATTTTTCAGCATTGTGACCTTACCTCATTCCAAGATCGATTTGGGTATTCCTTTGCTTGGCTTCCATATGGCCGGTTTGGCAGAAAACAATCCGAAGGATAGGGGAATCCTCCCTGATTATACCATCGAAACCCATGCGGAAAATGTCCAAAACGGGGTAGATGCTGTTCGGGATTTTTCTCTGGAATTGATCAGAAAGTCAAATGCCACAAGCGAAACTGTCAAACCTTAGGCTTCAGAACCAAATTAATCCTTGGACAGGTTTATCTTTGAAATTCAAAATCGAGGTATTTGTTGAACATCAATTGATTCAACAAATACCTCAATTTTTTTTAACCTGATTAATTGGGTTAAGTCAGAAACCAATCATGGATTTATTGAAAAAATACTCCTCACCTCCTGCAACTTTTTCCTAAGAAATTGAATCTAGTCTTTAGAAAACATCCAGCTAATTTTTCAATACTGATGAAAAAGATTTTAATACTCGGAGCAACTGGCCGCACTGGCAAAGAATTACTTCAGCAAGCTTTAGACCGGGGATACCAAGCCAATGTCTTGGTGAGGGATTGTAAGAAAATCACCCTTGAACATGAAAGACTCCGGGTTTTTGAAGGAGATACCAGGATACCAAAGGACCTGGACTTTGCCATTGAAAATTGTCAGGCAGTAATCAGTTGTCTGAATATTTCAAGGAACTCGGATTTTCCATGGGCTTCATTAAGGACACCGGAAGATTTCCTTTCGATGACGATGAAAAGCCTTATCAACGTCTGTCAGGACCACAAACTCAGCAGGTTGATTTTTACTTCAGCATGGGGAGTAGGTGACAGCAGGCCATTTATTCCTTCTTGGTTTGCCTGGCTGATAGACAACAGCAAGTTGTCTGTGCCTTACCTTGAACACGAACGTCAGGAAGCCTTGGTCAGAAATTCAGGTTTGGACTGGACCATAGTCAGACCGGTCGGGCTGACCAACAGTCAGAAACCCAAGGCCGTCAAAGTGATTTTTGGCAATGAACAAAAACCCTCATTGACCATTTCCCGAAAAGATACTGCCGGTTTTATGATTGATATTTTGGACCATTCGGATTACTTCCAAAAAGTCCCTACCATATATTCCTAAGTGATGAAAAAGATTAATTTCCTATTTCTTGGATTTGCATTGGCCCTTTTGGCTACCAGGCTTTATGGCTTGGAAATGGAGGACGGTGAGCGCTTCATCCGGGTAATCGGATGGATGGATTTCCTTTGGCTTGGCATCGGTTGGGTATTGGCAAACTTCCAAAAGGAAGCGGGATTGCCTGATATTTTTGGAAAAGCCGGAGATGTGAAAAAATGGTTTATCCCTTTTTTGGTAGGGATCTGTTTTGCATTGTTGGACGTCTTGGTGATCGAATTCATTTTAAGAAACGAACCACATCAAACACTGCCTCCCTATACCCAACCTTTTCCTTATTCTGTTTTTCTGTACTTCGCCGGAGGTTTGTATATGGAATTGTTCTATAAACTCATTCCCCTGACCGTTTTCCTTTTGATTTTTGAGAAATATCTCCGAGGAAATCTGAAAAAGTACATGACTTTCCTGATCATTTTTTTGCTTTCGATCTGGGAACCGATTTCACAATTGCCGACTGATCCTTTATGGTTTGTGGTGTATGCCTTTGCTTCAGGATTTGCATTCAATTTCCTCCAAATTTATTTTTTCAGGAAAATGGGATGGTTATATTCTTTACTATGTCGAATGGGATTGTACCTGATTTGGCATGTAATGCTCGGGATTTGGATTGAGTTTTTTGTGATTCAATAGATTGGTAATTGAATTCCAATAAATCGAGCTATCTCATCAAAATCCTAAAAGACAATTATTCTAAATGCCAAAAATTTATTTCAAGCTAACTAACAAACAAAAAGCTTCTTTTGATCCTATTGGGCAACTTTAAGCCTTCCTTTTTCTGCGAAATAAATAACGTCCACCATATTATGGGCCTGAAAGTTTACAGTTACATTATTTTCTTTTGGTGATGAATAAAAAAGACTCCAAATAGGGGATGGTAAATGTGGTCCCACAAAAAATCCCATCATACCTCCCCATATGGTTCCCACGATAATAGCAGAATTAATGGTAAAAAGCGAAATACCATCTTCAAAATCTCCATTGATGAGAAAGTATAATCCAACTGAAACAGCAGAGAGAACAAAACCAATAATTAACCCAATTTTAAGGCTTTTGATTGCTTCTTTCATGAATTCATCTCCTGAAGGATGGTGATTTGATGTGGGGGTTGGTATGATATATCCCATATCAGGAGGATTGACTTCGATTTCATCAAGTTCATAACCCCGATCCAGAATCAAAGAAATGGTTTCTTTTGAATCTTTATGGTTTTTGAACACGCCATATACCGATCCTGAGGGGATGGGATTTTGGGGGGGATTTTCAGTTTGAGTTTCCATATTTATATGCATTTAGGCTTACTTACTTTTCAGGGATAGTAAATTTTGCAATAAAATGATGGAATATTTTATACCAATCTACCTTTGAATTATGAAATTCACAGATATTTTCTCAATTGTTTAGGTGATTAATTTGAGTGTTGAAAATCTAAATCACTCATTAAATCAGCTTATAATCAAGCCAAATGGTTTAATCAAAATAATTCTTATATAAATATTTAAAGTTCAATTTTGGACTTAAATAGTATAAATACACATACCTTTTTGGTCTGGTCATGCTCTCAATAACATTCATAGCAAGCAACGCCATTTAAACCCAATTTCAATCCGATTATCGGGGAATGATGAGCCGCGGAAGGGAAGTATTTAGCAATTAAATGGATGGTGAAGGAAAATCTATTCTTGAATTTTGTACAGTGGTTTTGAAATCCGATGAAGCAGAGCCTGAACTTGTAGGAAAGGAATATTTAAAATAAATGAAAGTTGGTTCGTTTGAAATTGGGGATCCTGAAATTGAACTTTCACCTTTAGGTAAGTTAACTGCCAATGTGGAAAATGGTCAAATCAATCTTACTGGAAAATTTTAAATGCTTCCACCGTATTGAAACTGTAAACCCCCGTTTTGGATGCTGAATCTTTTTCTTTCAAAATCAAAAAAATGGCTGACGATAAATTTCGATTGTGTATGGATTGGTAATTAATTATTCAAGGGAATAAGCGGGAAAATATCAGGTAGGTCCGGAAATAATTCCCGTCAAATAACTTCTAATTGAATCTTGAAATTGATTGGATGAAATGGTAAATTTAAAATTACCAACAGGATGGTATTGTTGCTCCATTTCATAACTTTTTTCAAATTTTAAACTATTATCTATTGGGTTATTCTGTATTAATTAAATATCCGATTAACGCGTGTGTGCCAAAATCAAATAGAATTTAACCGTCTACATTCAAGAAATTATGACAATCGCAAATTCGGTAAAAAGGAATTATGCTTTGACAGTTATTGGTCTGTTTTGCAGTCTATATTCCTGCCAAAAACCAAATATCAATGCTGATTCTGAGCCTGATCCATTTCAGCAGGCAATAAGTCTTTGTTTTATTCCTGCGGGCATGAAATGGGATTTTTCGGAAGGAAAAGCGCCTTTTTTGGAAGGAATGGATGTTTTGGATTTTGCTGTTTCAACCAACAATCCTGAAGCAAGAAAGTATTTTAATCAGGGGCTTCTATTGGCTTATGGATTCAACCATGCCGAAGCGGAGCGGTCATTTCAGTATGCAGCAACTTTAGATCCTGATTTTGCTATGGCTTATTGGGGACAGGCCTATGTCCTAGGTCCCAATTACAATGCGGGTATGGAACCTGAACATTATCAATTGGCATTCGAAGCAATTCAGAAAGCCAAAAGCCTTTTAACCAAAGTTTCGGCTAAGGAAGCGGCTTTTATTATGGCCATGGACCAAAGGTATAAACCTGAATATTTGGAAGATAGGTCGGCTTTGGATGAGGCTTATGCGCAGTATATGGCCAAGCTATGGAAAAAATACCCTGAAGATGCAGAAGCAGGCACTCTCTATGCTGAGGCCTTGATGGACCTTCAGCCTTGGGATCTTTGGACCAAAGAAGGCGATCCAAAAGGTAATACTACCCTGATTTTGGAAGTATTGGAAGAAGTTATAAAAAAGCATCCCGATCATCCTGGCGTCCACCATTTGTATATCCATGCTGTAGAAGGATCAAATAATCCTGATAAAGGATTGAATTCAGCCAGAAAGTTTGATAAAGGATTGACACCTATGGCAGGTCATTTGGTTCATATGCCTTCCCATATTTATATCCGTACAGGCCATTATCACGAAGGTACACTTTCCAATCTCCGTGCAGCCAAGGTAGATAGCCTTTACATTGAGACCTGTAAGGCACAAGGGACTTATCCCCTGGCTTACTTTCCCCATAATTATCATTTCATGGCAGGTACAGCAATATTGGAAGGCAGTAGTAAATGGGCTGTTTTTGCAGCAGACCGGCTTTTTGACCATTTGGATCAAAGTCTGATGGAAGAGGAAGGATTGGAAGTAATCCAACACTTTTCGACCATTCCCTATTTTGTAAGGGTCAAGTTCGGAATGTGGGATGAGATTTTGAATCTTTCTTTATGGGAAAAAGGAACGGATTACCAAGAAGGAATCAGGCATTATGCTTTGGGAATGGCCTATTTGGGAAAAGGAAAGTTGGAATATGCAGAAAAAGAGCTTAAGGCTATACAGCAAATCATTGCTAAAGAAAGTCTTGAAAACCTGACCATATGGGGAATAAATTCCTTTGGAGCAATCATAAATATCGCCTCTTTGGTCTTGGAAGGAGAAATTTTGGCAAGTAATAAAAAGTATTCAGAGGCAATCCATAAGCTTTCTTTAGCTTCTGAATTGGAAGATAAGCTTCTATACAATGAACCACCTGATTGGTTTTTATCTACCCGACACCATTTAGGAGCAGTCCTTTTGGAGGCTGAGAAATACAAAGAAGCTGAATCTGTTTTTAGAAAAGATTTGGAAGAATTTCCCAACAACGGTTGGGCTTATTACGGGTTGATGTTGGCATTGGAGAAATCCGGAAATGAAACTGAAGCAAAAACGGCAAAAGAACAATTTGATCTTACCTGGAAATATGCTGATGCCACATTGAGTTCTTCAAGGATTAAGTGATTAATAGGCTCTTACTGATATTAATTTTCTAAGAATTGGATGCCACCAATGGCTTCACTTTCGTTCCGATGATCTCAATGGCTTTCAGCAATTGAGCATGGCTCAGGTTGGCATTGTCCATCTGGAAAGAAACCCTGGCTAGACCCCCCAAAGACTCACTGTGTCTCAGGATTTTTTCTGCTACTTCCTCAGGATCTCCTACAAGGTAGGCACCTCTTGGGCCACGCTGTGCTTCAAATCTGGAAAAAGTCACCGGAGGCCAACCCCGTTCTTTTCCTATTCTGGTAAAGGTCTCAGCATAGCCGGGGTAATATTCAGCAACAGCTTTTTCTGTTGTATCTGAGACATAACCCAAGGAATGGAGACCAACTTTAAGTTTATCGGGTCCATGTCCCGCTCTTCTTCCCGCTTCTCTATACAAGTCAACCAATGGACTGAACCGGTGCGTTTCCCCACCAATCACAGCGACCATCAAAGGTAAGCCCAAAGTTCCGGCCCTGACAAATGATTCTGGTGTACCGCCAACACCCAACCAAATAGGAAATGGATCCTGCAATGGTCTTGGATAAATAGCTTGCTGATGTAAGGCAGGTCTGAATTTTCCTGACCAAGTCACAAATTCATTGTCTCTGATTTTGAGCAGGAGGTCAAGTTTTTCTGAAAAAAGCGCATCATAATCTTTAAGATTCAATCCGAAAAGTGGAAATGCTTCGGTGAAAGAACCTCTGCCCACGACCATTTCAGCCCGGCCTTTGGAGATCAGGTCCAAGGTAGCAAAATTTTGAAAAACCCGGACAGGATCGGCAGCGCTCAGGACAGTGACTGCGCTGGTAAGTTTGATATTTTTTGTTTGTGCAGCCGCTGCAGCCAGAATCATTGTAGGGGCGGAGTCTAGGAACTCCTTTCTATGGTGCTCTCCGATTCCAAAAACATCCAATCCCACCTGATCGGCAATTTGGATTCTTTCCAGTAATTCAGACAAAGCCTGCATGCTGTTTTTTGTCCGATCCGGTCCTTCACCGATTGCTGCTGCCGCAAAACTGTCTATCCCTATTTCCATCATCAAAACCTATTTAAATTAGAATTCATCTTACCATTCCATGATCAGTGCAGTCAGATATACGATGTATAAAATTAGAAGAATCACACCTTCCCACCTTTCGAGTTTTCTTCCTTTTCCTGTAAACAGGAAGAGGAATAATAACAAACCCGAAAGAATATTCATGTAAATATCGATGAAATTTGGTTCTGCGATGGCTACAGGATTGACTATGGAGGATACCCCAAGGACAAAGAAAATATTGAAAATGTTGGACCCAACAACATTTCCGATGGCGATGTCGACTTTCTTTTTTCTGACAGCGGCTATGGAAGTAGCGAGTTCGGGTAAGGAAGTTCCTATAGAGACGATTGTAAGGCCAATCAATCTTTGGGACAAGCCAAATTCGACTGCTAGGGAAACAGCATTGTCCACGATTAGTTTTCCTCCCAAAACAAGTCCTGCCAGCCCGATTATGATCCAAAGTATGGCACTTCCCGTGGTGAATTTGCTTATTTCCAGGGATTCTGTCAGTCCACCCGGCTGTTTGGAAACCATTATATTATACACCAGAAAAACACTGAAAAACAAGAGCAGGATTATTCCGTCTCCAAATGAAATCAGGTTGGTATTGCCTGCATTGAACAGAAAATCATTGGCGACAATCAATACCACCAAAGCGGCCAAGAAGCTGAGGGGAATTTCTATCCAAGTGGTATTGGATTTTACGGTCAACGGAAAAATAATGGCAGAGATACCCAATATCCCGAGAACGTTAAAAATATTGCTCCCCAAGACATTGCCCATTACCATTTCGGAGGATCCGTTTACAGCTGCGAATACGTTGACTACAAGCTCAGGCGCTGAGGTACCAAATGCCACTACGGTCAATCCGATTACAATATTGGGAATCCCAAAATTTGCGGCAAGACCCGAGGCTGCGTCGACAAGTTTATCAGCGCCAAAGATCAGGACTACAAATCCGATCAATAACAAGACAATGGATAGTATCATAAGATTTGAATTTTGCCGAAAGATATGTGGTATTTAGGGGAAGTTTCTTTTCCGAAATGATTTATTTTTTTATGTAGAAAAATAGCAGGTTATTTGTCGTGTCAAAATTGAAATCGCTCATTTTGATTCCATTCTTGGAATTTTATGGAAATCCGGATTAAGAAATTCATTTCCTTCTTTTTGATTACCCTTATCGGGTTCACCGGTATTGGGAGTGACTATTTTTTGGAATCCTGCCAAGAAATTGGAACGGAAAAAACCAAAATAGTTTCGTATTCTGATTTGATTCCTGAGTTTGATCAGGGCCTTGAGTTTTCCCAAACCAATATCCATGTTCCCGGTTTCAAAGTTTTGGAAACGGTATTTGACTTGGTCAATGTGCCTCTTGATTTTTTGTTTTCCCATACAGAACACGATGCCTTAAAAGTCAATTGGCTGCAAAGGGACAACCTGTTTTTTAGCATACATATTTTTCTTTATCCCTTCCATTACTTCTGGTAATCTTTTTTTAAAACATGATTTCCATTCTTTTGAGGAATCGAAATCGACCCAAACGGACTTTCTGATTTGTAATGGATACAAATCAGGTCTGTCTATATTCTTCTATATAAAAAACTAAAAAATTACAGCAACATGATTGACATTGAACCTGTGTCCCTGGTTATTTCCATGGTCCTTATTGTCTTATTTTCAATTCCTTTTATAATTTTTAAAAGGAAACAATCCGAAAAAATCAAATCTCAAAAGCTGTTTTTGGAACAGCTTGAAAGCAATTCTTACCTTAAGTTTGATCAAACTGATGATTGGAGAGACATGTATTTTATCGGGATGGATTCGGTTAGAAAAATTTTAGTTTATGTAAAATTTGGAACCGAAAACACTATTCACAAAATCGACCTCGATAAAGTTACCGATGTGAAGCTTCTCAAAATGGAAACACCCGTCAATGTAGAAGGGAAGACTTTGAATGTTATTGACAGCTTGACCTTAAAAATTGAAATTTATGGAGAAAAGACCGAGACAAAAATGTTGGAGTTTTATGACTCGGAATTATTTTCTGATAATTTGGGTGAATTGCCATTGATTCAGAAATGGGAAAAAACACTTAAGCCTTTCCAGAAAAATAGCCAAAGTCAAGTTAAAAAAAATGTTTATATCTAATATCCGAAAGGATAATTGTAATGCCAGCGGTTTGATTCATTCCGTTGGCATTTTTTTTATGCTTTTTGCTTTGTCCCCAAAGTGAGCAAGAATATGGTGATCAGGATAAAGAGCGTTCCCAACCAATCCATTGCTCCAAAGGAGACGTTCAGCCATATCACCGCTACGGCAGCCGCAGAAAGTGGTTCTACAGAACAGAGCAAACTTGCTGTTTGTGCACCGATTATGGTCACCGAAGTCAGGAAAAAATAAAAGGCAATGACACTACCAAACAAAACAATGTAGGCAAAAGCTGTCCATGTTCCAGCATCCCATGTTCCATGAAAATCCCAAGGCTTGCTGATAAAAGAGAATGCGATTCCACCTATTAGCATTCCCCACCCTGTAACTGTAGCCGCCGAATATTTTCTAAGCAATCGGACAGGTTGGATCGTGTAAAATGCCAGAGAAAATGCTGAGAGGATCCCCCAAAATAAAGCCTTTTCGGAGATAACCAGCTGTTGAAAACTTCCATGGGTGACGAGCAGGAAAGTACCTGTCAGCGCAAAAGCCAGAGAAGCATACTCCACCAAAATGGGCCATCTCCTGTGGTGTATTGCATAAAACGCCACCACAATCAAAGGACCTATATATTGCAAAACAGTTGCTGTGGCCGCATTAGAAAGGTTGATGCTGTAGAAATAAGTGTATTGGACCGCCACCATACCAAAAATGCTGAAGAATAATAATTGAAGCGCATCTTTTGGATTTTTCCAGATTTTGAAGACGTCGGAATTTTTGCGGGTTATGGTAAATGTCATCAGAATTATCCCTGCCAACAGCAATCTCCAACAGACAAGCCAAGCGGGATTGATTCCTTTTTGTTCAAATAAAAATTGCGCACAAGTTCCTGAAACACCCCAAAACACCGCTGCCGCCAAGGCCATGGAAAAACCTTTTATTGATTTTTTGGAAGCAATACCCGCAGGCAGAGAGGCTGAGATCATAAGGATGGATGAGTTTCAAATTTACTGAATGAAAAAGTGATTTGGTATCCTCTAAAAAAAGAATTCTGGTAATTTTTTGAATTTCAACTGATCTGAAATGGCTGTGGATTGAAGCATAGCAAGAAGATAATGATGCTGATCCAACCTAGGATTTTTCTGTTCCTATCCAAGTGTTTAAAACCTGAAACTTCCGGATGCTCGAGTCCCATCACCCGGCCCAAAAGGAAAGCAAAAAGCAACCACCCACTGTATCCCTGTAAAGTCGGGAAAGCATAAACCAATGCATATTGAACAGAAGCAATCACCAAAATCACCATCCACTTTGTTTGTGTGTCCAATATCCTTGATCGGCTAAAGCAGAAATAAAGGAAACCGATATACAAGGGGATGCTGAAGATCAGCCTATCAATACTATGATAAGGATTGATGGAGCCAAGTCCAGCATAAAAGACAAAAGCAATATAGAAAACCAAGGATATCTGTTTGTGATGCTTTGGGAAAAGACCGAAAACCACATGACCTCCATCCAATTGTCCGATAGGAAGCAGGTTCAATGCTGTAAAAAACAAGGCTAAGTACCCGGCAAATATGTAAGGGAAATGGATGATTTCTGACATATTGGGCATTTTCTCAGGTTCTGCAAGAACTTTTTCCATCCCATAAAACAACAGATTGTAACCCATTTCAATATTGAGGTAGCCTTCTTCGGCACTGTGTCCTTTGAATTCAGGGTCAAGGTATTCGGGATGAATCTGATAGATATAATCTGCCTCAGGAAGATGTGTAAAACCATACCAAAGCACCCCGAAAGCGATTATAAATCCTGCAAGCGGCCCAGCAACGCCAATGTCGAAATACTTTTTGCGGCTGTTGATATAACTTTTCAATTTAATAATGGCCCCGAAAGTACCGATTGAAGGGGCTCCCAAAAAACCCAACCATCCGGGAATAAAAAACGGCATGGAGGTTTTTACTTTATAGTGTAATGAGGTGAACAAATGCCCCAATTCGTGAACAAGCAAAATCCCAAGAAACGGAGCAGAAAAATGCAAAGATTTGACGAAGTATTCCCAAGTAAGTGCATGTTCCCCTTCAGCTAAAATTGATTTACCAAATAACCATTCTGCGCCAGCCAAAGTGGTAGTGACAAGCGTCAGGACAAAAAGTGAAATATGGATCAGGTATTCTTTCTTAGTATACATTCTCAAAGAATTGGATTAATGCTCTTTCGTGGGTAATGTGAAATGTTTGTAACCCAACTCTTTTTGCACCTTCTAAGTTTGTATATAAATCATCAAAAAAAAGAACCCGCTCGGGTTTAATTTGGATTTCGTTCAATACTGCTTCATAAATCTTCTCATCAGGTTTGGCAAGGCCCATTAGGTGGCTCAAAAAAATTCTGTCACAAAGATCATAAATTGATTTTTCACCTGTTTGGTCCACAAGAAGTTCATCAAACTTTTCGATATGTATTTCATTGGTATTACTGAGAACAGCCGTCCCAAAATCCATCCTTAGTTTTTTTAACAGGTCAATTCTCTCTA
The DNA here is from genome assembly GCF_024813435.1 of Aquiflexum gelatinilyticum. NCBI lineage: Bacteria > Pseudomonadati > Bacteroidota > Cytophagia > Cytophagales > Cyclobacteriaceae > Aquiflexum > Aquiflexum gelatinilyticum. The sequence goes on from NZ_JANAEZ010000005.1 coordinate 314,488, forward strand.
ATGGTATATCTTTTAGAAGACTGTTCCATACATGGTCAATCTGTGAATTAGACCAATCTTCCTGATAGAGATTCCGAACTTCGTCTCTGAATTGGGCAGAATTGATCAAACCTTTCTCATAATCTTTGTGAAAAGTGGAAGGAAAAAATCTGTCTGTCAAGGAATGTTTGGCTTCAGGAAGGATTTTTTTCAACTCATTGATACTGAAACTATAATCGATATCAATGATCACATTGCCTAAATCGAAGATCAAAAAATCGATATTCTTAAGTTTTTTCATTTGCACTCAGGTTGTAAAATTAAAACCAAATATGTAACATTGCACTCCCATTTGCAAGGTAGTTTTCAAAAAAACCGCGCAGATATCGGGCCTATAGCTCATTCGGTTAGAGCAACTGACTCATAATCAGTAGGTGCTTGGTTCGATTCCAAGTGGGCCCACAAAAAAGCCACTCAAAACTAAATGAGTGGCTTTTTTAATGATCCTTCAATAAAGGAGTTTTATTTTTTTCTAATTGAAATCAGAATATCACCCCCGAACCAATACTTTCATTGCCATCATACCAAGCTACAAACTGGCCGGAGGCAACTCCCCGTTGCGCCTCGTCAAATAGGATGTATAACCCATTTTCCTTCATCAGATAGGTTGCCCATGACAGCGGTTGACGGTATCTAATTCTAGAAAGGTATCTCCTGGATCCGCCAACTTCCATTTTCAGGTCTTCCCGTATCCAATGGATGTCGTTTTTTGGTACAAAAAGTCCATATCTGTTCAATCCCGGATGGTCTTCGCCCAGGCCCGTATAGATTACATTTGACTTGGTATCCGTCGCGATCACAAAAAGAGGCTTTCCTGTTCCTCCCACTTGGAGCCCTTTTCTTTGTCCCACAGTAAAGTAATGTGCACCGTTATGGTCGCCGATTTTCTTTCCATGTTCCGGATGGTATTTGATTGGGAAACAAATGGAATCCAAATTCTCCAATTCAAAATCTTCCTGATCGATTCCGGCAGGGATTTTTTTGTTACTGTAAATGGGAAGATCCTCCGAAATTACTACAATAGCTCCTTTTTTTGGTTGGAGCTGCTGCTGCAAAAAGTCGGGAAGACGAACTTTTCCGATAAAGCAGAGTCCCTGACTGTCTTTTTTGTCGGCTGTGATTAGGTCTTGTTCCTTGGCAATTTTCCTGACTTCGGATTTTTGAAGATGGCCGATCGGAAACAATGCTTTTGAAAGCTGTTCCTGATTGAGTTGGCAGAGGAAGTAACTTTGGTCTTTGCTATTGTCAGCACCTGCAAGCAAGCGGTAAACCAGTTTTCCCTCTACTATAATTTCATCTTTTTGACAATAATGTCCTGTTGCTACAAAATCTGCTTTGAGCTTTTGGGCGGCTTTTAGAAAAATGTCAAATTTGATTTCTCTGTTGCAAAGGATGTCGGGATTCGGAGTTCTGCCTGCTTCATATTCGGCAAACATATAATCCACAATCCGGTCTTTGTATTCTTCGCTGAGGTCGATGGCTTGAAAAGGAATGTCCAACTTTTGGGCCACAAGCATGGCGTCTGTGCTGTCTTCCATCCAAGGACATTCGTTGGAAATGGTGACAGATTCATCGTGCCAGTTTTTCATAAACATGCCGATGACTTCGTAGCCTTGTTCTTTGAGGAGGTATGCAGCGACGGATGAATCCACTCCGCCTGATAGTCCGACGACTACCCTTTTTTTGTTTTCCATGGTTTTGAAATTATTCATGGGTTCAAGGTCCATGAGGTTTCACATAAGCATCCAACATCATTCTGTTGGATTTTGGTTCGCAAATTTAATCCATTAGGACTTATTTCTTACATAAATCAGCTTTGTCTTTCCTTTGATGTTTTCACGGTGGTCGATTTCAAAGGCAGGAATGGATTTGATCAGTGGAGTGAGTTTTTGGAATCCGTAGTTTCTTGCATCGAAGTTGGGCTGTTTTTTCTGCAGCAAATTGCCCACATCGCCCAAAAATGACCAACCTTCATCATCCGCCAAATCCGAGATGGTGGCAGCTATCAGCCTGATGATTTTTTCATTAATCTTGTCCACCTGAGGTGCAGGGGTAGTTTTGTCTTTTTGGTCAACAGGCTCTTCTGTTTGTTTTTGGAGTATTTCGAGGTAAATAAATTTATCACAGGCAACTATAAAAGGATCGGGGGTTTTCTTTTCTCCCATCCCGATGACCACCATACCTGCTTCCCTTAACCTTGTTGCAAGTTTGGTGAAGTCACTGTCACTCGACACAATGCAAAATCCATTGACTTTTTCCGAATATAGGATATCCATGGCATCGATGATCATGGCAGAATCCGTGGCGTTTTTGCCGGAGGTATAGCCGTATTGCTGCATGGGATTTATAGCATTTTCGAGTAGGACGTTTTTCCATTTTCCCAATTGTGGTTTGGTCCAGTCACCATAGATCCGCTTGATGGTAGGGTTGCCGTATTTGGCTATTTCCTCCATCATTTCCTTGACCTGTCCTGCAGGAACATTGTCTGCATCGATGAGTACGGCTATTTTGATATCGGTTTGCATAAAGCTAGGTAAGATTTAAAATAAAAATATTGGTGTATTAAATGTATAAAAAAACTGCCAGGTTTGGCAGCATTCTTTTACCTATGGAAGGAATTACTTAATCTGTATTCCTGAATTAAGGTACTAATTTCGTAAGTTGCAGATTCCATACTAAGCATTTTAAGACAACATGAAAAAACTTTTAATAGCAACCGGAGGAGGAGATTGCCCCGGGTTGAATGCAGTGATCAGAGGGATCTGCAAAAGAGCCAAAAAAGAAAAAGATTGGGAAGTATATGGAAGCAGGGAGGCTTTTAACGGGGTTTATTCTGATCCTCCTGAAATTATAAAACTTACAAAGAAGAAAATTGCAGGCATCCATGTGAAGGGGGGCACCATTCTGAAAACCACCAATAAAGCTGATCCTTTGCATTTTCCTGTCAAAGATGAAAAAGGTAATTTCAAATTTGTGGACAGAACCAATGTTTTGGCTGACAGGATCAAAGAACTTGGTTTTGATGCTGTCATCAATATCGGGGGAGATGGTTCACAAAAGATTTCCCAAGCGCTTTTCAAACATGGGCTGAACATCGTGGGAGTTCCCAAAACCATCGACAATGACCTTTCTGCCACTGATATGACATTTGGTTTTCAGACGGCAGTACAAATTGCTTCCGACAGTTTAGATAAGTTGGTGACTACAGCCGAAAGCCATCATCGGGTGATGATCATGGAGGTCATGGGAAGGGATGCCGGTTGGATTGCATTGCATACGGCGATTTCGGGTGGAGCAGAGATTTGCCTAATTCCGGAGATTCCGTATGATATCAAGAAATTGGTGGAGAAAATCCAATCCCGATATGATAAAGGAAGAGGATTTGTCATCATTGTTATTGCCGAAGGGGCAAAAGCCAAAGAAGGTACCATAGTATCACATGCTGGTGATGAAGGTTCCCGACATGTGAGATTGGGAGGTGTAGCCTATCAATTGACCCAACAGCTCAAAGATGCCGGTATCACTGCCGAAATCAGGGAAACAGTATTAGGTCACGTTCAAAGGGGAGGAACACCTTCAGCATTTGACCGGGTTTTGGCTTCCTTGTTTGGGGTCAAAGCTTTTGAGATGGTCGCCAATGGTGAATTTGGAAAAATGGTTTCGTTCAAAAATAACGATTTCATAGCTGTCCCTTTAGAGGAAGCAACAAAGGATTATAATTTTGTAAAAAAAGACAGTTTTATTGTAAAAGGAGCAAAAGACCTCGGTATTACATTTGGAGATTAGACTATGAAAGATGTATTGATTCAATTGTTTGAAAGGGATTTGAAGAAACTCATATCCGAATTGGAGGCCTACAAGGATGAGAAAAATATATGGGAGGTATCAGGGATTATCACCAATTCCGCAGGGACCTTGGCGCTTCACCTAGTCGGTAATCTCAATCATTTTATTGGTGCTGTGATGGGAAATACCGGATATATCAGAAACAGAGAGGCGGAATTTTCCTTGAGAAATATTCCGAGAGCCCAATTAATTGTTCAGGTTTTGGAGACTATCGAAGTCATCAATGAAACAATGTCAGGTTTTGGGGAAAACAACTTTTCTTCAAACTATCCACTTGAAGTTTTTGGTAAACCCATGACCTACGAATATTTCATGATGCACTTACAAGGGCATTTGAATTACCACATGGGTCAGGTAAATTACCACAGAAGGTTATTGGACAATTGATTAAGTAATGGGTTCATAAGTAATTTATTTTCAGTATTTTAAAGTATTTTTGATGAAAAAGATTGTAATTATTTCTGGGAGTCCAAGGAATGGTTCTATTTCCAATAGAATTGCCGTAAACCTTTTTAAAAAGTTGGCAAAGGAAGAAAATCTCCAAATCGACTTGATCGACATGAAAGAATCATTCATGCCACCTATCCAAAAAGTCTGGCAATCAAAGGATGATGTCCCTGCTGAATATTTGGATTTGTTTACAAAAATGGATGAGGCAGATGGATTTATAATCGTATCACCGGAATACAATGGGGGCTATTCTTCTGTGATGAAAAATTTCCTTGACTATTTTTCAAAACCTATTTTTAAGCAAAAAGCCTTTGGCATCGTCACAGGATCAACAGGACTGATGGGAGGGATGCGTGCTGCACAACAGCTTGTCCAATTGTCGGTTGCACTATTTGGGATTGTTTCCCCGACTTTGTTGGTCACCCCCCAGATGGACAAAAAGTTTGATGAAAAAGGAGAACTTTTGGATGCCTCATTTGAAAAGCCGATTGAGAGATTTTTAGAAGATTATTTTTGGTTGGTGGAAAGATTGGGTAAATAGTTGACAGTCTTAGGAAAATATATGAATAACATCATTTCAATTCAAAGGCTGATTTTAACCATAGTTTTTATTTTCAAAATTGGTTTTCCGACCATATTATCGGGTGCGGATTTGGATTCAAAAACAGATGAAAAAAAACCCAATGTGGTTTTGATCTTCATCGATGACTTGGGTTATGGTGACTTGGGAACATATGGCTCTCCTGATATTGCCACACCAAATCTTGATCAAATGGCCAAAGAAGGAGTGAAGTTTACCAATTTTTACGTAGCTCAGGCAGTTTGCTCAGCCTCAAGAGCAGCATTGTTGACCGGGACATATTCCAATCGGATTGGCATACATGGGGCTTTAGACCATATGGCAAAGCATGGCTTGAATCCTAAGGAAACTACAATTGCGGAAATGCTGAAGCCTACAGGTTACCAAACTGCTATCTTTGGCAAATGGCATTTGGGACATCAGCCTGAGTTTTTACCTACCAATCAGGGTTTTGATGAGTTTTATGGAATTCCTTATTCCAATGACATGTGGCCAAACCATCCACAAACCAAAAATTACTATCCACCGCTTCCATTGTACTATAATGAGAAAGTTATCGATACACTTTTTTCAGACCAAAGCACGTTGACCACAGAATTTACCCAAAAGGCTGTAGAATTTATTAAGCGGAATAAGCAATCGCCTTTTTTTCTATATCTCGCACATCCTCAGCCTCATGTGCCTCTTTTTGTTTCTGATAAGTTTAAAGGAAAGTCTCCAAAAGGACTATATGGAGATGTAGTCATGGAGATTGATTGGTCAGTGGGTGAGTTAATGAAGGCATTGAAAGATAGCGGTTTGGAAGAAAATACTTTGGTTATTTTCCTTTCAGATAATGGCCCATGGCTTTCTTATTCGGGACATTCAGGTTCGGCAGGACCACTAAAGGAAGGAAAAGGTACATCTTGGGATGGCGGTGTCAAAGTTCCTGCCATCATGAAGTGGAAAGGTCATATTCCTGCGGGTTTGGTACAGCAGAATCCTGCCATGAGTATTGATATTTTGCCGACAATTGCAAAGTTGACAGGAGCATCATTACCTTCTTTACCTATAGATGGGAAAAACATTTTTCCCATGCTTACCGATGCAAATGCAACCTCACAGCAGGAGGCCTATTTTATTTATTACAACAGAAATGAACTTCAGGCGGTGGTCATGGGAGACTGGAAACTCTATTTCCCCCACAAATACAGAAGCATTGCTCCGGGTCAAGCTTTTAGAAATGATGGTAATCCGATCGATTATTACATGATTGATATGAAAGAAATGGAACTTTACCATATTCCGACAGATCCTTCAGAGTCAAAAAATGTATTTGATCAAAATCCTGAAATTGTCTTCAAAATGAATGCATTGGCAGAAAAAGCACGGGCAGATATGGGAGATGCCCTACAAAACCGACAAGGCAAAAATACCAGGGAACCAGGTAATGTCAATTGAATCCAAGATTTCAGGAAAGTTTATTTTTCTTTTGCGAGCCTCAAGCAAAAAATAGCCAAAATCAAGGTCAACGGGGTTGCAAAGTATTTTTCAAAGTCATTGTCTGCGAAAATATTCCCCAAAGTATTGAGTCCAAAGACAAGTGAGAGAATATAAAAAAATACGCTAAGTAATTTGTGCTTGACATCCCAATTCAAATATCCAATCCTAATCCCTACCGCAATGATTACCAAAATGGTAATTAATATGGAAATGGATTCAAAAACAATCATCTGCTCTCTATTTTCCAACCTTCCACCCCAGGTATTCTCAAAAGGAATTATTCCAAAGAGAATTAAAAAATGGAACACCAATGTAGCTGAGGTAATTAGCAGGATTCCATTTGCGGCGAAGTTTTGAGTAAGAAATTTTTTCATTGGCGATTAATTTCAATATGATATGGTCTCAAATAATCAGGTAATTGAGCATCAATTTCATAATCTGAATTTTAAGATTTCCGCAATGGTGGCATAGTATTCAAATTCTGTTTGAAGGTAATTGTTGTATGCCATGTAATAGTAATTGCTTTCCAAAAAATATTCGATGGTAGAGATATGCCCCACAGCCAAAGCTTTGTCCAGGTATTCTTTGCTATTGAGAGCCGATAGGACTGTTTTGTATTCATTCAAAGTGAGGGTTAGCTTCTCATATTTTTCAAAAAGCTGTCTTGAGGACGCGTATTTGTCATTTTGATATTGGAGAACTTTGAGGCTAGAAGTTGAAAGTTCAGCTTCACTTTGTCTCACTTTATATTTATTTTCCCAAAGTGGGATGGAAGTTCCAAGGTGGAAACCATTGAAGCGCTGGCCCAGAATAGCTTGGTGTCGATAACCCGCTTCGAGTTTTGGCAGTGCCATCGCTTTGGAAAGTTCTACCTGTTTTTGGGCTGAAGAAATATCCATTTCGATGAACTTCAGAGTAGGATCTTTGGATTGAATTTCTGCATATAGCTCCTCAAAATCCCCAATGTGATCGATTATTGGATATTGGGTGGACAGGAACATGATGTCATTTCCTCCATTTAAGCCAGTTAATTTTTGGGTAAGCTGGTTGATCTGGGAAAGGTTAAGCTGGTAGTCTTTATTGATTTCAATGAGTTGGAGTTTGGCCTTATTGACATCAAGGATATTGCCTTCACCTGTATTCAGTTTTTTTTCAAAGCTTTCCAACAAACCTTCAGTATACGCTTTTCTTTCCTGAAGCTGAACCTGAAGTTTGTTTCTATAGACAAGTTCAAGACAGGTACTCTGTGCGTCAAAGAGTATTTCCTGTCTTCCTGCATTGTATTGAAGATCAGATTGAGTAGATCTCCCCTCGGCAAGTTGTTTTCTTTTTCCGTAGGAAGTAGGAAAATCGAAGGCCTGATTGATCAGAAAATCTGTTTGGTTTCCGGCGTTTAAAGGAAATCCATACATAAAATCGTATGCTACATTTGGGTTGTAAAGAGGATTGGAGGATTTAAAAGCAAGCTTTTGCGCCTCTAAATTTTGGGCATTGGCTTGTAAGGTTTTGTTGTTTTTTTCAATCTCCCCCAAAATGTCCTCCATGCTCACCTGGGCCAATACCTGAAAGGAAAGTACGGATGTCAGCAGGAATGAATGAATCAATTTTTTCATTTTATCTCAGATTTGGATTTGGATAAATAGTACACCATTGGCACAATGATAAGGTTCAAAAGCGTTGAAGTCGTCAATCCGCCCAAAATGACCTTTGCCATCGGGCTTTGGATTTCATTTCCCGGAAGGTCACTTGCAAGTGCCAATGGTATCAAAGCAAGACCTGCTGTAATGGCAGTCATCAAAATAGGACTCAATCTGTCTTTGGAACCTTGGATGACTCTTTGGTAAAGGTCCATTCCTTGTTCTTTCAAGGTTTCATAGTGCGATACAAGCAAGATCCCGTTTCTTGTTGCAATTCCAAACAATGTGATGAATCCGATGATGGCAGGAATACTCAAAATCCCATTGGAAAAATAAATACTCAAAATACCACCAATCAGAGCCAATGGGAGGTTGATCAGGATAATGGCTGCAATTTTTCCGTTTTTGAATTCCTGAAAAAGGATTAGAAAAATCACTAAAATGGAAAACAGGGAAGCGATCAATAGGGTAGAAGAGGCTTCTTCCTCAGCTTCAAATTGACCACCAAGTTCGACATGGTAGCCTTCCGGCAATTTTATATTGTCATTGATTCTTTGACGCACTTCATCCACCACAGATTTTTGGTCTCTGCCGGCCACGTTTGCAGATACCACTGTTTTTCTTTGGACATTTTCCCTGTTGATGGTATTTGGCCCGCTGGTGGAAATGACTTCAGCGACATAATGAAGCGGGATTTTTTCTCCAGAATGGGTGTCAATCTGAGTATTGAGAATGTCTTCCATTTTTTCTCTATTTTGTGGGTCAAACCTCACAATAAGGTCAAAAGAGCGGTTTTCCTCATATATATCAGACACTTTTTCACCCGATAATCCCGCATCCACAAATTCATTGAACTGCCCGATGGTAATCCCGTAATGGCTCAGGAGTTCTCTTTTAGCTTTGATCTGGATTTGGGGTATTTCGATTTGGGGTTCCACGCTGAGGTCCACCAATCCTTCGATATCCTGTATTTCATTCTTGATCTGATTGCCTAGGGAATTCATCCTGTTGAGATCCGAGCCGAATATTTTGATGGCAATGTTTGCTCTTGTGCCCGAAAGCATATGGTCAATCCTATGCGAAATCGGTTGACCAATGGAAATATTGGCTTCTTTGACTACGGAAAGCTTTTCTCTCACATCCGCCAAAAACTCCGCTCTTGTTCTTTCTCCAAGTTCAAAAGGAACTTCGATTTCAGAGGAATTGACTCCCTGTGCATGTTCATCAAGTTCAGACCGGCCTGTCCTTCTTGTGGTCGAGATGACCTCAGGAACAGTCAACAAAGCTTCCTCAACTCTTTTACCGATTTTATTGCTTTCTTCAAGAGAAAGTCCCGGGAGAGATACAGCCGCAATAGTCAAAGCTCCCTCATTGAATTCAGGCAAAAAGCTTCTCCCCAATTGTGTAAATGCCAAAACCGCTACCACCAACATCGCCAACGCGGAACCGATGAAAGCTTTTTTCCACTTCATCGCAAATTCCAAGAAGGAGACATAATAATTTTGAAGCCTTGTCACAAGCCAACTTTCTTTTTCCTGTTTTTCGAGTCTAGCTTCATTTGTCAGCATGTAACTGCACAGGACAGGCGTCAGAGTGATAGCAATGATCAAAGAAGCAAAAAGAGCCACAATAAAGGCAATGCCCAAAGGAGCCAAAAGTTTTCCTTCCATTCCTGAAAGAAAAAACAAAGGGAGAAAAGCCACAATGATGATGAAAGTCGCATTGATGATTGACTGACGGATTTCAAAAGAAGCATTGAAAATCACTTCAAGCTGATTTATCCTTTCCTTGAGAGGTTTTTTGGCATTTTCCTTCAGCCTTTTCAAAACGTTCTCTACATCGATGATGGCATCGTCAACCAAATCACCGATTGCGATCGCCATTCCTCCCAAACTCATGGTATTTATCGTAAATCCAAGCCATTTCAGTGTCAGGATCGCGACCAATAAAGATATCGGAATTGCCAAAAGGGAAATCACTGTTGCCCGCCAATTCATCAAAAACAAAAAAAGAATGATCACTACAAAGGCACTTCCCTCCATCAGGGTTCTTTGAATATTGCTGATGGAGGCATTGATGAAATCGGCCTGCCTGAAAGCCTTGGTGTTAAAATTGATGTCTTCGGGAAGTGATTTTTGTAAATCAATGACTGCCTCGTCGATCTTGTTTGTCAAAACCAAGGTATTGACGTTTGGTTGTTTGGAAACTGCCAAAACAATCGAAGGCTTTCCATTGCTTGAGGCATCTCCGATTTTTGGCGCAGCTCCGATTTTGATCTCTGCGATGTCTTCAATTCGGATGACTTGTCCTTTTGATTTTTTGATGACGGATCTTCCGATTTCGTTTATATCATTTGTCCGGCCGATTCCTTTGATGATGTATTCATTTCCATATTCATTTAAAAACCCACCTGAAGAGTTGCCGTTGGATTCTTTGGCAGCTTTTATGAGTTCTGAAAGTGAAACTTGATGGAAATTCATCCTTTGGGGATTGGCCTGGATTTGGTATTGTTTGAAGTCTCCGCCATAGACGATAACCTGTGCTACCCCTCCTGTGGCCAAAAGCCGTGGTCTAATTATCCAATCTGCCATTGTCCTCAGTTCCATCATAGAAGTGCTGTCAGCAGTCAAGGCGACAAAAATGATTTCTCCCATTATGGAAGATTGAGGGGCCATGGTAGGGGTCCCAACACCCACAGGAAGTTTATCTGCGATTGTACCCAGTTTTTCATTGACTACCTGCCTTGCAAGATAAATATCTGTGTTCCATTCAAATTCCACCCATACGACAGAAAATCCACCAGAGGAAGCACTGCGGACACGTCTGACATTGCTTGCACCATTGACTGAAGTTTCTATGGGAAAAGTGACTAGCCGCTCGACTTCTTCAGGAGCCATTCCATGTGCTTCAGTCAAAACCACTACTGTAGGGGCTGTCAGGTCAGGAAATACATCCACTTCCATATTGAAAGCGATGTATGTTCCAAAAAGTGATAGCAGGGCAAAGCCGACTATGACCAAAAGTCTATTATTAAGAGAGAATTTTAAGATTCTGTTGAGCATGTTTTTTTTGATTTATTAAATTGAAAATCAGTAGGATATATTTATTTACCTACAAAACTATTCAAGGTCAATGTGAATGACCATGCTCTGGAATCGCCCCTGATGCACTTGCCAGTTTGATGGCATAAGCTCCTTTGGTGACTACCCTTTCTCCCTCTTTCAGCCCTGAATGTACCTGTACGTGCCTCCCGTCATTCCCACCCAATTTTATTTCCCTCTTTTCAAAAGTTTCTCCACCTGTTTGTACAAACACAAAAAAATTGCCCTGCTCTTCCATCAGAGCCGAAATAGGAATAACCAAAGCATCCGGAATTGTGCTAGATTTTAGGAAGACCTCAGCTACCGAACCTGGAATAATGTTTCCAATATTGTCAATTTCAAAAGTGATAGGAATGTAAGAGGCGTTTTCAGAAGTGCTTTTTCCGTAGGAGATGACTTTTCCGTTCATTTCCTCTGTATTGAAAACCGACTCATCGCTTACAATTTTGAAATTTGCTGCACTAATTACGGCTAGCTTTTGGAAGTATTTTTGGGAAACATTAGCCTGAAGCAGTGCTTTCTTGTTTTTGCTGATGATTGCCAATGGAGTACCTGGTTCGACATATTGCCCTTCGGATACCAAGAGGTTTTTAAGAAAACCGGTTGAATTCGAAGTTACCTTTTGGCCGGAGGCTGAATAATTTTTGGATACAGCCTGAAAGTTAGCCTGCATGTTTTCAAATTCAAGCTTGGATTGGAGGTAATCTTTTTGCGAAATAATCTTGTCTTTGACCAAAATTTCGGCCCTTTCAAATTCAGCTTTTGCTAATTCATATTTGGCTTTGGTTTCTTTGTAATACACTTCTGGGTTTTGCTGAGCAAGGTTTCCTCCCGAAATGGTGAATAAGTGATCTCCAACATTCAGTGTAGAGCCGATTATGGTTTTATTGCTGGCAAAAAGTATAGCTCCGCTTGAATTGGCTGTGATTACAGTTTCATCACCGGGTGCGGCAAGGACTTGACCGCTCGATTTGAGGATTTCCCTGAAAGTGGTCCTGCGAACAGGTTCATTTGCAAAATCAATGTTCCAAGCCTGAGGCTTCAAATAAGAGATTTCATTTGCGGCTGTTGCTTCTTTCTGGTTTCTGACTACAGCTACCAAGTCACTGAATACTTCAATATTTTCAAAAACAAATTTCTCTGAAACTTCAGCGCTTTGGATATCAAAAATAAGTTTTCCGGTACCGGCGATTTCAGGGATTATCTCCACCTCATAGATTCCAGGATTCGATTGACTTTCAGTTTTGATTGAATTTGTTTTTCCTTCAATATTGAGGTTTACCGTAATTTTTCCATCTTGGATGGGTTGGAATTTCTCTCCAAGTCGGGTAAGGTGAACCATCAATGTTGTTGGCTTGCCTGCAATCAGATAAGGAAAATCAACAAAAAGTTCAGTATTATCTGAATAAGAAGTCAACGCTACAGGAGGGATAGCCTCCTCTTCATCGTGGCTGTGGTCATGTGGTTGATTACAGCTGAAAGCAATAATCAGTAGCCAAGCCAAAAGGGTAAAAACCTTTTTCATGGAATTTCAATTAAAGTTTTGAATTGGAAATTATGGGTAATTTATCAAATCTGAGTGGATTTGATGTCAGGGGAAAATTAGGAGAAAAACGGCGGTGCCCTTAGGCCGCCCGGTGGAAAATATCTTGAAATAAGTAAAGCATCAGGATAGTCAAAAAAGTATGGTTGAATGTCGGATATCCTATAATTTATTAGATTATGGATTGGGATTATGGCATTGAAATCAAAGTATTGTTTGTTGTATGTTTCGTCCATATTAGGACAAGAGACGCATTCGACACCTTTTTGTCCATGAGGAACAAAGGAAAAGACATTATCCAAAACGCCATGATGATCTGCTGTATTGAATCCTAGGATTTTGCCTTGGTCTGAATGGTGATTGTGGTGAGATTTATCTAGATATCCGGGATGTTGATGAGGAATAATGCTGTGTCCCAACATAATCAATGTAGAGAGGGCAAGAAAAAATAAGGAGAAGTACCTTTTTATCATTTAACTCAAATATATGTAACGGGCGAAAGGAATCTCAACAATTTCCTGATTTTCTGCTCTAAATATAAAGACTCTAAATAAAACGGTTTATGACAGATGTCACTTAATAGGATATTTTTCCTGGATAAAATGGATGGATTCTTTGGCTAGGGCTTTGATTATTTCTTCTTTTACATCAGAAAGTTTGTTGATATAGACACAGGATTTACCGTTTTTGAATTTTCCCAACTGGGCAAGGAGAGAACCATGCTGATCTTCTATATCACAAGAAAAATATAGGGAAATAGCAGCCTTTCTTGGTGAAAATCCTGTCAAAGGAGCATCTCCTTCATGTCCACTCTCATATTTGTAATGATAGTTTCCAAAACCGATGATGCTTGTTCCCCACATTTTGGGTTCAAATCCTGACACCTCTTGAAAAATTCTGATCAGTTCAAAGCTGTCTTTTCGTTTTTGCTCATTTTCAATGGAATTGATAAAATCAATTACTGGGCTCTCAGTTTCCTGGGTTTTGTTCTTGGTCATGGTTTTATTTGTATTTGTCGTTAAGGCCGATTCCCTGCATGATCATCGGTTTTATCTTTTCTATCCGCGCAATTTGAGTTGCTTCCCTTTTGGCTTCTGAAATATAGGCAGCATATTCTTTTTGTTTGGAGGAGCTGAGTTTTTCAAAACAGAAATTGAGTTCCTCATTCGAACCCAAAGCCTCACAAAGTATAGGTGGAAATTCTATTTCTTCGGATTTTTGGATTACTGGCTTAAATCCTTTTTTTGCATTTTCAATTGCTTCCTTAACATAAGAAACTATTAAATTCCGATTGATTTCTTCTATGGAATGGAATCTCCATTGTCTTTGGGATTTGGTTTTCCCTTCCTGTGCATTGACCAAAACCTGCGCAGGATCCGAAAGAGATACTCCGTTATAAAACCAAATCCCGACATAGGATTTGAATGCGGCGATGCCCAAAACATTTTGACCCTGATAAGTATAGACATCAATTCCCCATTTGACAGTTCTCACAAGTTCCGTTTGTGAAATAACGGATTTCAGTTTTTCCAATATTTCCTTTGGGTTTTTGATCATTTTGGGAAGGATTTGAATCAGAATCTAATTTAATTCTGATTCAGATAAAATACCAGCCTTAGGCTTGGACAAAAAATAATGAAATAGCACCAAAGGCACAAAAGTCGGCCTTTTATGCCTATTGGTCCTAACTCACATAACATCAAAGTTTTGAAGGATCACCCAGTTTTCCCATAAATAGAATCGCACCACTGTGTTTTTCCTGAATAAAGAAAATGAAAGGTTTGTCCAAAGTAACTACTGAAGGTAAGGAAGGTCCGGCTGAAGTTTTTTCTATGACTTCCACAATGGTAGCTGCTGCCGCCTCGCTGCCTTTTTCATCCACTTCAATCATTGCATCGTGAATGACCCTTGAGATTTTCAGATCATCAGTGGGATTAGAAAACAATTTAGTGAAGTTATCGGGATGGAAAGAGAAAGGCTTGACCAATCCCATTTCCTTGAGGTCATCTTTCATGTTTGCCATTTTGTACTTCATCTTGAATTTTGGCATTTTTAGAATGAAATTTCTTTCTTGGGCATTCTCTCGCCACATTTCAATGTTACCAAGGTTTAAATATGGGCTTACCTGATCAAGATCTCCTTGCGGATTGTACAGAATTGCCATGGAATATTGGCCTGTGGAATAGGGTATTTCAAAGTAGTGGTATCCATCTCCAAAATAACTTCTAAATGCGGATGGTTTATCCAAGTCCATCATATCTACCTGAATAGTTTTCTCTGGGTTGGAATAAAAGGGCTCCTTTTTAGTTTTGGAGGCTACAAATTGATACTTCCAATCAGCTTTGTAGTAAATAGCATTGACCAGGTACATGACTGCATCGGTGGGGATTTCATCCAGCATATCTTGTATCAGGTTGTTGGTCTTTTGGGCTATCCAGTTGTTGATGATGTTGACTGAATTGGGATTGAGCATGTCAAGTCCTGCGATTTCAGCATTGTAGTATTCCCTAGCGGTATTTTTGAAAGGCACTTGTACTTGATACTCCTGCTTGTACCAAATGGCATTGGCAATGGCCAATTTAACTTTCGGATCAACTTGGAGCAAAAACTCGGTCAATTCTTTGGAGCCTCGATTGGCATCATTTATACTCATCCCTTCATACCGCAGAAGATCTATAAATTCTTGAAGAACTTCACTCTCGTTTCCGTTCATGGTCATAGAAAGTGCCTGATGAATGCTATAAGGACTATAAAACTGATTGGCCTCTTCAGGGTCATTCAACTGTGCAAAAAGATCAAGCGCGAATTTTGTACTTGAATTGGCCAGTTCTTTCTCATATGTGGCCAATGTTCTCAAATTTGCTTCTACTGGTTTTATTTCTTCGGAAGGCACACAGGCAAAAAATAGTGCACCAAATGAAAAGAGGGGAAAGAGAAGTTTTTTCATAGTTTGAGCATTTGATTGACTAAACGGAGAATAGTGGCAAAACGCTACAAAGAAAATTACTTAGATTTCACCAATGCCCTTTCTACATCCTGAATAATATCTTCATAATGTTCCAAACCGACTGAAAGTCTTACCAATCCGTCCGATATCCCGACTTTAGCCCTTTCCTCCACCGAGAGTTTGCTATGCGTGGTAGATGCAGGATGGGTGATGATGCTGCGGCTGTCTCCGAGGTTTGGAGTGATGGATACCATCTGAAGGGAATCTATGAATTTTTGTGCCCTTGCCAATCCTCCTTTCAAGGTCAGGGTGATGATGCCTCCTCCTTGTTTCATTTGTTTTTTGGCAAGATCATATTGGGGATGGGAGGGAAGGAAAGGATATTTGACAAAGTCAATTTCTGTATTCCCCTCAAAATAGGAGGCCACTTTCAAAGCATTTTCGCAATGCCTGTCCATTCTGACAGCCAATGTTTCCATGCTTTTTGACAAAATCCAGGCATTGAAAGGGGAGATCGATGGGCCAGTATGTCTTGTGAAAAATTCCACTTCTTTGATCAGTTCTTTTTTTCCTAAAATCAATCCTCCCAAAACACGACCTTGACCGTCGATGTACTTGGTGGCAGAATGCGTGACGATATGCGCTCCCCATTTTGCAGGTTGCTGGAGGTAAGGTGTGGCAAAGCAATTGTCCACTACTAAGATCAGGTTGTGCGCAGCCGCAAATTTTCCTGCCCACTCCAGGTCAATGATTTCTAATCCCGGATTGGAAGGTGTCTCGATGAACAGCATTTTGGTGTTGGGCTGCACCAGTTTGTCCCAATGGTGAAAATCCGAAATATCTCCGTAAGTAGAAGTAATTCCCCATTTTGGAAATATGCGCGTAAGCAACTGATGAGTAGAACCGAAAAGAGAGCGAGAAGCCAATATATGGTCTCCTTGCTGCAAAAGGGATGCAATACTTCCAAACATGGCCGCCATTCCGGACGAGGTCGCAATTCCGGATTCTGTTCCTTCTGCTGCACATACTTTTTGGATCAGATCAGAGGAATTGGGATTCGAATACCTTGAATAAATATTTCCTTCAATTTCTTCTGCAAACATCTGCCTTGCTTCCTCTGCTGAATCAAAAGTAAAACTTGAAGTCAGGTAAATCGGCGAGGAATGCTCTCTTTGGCTTGATTTGCTTGCATTGATGCGGATGGCATCTGTTTCAAAACGGGACATAGAAATGGTATTTAGCTATTGGTTAATAGGTTAGAAGTGTATTGAAATAAGGAAATGCGTGATTGGAATTTGGTAGAAAAAAAAAATCAGTGCCAATATAAATTTATGGCAAGGAAACAGATTATTTAAGATAGATGAAAAATTAGAAATATGCGCTTCATCATTCTTCGTACTTCGTGCTTCGTACATCGTACTTCGTACATCGTACTTATCAAACTTGAAAACACCCAATAAATGAAAATAAAATCGCATAATGTCTAATTTATAGTTCCCTTTAGTTCGGGCAGGTATTGGCACCTTTCCCGAAGTGTCGGGGTGGTTGCCAGAGGGTCAGCGAGCCTGTTCTCTTGCCTCTTCTTTATAAATCAGTTGCCTGAAGTGTTCACAAATTAAGTTTCGAAAAAGTTGATTTCAAAAGATTATTCCATAATACTTTTTCATTGAAGGTAAATAGTATTGAAATAAGGTTGAAATACGCTGGAAATAAGGTTGAAATACTATAGAAAAATGATAGAAATAAGGTTGAAATAAATTGTGAATAGGGTAATAATGGATATTTATAGATAGTGGATATTAATGGACATTGGATTCGGTTAGGATTTGGGGTTTGTGTCTCATGTCTCACATCTCTTATCTCAAATCTCAAATCTTCATTTAATCATTAAATTGTGTCATCGTCATATTGATTCCGACCGTGCAGAAGCTCAGCACCATATCTATGGCTTTGTCCATAAAAATCGGAAGTTCGTCGATTTCTTTTTGAGTCCATCTGCCGAGAACATATTCTATTTGCCTTCCCTTGGGAAAATCATCTCCAATACCAAATCTCAATCTGGGATATTCTTGACCACCTGTAAGTTCTTCGATGTTTTTCAATCCATTGTGACCGGCTGAAGATCCTTTTCCCCTCATTCTCAATTTACCAAAAGGCAATGCGACATCATCCACGATGACCATGATGTTCTCTTTGGGAATACCCAATTCTTTCATCCAATAATTCACAGCCCTACCGCTGAGATTCATGTAAGTGGTAGGTTTGATCAAATAAATCTGTCTGCTTTTGTATTTGAAATTGGTACTGAATGCAAGCCGGTCACTTTTCCAAGTAACGCCTTGCTTGTCTGCCAGTCTATCTACAGTCAAAAATCCAACATTATGTCGGGTCAGTTCATATTCAGGACCGATATTTCCAAGTCCAACAATCAAATATTTCATCAATTCAAATTTCAAATGTAAAGCAAAAATAAAAAATCCTGCTTATGGACTAAGCAGGATTTGATTTATTGGTTAAAGAAGTGAAATTATTCACCTTTTTTACCTCTCAACGCTCTTGGGATACCAATAGAGATGATCGAAACATTTGGACTTGTCAGGATATCAAAGCCTTCAGCTTTAACTTCGCCTACTCTGAATGATTTTCCAAGATCCAAGTTTGATACGTCAACTCTGATTTTATCCGGAAGATTTGCTGCCAATCCTTTTACAGCGATTTTTCTTGTTTTGAATTCCAACTTACCACCTTTTTGAACACCTGGAGCAGTTCCTACGATTTCTACAGGAATTTCAAATTTGATAGGTCTATCAGGACTGAATGCCAAGAAATCCGCATGCAACAATACGTCACTTACAGGGTGAAACTGGCAATCTTTCAATACAGCTTTCATTTTGGTGCCTTCAATATTCAAGTCAACCATGTGCACATCTGGTGTGTAAACAAGGTCTCTGAAAAGAATGGCAGGAGAATAAAAGTGGATTTGTTCTTTGATCGCAGGACCGTAAACTACGCAAGGTACACTACCTTCTTCACGGATCTGCTTCAACTCTCCACTCTCGAGATTTGCTCTTTTAAACCCTATAATCTCTAATGATTTCATAAATTTTTTAATTTGTTTGTATATAATTGATTAAGTAATCCTAAATAAATAATGCACTGATGGAGGTGTTTCCTGTCACAGCATGGATTGCCTTGGCAAACAAATCCGCAACCGAAAGGACTCTGATTTTGGTGGATGACTGACTCATCGGAATGGTATCTGTGATTACCAATTCTTTTAAAACAGAATTCTCCAAATTTTGGTATGCATTTCCTGATAAAACCCCATGTGTGGCAATTGCCCTTACAGAAGTAGCACCTTTTTCCATCAGGATTTGTGCGGCTTTGCAAAGTGTTCCTGCAGTATCCACCAAGTCATCTACCAAAATTACATCCTTACCCTCCACATCTCCTATAACCTGCATAGAGGCTATCTCATTGGCTCTTTTTCTGTGCTTATCACAGACTACCATTTCTACTTCGAAATGCTTGGCGTAGGCTCTTGCCCTTGCAACACCTCCCACATCGGGGGCAGCAAAAATCATATTGTCCAAAGCCAGCCTTTCCAAATAGGGCACAAAAATAGCTGATCCATTTAAATGATCCAAAGGAATATCAAAAAAACCCTGAATTTGTCCTGCATGTAAATCACAAGTCATGATCCTGTCAGCACCTGCGGAGGTCAACATATTGGCAATGAGTTTCGCTGCTATTGAAACGCGAGGCCTGTCTTTCCTGTCTTGTCTTGCATACCCATAGTAAGGAATCACTGCACATACTTTGTAAGCACTTGCTCTTTTGGCAGCATCAATCATCAGGCAAAGTTCTAAAAGATTATCGGCGGTGGGATTGGTGGTCTGAATCAAGAATACCGTACAGCCCCTTATTGATTCATTGTAGCTTGGAGACATTTCCCCATCACTGAATTTGGAGAGTGTCAGGTCCCCGAGACGTTTTCCGTAATGTTTGGCAATTTTTTCTGAAAGTTGGATACTATTGGTTCCGGAGAAGAGTTTGACCTCAGACATGATGGTATACAGGATAATCTGTGAATAGAAAGGCTTCTTTGTAGGTGCAAAGGTATTGAAAATTGATTGCTTTCAGAATTTAACAAACGATAATTGGGATATTATTTGACTTTATTGGGCATTGGGATCAATACCTTTCAAAACCTCTCCGCAAAGCAAGCCGACTATCTGATAAATATCCAAAGTCAGACAAAAATCAATATCTGATTCGATGTTGTGATTTTGTAATCTTTTGGCGTGGGAAGCTTGTCCCAAGAAAATCTGAAGTCTGTGGGAATTGCTTTCATAAAGACTCTTTAAAGCAATTGCCGAGTCACATTCTGTTTGGAAATGTGGATGTAAACTACTGACTAAAGCTCCCGCATATAAAGAATCCTCCAAATTGAATTTTCCTTTCCACCCTGCGCATAGGATCAAAATATCTTGTGGCTGTCCAATAAGGTATTTTGCTGTGGCTTTGAGGTTGACAAATGCTCCAATCAGAACCTGATTTGCCTCTGCTTTTGTTTTTTCTATGGCCAAAGTACCGTTGGTTGTCGTCATGGCTATCTTCTTGCCTGCATAGGCTTGGTTGAGATAGGCCAAAGGGGAATTTCCCAATTCAAATCCCTCCGCTGCAAGACCGTTTCTTTCTCCGGCTATGACATAACCTTTGGAAGCAAATCCACGGCAAGTCTCTAGGTCCATGATGGGTGTGATTGATTCAACACCATTAGCTAAAGCTGCCATCATCGTAGAAGTCGCCCTAAAAATATCCACGATGACCACATTTTTCCCTTTGGTATCATACAGGTGAATCAATTCAGGACTCACGCAGACTTCAATATTTCTCATGCTTGATTTAATAAAAAAACCCGCAAAGGAATACCTTCTGCGGGTGTGAATGTTTAATTTGAGTTTATTTTTTGTACAAAGGGAATTTTTCAACCTTGGCCAAAAGATTTTTGTTCCTGACGGTTATGGCGATCTCTGTGCCAGGAGTAGCGTATTCCGATCTGACATAACCCATTCCAATACCCACTCCCATAGAAGGTGTCATTGTTCCTGAAGTGACCTCGCCGATAGTTTCTCCTTCAAGATTGACAATAGGGTAGTTGCCCCTAGGAATGCCCTTTTCCTGCAATATGAACCCAATCAATTTTTTTGAAACGCCTTCTTCTTTCTGTTTTTTGAGATTTTCACTGTTGATAAAATCCTTGGTGAATTTGGTAATCCAACCCAATCCCGCTTCAATCGGCGAAGTTTCATCATTGATGTCATTTCCATATAGGCAATAACCCATTTCCAATCTCAGGGTATCCCTTGCTCCTAGACCAATCGGCTTGATGTCATACGGCTTTCCTGCTTCAAAAACAGCATTCCAAACTTTTTCTGCATCCTCATTTTTCACATAAATTTCAAATCCACCTGCACCGGTATAGCCTGTTCCTGAGATGATGACATCTTGAACCCCTGCAAAATCCCCAACTGCAAAATGGTAAAATTTGATATCAGAGAGATTAACACTTGTAAGTGATTGGACCGCTTCGATGGCTTTTGGTCCTTGTATGGCAAAAAGGGAAATGCTGTCAGAGATATTTTCCAATTTGGCACCCATGTCATTGTGTTTGTTGATCCAATTCCAATCCTTTTCGATATTGGAGGCATTGACGACCAACATATATTCTTCCTCACCGAATTTGTATACGATCAAATCATCTACAATACCACCTGTTTCATTTGGGAAGCAGGAATATTGGGCTTGGCCTACAACAAGTTTGGAAGCATCGTTGGAAGTGACTTTTTGGATCAGATCAAGAGCCTTTGGACCTGTAACTTTAAATTCACCCATATGAGAAACATCAAATACACCCACTCCCTGTCTGACGGTATGGTGCTCTTCAGTATCTGAAGAATACCTTACTGGCATATTGAATCCTGCAAATGGAACCATTTTGCCTCCCAGAGCAACATGGAGGTCATTGAGCTGTATTTTTTTGATGTTTTCTGACATATCAGGGGTTTATTTTCTTGTGGGCAAAGGTAACAATTGAGACAAAAGATTTTTTACCACAAACAAAAAATGCTGATAAAACTTATCAGCATTCCTTTTTAAATTTTGAAGTTGTGATTTATACCGAGAAACTTTCTCCGCATCCGCAGGTTCTTGATGCATTTGGATTGACAAATTGGAAACCTTTGCCATTCAAACCATCCGTAAATTCAAGAACGGTTCCTGCTAGGTACAGAAGACTTTTTCTGTCCACCAAAATCTTGATGCCTTTGTCTTCAAAGACATGGTCAGTCTCCACCAAACTGGCATCAAATCCAAGATCATACATCAATCCTGAACATCCGCCTCCTTTGACAGAAACCCTGATGTTTTCATTTTCGGTTCTTCCTTCCTCTTTTCTCAATGAAAGGATTCTTTCCTTTGCCTTTTCCGAAACAGTTATCATATCTTTAAGTATTAAATTCAGTTGTATAAAGCATGAAGTTAACATGCTTTAAGTTGAATAAATTCAATAGCAAAGATAAAAAATTATTGAAATGAGAAAAATAGAGCATTTGGGGATTGCGGTAAAGGATCTCGAACAATCCAATCAACTGTTTGCAAAATTATTGGGAAAGGATAATTATAAAGAAGAAGTGGTGGAAGGGGAAGGGGTAAAGACCTCGTTTTTTATGATTGGAGAGACAAAAATTGAATTGTTGGAAGCGACTAGACCTGATAGCCCTATTGCAAAGTTCCTGGATAAAAAATCGGAAGGGATCCACCATATCGCTTTTGATGTGGAAAATATTTTTGCTGAAATGGACAGGTTGAAAAGTGAGGGTTTTGAAATCCTGAATGAAATTCCCAAAGAAGGGGCAGACAACAAAATAGTTGTATTTTTGCATCCCCGATCGACCAATGGGGTGTTGGTGGAATTGTGCCAAGAGAAAAAAGGTTGAGAGAATTTAAAGATTGGAAAATTGAAAAATTGAAAGATTTGAAAATTACCTTCGAAAAATTCTTCATTGTTTAAAACGTAATTGGAGAAATCTCCATTTAAAAAGAACATAATGTCAGATAAAAGAACAGAAATAGGTGAGATAGGCGAGTTTGGCTTGATAGACCATCTTAGTGAAAAAATCATTATAAAACATAATTCTACTTTGAGAGGAATCGGTGATGATGCAGCCGTTATCGAAGCAGGCGACCATGTCAAAGTAGTGACAACGGATTTGTTGTTGGAAGGTGTACATTTTGACCTTTCTTATGCGCCGTTGCCACATTTGGGATTTAAGGCTGTTGCGGTGAATGTATCCGATATTGCAGCCATGAATGCCATCCCCAAACAAATAACAGTCAGTATTGCCTTATCCAACAGGTTTTCGGTGGAAGCCGTAGATGCGCTTTATTCAGGAATCAACGCCGCAGCCGAACATTACGGAGTAGATGTAATTGGCGGAGATACCACGGCCTCAAGGTCAGGTTTGGTCATATCCATTACAGCCATCGGAGACGCAAAAAAAGAACAACTTAGCTTCAGATCAGGTGCCAAAGTCAATGACATCGTTTGTGTGACCGGAGATCTGGGTGGTGCTTTGGTCGGATTGCAGATATTGGAAAGGGAAAAGCAAGTCTATCTTGCTAATCCTGAAATGACTCCTGAACTTGACGGCTTCCAATATGTAACAGGACGACAACTCCGTCCCGAAGCGAGAATGGACATCATTCACGAATTGCGGGAAATGGAAGTAGTGCCTACAAGCATGATCGATGTTTCTGATGGTTTGGCTTCGGAGCTTTTTCATATCTGCAAAGCTTCAGGGGTAGGGGTCACGATCTATGAGGACAAGTTACCTATAGACAAACAAACTTTTGATACTGCGGTAGAACTGAATCTTGATCCGATTACCTGTGTGTTAAATGGGGGAGAGGATTATGAATTGCTCTTTACGATCGACCAAAAGGATTTCTCAAAACTCGAAAAACACCCCGATATTCATTTCATCGGCCATGTGACCAAAGCTGAGGATGGCAAACTTATGGTAACCAAAAGTGGGACGGTGGTTTCCTTAAAGGCTCAGGGTTGGAAGCATTTTTAGGTTTGGCATCTTATTAAAACTGTAAAAGCCCTTAGAAATAAATTCTCAAGGGCTTTTTGCAGTTAAATCGTAAATAATTTCAATCCTTCGGTGGCTTTCTATGCCAATACGAAGCCAATATTGATCCGGTGATATTCATAAAAGGTCCAAAGACTGCAGAAGCCAGACCCACGGTAGCAATTTTTCCCATTTCTTTGGCAATACCTGATGCCAATCCGGCATTTTGCATCCCGACTTCCAATGCCAATGTTCTACAATCCCGCTCGTCCATCCTGAATAACTTGGCGGCCCAATAGCCCAAAGTGTAGCCTGCCATGTTATGGAACACTACGAGTAAAATTAAAATTGGGCCGATATTCAATAAGCTGTCCCTTCCGGCTGCGGTAATGATGGTGATGATCAAAGCAATCCCGATCATGGAAACCAAAGGCATCGCTGCATCCAGCCACTTAACTTTCCCGCTCAGGAATTTATTGAAAAGCAAACCTGCACCAATCGGTATAATGACAATTTTGATGATGTCCCAAACCATTTTCCAGACATCCACTTCTACGAATTCTCCTGCCAACCAACCCATCAATACCGGGGTTACAAATGGAGCCAGCATCGTGGTGAATGCTGTAATGGTAATCGATAGCGCAAGGTTTGCTTTTGCAAGGAAGCTCATCACATTGGAAGCCATGCCACTCGGCGAGCAACCGATCAAGATAATCCCGGCTGCGATTTCAGGAGGAAAACCGCTCAGTTTGGCCAAAGTATATCCAATAAAAGGCATAATGGTAAATTGAAGCATAATCCCAATGATGACTCCTTTTGGCATTTTAACCACGCCTGCAAAGTCCCCTAAGCTCATGGAAGTCCCCATTCCAAACATGATGATTTGGAGGAGTGGAACAATCAATCCGCTCAATTTATAATCCCCAACCTGTACGAATGTGATTGGATAAAACATTGCTGCCGTGACGCAGGCGAAAATCATTACTGTATAAGTAAAGCCCTTAAGCTTCTCATATCCTCTAAACATGATTCCAAGGGCAATCAAAAATAGGATCCAATATGGTCCTGAATTACTTAATCCTTGAAAAAGGGTGATTCCTAAGGATAAAAGCAAAAAAATGGCTGATAGAATGGTGGCGATTTTGATAACTGGATTTTTCAAAATGGTTTAGGCTTAATGGAAATACTATAGTAGGAAAAATATCCGAAAACCAGGATTGCTCCCGGCTTTCGGATGGCACTATCACTACAATCAATCTACTTAGCTCCAAGTTCTGTCATGGGATCTTTTTTCATCCCATTCGGTGGTCGGTGCAAAGTAGGAAGTATCTGATTTATGAAGATGTTGCTTGATGACCTCATCGTTCAATTCAATTCCCAAACCAGGAGCAGTAAGGGAAACCGGAGCATATCCTTTAACGATCATTTTGCCGCCATCAGTGGTCCTGACCATGTCCTCCCACCAAGGAAGATCCACAGAGTGGTGTTCCAATGAAAGGAAATTCTGTGTTGCAGCTGCGCAATGAACATTGGCCATAAAGGAAACAGGCGTTCCTGCTTGGTGCATTGCCATAGCTATACCAAATTCTTCTGCATAATCACCAAGTCTTTTGGTTTCAAGAAGACCACCCGAAGAAGCAAGGTCCGGATGCACAATATCCACTGCATGGTTATGGATCAGGTCTTTGAAGTTTTCGAGTAAGTAGATGTCCTCACCGGTTGTTGTTGGGGTTTCAAGAGCATCTGTAATTGTTTTGTGCTGCTCAGTCCATTGCCAAGGCACCATATCTTCCAACCAAGCCAAGTTGTATTTTTCGAGTGCTTTACCCAATTTGATACAATTGTTGACATCTATATGCCCATAGTGATCAGTTGAAATCGGAATTTCGTATCCCACCATTTCTCTGACATTATGGACAATTTTGGCTAGTTCATCCAAACCTTTTTCAGTGATCTGAACTCCGGTAAATGCATGTTTGGTATTCGCATACGACATGTATCCTCCTTGCCACTGACTTGAATTTTGATTCATTATTGAAGTGTTGTTCAGCGTGCCGGGAATGTTTTTTACCTGATTGATGGATACATCCATTTTGAGCCAAGAATATCCTTGCACTTCTGTTCTGTACTTGATTTTTTCCTTTTGATCTTCAGGATTTTCACCGGTAGGTGTATCTGCATAAAGTCTGACAGAATCTCTGTATCGGCCTCCGAGCAATTGCCATGCAGGGACATTATAAGCTTTGCCACAAAGGTCCCATAATGCCATTTCTACTGCGCACACACCGCCTGCCTGACGGGCTTGGCCACCAAACTGCTTAATAATTTTAAAAATCTTCTCTACATTACATGGATTCTCTCCCAAAATCCTGCTTTTAAGCATCAAGGCATAGCGCGGATCTGCGCCATCTCTTACTTCGCCAAGTCCATAAATTCCCTGGTTGGTATCAATCCTGATGATGGCTGTCCGTCCCAATACTGTGGTAACACAATATCTCAGGTCAGTGATTTTCAGATCAGAAGGAGCTGAAGCCTTTTGAACTTTGGATGTTGTCTGGGCCATTGAGTCTTCAAAACTCAATCCCATCAATGCGGTCAGTGACATACCACCAAGAGCTGTTTTTTTTAAAAAATCCCTTCTATTGGCTTTGGTGTCAATGTGGTCGATTTCAGCTTGTCTTTGAATTGCATACTGCCGCTCCTTTTCTTTTTGATCCGAAATAATGCTTTTTAAAGTGTTTTTCATTTTGTCTATGGGTTATTGTTGAAATTTTTATTCAAAGTGTTCCAGTGATTAAGACAATCAATAATTTCGTTCCTTGAGGTAATTATCCAATTCTTGTTTTGTCATTGGCAGCTTTCCCGGATATTTGTTCAACCAGTCCAAGAAATCTTTTTTGATAGCTTCAGTCCATTCACTGTCTATCTCTCCGGCAAGATATTTTCCTTCTCTTAGTCTTTGGTGACCGAATTCATCCCTTAAGCCTGTCACCTCTGAGGTGATCACCAGATCTTCCACCAAATGCGCCGGAATGAAGATTACTCCGTATTTTTTAGCTAAAACGACATCTCCGGGAAGCACAGTTGCTCTTCCAACCCTGATGGGAGCATTGATGGATGTCAGCATCATTTGATTGATAAATGAAGGGTCTTGGCCTTTATGCCAGGCATTGAATCCTTTGATTTCGGAAAGGCCTTCTTGGTCTCTTACCGAACCATAAAAAATCACCCCACGTTTTGATTTTGCATAAATGGAATTACCAAGATTATCACCGATCAATGTGCCATCAGCAATTTTACCATAACCATCAGCGACATAAACATCACCGTTGGTCAGGATATCAATAGGCCAAGAATTGGTGCCTCCCTTAGGTGATCTTCCTTCTTTGTTGACTCCCTGATCTTTTATCTGATTTTGCAAGTCAGGTCTCAAAGGCATGTATTGGGCAGTAACAACCCGTCCTGTCATGGCCTCATCTTCAAGCATTATCTGCCAATTCCCTTCATATTGATTTTGGTATCCTTTGTTTCTGAGTACTCCCCAAGCTTCTTCGATGGAGATGTTTTTCAACCTTTCCAGAATTTGGTCAGAGACTTTAGGCCTACCGTCTGAAAACCTTTCACCCTTCCATTCTGAAGTCAGTGCTTTGATATATTCAGGAGAGGAGCCCACATTTTGGCCTTCTACTATTCCTGTAGCGAGGATAAGGAAAGCTCCTAGGATCAATTGGGTTAATTTGATATTTTTTTTCATGGTTACTTGGTTAATGGGTTATTATTCAAAAAACGGAATGTCTTTTACCGCATATTTTTTCATTCCTTCTTCGTTGATTTCAACACCGATTCCAGGTTTTTCAGAAAGTGTAATGAAACCATTCTCTGTTCTTGGACCATCGTAAGTAACAATATCTTTCCAAAGCTGATCGGTATCCATGTAGATTTGCCATTCCATGATCATGAAATTGGGCACCGAGGCGCAGACATGACAGCTGGCCATTGCTCCAAGGAAAGAAGCCACCATGTGGGGTGCAAAAGGCACATAGTATAGATTTGCAAGGTTTGCGATCCTCTGGGCCTCACCTAATCCACCGGCTTTTTGAATATCCGGCATGATAATGTCTATGGCTGATTCTGAGAGCAATCTTGTAAATCCATATGCCAGATAGATGTTTTCACCTGTACAGATAGGAGTAGAAGTTTGAGTGGTAATCGATTTGTAAACCTCCGGATTATCAGCTGGTATCGGTTCTTCCAAAAACATAAGATTCAAATCTTCATACATTTTGGCCATTTTCAATCCTGTCACTGCATCATACCTTCCATGCATGTCCACACAGATGTCTATGTTTGGACCTACTTCTTGACGAACTGCGGCGATTGCATTATACATTCTTTCGATTTCCATAGGATTGGCGGTCCAGTTGAACCGATCATATTTATTCGGATCTCTTGCATCATCGACATCAAACTTCACTGCATTATAGCCCTTGTCTACAGCGCCTCTTGCCGCTTTGGCATAATCTTGTGGGGTAGGGTTGGTAGAAGTATATAACGCCGTATCACAATAAACTCTGATTTTATCTCTGAATTTACCGCCCAACAACTGATAGACCGGAACGCCAAATACTTTGCCTGTCAAATCCCAAAGTGCGGTTTCTATAGCTGTCATAACAGCCACAAAAACTCCCGACTGGGCACCCCCAAAAAATGCTCCCTTTCTCAACTGCTCTGCAATCCGGTTAGGATTGAGCGGGCTTTGGCCTTTTATCATGTTGCCCATTCTTTTTACCAAATGGTAAGTGCCATGTATCGCATCCACTGCTTCGCCGCAACCCCATACATCTTGGTTTGTATATATTTTGACGTAAAGTGCCCCTCTTACATAGCCGCATTTTACGTCTGTGATTTTCAGATCTGATGGATTGGAAAAGGGAGATTGTCTATCCACAGCGGCATTTAATCCCTGTCCAAATGTTGATAATAGTGCTCCACCTGTCAGACCTGCCACCAATCCTTTTTGGATAAATGATCTTCTACTGTCTTTACTGTTTTTCATATCGTTACTTTAATTCTTATTTTGAAATCATTTTAGTTTTCTTTTTTCCTAAAAGAAAGGGGCATCAGCCACAGCATATTTTCTTATCGCTTCTTCATTTGGTGTGACTCCCACACCGGGTCTTTCAGTTAGATGGATATAACCTTCTTTGATCAATGGTGCTTCTAAGATGAGTTCATCCCACTGTTTCCATTTGGAGAACCAATGCCATTCTAAACAAAGAAAATTGGAAATGGAAGCACAACAATGACAAGCGGCCATAGCTCCAAAAGGTGAGGCAACCATATGGGGTGCAACAGGAACATAATATAGATTTGCCAAGTTGGCGATCCGCTGTCCTTCTCCGATTCCGCCACATTTATGGAGGTCAGGCATGATGATATCCGCTGCTTTTTTCTCAAGGATTTTTCGGAAATCATGTGCCAGATATTGGTTTTCTCCAGTACAGATTGGGGTAGTGGTCTGACTTGTGATTTCTCTGAGGCTGTCAAGGTTTTCGGCAGGAATAGGTTCTTCTAAAAACATGAGTTTGAATTGCTCCATTTCCTTGGCAATTTGGATTCCAGAAGGCAAATCATATCTGCCGTGTGCGTCGAGACAAAGGTCCATGTTCATACCGATAGCTTCTCGCACCGCAGTAATCTGTTTTACCATCCTGTCAATTTCCCCGTTAGAAGCTGTCCGGTTAAACTCATCCTGTTTAGAGGGATCACCCGCCCAATCCAAGTCAAATTTTATGGCAGAAAATCCTGCATTTTTCACTTCAATAGCTCCTGCGGCCATGTCTTCCGGGCTTTCGGAGCTGCTGGCACTGTCACAATACAGGCGTATTTTATCCCTGAATTTACCGCCCATCAACCGATAGACAGGTTGGTTCATTGCCTTTCCCGCCAAGTCCCAAAGAGCGATTTCAATTCCAGTAAGAACAGCCACATACATGCCGCCCTGTGCCCCGCTAAAGTGGCCTCTCCTTAAAATCTGTTCTACAATTTTATTGATGTCCAAAGGGTTTTGCCCAATCAAAAACTGGGTCATATTGTCCCAACCTTCAGTTCCGGTCCCTACACCATAAGTACCCCTCACAGCATCCATCGCCTCGCCATAGCCTGTAATCCCCTGATTGGTGGTCAATTTGACAAACATATGTGTGCCATGGCCTTTCATAAAAGCTGTTTTGACACCTGTGATTTTTAGGTCGGAGGGATTAGAATATTTTGGTCCTCGGTCTACAGCTGCTATCAATTCAGAACCAAAACTTGGAATCAAAGCTGAAGTGGCCAATCCAGCCATTAAACTTTTTTGGATAAATGAACGCCTATTGTTCTCTGTCTTCATGGGCTTTGATTTTTATGGAAGTGACTACCATGTTCTTTTCTTCAGGATTTCTTGGATTTGCTCTCTTGGAATAGGAAGTTCATCTATATGTTCATTGAGCCATTTAGAAAAATCTCTTTCAATGTCATCTGACCAACGTGTATCAATTTGACCTGCAGTATATACACCGGCTCTTAATCTTTCATGGCCAAACATGTCTCTCAGCCGGACGACTTCAGAAGTAACAACTACCTGTTCGACCAAATGTGCAGGTATAAATGAAACTCCACCGTCCCTACCTAACACTACATCTCCTGCCATCACTGTTACTTGACGGATTCTTGTAGGTTGGTTTATTCCTGTAAGCATGGTATTTAGATTACCTTGCTGGTTATGATGGGAGGGGTGGTAGCTTGTATAATAGGAGGTAAAACCACCGATTTCTTTCAATCCGGTAACATCTCTGATGGCACCATCATAAACGATACCATTTCCTGTTTTTGCATAAATGGCATTTCCTACATTGTCACCAATAGTTGGTCCATCTACATGTAGCCCAAACTGGTCAGCCACATACACATCACCTTTAACTAATAAATCAACAGGCCATGAATTTTGTCCCCGCTTACCCTCTTTTTTTCCTCTGTCATCTATTGCATTATGGATGTCTGGACGGCCTGGAAGGAATGTAGCAGTAACTGCCCTACCTATAAGTATGCTATCTGGGTTGATTATTTGCCAACCGTCAGCATATTGATATTTGTAACCTGCGTTTCTCATCACCGCCCAAGCCTCATCATGTGTGACAAGCCGCATGCGCTTTAATAGATCATCTGAAACTTTTGGACGTCCATCCTCAAATCTTTCTCCTTTCCATTCTCTGGTGAGGTAGATCAGCTCCTCTTTTGAAATTTGCTGTGCTTTGATACTTCCAATTATTAGAAAACAGCAAAGCATAACAGGGATTATTTTCCTAGTCATTTTGATTGGATAATTTGTGAAATTGTTGATTGAAGAGAAGATGAAGGCCCGGAATTCGCCGGACCTTCATTTCTAATTTATTTGTCCCACCAAACCTTAGTCTCAAGGTCATCAGCACCTTGGGCTGTGATGGCAGCGTCTACATTTTCAGAGTTTACAGAAATCTCTGAGTTAGGATATGTCAATCTGTTAATAAACAATACCTCTCTGCCTGGGAATGGATTTGCTGTAAGTACAGGGAAACCACTTCTTCGGAAGTTGGCAAAAGCTTCAGGTCCATTCATCAAAGAGGAAATCCAATATTGAGAATTGATCTGCTGGAGTGCTGTGGCGTCAACCAATGGATTGGCCGTAATGTATGCATCAATATCCGCTGCAGGAATTGTGGATGCTTGATCATGAAGTGCCATTTGAATCATATGCGCTCTAACACCTGCTTCAAAATATTCAGCTGCAGTTCCGGAAGTTATCCATCCTCTTTGTCTTGCTTCAGCTAGCAAAAGGTTGGTTTGAGATGCAGTAACCATAAATCCCGGAGCTGTAATTTTTGCAACCCTCCTCCTGTCGACTTGACTGAAGTCATAAAAACTTGCCAATCCCAGATCAGCAGCTACCTGAACGGCACCTGCATTATCATTACCCATAGGCATTCCGATTTGAAGGGCAGGATCATAGGTTTGACGAGCAGGCTGCTGTTCTGACCCTGATTTAGCACCTACATATCTTACAGCTATGGCGCTTAATCTTGGATCATTGCTGTTTTTAAGGAAATTCACAAAAGGCTCTGTCATATAGAAGTTGGCTGCTTCTGTGGCATTTAAAGTATTTCCGGCAGGATTGACATAGTTTGCATCGTGAACAATGACAGCATTGTCATTGTTTGTAAGGATAACTCCTCCCGCAAAGGCCTTGGCTACAGTCTGTTGTGCAAGTGTTGGATTTGCATTACTCAATCTCATGCCTGCCCTAAGAAGTAGGGAATAACCGAATTTTTTCCACTTGGCAATATTTCCTGCATAAAGGATATCAGCAGTTTCCACTCTTCCACTTGCATTAAGTGCTGCAGAGGCCTCTTCCAATTCTTTGATAAGATCTGCATAAATAGACTCCTGTGTATCATATTTGGGATAGAAGACTTGATTGCTATATCCCACACCTGCTTCTGAGTAAGGAATAGAACCATAAGAATCAGTCAGAATCATAAAACCATAAGCCTGGATAATCCTTGTCATCTGCAGAAGATTACTTCTGGTTGGATCATCCTCAATTCTTGAGATGATATCTTTAGTGTTTTTGATTACGTTCCTGTAATACTTCTGCCAGTTGTCTTGTGTAGAAGCCCTGTTGTCCTGATTAAAATTAGCACCTGTCAAAACCCCCGAGTTAGGAGAAATGATTTGCTGAACAATACCCATTTCGTAAACCAACATTCCAAATGAATTTGGCGAAGCATTTACTGTAGCATTATTTAATTGAAAAGCAGGATCAATTGAAGTAGCGGCAACTTTGTTGGTATTAAGCTCATCAAAGTTTTGATCACATGATGTGCTGTAGCCTAGCATCAGCACAAGGAGGATAAAATTATATATCTTTTTCATGGTAGCTCTGATTAAAATTTAACATTAAGATTGAAGCCGAGACCTCTTGTAGTAGGAAGTCCTGTAGATTCCATTCCGACAAGGTTATCTGAGGTATACCCAAATGATTCTGGGTCAATGTTATCCACCCACTTTTTGATCATGAAAACGTTGTTGGCTACAAGGTTAAGTCTGACAGCGCTAACCGGGAAGTTTTTAGGGATGAATTTTGTAAAATCGTAACCCATTGTGATTTGTCTCAGTTTCCAGAATCCAGAATTGTAGATAACTGGTTCAACCAATGCCTGAGACCTTACAATTTCCCAATATGATTGAACCGGCGCAGCGACAGTGTTTGTTTCACCTGCAAGGTTGACACCATCTCCTACGACTCCGCCTTCACGACCTTCTAGGGTCATTTTGTGCAAACCGTGTCTTACAGCGTTGAAGTTGGTCCCTGAAAGCATTTTTCCACCCAATCTAAAGTCTATGAGGAATGAAAGCGATACTCCTTTATAATTAAAGGAGTTGTTGATACCTCCAATCCATTTTGGGAGGGCACTGCCAAAATTTACAAGATCAAGGGTTCTCAATGGCAAACCATTACCCCCGAAAATCTGTCTTCCCTGTTCGTCCCTTCTGTAGCCGAATCCTGCTATCTGTCCCATTTCTTCTCCTACGATCTGTCTCAGTTCACCATTGAAAACGTGGGTACCTACAGTGATTCTTTCACCGGGAGTGTCAGTCAATAAGCTCAATACTTTGGTCTTGTTGTAGGCACCGTTGAAGGAAGCTTCCCAAGTAAAGTTTTCATTTTCTACAGGGACAACAGTCAAGAGCATTTCAATACCTTTATTTGAACTTTGGCCACTATTGATAGAGGTGTTTACAAAACCAGATGCATCAGAAATCTGGGCACTTACTATCTGATCACTTGTGATTTTGCTGTAAGCAGCAAGATCTAAAGAAACCCTTCCCTGGAACATCTTCGTTTCTAATCCAATTTCAGTTTCTGCTACACGCATAGGCTTCAAATTTGGGTTCGGAAGAGTTCCGCCTAGAGGACCACCGACAGGTTGGTTATTAAACAAGTTAGCATTGACACCATAGAACAATACGTTGGAATATGGTCCCACATCTGAATCAGAACCAACTTCAGCATATGCTACCCTTAACTTTCCAAAATTAAACCAATCAGATGTAC
The DNA here is from genome assembly GCF_024813435.1 of Aquiflexum gelatinilyticum. NCBI lineage: Bacteria > Pseudomonadati > Bacteroidota > Cytophagia > Cytophagales > Cyclobacteriaceae > Aquiflexum > Aquiflexum gelatinilyticum. The sequence continues at coordinate 348,383 of NZ_JANAEZ010000005.1, forward strand.
CTGTATTTTCTGTAAAAATCCAACTGGTAGAAATGGAAGGATAAAGAATACTTCTGTTTTCAGGAGAAAGGGTCGAGAACCAGTCGTTTCTGATGGTACCATTGATAAACAGAAACTTTTTATAAGAAAACTCTGCAAATGCAAATAATGAATTCACAGCTCTTTCATACCTGTCAAAAATCGGATCTTTAACCCTTCCGTTTTGGACGGTATAAAGATCTCTCACTACAAAATCCCTGGCTTGAACACTGTTGACATCAGAAGTCCTGTACATATGGTTTCCACCTATATTTGCATTGATGCCATAATCACCAAATTCTTTGGTAGCAGACAATATGAAATCAGCATTGACTTCTCTAAATCTCCTTGATTCCTGTGTATAAAGTCCGTTTACAAATCCTGCAGGTGCAGCTGCTAATGAAGCCTGACCTGTAGGGAAGTTGTTGTAATCTTGATCTCTTGACCAATAATCCTGACCTAAACGTCCTTGGATATACAACCAAGGAGTGAGGTCATATTTTACTGCTACGTTTCCAAAGATCCTGTCTCTTTTGATATTTTGAAACTGCTGAGAAAGCGTAAAGTAAGGATTTGTTCTGTTTCTAAATCTTGAATAAACAGCCTCGTTGCCATTAGCATCAAATTTATTTTCATCAAGCACACTTAATGGCATGGAGTTGGCCATATTATAAAGGGCTGTTGGAATAGAGTTGTCTTGGTTGGCAACGTTTGGTGGGTTTTTGTTGTCTTCAACAGAGTAATTGATATTTCCTTTGAAGTTTAATCTTTTACTAAGTTGGTAGCCAAATCCTAAATAAATTGTCTTTCTGTTGAAAGAGTTGTTTGGAACAATACCCTTACTATTAAGGTCGGAGAAAGAAAAGCTCAAACCACCTTTATCGCTTGAGGTAGAAACCATAATGGAATTGGTTACATTCTGTCCATTCCTGAAGAAGTCATTGATGATTCCTCTTTGCGGAACGTAGGGTACAGTCACGCCATTAAATAAGACTTGGGTCATACCGGGTGCGAATTTTTCACCAAATGACCACTGTCCCGAAGTTGGGTTTGGAGTTGTAGGCCTCACACCTTGTTCACCCTGACCGTATTCATACTGATAATCCGTAAAATCTAATGGTGCTTCGTTGGTGTAATTCAGGTTATAAGTCACGCCTATTCCTTTTGATTCACCTCTTGATTTAGTGTTGATCATGATGACACCATCTTTGGCTCTTGATCCATAAAGTGCAGATGCTGCAGCACCTTTTAGGACGGTCATGCTTTCGATATCGTCGGGGTTGATACTGCTGAGACCATCACCACCATCTGATGTCACACCACCACCTCTTACTCCTATGGAGTTGTCAGCACCGCTATTTCCTGGATTAGTACCAAAGTTGGTATTGTCAATTGGGATACCGTTAACAACTATGAGTGGGTTGTTTTGACCGGAAATGGAAGATTGACCTCTGATCCTGATTTTGGTTGTTCCGCCTGGACCGGTTCCCATTGGAGAGATAGCCACACCTGCAATTTTTCCCTGCAAGGCATTCATGAAATTAGGCGTTCTGTTGATGGTTACTTCATCTGAACCAACATTTGTAGCTGCATATCCAATACTTCTTGAAGTCTTTTGGATGCCCAAAGCTGCAATGACCACTTCTTCAAGTGCTCTGGCCTCTTGAGCCAAGACTACGTCGATGACGGATTGGTTTCCGATTTCGATTCTTTGGGTAGCAAATCCAATATAAGAAAACACAAGGGTAGAACCCTCAGGCACGGAGATTTTGTACTTTCCATCGATATCAGACACCGTTCCCAAAGTGGTGCCGGATATTGAAATGGCTACACCCGGAAGTGTCTCTCCTGATTCACTTGTAATGGTTCCTGAAATTTCCACATCTCGATCTTCAATTTCAATAACAATTTTCTTTGAAGAAATATCAGGCGAAAGAGATTTCACACTGATGACATTGTTGACTTGCTTAAAGTGAAGTTGCTTTTTATTTGCAATCTCTGTAAGAACATCAGCCACAGTACCATTTGAAGTGGATAGCTCAATGTTGGAGTTGTTTTTTAAATTCTTTTCAGTGTAAAAAAAGCTGTAATCTGTTTTGCTTTCGATTGCGTTAAGGATGTTTTCCAAACTTCCTTTCCTGATATCAAGTTTGATGTAAACTTCATCAATACTTTTAATCTGGTCCAATTTGCTGTTGGCAAAGACGGCATTAAGTGCTATGGTCATGAGAAACGTACTCAGAATAGCACGCTTGAAGACCATAATCGTTGTTTTTTGTAGTGATTGTGACATATTTTGGGTTGTGTTAGTGTCAATCATTGAATTATCATTCTGATTTATCCTAAAATCCAATTCAGATTGGATCGGAAGCAATCTCCTTTATTTTTAAAGGAAAATTGTATGGTGTTCTCTGTTTTTTTGTTTCATAGGCTTGTTTAATTGAATTCAAGAGTTACTTCATTTCCACTAATTTTATATTCAAATTCCACTGAATAGCTAAGTACTTTCAAGACATTGGATAAGTATTCATGTGGCTTGAATGTACCGGAACATTTGTATTCAGGTAATTTTTTGTCTCCCGTGACTTTTATTTCTACACCGTACCATCTTTCCAAATCTTCGATGATCAAGTTGAAGGGGGTTTTTTCAAATTGGAGAATACCTTCCTTCCAGCTCAATACATGGGAAAGGTTTACATTTTGTTTTTCAAAAGTATTGCTGTCCTCTGAGTAATAAACAGCCTCTCCGGGGGTGATTTCAAGAAGGTTTTGATCAAAGTTATTTTCTACCTTGACCTTGCCGGAGGCCAGGCTTATTTGGATATTTGGATTGCCTTCATATGCCCTGATGTTGAAACTGGTTCCCAAAGCTGTCGTAGCGATGTTATCAGTGATCACTTTAAATGGATGTTCCTCATCTCTGACGACATCAAAAAATCCCTCACCTTCTAAAGTGATGGTTCTATTTTGGATAAAATCACTTGCGTAGGTCAATTTGCTGTCTGCATTTAGGACCACGGTAGAACCGTCAGGAAGGGTGATTATTTTCTTATTTCCTTTTGGGGTAAATCTTTCTATTGTTTTGACCTCCAAGAAGGCAGTCCGCTCTTCAGTTTTATGAGATGGGGAATCAAAATAAAAAATATAGCTGGCTGAGAAGAGAAGAACCAAAGTGGCAGCTAATCCTGTCAAAGTCCAAATTGTCTTTGATTTATATTTTGAGTTTTTAACGGGCGAAGAAGAAATGTTTTTTGACTGATTTTCTTTCTTTGAAAAAACAAAAATGTGTGGGTCAGCTTTCTCGGGAGCTTCATCGGTGTTTTTTAATTCATCTGACCACGCATCCTCAATAATGGTATTGTATGTAGATTCACCGGCGGGAGAGTCCAGCCAGTTCAAAAAATCCTTGGCCTCTTTCTTTGAAAGTTTTCCGTCAAAAAATCTATCAATATCTCTTTTGCTGTAACTCATTAAATATCTCTTTCCTACATATAGCAATATCGGAAAGGATTTACTTAGTCAATAATCGAAAATATTTCAATTATTTTCAAAATCAGGAAATATTAAGCGGGATATCCCAATAAGGATGGTTAAAAAAAATAATATATCATTCCTATTGCCAAAGATTTGATGGCAATTAAGTATTTTTTTTGAAGTTTGTTTTTGATTGATTTGGTTGCAACGTAAATATGGCTTTCTACGGTTCTTTTCGAAATCCCTAATTTTTCGGCGATTTCTCCTGAATGAAGGTTTTCATAATTTTTCATTTTGAAAATCTCCTTTTGTGTTTTGGGTAATTTTTCGATTTCTGAAATAGAAATCCTCTCAAATTCTGAATATTCAATCTGTGTTTCAGTTTCGTTGCTTTCAATTTCTTGAGTCGAAAGGGTGTAGACTTCATAGGCTATCCTTCTGGCTTCTTTCTTAGATTTCTTAATGATTAGGGATTTGAGGATGGTAAGAAGGTATGCGTTGAAAGATAATTCCGAGTTGAGGTTTTGTCTGTTTTTCCAGATTATCAAAAAAACTTCCTGTACGATTTCTTCGGCATCTTCAGTGGACAAATTCATTTTTTTTGAAGTGAAAAAAACCTTAGACCTAAAAAAATCATACAACATTGAAAAAGCTTTTTCATCACCTTCCCGGAGCCTAGAGACTGCTGAAGTAATATCAAATGCTTTTTCTTTATTCATATCAGGGAAATAAATAATTAAATTAAAGGAACGGATAAATAGTGAGTCTAACAACGATTTATTGACAGAATATTAAATGGTGAAATAATATTCTGTCAATAATTTATAACTCAATATAAATATGCTTTTTAAAAAAATCAATAGCCTCATGAATTTCTGAGATGATTTGATAGATCTGAGGTAGAATAGTATGGTTAAATGGAAAAAAAATTCAAAAAACCTGAGCAAATTTCGATGTATTCCTAAAAAAAATAAGTCCTGAAGTTTTTCAGGACTTTGGAAAAATCAATCTTCAGGATATGGAATGTATACAAAACTGGTAAAAACCCCATCCATTACAAAAAGGCAACAAAACTCGTCCGGGTCTTTATAAGCAGCTTTGAATTCATCCAACAATTCCTCGGCGATAAGTTTCCTTTGGATAAATTCGTCTACGTAAGTGATGAAATAATTCCAGTCCAAGTCTTTTTCCACTTTTCCTAGAAGCAGCTTTCCGATTGGCTGCACTTCTTTGGAGATCGGGAAAATCGGAAAATCAGAAAACTTTCTACTTCTGACCTGATAAGAAGCTTCCTTGAGGATATCCGAAACTTTGACAAAGTCTTTGGTAATGGTTCCTAGATATTTTCCGCTCAGTTCGGGATCATTGAAATCTGAAATCATGGTTTTAGAGTTAATCGTACAACATTTTCTACATGATAGGTCTGTGGAAACATGTCCACAGGCTGGATTTTATCCACCGAATATTTCTCTGAAAGCCAAGCAACATCCCTGGCTTGGGTGGCAGGGTTGCAACTTACATAGACAATCTTCGGAGCTTCCAACTTCAGAAGCATTTTGACGACATCTTCGTGCATTCCTGCTCTAGGTGGGTCGGTGATGACCACATCGGGTTTGGGATGATTCCTTACAAAATCCTCAGTCAAAATATCCTTTAGATCCCCGGCATAAAATTGGGTGTTCTCAATGCTGTTGACTTTGGCGTTCAACTTCGCATCTTCGATGGCAGCCTCTACATATTCAATCCCAATGACCATTTTTGCATTTTTAGCTACAAAATTTGCAATCGTACCTGTGCCCGTATAAAGATCAAATACCACTTCATCTCCCTGTAGGTCAGCAAATTCTCTTGCTACTTTATAAAGCTCGTAAGCTTGTTCGGAATTGGTCTGGTAAAATGACTTTGGTCCAATCCGAAAATTTAGCCCTTCCATTTCTTCCTCTATAAAGTCTTTACCAGAAAAGGTAACCACATCAAGATCATTGAATGTTTCGTTCTTTTTTAGGTTGATGATGTAAAGTAAGGAAGTGATTTGAGGAAATTTTTCGTGTAAAAATCCCATCACTTTCTCGATATTTTCAGAGTTCTCTTCTCCAAATTGGACAATCACCATTGATTCACCTGTACTAGTTGTCCTGATGATCAGATTTCGCAATAAGCCCACCTGATTTCGGATGTCATAAAAACTCAGGTTTTCAGCCCTTGCAAAATCTCTTAAAGCAACCCGTACTTCATTGGAAATATTACCCTGAAGGTAACAATGATCAACATCGATGATTTTGTCAAACATTTTTGGGATATGAAAACCCAAAGCATTCCTTTCAAATTGCTCACCGGAATTGATTTCTTCTCTTGTCAGCCACCTGTTGTTCGAAAAAGTATAGTCAAGTTTGTTGCGGTAATATTGGGTTTTTGCCGAACCAAGAATCGGCAATACTTCGGGTATTTCTACTTTGGCTATCCTTTCAAACTGATCGACTACCTGCTGTCTTTTGTAATTTTTCTGTAAATCATAATTGATATGCTGCCATTTACAGCCCCCGCAAGTGCCAAAATGAGAGCAAAAAGGTTCAATCCTGTCTTTTGAATATTCATGAAATCTGATGGCCTCTCCCTCCATAAAGGAGCTTTTTCCTCTATTGATGCGTACATCTACCAGATCGCCGGGTGCTGTATTCTGTACAAAAACCACTTTTCCCTCATGATGTGCGACACATTTCCCTTCCGCTGCAATTCTTTCAATCCTCAGGTTAGCGATTACTTTATTTTTCATCTTTCTTGACATGGGCGCAAAAATAAGGGTTTGGATCGGAAGATTGGTCAAATGAAAAATTAAAAATCAGACGAAAAAACCCTTTAAATCCCGAGAAGCCACGGGCGCTTTTATCTTTCCAAAAACATCAAGCCCGATTGCCAGCCTTCGAGTCGAATTTTTATCTTTAAGCTTTTAAAACCACATTCATGAAATTAAAGGATAAAGTCGTCATAGTAACTGGAGCTACTTCAGGAATAGGAGAGGCCTGCGCATTGGTTTTCGGGAAAGCAGGTTGCAAGGTCGTGATCACAGGTAGGTCTCAGGTGAAGTTGGACAATACTTTAGATATACTTAGGAAGGAAGGCGTGGACGCTTATGGAGTGTTGGCTGATGCAGGTTCCGAAACTGATAATAAGAAAATAGCGGAAGAGGCCATCAAACATTTTGGACGGATTGATATCTTGGTCAATAATGCCGGTATTTCTATGAGAGCACTTTTTGAAAACTTGGATATGGAGGTCTTTAGAAAGGTGATGGATACTAATTTTTGGGGAACAGTCTATGCGACAAAATATTGCCTCCCTCAGATTCTTACAAACAAAGGGTCCATTGTTGGGGTATCTTCTATCAACGGATATCGCGGAACTCCTGCAAGAACAGCATATACTGCCAGCAAATATGCTATGAATGGTTTTTTTGAATCGCTCAGGACGGAGGTAATGAAAAGAGGAGTTCATGTCTTAGTAGCCTGCCCGGGATTCACAGCCTCTAATATCCGAAACAATGCATTGACAGCTGATGGGACCGTTCAGGGTGAATCTCCAAGAGAGGAAGAAAAAATGATGACTTCAGAGGAAGTTGCCCAAGAAATATTTAAAGCAACCATCAAAAGAAAGCGAGATATAGTCCTGACAAGACAAGGCAAACTTGCGGTTTTTCTAAATAAATGGATGCCCGGAATCATGGATGGAATCGTCTACAAGCACATGGCAAAAGAAAAAGATTCGCCTTTCAAATAAACTATGCTCAAAGATATCCTTCAGATTTATCTCAACAGGTTATTGGATCTTTCCAGTCGTAACAGGTCTATATACCTGCCTCGATTGATTTCCAATCAGATGATAGATTTGAATGAGTTGGATTTCCTCAACCACCATCCGGCATTTAAGCTTGTTGAATCTCTTTTAGCCAAAGAAAAAAAAATAACCCTTATTCCCTTTGCAGACCCGAGAGACAAAAATGTCAACCTTCTTTCCCAAAGACTCAATAGGCTTGACCACTTAGTCAAAGTCGCTGAAACCGAAACAGGGGAAAAAAGTCTTTTTGTAGGTTGGCCATTTGTAGAAGGAAAGTTACTCAATGACCAGGTTATCAGATGTCCATTGATTTTCTTTCCGGTTGAATTAGATAAAATAGAGAATCAGTGGGTTTGGTCCCGATCTACTAGTGATGTGCCTTTCTTCAACAAAGCATTTCTACTGGCATATGCTTACGCTTACGGCAAAGACCATCAGTATTTTGGGGAAGAAAATCCCCTTGAGAATTTTTCAACTGACCCAATCGGATTCCGGAATGACCTCTACGAATTGCTCAAAAATGAGTTTTTTTTAGATTTCAATTCCGAACTGTATGAAAATAAGGTTTCGACTTTTCCACAATCGGCAAAATCCCTCGATGAATCCCAACTTAAAACCGGCAAACTTCAATTAAAACCATATGCCGTACTTGGCCAGTTTTCCCAAAAGGCAAGTTTTTTGATCCAAGATTATGAAGAACTAATAGCCGGGGAAGAGTTTAAAGATCTTGAATCCTTGTTCCAAAATCGGTTTGCTCCAGAAGAGGACCAGCCTACGCCAGTCCGAGAAGACCAGCTTTACACAATCTTTCCTGTAGATGCCAGTCAGGAAGAAGTGATCAAATCGGTAAGGGAAGGTAGGTCATGTGTAGTGGAGGGACCTCCGGGTACAGGTAAATCCCAGCTTATCAGTAACCTTGCTATTGATTTTATTTCTAGGGGAAAAAAAGTCCTTATCGTTTCCCAAAAGCGGGCTGCTTTGGATGTCGTGTATAAAAGATTGGAGAAGGAAGGTTTTGGTTCATTTTTGTCATTGGTTCATGATTTCCGTGCCGACAGGAAAGCTTTGTATAAAAAAATACATGACCAAATCCTGTCTCTGGATAGGTATCAGGAACTGAACAGTGGAATAGATGCCATTCAACTGGAAAGGCAATTTTCCCAATATTCAAGACTTATAGATTATCATAGCGATTATTTTTCAAGTTTAAAAAAGGCGCTATTTAATACTGAGGAATGCGGTGTTCCGGTAAAAGAACTTTATCTAAGCTCCAAATTGTCTGATGAGGCATTTGACATGACTCAATTTTACAGGAGGTTCCATGCCGGAAGGCTAAATGATTTTTTGAGGGATTTTAAGTCATATTCGGGTTATTTTGAAAATTATCAAAACCCAAAGTCTTTTTGGCTCCATAGGGTGGATTTCAGCAGTTTTGAACCCGGAGTATCAAGGAGGATCCAAGAGGTCATGGCAGAGATTTACCTTTTGAAGCAGAAATTTGAAGATGATTTTTCAGAACTTGAATCATTTCAGTCGTCTTTTCTTTTTTCATTTTTTGAGCAAAAACAGAAAATTCAAGAATTATTAAAAATTCTGAAAAATGGGGAGAATCTGGTTCTCTTTTGGGAATTGAAAAGCTTACCCAAAAATGAAGTGGACTTTCTTTGGCTAGAGCATAAGCTAGATGCGATTAGGTCCCTGTTATCGGAAGAAGGTGTGGAATGGCACAGCAAAGATGAAGAAGTCGAAAGGCTGCTTGAGTTGTCTTTGGAGTTTTTGGAAAGAAAAAAAGGATGGAGGAGGAATATACCATTATTATGGAAAAAGAAAAGGTTCCATAATATCTACCACCTTTTGATTGAAAACAAGTTGCAAAGCAATGCATTTGGGGTGAAAACTTTGATCAAAAAACTTGAAAACCGTTTGAACCTCAACCATCAATATGCACTGCTGAATGAGAAAAAGTGGATACAACTACCTGAAAAACCTTTTGACTTTATATCGTTCAACCATTTTTCGGAACTGTATAAGAAAACTTGCCACGCTAAAAACCTTTTTCATGAATTTGGTTCTTTAGCGGACGTATTGAAAGAAAAACTGGATTCAGGATCCGAATTTATCTCTAGGTTAAATTTGATTTTGAAAAACATAGAGGACCTGGAAGCAAAAATTCCTTATTGGAATTTATACCTCAGTAAAATACAGATTCAACATCTCATCACAGAACGGACAGGAGAGGGGATTGTCTCTCTCAAATCTCAGGTTGATGTAGTATTTCATGACTTAGTGACTTTTGACAGGCTTCGAAACCGGCTCAAAGACCAAGATATCCTAGTCATGGAAAAGATACTTTTGACAAATCCAAAGAGGGATTTTCAGGACTTGAAAAACCTGTTTTTGGCAGGATTAAAACTAAGCTGGATAGGCCATATCGAAACCAAATACCCTTTGCTTCAAGATGTGGTAACTCCAAAAACAAATCAGACCCAAGAGGAATTGATGGAGGCTGTTTTGGAAAAATGGAAATTGTCCAAATATATCGCTGAAATCAGGTTAAGGGAAAATACTTATAAAAACCTTGAATTCAACAGGCTCGGGAATCTATTGACTTACAGGGAACTTTCCCATCAGGTGAGTAAGAAAAAGAGAATTTGGAGTATCAAAAAATTGGTAGAGAATTTTGAAAAGGAAATATTCCAATTGGTACCCTGTTGGCTGGCTTCACCGGAGACGGTATCAGCGCTTTTTCCCTTAAAGCAATCTTTTGATTTGGTTATTTTTGATGAATCTTCTCAATGTTATGTGGAGCGGGGACTCCCTGCTATGCTGAGGGGGAAGCAGACGGTTATTGCCGGAGATTCCAATCAACTCCGTCCTTTTGACCTGTATCAGGTGAGGATAGAAACTGAGGAAGAAGGAATCGAGGCAGAAACAGAGTCTCTTCTTGAACTTGCTTCTTCCTATTTCCCCAAGTTTTGGCTGCAAGGGCATTATAGAAGTGAACAGTTGCCACTCATCCATTTTTCAAATCAAAATTTCTATGAAAACAGGTTGAAAATGCTGACTAGAATGGATTTGATTAATAATCCGGATAATCCTTTTAAATGGGTTTTTGTTAATGGTATATGGGACAATCAGACCAATAAGGAAGAAGCACTTGCTGTAATAAAAGAAATCAGGTCAATTCAGGAAAGCAACCAAGGACTAAGCATTGGGGTGATTACTTTCAATTTTTTCCAAATGGAATATATCAGGGAGATGGTAAACAAAGATGATAAAATCCAACTTGAAAACCTTTCTATAAAGAACATTGAAAATGTGCAGGGGGATGAATTTGATTGGGTTATATTTTGTGTAGGCTATGCAAAAAACAAGAAAGGAAAATTGATAGCCAATTTTGGTATGCTTTCTAAAAAAGGAGGAATAAACAGACTAAACGTGGCAGTCACCCGAGCAAAGAAGAAAATCACTTTGATAAGCAGCATCAAACCAACAGATTTCAGTTCAGACCAACTGAAGAATGAAGGTATCAGAATGCTTAGGGATTACCTCAGTTTTGTGATCGATATCTCCAATGGAAAAGAAAAAGAAACTGCAGTTCAAATTCCTTACAGATTCGAATCAGGATGGTCATTGAGGGACAAAATTCAGGGTACCTACCAAGGTTTTTCATTAGATAGGTTCCCTGCTTCAACTTGGATGGATTTGGCAATCAAAGCTGAAGGTAAATACAGAGAAGCACTGCTGACAGATGACCAAAGGTTGTATGATGCTTTGGGGGCCAAGGAGGCTTTTGTTTACCACCCTTTACAATTAAAGGAAAAAGGATGGTCCTACAGGTTTTTCTACAGTAGGCAATATTGGATGGATAAGCCAATTCTAGGAGACTGAGCTTATTTCTTCACTACTTTTACGCCTACAGTTTCAATTCCGGAAAGTTTTTCTACCCTCATATATTGTAATAGGTGAATACTGTAGTATGCATTTTCAATTGGCAACGTGTCGTATTTGGTAAAAGTACTGCCGTATCCTTCTCCGAGTGGCTTTCCATTTTTGCTGTCAAACAGTGGAATGTCCAATAATTTGGACTCCACTGTTTGATCAAGGCTGTCTTTTAGGATATATCTCAAATAGAGATTTCTAAACTCATAATCTTTGTTGTATTTTATTCCTATGAGGGTTCTATTTGGGATTGAAAGTTGATTGACTTCAAAGGAAACTGTGTCAGCAACATCCCAATTGCCGGTCTTTAACCCCTGATACTCTTCATAAATTCTATCTCCATTACAACTTGTTATCAATGAGACAAGAGCAATGATGATTCCTACAAATCTTTGGTTCATGTTATTGTCCTGAGTTTTGATCACCTTTGTTTTGTTCTCCCTTGTTCCTGTTATTAAACCGCCTCTTGTTGTTTTTCTTCTTTTTAGGGACTTGGTCGGGATTTATTTCTCTTGGAATTGCTGCTGCTTTTTCTTGGTTTTCGATAGGCTTTGGCCTATTCTCTACATTTTTTCTTGGGGGATTCTGCCTGTTCTGATTAGGCTTTTCCGGAGATTGCCTGTTGGGTCGGCGGCCTTCAGGTTTAGGACCAGCTGGCCTTGCTTCAGGTGCAGAAGTATCTTTAACCATCACCTGATTTTCTCCCTGATTTCTCGGTTTCTTTTTCTTCTTGGTTTTCTTGTTTTTGCTGAATTTCTTATCAAGAGCATCAAGTTCCATATTGGATTTAGAAATCAAATCCTCTTGTTCCTTACCATGGTTTGTTTTGAGATCATAAGGAATTACTCCTTTTGAATTCAATTCAAGTATTTCAGAAACCCTTTCGCAGGTGATTGAATGCCAGTTGTTATCATTGTTATAACTGAACCACATCAATTTTCTGAAAATATCCGTTTTTTGAAGTTTTGCCGATCCCGCTTCTGTCTGCAAAGGTTTGTCCACTTCAGGAATATCACTCAAAGCCGCCATATAGGTATCCAGCTCATAGTTAAGACAACATTTCAACCTGCCGCATTGGCCTGAAAGTTTGGTTGGGTTGAGCGAAAGGTTTTGATACCTAGCAGCAGAAGTATTGACGCTTTTGAAATCATAGATCCAAGTGGAGCAGCAAAGTTCCCTGCCACAGACACCGATTCCTCCAAGTCTTCCCGCTTCTTGTCTGAGACTGATCTGTCGCATTTCTACCCTGATTTTAAACTCGGAAGCTAGGGATTTGATCAGTTCCCTGAAGTCCACGCGGTCATCCGCAGAATAGTAAAAAGTGGCTTTTGAATTGTCAGATTGAAACTCCACATCTGAGAGTTTCATGTCCATCTTCATTTCATCGATGATCTGTTTTGCCCGATATAGGGTTGGAATTTCTCTGTTTTTGGCCTCTTCCCATTTTTCAAGGTCTTTTTGAGTAGCTACCCTGTAAATTCGAAGGATGTTATCATCATCTTTGATTTTCCTTTTTTGCATCTGCAATCGGACAAGCTCACCTTGTAGTGAAACATATCCTATGTGGTGGCCATTGGGCACATCCACCACGACGGGATCTCCTGTCGTGAGGGAAATACGGTCAATATTTCTATAATATTCTTTTCTTCCACCTTTGAATTTGATCTCTACTATATCAAATTTATCAATGGTCGGAATTCCCATGTGGGTAAGCCAATCAAAGGAATTCATTTTATTGCAATCGCTTGTACCACAGGTGCCGTTATTTTGGCAGCCTCCGCTAGATCCGGAGGTGGTTGAGCAGCTAGTACATCCTGACATAATATTTATATATAATGGGAGAAATGTTCTCCTCTTTGTTTTGGATTTATTTAATCAATTTCAAAATGTCTTGACCAATGTCTTTTCGGAAATATATTCCTTCCCAACATACTTCTGAGGCCCTACTATATGCATTTTCTAATGCAGATTCAATATCATTCCCCTTTCCAGTGATAGCTAGAACCCTTCCGCCGTTGGTAAGGATTTCCCCTGAATCTGTGATTTTTGTTCCGGCATGAAAGACTATAGAATCCTGAGAGTTTTCAATGTTATCAAGACCTATAATTTTATGACCCTTTTCGTAATCTCCGGGATATCCACCAGCGACCAATACCACAGTTGTACAGGTATATGAAGCGATCTCCAATTGATAGGAGTCTAATTTGCCTGTTCCCATTGCATATAAAAGATCCACAAAGTCACTTTTGATCCGGGGCAATACAGCTTCTGTCTCAGGGTCACCCATTCTGACATTGTATTCTATGACATAAGGATCGCCACCGTCATTCATAAGACCAATAAAAAGAAAACCCACGTAGGGGATATTTTCTTGGATCAATCCCTTAATGGTTGGTTTGACAACCCTTTCTTCGACTTTTTTTATAAATGCTTCATCTGCAAAAGGTACCGGACTGACGGCACCCATACCGCCAGTATTCAAACCTGTATCTCCTTCACCGATTCTTTTATAATCCTTTGCTTCCGGAAGGATTTTGTAATGACTCCCATCTGTCGCCACAAAAACAGAAAGTTCAATCCCTTTTAAAAACTGTTCTATGACAACTTTGTCAGAAGCGTTTCCGAATTTGCTTTCCAAGAGCATTTCTCTCAGTGAATTTTCTGCTTCATCATGACTAAGGCAAATCAATACACCCTTACCCGCTGCAAGACCATCTGCTTTTAGAACAATCGGTAGGGACTGTTTGCGGATAAATGCAAGCCCATCTTCAAAGGTTTCTTTCGTGAAAGTTTCATATGCAGCTGTAGGTACTCCGTATTTCTGCATGAATTGCTTTGAAAAATCTTTTGATCCTTCTAATTCAGCACCGGCCATAGACGGCCCTATGATGGGCACACCATTTAAAGTAGGATGTTTCTTGAAAAAATCGGTAACTCCTTTTACCAAGGGTTCTTCAGGACCTACCACAACCATATCTATTTGATTTTCAATACAAAAATCAGAAAGAGCCTTGAAATCAGTAGGGGAGATGTTGATATTTTTAGCAATAGAAGCAGTTCCGGCATTTCCGGGTGCAACGAAAAGCTGCTTACATTTTGGGCTGTTTACAATTTTCCAGGCAAAAGCATGCTCCCTGCCGCCACTTCCTAATAATAATATATTCATTAATAAAATTCGTTTTAGTTGGCATGCTCTGAAATGAACTTGATTCTGTAGACCCTGATTTCCTCCTCAGCAAAGTCTTCTTCTTCAAGTTCTGCCAGCGCAGCTTTAATATTGTCAGATTCTGCAGTCATGAAATACTCATGGAGCATGTCTTCCCTTTCCTCATCCATGATGTTTTCAATGTAATAGTTGATGTTCAGCTTGGTACCGCTGTAGATAATCTGCTCTATTTCACCTATCAATTCTGACATGGAGAGATTCAGGTTTTCTGCAATTTCATCCAAATCTACTTTTCTGTCAACTTGTTGGATGATAGAAATTTTGACTTTGGATCGGTTACCTGCTGTTTTGACTACTACATCAGACGCAGTAATGATATCATTTTCTTCAACATATGTTTCAATGAGTTTTAGAAAAGGAGCCCCAAATTTAGTTACTTTCCCCATTCCCACCCCATTGATCTGGGCAAGTTCTTCTTTGGTAGTAGGGTAAACTGTTGCCATCTCTTCTAAAGATGGATCCTGGAAAATCACATATGGAGGAAGCCCTTTTGATTTGGCAACTTTTTTTCTTTCGGCTTTGAGAAGTTCAAACAACTTTTCATCATATGCTTTTCCTCCTGCTGCAACTTCCTCATTAGAATTGTCTGCCGGCACTTCATCAAAGTTAAAGTCTTTACTTAGAGTAATGGAATATGGGTCTTCTAAATAACTTTCACCTTTTTCGGTAATCTTGATGATGCCATAGTTTTCAATGTCCTTATCAAGAAAACCAAGGATGAGGGCTTGTCTGACTACAGTTCTCCAAAGTTTTTCATCATCTTCTTTTCCTTTGCCAAAGACCGAAATTTGATCATGGCCATAACTTGCGATATAATCATCTTTTTCACCTCTGATGACTTTGACAATGTGGGCAAGATTAAACCTGTTATTGGTTTCTTTGACAGCAGAAATCGCGGATAGGAGGTAATCCATCCCTTCAAATTTTTCTTTTTGCTTTTTGCAGTTGTCACAATTACCACAATCGTGGTCCATTGACTCTCCGAAATAATGCAAAAGCACACGTCTTCTGCACATGGTACTTTCAGCATAGGCAGCCATTTCCTCAAGAAGAATTTTGGCGTTTTCTCTTTCGGTGACAGGTTTGTCTTTATTGAACTTTTCTAGCTTGATGATATCGTCATACCTATAAAACATCAGGCAATGACCTTCCAGGCCATCACGTCCCGCTCTTCCTGTCTCTTGGTAATAGCCTTCCAAGGATTTTGGAACATCATAGTGAATTACATACCGCACATCAGGCTTGTCAATTCCCATCCCAAAAGCAATTGTAGCAACAATGACATCGGTTTCTTCATTGAGGAAATCGTCCTGATTTTTAATTCGGACATGTTGGTCAAGTCCTGCATGATATGGAGCGGCATTGATACCATTTACCTTGAGCAGTTCAGCTATTTCCTCGACTTTTTTACGGCTGAGGCAATAGATGATTCCCGACTTTCCTTTTTGGGATTTGATGTATTTGATGATCTGCTTCTTGGTTTCATTTTTAACCTTTGGACGGACTTCATAATACAGGTTTGACCTGTTAAAGGAAGATTTGAAAATATCAGCCTCTTCCATCTGAAGATTCCTCTGTATGTCTACCTGAACTTTGGGAGTTGCGGTAGCTGTCAGTGCCACAATCGGAAGGTGGGAACCAACCTGTGCGATGATTGATTTGATTTTTCTGTATTCCGGCCTAAAATCATGACCCCATTCAGAGATACAGTGGGCTTCATCTATGGCGACAAAACTCAACTTTGCTTCTTTGAGAAAAAGCATGTTTTCCTCTTTTGTCAAGGATTCGGGAGCCACATATAACAGTTTGGTTTTTCCTGAAAGGACTTCCTTTTTTACTTTGTTGGTCTCAGATTTATTAAGGGTTGAATTGAGAAAATAGGCATTGACTCCAAATGCATTCAATTGGTCTACCTGGTTTTTCATCAATGCAATAAGGGGAGAAATGACGATGGCAGTTCCTTCACTGACAACGGCCGGAAACTGGTAACACAATGATTTTCCAGCTCCTGTGGGCATGATCACGAAGGTGTTTTTACCCTTCAATACGTTCTCCACAATAGCTTCTTGGGTTCCTCTGAACTGGTTGAAACCGAAAATAAGTTTAAGTTTTTCTTTTGCGCTTTGATCCACAATTAATTGAAATTACCATGCTGCCACAATTGGCCCACATTAAAATTTTGAAGGATTTCTTTTATACCTTTGTTACAAATCTAATGAATAACAACAGCAGTTTTGAAGTTAACAAAAAATATTAAAAGTTGTGCCATCAAATTCCTTCAAACAAAAGCAAATGCTGTTCAAAATCCCGGAAATTACATAAACGTTGAATTTGAGTCTTGGGAAGAGTTTGTTTTGATTCCAATATGAGGCAGCTTCACCAAATTAAACAGGAAACTTGGCACTATTGCCGATAAATTTAAATCCAAGTTTAACCCAATTTGCCATTCAATGGTCCAATTGAAGACAGAAAACACCTGATGTGTTTATATTCACAGGATTTGAAATCATGGCTGTTTTGGATGTTTCCAAAAGTTGATCTCCGTTCAAAATCAAATTAATTGGTTTTGAATGAAAGGTGAAGACCCGAAAAGCATAATTGATGAAATGAAAGATATTTTCAGGAATTTCTGTTGCCGATGTCTTGAAAATCAATCTCAAAGTCCATTCAGCGAGGTATTGCCATAATTGCGTTGTATCAAAAAAGGCAATTTAAAATTACATAACCGGTAGCGATGAATGTCGATAAAGTGGCCGGTTTTATCCATATTCATAAATTGAATTAAGAAGGAAAAGTATAATAAAAATTGATGGAAGACAGACCATACATTGTAATCATGGCCGGTGGAATCGGTTCCCGATTTTGGCCATACAGCAGAAACAATAGGCCCAAACAATTTTTGGATATACTTGGCACAGGCCGCACTCTATTGCAGATGACTTATGACAGGTTTGCAAGAATTTCTGACAAATCACATTTTTTTGTAGTCACCAATTCCAAATACGAAGATCTGGTAAAGGAACAACTTCCTGAAATCCCTGAAAATCAGATTTTGACTGAACCTTTAAGAAGAAATACTGCGACATGCATCGCATATGCGAGTTATAGGATTTTGAATAAAAATCCCCAGGCTAAAATAATTGTCACACCTGCTGACCACCTTATTGTGCAGGAAGATAATTTTTTTAAAACGATGGAAATAGCAATTGCAGCTGCAGATATAGAAGACAGGTTGATCACACTCGGTATCAGGCCCAACCGTCCTGAAACAGGATATGGCTATATCCAATATATCAGCAACCAAGGCAATCCGGTAAAAAAGGTTAAAACATTCACTGAGAAGCCCAATTCAAAATTGGCCAAGACCTTTATCGAAAGTGGGGATTTTGTGTGGAATTCCGGGATGTTTGTCTGGAAAGTTAGGAGCATTATCAGGGCATTTGAAAAATATATGCCTGACGTTTCAGAGGTATTTGAAGAAGGTGGAGATCATTTTACCAGGGAAAGTGAAGAGGCATTTATCAAAAAAGCGTACTCCTTGGTAAAAAACATCTCCATCGATTATGGCATCATGGAAAAAGCCGATGAAGTTTTTGTCGTCCTTGGTGATTTTGGATGGTCAGATTTAGGTTCTTGGTCAAGCCTTCATGAAGTGCATGAAAAGGACAGTGAAAATAATGTCATAGAAGCGAATGCATTATTGTATGATACCAAAAACTGTTACATCAAAGTAAGTCCCCAAAAATTGGTTGTAGTCGAAGGTTTGGACAATTACTTGATCAATGAAACAGAAAATGTGTTGATCGTATGTAAGTTGGATGGTGATAAGAAGTTCAGAGAATTTGTCAATGCAGCCAAAGCAAAAGGGGAGGATTTTGTCTGATGAAAAAGGAAGTCACGATATCAGAAGCCCAAGAGTTGGTGGATCATTGGATCAAAACTGTCGGTGTCCGCTATTTTAATGAATTGACCAATACTGCCATTCTGATGGAAGAGGTGGGCGAACTCGCACGAATCATGGCCCGCAAATATGGCGAGCAATCCTTTAAAGAATCGGACAAGGATGTGAACATGGCTGATGAAATGGCTGATATTCTTTGGGTTTTGATTTGTTTGGCCAACCAAACAGGTGTAGATCTGACAGAAGCACTTCAAAAGAATTTTGATAAAAAAAATATCCGGGATAAGGATAGGCATAAAGAAAATAAGAAACTTCAATAAACTTAATATCTTGAATGGTTTCCGGTTATTTTTAATCCAATTGACGGGAAAATATCTTATAATCAGTTTGGCCAATCAGAATGGATTTTTCTCATGAATCATTTTTTATGACATTTTCTGACAGCATTTAGGAATACACAGGAATTTCAAGGGTATTTTCTTAAACTTGTCTGTCCAAAAAATCCCATGAAATACGTCATCGTAGATATAGAAACTACAGGAGGAAACCCAACACAAGGGGGAATCACGGAAATTGCCGCAATCCTTTATGACGGTGAGCGTGTAGTGGACAGATTTCATTCGCTGATCGATCCGGAAAGGATGATCCCTGGTTTTATAACGGGATTGACTGGGATAGATAGTGATATGTTGGATGGGGCGCCTACCTTTTCT
Source organism: Aquiflexum gelatinilyticum (assembly GCF_024813435.1). Taxonomy (NCBI): domain Bacteria; kingdom Pseudomonadati; phylum Bacteroidota; class Cytophagia; order Cytophagales; family Cyclobacteriaceae; genus Aquiflexum; species Aquiflexum gelatinilyticum. The sequence continues at coordinate 367,488 of NZ_JANAEZ010000005.1, forward strand.
GAAATTGCTGAGGAGCTTTATGACTTTTTGAAAGGAAATGTATTTGTTGCTCACAATGTCAATTTCGATTATTCATTTATCCGTGAAGCCTTAAAGGTTACAGGTATCGAATACAATTCTCCAAAACTATGTACTGTCAGACTGAGTAGAAAAGCATTTCCCGGTTTTGGTTCTTATAGTTTGGGAAGGATTTGTGGTCAATTATCCATTTCCATCAAAGACCGCCACCGCGCGATGGGAGATGCGGAAGCAACGGTTGAGTTATTCGACAGGATTTTCAAGAACAGCCCTGACGTCATATTCCAGTCTTTGAAAAAATCGAATGGAGAAACCTTTTTGCCTCCTCATATTTCCCGAGAGCGGTTTTTGCAAATTCCTGAAAGTACAGGTATCTATTATTTTCATGACAAAAACGGACAGGTAATCTATGTCGGCAAAGCAAACGACATCAGAAGCAGGTTCAAAGGCCATTTCTCCTCAAGTTCCAAAGACAAAATGCAACTGTCAAATGAAATCCATAACATCAGTTGGGAGCTTACAGGAAATGAATTCTTGGCATTTTTGCTTGAGTATTTGGAAATCAAACGGTTATGGCCGAAATACAATAAAGCACTTAAATATAATTCCTGGAATTGGGGATTGTATCGATATGAAGATGGACATGGATATGTGCGTTTTCAGATTGGGAAGAATTCCGGGAATTTAAAACCCCTCATTGAATTTGAAAGCCATTCTGAAGGCTGGAAATACCTCATGGATCATGTAGCAGTTTTTAACCTTTGTCCAAAACTGGCAGGTATCCAAAAGACTACCGGTGCTTGTTATGACTATCAAATCCAAAAATGTCAAGGGGCATGTTGCCATCAAGAATCTCCCGAAGTTTATAACAAAAAGGCAAATGATTTTTTGACTTCCATCACAGGGCAGGAGGGTGCGGTGATAATCAAAGAAAAAGGTATGCATCCCAATGAAACGGCTTTTCTTTATTTTGAAAAAGGGGTTTTTTCTGCCTATGGATTTTTGGATAAAGAAGACAGTTATTCGGATGAATTTGAAATTCTTGGAAGTCTAAAAAAAGTCAAACACTTGCCCGAAACCAAATACATCCTACGCTCTTTTTTTCCAAAACTTTCCCTCAATCAAATCTTAGTGGTAAAATAGCTGATGATCACAACAGCAAGGTGGCTACAGCACCTGCTTCCAATGCAATATCTCCCGACCATTCTTTGTTTTGTACCGAAAAGATTTTGAATTCTTTGGATTCATTCAATATGAGTAAAACCAAACGACCATCGGGTCTTTTGAATGCTACATTAGGCAATCCTTCAGGTTCATTGCTGTCTATCCTGATGGATCCCGGCAACACATATTTGGATGCATGTGCGATAACATAGTAAGCAGGATTCCGCAAAACTTTATCAATTTTAATGGTGATGGCACCCAAACATTGGTCACATCCACCCCTGTCAGTATGGGGTTTGAGGTCGGGGGCGGAACTGAGATTCCATTCCAATACTGTTTTGGCCCAGTTTCTTGATGCACCTATTGTCAAGTTTTTAGTATGCCAAGCGAGGTCGCCTGGCAAATTTCCCGGTGCTCCAACCCATTGTTCGGTGAAATACAGGTTTTTGTCCGGATGAGCTTTATGAACTTCTGATAGGGCTTCTATTTTTCCGCCATAAAGGTGAAATGCTGAACCATCGATGTATTTCTTTGCCTCTGGATCATCCAATATGCTGATGGGATAATCAGGTCTGTCTGCATTGTGGTCATAGATGAGGATTTTGGTTTTGATTTGATTTTCTTCAAATTTTGGACCTAGATAAAACTTTATAAAATCCCGTTGTTCCCCGGCAAGCATAAGCAGACTTGGGTTGTTTCCGGGATGTAGCGGTTCATTTTGGATAGTAAGTGCGTCAATTACAAACCCTTCTTCAGCCATTTGTTGGATGTATTTGACAAGATAAAGGGCATACCTATCATAATATTCCGGAAGTAGTTTTCCTCCTCTTGTATCTTTGTTGTCCTTCATCCAAGACGGTGGAGACCAAGGTGAGGCCATCAACTTGATGTTGGGATTGATGGTAAATATTTCTTTCAAGACAGGTATGACATCATTCCTATCCGGGCCTAGGTCAAAGTTTACCAAAAGGGTATCTTTTTCACCTTCTTCTATATCATGATAAGAAAATGGATATTGATTCAAGTCAGAAGAAGCAACAGAAAGCCTGAGATAACTCACTCCAATGCTGTTTTCTCCTTTTCCAAAAAGTTCTTGTAAAATTTCATTTCTTGGTTCCGGCCTCATACCCAAAAGATGTATGGCACTTCCCTGTGAAAGTGTAAAACCAAAGCCATCCATTACTTGATAGGTAACCGATTCGTCCAAACGGATGACCACATCCTGAGGTGCTGATTTTGAAAATAGGACTGAAGGTTGCTTTTCAAACAAGACCCCCTTTTTTGGATCGGTCAACAGAAATTCAGCTTCAATCTTTGGTTGGTTACAGCTGATTAAAAACAAGAGAATGAAATATGGAAAATGCTTCATGGATGGGTTTAAATAAGAAAGCCGTGGAATTTACAGGAAATTCCACGGCTTAGAAAATGATTGCTATTCCTTTTTATAAAATAATAAATCCTATTCTGATCAGAATAGTAAAGAGGCCAAACCTAATTTGCTTTTGAATGGTTTGATCAATCCATTGATTTTTTTTGTATACTTTCCTAAAAGGTCATTTCCTAAAAGACTTGTCAAAAACTTTTGTCTTTCACCACCTAAGTTATTCAGAAGACCCTTTTTGGCATCGTCTGAACCGCTTCCACCTAGGATTTTGAAAATCTCTCCTGCAAAGGTTTTGTTATTAGCCTTTAATTTGGATGTTTGATCAGCTGAAAGGCCTAATCCTTCCACACTATCCAATGCTCCTAATAATTGCTTTTGAAGGTCTGCAGTGGGAATTTCTGCTTTTGGTACTTTTAATGCCTGTGCTTCTGCCTTATAAGTGAATAAGGCCATGATTAAAATGGCGAAAAGAAAGGTTGATTTTTTCATAATGGTTTTTTCTTTAAAGTTAAAAATATTGAAATTATTTGTTGGGTATTTGGGTAAAATTTTAACTTTTTGAATTGTTTCTATCAGTATTCTGCAATGGGATCCGGTATTTAGGATAATTTCATTGGTTATTTTCCTTTTTGATCCAATTTTTTTTAATCACAAGGGATTCCTCATTTTTGTAAATTGATCTTGTAGGACTTAACGAAATTAAGAGCAAGATTTTTAATTCTTTTTTTGAGGCCTTGCATATCGGATTGGGGCTTTTGGCTCAGGCTTCAATTCTACACCTTGGGTCTCCAATAGTCTTAATGTTTCTTTAACAGCCCTTTCCAATTGTGGATCTTTACCGTTAATGACCTCTTTTGGAGTTTGTTCAACAGAAATGTCAGGCGAAATTCCCACGCCTTCTACTGCCCATTCACCATTGACATCAAAGAAACCTCCCCTAGGTGCCACCATTCTTCCACCATCTATGAATGGCGGTGTGTCCCATGTACCAACTAATCCGCCCCAGGTTTTGGTACCGATAAGCGGACCTATTTCCATTTTGTGAAATAAGTAGGGGAGGAGGTCTCCGCCTGAACCGGCCCTTTCATTGATCAGCATCACTTTTGGTCCCCAAATTCCTGCCATTGGCGTGGTAAATGGCCTTCGGTCACCGGCACGGCTATTGAAATAGCCGTGGAGTTCGCGTGCCATAATGTCTACCATGTAATCAGCAGCGGAACCACCGCCATTGTTCCTTTCATCAATTACAGCTCCTTTTTTATCCTGTTGGGAAAAATAGTAGCGGTTAAAATAAGTGTAGCCGGGATTGCCGGTATTTGGAATGTAGACATAGGCTAATTTACCTCTGGACAATTCATTTACTTTTCTCCTGTTGCTTTCTACCCAATCCATCATCCTCAATTGGTTTTCATTTTCTACGGGAACGACGGTAATCAATCGTGAACCTTCGCTGTCCGGTTTACTGTTTACCCTGATTTTTATCTGCCTTCCTCCAGTACCTTCAAAATATTTGTACAGGTTTTCTGAGGCTTCTATTTCTTGTCCATTAACCTCAAGGATATAGTCTCCTACCTTGACATCTATGCCCGGTATGGCTAATGGCGCCTTGAGGTTAGGATTCCAGCTTTCAGCATTGTAGATTTTGGAGATTCTGTATCTTCCCTGGTTAACCTCATAGTCTGCACCCAATAAACCGATATTGACCGACTTGACATCAGGAAAATCTCCGCCTGAAGTATAGCTGTGTCCGACCGCTACCTCTCCGCCAAGTATGTCAATGATATAATTCAAATCACTTCTGTGCCTGACATGCGACACCCAAGGCTTATACCAACTGAAAATGTCATCCCAAGGTGCTCCGTGTACATTATCCACATAAAGGAAATCACGTTGGTACCTCCATCCTTCTTTAAAAATCTGTTCCCATTCTTGTTTAGGGTTGATTTTGATTTTGAAATTTGCAAGGGCTTTCAGGTTACCGTCTCCTGCTTTTTTTGGGCCTCCGTTGGTTTCAACGATTCCCCAATTGCCATTTGCCTGATAGAGTAATGTTTTCCTATCATTTGAAACCGTCGCAAAGCTGATTCCAGATAGGTATTGTTCAGTTTTTCTTTCTTTGAAATTGTACCTGTGCAGCAATACTCCCGGTTGGTTAGGTAAAGATTCTGTATAGAACAAATAGTTTTCAGGTCCTCCGACCAAACCTATATAATCTCTTGCAGGGACATCCACCGCAATGATCCTTTTCCATATACCTTCCTCATCAATTGTCACAAGTTTGGTATCGGTCTTATTTTCGCCTTCTTTTTTCTCTGTTTCCTTCTGCTTTTCTTCGTCACTTTGAGGTAAGAAAGGGGACTTCCCGTTTTTATTCAAAACAGCCACATACAAGCTTCTGGTAATTGGTCTTTCGTAAGAGCTCATGTCCAACCAACCTGAATTCAATCCAAAATTGGTACTGGCTAAGAAGTAAAGGTATTCAGAATTGACATCCCAAACAGGACTAATTGCATCTGCCAATCCATCCGTCACCTGTATTTTTTTGCCGGTTTCGATTTGATGAACAAATATGGCTTTGAACTGATTGTCCAAAAGTCTTGCGTAAGCGACCCATTTGGAATCCGGTGACCATACAGGATTCAAACTTCTGTTTGGGTGTGCAAAACGTTCTGTGTCAGCAATTTTGGCAGTTCCACTAGCCACATTGACTATCCATAGGTTGTAATCTGTATCGGTGAAAGCAATATGCTTTCCATCAGGTGCCCAATCGGGTTTGAAGTAAAAGGATTTGTTGGGAAGGGAGATAGTTTTTGGTTTGGTAAGTCCTTCTTGGTCTCCAATCATGAGTTGGTATTCTCCTGAGGCATCTGAAAACCAAGCAATCTGCTGACCGTCAGGAGACCAAATCGGCGACCTGTCTGCGATGCCGGAGGTATTGGTCAGGTTACGTGCATCTCCATTTTCCTTTGGAACTGTGATGATTTCTCCCCTGAATTCAAAAAGCGCTCTTTGCCCTGTAGGAGACAAAGAAGCATTTGTCAGGCTTCTTCCATTTACATCTTGCCATCTTTCTCTTGCCCAATGGAAATCTCCGTTGATATTTATTGTCAACTGATTGGTAACTCCTGTGGCAGGATCCAGAATATGGAGGTAGCCTCCTTGTTCATAAACTACCTCAGATCCATTGGAATCAAGGTTTTTGATGTCAAAATCTGTATGGAAAGTTTCTTGCTTCAATGTTTCTGACTTTGGGTCAAATGACCAGATATTGCCTGCATAATCCCTTTCAGAAAGAAAAAATACCCGATCCCCATGCCATATGGGTTGGGTATGCCGCTCGTTGTCTGTTTGTAAAGTCATTTTTAAGGAGTGGTTTTTCATATCCACAATCCAAATTGGTTTAGCCTGCCCTCCACGGTAATTCCTCCATTCGGGATCCCAAAAAGCGATTTGCTGATAGGCTATGGATTTTCCATCTGGAGAAATTCTTCCATTTACTGCTCTTGGAATATCCAATGGTTCTTCCATTCCACCTTCCTTGGCAACTTGGAAAAATTTAGATTCCTTGGTAGGAACTCCCATTCTTGCAGAAGTGAAAAGTACATGTTTGCCATCAGGTGTCCAACCTGTAACCAAATCAGCTCCGGGATGCCACGTAAGCCGCAGGGGTTCTCCACCTTCCAATGGAATCACATAAACATCCGTGTTACCGTCATATTGACCTGTAAATGCAATGGATTTGCCATCAGGTGAGAATCTTGGTAAGGTTTCAGCACCTTCATTGCTGGTCAGGCGAACAGCATCTCCTCCTGATTTATTTACCTTCCACAAATCATTGGCATGGACAAACACAATGTGTTCCTTGCTGATTGTAGGTTCGCGGAGTAATCTTGTGCCTTGGGCATTTACAAATTGGAAGGCAATAGACAGAGTAAAAAGAGTAAGTAAATTTTTCATGGCATATTTGGGTAAGATTGATAGGTAAATCTAATCAATTGGGTAAGTAATCGAAAACCGTTCAATAAATGGAACAGTTTTATGTATTTGATCCGGTAATTGAATTCCCTTCGCTCTCAGCTCCTGATTTATCTTCAGTTTCCTCCAATTCATCTCCTTCAGTAATTTTACCTACTTCGATGTTTGGATTTTCTGCGTTTCCTGTGATTTTGATCGGAATGCCGAATAGCCCCAAAGGAGGAAGTCCAAGCCTGAAAGCAATGCTCATATCCCCATCCAAACTGACCTGACCTTCAAATCTTGGTCTAAATCCTGCTATGCGCATCCTTGTCCTTTCGATGGTCATCAGGTTGTTGGCAATGTTGCTTTTGATCTGTACTCCTGCTAGTTCAGGGTCTGCCAATTCCTTGTTTTCGGTATCTTTGGCGATACTGTTCATCAGTTTGAATCCTTTGAGTTTGACTTTGTCCAAAGCAAAAATCCCTTCTCCTTTGATAGAAGGAAGCACAGGGTTCATATTGGCATCCAATCTACCGGACAACTTATAGTCCAAAGAAGCTATGCCCTGTGCGTATTCTGCAGCGGAAACCATTTCCTGAAACAAAGGAATTTCGTCATAGGCACGTTTTATGTCAAAACCTTTTGCCCGAATATGATAATCAAAGGTTGCGTTGAATGGATTTAAAGGAACATAATTTCCTGTCATTTGAAATGTAGAACCCACTAGATTGAATCCGGTATTTTCCATCAAAAGACTGCCGTTTTTAATCCCTATTTTCCCATTGAATTTTTCCAGTCTAACCTGATCAAAAATGACCGTATCTAGTGATGCTACCAGGCTGAAATCAACATTGGGCGGAATCATGACTACACCCTGAACAGATCCCAAAGTGTCTACTTCCACCGCACCATCCTCCGAATAAAACATAAAGTCATTCAGATTTAGCTTTTGGCTGCTTAACGTCAAATTTCCCTTAACAGGAGCATCTTCATCCGCATAATAAGCTATCAAGTTGAACAGATAGCCGTCAGCTATCAGGGTATTTTCGGCATATTGTGCATGAAGTTTTTCAAGAAAAAGTTTGTCCTTGTCTACCCTGATTTTTCCAGAATGGATGTCAAAAGGCAGGGGAAACAAATCTGACCGTACCCTGATTTTTTCCATTTCAATGGTACCTCTGTTGTCTAGCTGCTGAAGCCTTCCTTTTGTGGCGTCACTTTGAAGGCCTTTGAGATTGATGTCTGTGATAAGGTACCCATCCAATTCATAACCATCTACCCCAAATGTCTGATAGAGTTTTCCTAGGTCTATCCTTCCTTGGGATTGGATTTCATATTTGATGTCATCCAGATTTTCAACATTGGCTTTTAATGAAAATGGACTCCCTGCAAATGTGAATGCTATAGGCTGAAGGTCAATTTTCAAATCATTGTAAGATCCTTTTTCACTTATGATATTTAATACAAATGAAATATTTTCTATTGCCTGATCGGAATATTGAGTTTTGATAAAGCCTTCATTGACAGAAATTTGGGAGTTGATGATTGGAAAAAGCTTTTTGTCTTGTTGGTAACTCCCTTTGGCTTTTACATCCATTTTTAGTTTTCCGTTCAGTACAATTCCTGAATCAAGGGGGTAGAATTTTTCAATCTGAGCAAGGTCAAAATCTGTTGTGAGATCAGCATCAACGTCCATTATTTTGAGACCTGCCACTTTCATACTTCCTTTTGTCTGATTGTCAAGAACTTTGAATCTGAAGTCTTGAAGGTCGATTCCGATATTTTGGAGGATGCTGTCAGGAGAATTTATACTAAGATTCCAAGAGATGTCCTGAATGGCCTCAGGCAATGCAGTCCATTTTAAATATCCTTCTTTAAGTGAGGAACTGAAATTAAACTTGGGTATGCTGATGACTTCTTTTTCATCTCCCCTGAATTGGTTTGGAAGCGGCCGGGTCAAGTAGTTTCCTTTAGCCTGCAATTTCATTTCCATCAATCCTTTTAAATCGAAGGGAATTATTCCCAATGCTTTATCAAGAAGGTCCAAGTCTACATTGATAGCCAAATCACTGTTAATAATTGCCGGATCAAGCCCTTCAATATTGAGATGTCCATAGACGAAACCATCTCCAAGAGTCATCGAAACGCTGTCCAAGGCAATGATGGTTTTGTCTACATTGAGTTCGGGTACAGTAAGGTCAAGGTCGAGGTATAATTTTTCGAGAGGAGTCGAAGAACCTGTGTGGCTGATAAATCCATTGTAGATAAAAAGATTCATCAGGATGTTTGGCATCTGGTTTTGCTCGGGAAGGTAAAGACCCTGCAGCGAACCCCTGAGTTCTCCTTTTCCTCTGACAGTTGTATTGTCTAGCCAAGTGCCCAATTCATCCGGAATGAGGGTAAGTATGTCTTTAAAATCCGTATCGACGGATTCAAGGATGAAATTCATATCATAACCTCCATTCAAAAATTCCAGTTTCCCTATAAAATCTACAGGGAGTTCATTGATCATGAGGTGGTTTCTCTCGAAAGTCAAAGCTGTCGATTCTGTATCGATTTTGGTTTGGAGGCTTGCGCTGACTCTTTTTTTGGATAAATAGGTGACATTTTCATAAGTAAGCTCAAATGTCTGAATGTTTAATTCACTGCTGAGGTCCACGATGGCATCCTTCAAATTTCCTTTTCCGGAGTAGTCAAAATTCTCTGCGAGGCAAGAAAAATCTAAATCCGTATCCCGATAGAAAAAATCACTGTTGCTGAATTTGATATTGTTGATTTCCAAACTCAGATCTGAGGGTTCTTGTTCTGATTTGGTGATATCAGTTTCGGAAAAGAAAATATCAAAATTGGCATGGCCTTGTATATCACGGAGGATATTGATCTTAGTTTCATTGAAGTAAATACCTGAAACTTCAATCTTATCATTGAAAACAGAAAGAAGATTGACACCGAAGGACACATCTTTGGCATAAAGCAAAGTGTCATGGACAAAACCTTCGGCACCCTTTACAAAAACTTCATCCAAAGAAACAGTCAAGTTTGGAAAATGCCTGAAAAAAGTAAGGTTGATTTCATTGAACCGGAGTTCTGAAGTAACCTGGCTGTTGATGTATTCTTTGACTTTTGTATTGACTTTGTCTTTGAAAAAAAGAGGAAAGATGGCCATGATTGCCAGTATCAACCCAAATCCTAGTCCTGAATATTTTAATATTTTCAGTGCAGGTCTTTTATTCCATTCCATGGGTGAAAGTGATATTTTAAAAGTGGGTTAATTTTTCTATTTCAGCTTTGGAAAGGTACAGGATGCTCACCTTGAGGGTCACGGGGATTACCGGTTCGTCTTTGCTGTTTCTTTTCTGATATACGATAGCATCTACGATATCCATTCCTTTGATTACCTGGCCAAATACCGTGTAATCATTGTCAAGCCTGTGTAAGCCATCTTTGTTTTGGACAATATAAAATTGGCACCTTGCTGAAAGCTTTCCGGGATTATCATCTCTTCCTGCACCAACAGCGCCATAGATGTGGGTTAGCCCTTTGACAAACTCTGGTTCAAGCAAGTACTCAGGGTCCTTGAATCCTTCTTCGGTATCTGGACAGCCACCTTGCGCTACAAAATTGGGGATGACCCTATTAAATGTCAGCGAGTCCCAATATCCTTCCTCTGCCAGCTCGATAAAGCTTTGTTGATGGTTTGGTGTTTCATCAAAAAGTTGGATATAAATTTTTCCTTTTGGGGTTTCGATCAATCCTATCGGGTTCTTTTCCTGGGCAAATGAACAAATGGAGAAAAGGCAAGCAATGACAAAGAATCCTGTTTTTTTCATTTTAATACTATTGGTTTCATGAAAATAGGAAAAAGCAATTTTGGGTCTTTAAATGTAGTAACAATTGAAATAAAGAATGCAGAATTTGAAAAGAAGATAGGATTTTGAGAGTACCACAAAAAGTCAGGTACCATATTGAAAGGGAGCTTGAAACTTAGCTCAAGGATAGATTACACGTAACTCAGGGTCGGAGTATCTATGGACAGAGTAGGGAAATCAGTAAGGGGACTAGGGGAAGGTGATCTCTAGATGATATAATGGTGGGATCTGTTTCCACCATTACTCCTTTTCAAGAAAATCAGATCACATTTTTGAGTTTTGTTATCTATAATGCTTTAATTACCAAGTCAATATTCTCTTTTTATCTCAATCCAATAGAGAATTTCGCTCTTTTTGTAGTTTTGGTTTCTTAATCAGGGTTTGACCTTGTATTTCTTCGAAACCAATTAAATTAATTTCCCTGAATATAATCATTGCCATTTCAAATCAGTGACATGAAATATCCATCGGGGGTAAATTTCATGACTCGAATGTATCAGGTTTCATTAGGGTAAAAAATATAGTACTGCCCATTCCTTCATTTGAAATGATCTTGATCTTACCTTGGTGGTTCTCTACAATTTTTTTGCAGTTGGCCAAGCCAAGCCCGGTGCCTTCATATTCTTGTCTGGTATGTAGTCTTTGAAAAATCTGAAAAATCTTGTCATGGTATTCCGGGGCTACGCCGATTCCATTGTCTTTGACACTAAACTTCCAATATTTGGGACATTCTTGATAAGCAATATGAATTTTGGGTTTAGATCCAGGTGTAGTGAATTTCAAAGAATTGTTTATGAGATTTTGTAGTAACTGTCTTATTTGAACCTTAACTGCATAAATATTAGGTAAGGGATCATGTGTTAAAACTGCCCCAAGCCGTTTGATGTGGTTTTTTTCTAATATGACGACCTCGTTTAATATTTCTTGAATCGAGAATTCTTCTGGCTGAATAGAATTTCCTGCACGGCTGTATTCCAACAAGTCCGTAATAATTTGTCTCATCCTAATAGATCCATCCATGGCAAAGTGAATGAATTGTTTCCCTTTTTCATCCAGAATTGGGTTATATTTTTTTTCAATGAGTTTTAGAAAGCTAGTGATCATCCTCAAGGGTTCCTGAAGGTCATGGGAAGCGACATAGGCAAATTGCTCCAATTCTGCATTAGAAGCTTCCAGTTCCGCAGCCCTAGCCTTAAGATCCTCGCTCATTTTGGTCAAGTCCTTGTCTTTTTTTCTCTTTTCTGTGATGTCCAACATGACAACGACAGCTCCAATTATTCTGCCGTCAGTTGTTTTAATTTGTTCTCCTGAACAAAGAACTATTTTGTTTTGACCATTATTTGAGCGGATAACCAATTCTTGTTGGGAAACTCGCTCACCGCCTAATGCTTTATAAAGTGGCGTTTCATTTTCATTAACCAAGGTAACACCGTCGGGTTGATAACATTTATAGTAGTCTTTCCATTTTGATATTTCGAATTCTCCTTTCGAAAATCCAAACATTTCTCTTGTCGTCTTGTTCAGGACGGTTATATGGCCGTTGTGGTCACATGCAATGATACCTTCCGAAAGATTTTCCATCATAGCTTTGAGGAATTCCTTCTCTTTTTCTATTGCAAACTCTGTCGCTTTGATTTTGGAGATATCCTGAGTTGCACCGATGAGTCTGATTGCTTTTCCATTTTCATTTCGAATGATGATACCTTTATCCACTACATAAGCATATGTACCATCCTTTTTCAAAAACCGAAATTCTTGTTCCCAATATTCTTGCTTTGATTCTAAAGTATTTTCAAGTTCAATTTTTGAATTTTGAAAATCTTCAGGATGGATATGCCTGTTCCAAAAATCAGGGTGTTTGCTAAAATCCTCAGAAGTGTATCCAAAGAGTTTTTCAAAATTTTCTGAACGATACACTTTATTGGTAACCAAATCCCAATCCCAAATTGCATCAGAAGTAGCCAAGGTTGCATATTCAAACCTTTCGTTACTTTTCTTCAATTGTTTTGATTGCTTGTTTACTTTGGCTTGCAGTATGGAGGGTTGAATTGCAAGATACCAAGCTGCCATTCCCAATACCACCGAAAATATAATCCTCAACAAGAAGGCTTTTTTATTTTTACTGAATGCCTGGGACTCTTTAAGCTGTACGGTTAGTTTCCAATCTCCTAGTGGAATTGGAATAGAGTGAGTGTATCCGGAGAAAGTGTTTTGCTGATGGGGCAAAAACAATTCTTCTTCCCCTGAATCAGGGTTAATTTTGGAAAATTGAACAGCAAAAAGGTCTTGGTCTAAATTTTCAATTCCAATGATCTCATAAAATGTTTCAAGCCTAACCACAACAGCAGCAAAGCCCCAGAATATATTTTCTTTGTAAATAGGCAATCGGCCAACGATACCTGAACCTCCTTGCCTTAGTTCAAATGGTCCTGCAAAGAATAATGTATTACTTTCTATTGCCTTGATTGCTTCCTTTGACCTGAGAGAGTCAGAAAAAATATCATAGCCAATTACCATTTCGTTTCCAACGAGGGGATAATTATATTTTATCGTTCCGTTTTCGAGTAACTGGATGGCATCTAGATTAGGATTGTTACGAAGAATTTCATGAGCTATATGATTAAAATCATCTCCAACCCCATATTTCCTTTCGATGTAAGCTAGCGTTTTGGTGGCTGACAAAGCATTGCTCAATCCGGCCATGATTTTCTTTTCAATAAGATTGGTTCTTTCGATTACAGACTCTTTCTCATATGATTTGATCAATAGGAAATCTTTATAAGTTAAAAATTGAGTTAGGCCAAGCGAAATAAAAAAAACTGCAATTCCTGTCAGTATGGGTCTTTTGTTGAAATTTTTTAGCAGTGATTTAATTTTACTTCTCATCATCAAATTTTGTAATAACAATATGTTTTGAATGGACGTCCAAACTCGGATGGAGCTTTTCACACTATTTTAAGACTGAAAAGCCATCTATTTTTGAATAAAATGAACGGAGATTACCTGCCCTTCAAATTGCTGAATGGGACGGATTCTGGAAAATGATTGAGGTTTCTATGATTTTATGTTGGGTGATTCAGAATGCGAGATAGAGTAGAGGATAATAGTAGAAACATGCAGGCTGCTTTCTTACCATTATTAGTTTTTAGAGATATGGGTTTAAAGCATATTCAGAGAACAAAGATTGTATTTTTATTTTAAATAAAACAATCAATTATGTAAATAAAAAAAGTTTGGAAAGATAAAAAATCATTATAACATAGTATAAAAAGTAATATTCAGAGTATTTATGGTATTTTTTACATTAAATTAATGATCAAATTCAATTATTATAAAAAATGCTATTTAGCGGGGAAAGAGCATTTTTTTTAGATTTATTATATAAATGGACTCCTATTTTCTCTTTTTTCTAAAAGTCGGTATGGATTGGGCAAATTCAAAACAACCTTATTCTATTTTGAAGAAGTTATTTTTAAGAAAAAATGAGACAAACTAAAATCAGTTTGACGTCTTTTTTAAAATTTCCATTTGATTCATTACGGGATTGGCATACATGGTCAAGAAACTATTTACCGCCATCGGGTCTTTTTGATCTACTCCTTTTTTAAACCGCCTTTCAAATAATTCCTTTTCCTCTGTTGTGTATTTGTCTGCAAATTGACTTGAACGATGGAGTAGGTCATAGGCAATGTACTTAGTTGGCCATAATTTATACCCTAAAATAATTTGTCTGTCTATCAATTCTGCCAATTCCTGCATTTGCTTTACGCTACCTGAAACTGATTTTGAGATATTGTCGATTTGATCCGTCAAAAGATCACCAATATGGATATGAATACCTCTCTTTTGTCCGATGATACCGTTTAAAAGGGTATGAAAATCCTCGTTTTCTCCTTTGACATAGGCTTCAGACCTGGCTTTTGCCAATAACTCAGGCATTTTGAGCACATCAGTTGGGTCATATTCATAGGAGATACTCACGGGCACGACATTGATTTTTTTAAGATAATCCAGAATATTTTCCCCCGGGTCTGCGGCCATTCCAATCATTTTGAGCACCCCTTTGTGGGTCATGTCATTGCCGTCCTTTGTCCGTCCCTCTCTTTGTGCTATCCAAACTGACCTGTTTTCTCTTAGAATGGATTGTCTGATAAACGCAGAAATCGTTTTGGAACTTTCTAACAGTTCACGTGAAGGAATCCCCCTTTTAATAATGAAACTTCTTGTCAACCTTGCCAAGGTTTTTAAAAAAGGTTTTTTGACCAAATTGTCTCCGATGGCTGAAGTGGTCATGCGGAGTCCATGTTCGTAAAGAGAGGCGTTGAGCAGGGATGTGTCCAAAATGATATCCCTATGGTTTGAGATAAAGAGGTAAGCCGTGTTCTTTTCTAATTTTTCAAAACCTGAAGTCGTCAACCCGCTTGAGCTTTTTTCAAGGACCTTTTGGATAGCAGGGTAGATGAAGTTGATCTGAAAATCCCTAATAGAATGGCAATGAAGCATCAGGTTTTTCCAATAATCATCTTGGTGTTCAGGGAAAGTGAAATTCATCATAGCCTTCATCATAGGATGGTCAATGATTTCCTTGATGGCATCATTTACTTCTGTATCGTAATAGGGTCTGATATCGTCGAACGCTGACATCTTAATGGATTTGATGGTTTTGTAAATAAAGTGAATTTTAGGGAAAGCGGGAAGTCTGTTTTTACGAATTAAAACCTGAGAAAGAAGAGGAAGAAAATAAAAAAAGCAGCCTTTTGAGCTGCTTTTCCGTTGGCCGACCAGGTTTCGAACCTGGACTCTTCTGAACCAAAATCAGACGTGTTGCCAGTTACACCATCGGCCAATTATTTGTTAAAATTCCCTCTTTTTCAAAAGGTGTCACAAATGTAGGGGTACTTTCCTTTTTATGCAAGCAGGGGAGTGAAGATTTTTAAATGATGCAATTTAAATGCTTTAATGTCAGCCCAAAAAGATTAAATGTTGTCCGTCAATATCATGTTCATGATCGCAATAAAATGGAGAATTGTACCTGCCAATACAAAAAGATGCCAAATTGTATGGCCATATCGCATTTGAGGTCTTGTATAAAAAATAGTACCAAGTGTGTAGCTAAGCCCTCCGGCAGCGATAAGAGAAAGGGTAGGGGTACTTAAGGCAGTCAACAGGGGTTTGATTAAAAAAACCGCCATCCAACCCATTCCAAGATAAAGAATCAAAGAAGCCCTTTTAAATCGATGCGTAAAGAAAATTTTGAAAACAATACCGAATAAGGTCAATGCCCAGATAATTCCAAAAAAGACCCACCCCTTGGTACCTTTTACAGCCAAAAGCAAAAATGGCGTATAAGTCCCCGCAATCAGAAAATAGATGCCAATATGGTCAAAGGTTCTCAACCAAGTTTTGATGGGGCTTTGGGGTGTTGCATGATAAAGGGTAGAGAAAGTATATAAGAGTAGGATGGAGGCACCAAAAAGGCTGCAACTGACAATATGGATCCCGGTTCCGTTGAGTACAGAAAATGTGACCAACAAAGCAATGGCTACTATACTGAATAATATTCCAAAACCATGGGTAATACTATTGGCAAATTCTTCCTCCAGTGATTGTTTCCTATCCATACATTTCCTATTTCGGATAAATATAGTGACAAGAAACAAAAATATGGCTCGAACATTTCTTTGGAAATCGATTGAATTTTAAATTAATGTTACTAAAAGGCTGATTATTTTGCATTTACAGAAAATTATGTATTGTTTTGCAGCGAAATTTGAAAAAAGCATTTACATTATTTAACAAAACAATTATAATCATGTCAGTAAAAATCTCTGAAAAAACCATTGTTTCAACCTTGGAAAAACTAGAAAAATTAAACTTGGATGAGAAGCTTCATGCTGAGTTATCTTGGTGTTGGAACAGTTTCCAATATGACAACAATCCAGTTGGTGTAATTGAAAAAAGCAAGAAAGCTTTGGAGTTGCTAAAAGCCAAAAGAGAGGAAAACAGTAAAGCAGTTGCCAAAAAGCTGGTAGAAGATCTTGAGAAGATTGCATTGAACTAATCAAAACCAAACAAAAAAGGCTTTCAAATGAAAGCCTTTTTTGTTTTGGTATTTTGAAGGTAATGCTTACTCAGCTACTACCACAAATTTTACTGAACTTTTAACTTCTCTGTGAAGGTCAACTTCAGCCTCAAATTCTCCGGCACCCTGAACCGGTACGTTGATAGAGATTTTCTTTCTGTCTATATCCACTCCTTTGGTAGCCAAAGCATCAGAAATCTGTAAGGTTGTTACTTTTCCGAATATTTTACCTGATTCACCGATTTTTGCTTTGATTTCCAAAGTCATTTCAGCAAGTTTTGAAGCCAATTCCTCGGCAGCAGTTTTGATTTTTTCAGCTTTGTGGGCTGCTTGCTTTACGTTTTCGGCAAGGATTTTTTTGTTGGAACCTGTAGCCAATACCGCAAATCCCTGAGGGATGAGGTAGTTTCTACCATAACCTGGTTTTACTTCAACCATGTCATTCTTGTATCCAAGTCCTTTTATGTCTGTTTTTAGAATAACTTCCATTGTAATACTATTTAAAGATAAATGAACAAAGATGTACTATTTCAAACCGTCAGTTACAAATGGCATCAATGCCAAGTGTCTTGCCTTTTTGATGGCATTAGACACTTTTCTTTGAAACTTAGCTGAATTTCCTGTCAATCTTCTTGGAAGGATTTTTCCCTGCTCATTGACAAACTTCAAAAGGAAGTTAGGGTCTTTGTAATCGATATATTTGATACCGCTTTTTTTGAATCTGCAGTATTTTTTTCTGTTATCGTTTCTGTTGATTGGTTCGTTTTTGAGTGTCATGCTACAGGCTCCTCCTTCGCTTCAGTTTTTTTGTTAAATTCCCCTTTTCTTCTTTTGTCTCCATAAGCAATTCCATGCTTGTCAAGAACAGTGGTCAGGAATCGAAGAATTTTCTCGTCTCTTCTGATTTCAATTTCCAATTTCTTGATTACACTAGGATCTGCTTTGTACTCGATCAATACGTAGAAACCGGTGCTTTTTTTCTGAATAGGGTAAGCCAATTTTTTTAGACCCCAATTCTCAACATTAATGATTTCTGCTCCCTCAGTTTTTAACAAGTTTACAAACTTGTCTACGGTATCCTTCATCTGAACTTCAGACAAAACGGGAGTAAGTATGAATACCGTTTCATAATTTTTTTGGAACATGATTTTTTTATTTAAGCTTATTTTTGATAAACAGACCGCAAAAGTAGTTGTTTGTCCTGTTTATTCCAAATATAAGAGAGAAAATACCGGATTATTTCACCTCAAATGTCTTTGTTCCAATCTGATATCCATCAGAATAAATTCTCACTTCATATACACCGGGATTGTATTTGGTACCTTTTTCATAGAAGTAAGTCAAAGTCTGCTTGGAATTATCAAAGATGATATCTTGGTGAACGGTATAGAATTCTTCTCTGCCATCGATAGAGAATGTACCCGATCCTTTAGCCACATCGAAAATAGGCTGGTTATTTGGCGCCATGATCTGTACATAAATATCTCTGGGACCCTTTTCCGCCACTTTATTGTCCGCGAGGTTGAAAGTCACACGAAGTTTTTCCAATTGTCTGTTTTTGAAACCGTCTTCCCTTTCCTTTCCTCTGGAGTTCACCGCTGCAATGCTGATATTTTCCGCTCTTAACCTTGCTGCAATATCAACTTTCTCCTGAAGTTCTTTTTGCTTCACATTTAATTGGGCGACTTCTTCCTGAATTTGAGCTTGGGTGGTCTTCAAATCGGTATTTTCTGAGAAAAGCTGCTCATTGGCTTCTCTGAGCCTGATGATTTCCTGGTCTTTTTCTTCTATGGTTTTGGAAAATGCCGCTATTCTTTTATTCAATGAAGCTATTTCATCAGAGGAACGCTTTCTGTCCAAGTTCCTTTCACGGGTAAGCTGTTCTTTAATTTCCTCTAGGGCAGCGATGTCTCCACCTAATTTGCTGATCTCTTGGATTCTGAGATCAAGCTGATAAGTCATCGAATCAATCCTTCTGTTCAGTTCATTGTTTTCTTCTGAGAGCATTAAGATTTCTTCTGATTTTCTTGTTTTATCAAGGTGGTCAGTATAAAGCTTGATGCCACTGGCAACAATTAAAATTAACAAGACAATGATCAGGATGTTTTTGCCATTGTCACTTTTAGCGTTCTTTTGCGGAGTAGTTTCCATAGATGAATAAATGTAGAAATTATTAAATTAATGAATTATATGTCAAATATCCTTGGTGAAGATTACTGGACTTTAAGATATCAACAAAATTCCATTGGTTGGGATGTAGGCGAAGTTACAAAACCAATAAAGCAATATTTAGACCAAATTGATAATTATTGGTTAAAAATACTTATTCCTGGTTCAGGAAATGCATATGAAGCCCAATATGCATTAAATAGGGGGTTTTTGAACACTAATATATTAGATATTTCTTCTTTACCTTTGAATAAATTTCAACTAATCAACCCTGATTTTCCTGAAAGCCAAATCCATCATGGTGATTTTTTTGACCATGAGGATCAGTACGACCTGATCATTGAACAAACTTTTTTTTGCGCACTGCTACCCCATAGAAGGTCTGATTATGTAAAAAAAATGAATAACCTTCTCAAACCGGGTGGGAAATTGGTGGGATTGTTGTTCAACAGGCATTTTGAAAAGTCAGGCCCTCCCTTTGGTGGAAGTGAGGAGGAATATAAGGAGTTGTTTGAAAAGGAATTAAAGATTCTTAAAATGGAAACTTGCTACAATTCAATTTCTCCAAGACAGGGACAGGAGTTGTTTTTTATCTTACAAAAAAATCAATAATGTAGGATGTAATGGGATTTGGTAAGGGTTTTATCAAAAAACAAGATGCCACATTCATAAAAATCCAAGCTGATGACTACTTCAGGGTGTGCTTTGATCTTTTCCCAAGCCCTGTTCATCTCTTTTGACCAATGAATGTCGGCAATTGCGATGATACTTGTTTCCCGGATTTTTGGAAGCAATAATTCAAAATAATCAAAAGTGGCCTGATAAGTATGATTGGCATCCAAAAGCGCAAAATCAACTGTTTGATTTTTCTCCAATAGGTAAGGAAGAGAGTTTTTTAAATCACCCAAAACAAAATGAGTATTTTCTGGCTTGGGGTTTTCTTGGGATTTTTGCCAAAGGGCTTGAGAACCTTCAAAAGTATATAAATTGCCTTTGGTAGATTTGGATAAATATCGCGTATTGACTCCAACGCATGTTCCCAACTCAAAAACAACATTTGCCGGTGTTTTTAAACAGAAAAACTGATACAGTTGGGAGAATTTCCTTGGACTTGTACTGTATTTAGTGACTGAGGAAATCTTTCGTTTTGATTTTCTTAATTTAATTGAGCCTGCCCCAAAATCCTCTATTTCGCAGATTTCATCGCATAAGAGTAATTTTTTCCTAAATTCCTCTATGTCTAAGTCTTTTTCTTTGGACTGCTGTATATGTCCAAGAAGTCCATTGTAAACGTCAAAAACAAAAGGAGATTGGATGGCATATTGGTCTTCTTTGACAAGCCAATAGCGTAAATAGGATAGAAGTGGAAAAAAGTGTCGCTTCAAGTTTAATTGTCGAAGATATCAGCAATCAACTGAAATTCAGGGATTTTAACCTCCAAAACTTTTCCGTCGAATAATTTCTCCATAAAAAATGAACCCCTCATTTTACCCAAACCTGACTTCAGGTTGCATCCTGATACATATTCATGCAGATATCCAGGTTCAAGAACCGGCTGCTGCCCCACCACACCATCACCTTCAACAGTCTTGGTAGCATCTCCTGCATCAAAAATTTCCCATTTCCTTCTCAGAAGTTGGATAGTATTGGGGCTGTTGTTTTCTATATTTACTTTATAGGTAAATACATAATGATGCTGATGTGGACTTGAAAATTCTGCTTGGTAGGTGACTTGAACAGTGACTTTAATTCCTTGTGTAACAGCTGTAACCATTTCTTTTTTACAATTGGGATTTAAAAATTCGAAAACTTTGTCTTATTTCCAAATTATCTACGAAATACAATACAAAAATGGATGTTAAAATCGAATCAGGGTGGAAAAATCTCCTGGAAGAGGAATTTTCAAAACCATATTTTGGTGATCTGGCAGGATTTATCAAATCAGAATACCAAAATCAGGTAGTATATCCAAAGGGGAAAGAAATATTCAATGCCTTTGCACATTGTACGGTGGATAAGCTAAAAGTTGTCATTCTTGGACAAGACCCATATCATGGTCCTGGTCAGGCGCATGGTCTTTCATTTTCGGTAAGGGAAGGGATTCCTTTTCCACCGAGTTTGCTCAATATTTTTAAAGAAATTAACAGGGACTTAGGTCATTCCATGCCCCCGAATGGAGATTTGACCAAATGGGCAGATCAAGGAGTTTTACTTTTAAATGCTACCCTGACGGTCCGTGCGCATCAGGCAGGGTCACACCAAAACAAAGGATGGGAAATTTTTACAGATGCAGTAATCCATAAAATCGCAACAACGAAGGAAAATGTTGTCTTTATGCTTTGGGGTGCCTATGCCCAGAAAAAAGCATCATTTATTGACGAGGGACGACACCTGAAATTACATGCCCCACATCCTAGCCCTCTCTCGGCGCATAGGGGATTTTTGGGATGCGGACATTTTTCCAAAGCCAATGCTTATTTAAAGGAAAAGGATAAAGGGGAGATTAGGTGGTAGTAGTCCACAGTGGACAGTCGACTGTCCACTGTGGTCAAATTCAGGGATTATACAATTTTTCAATTTTACAACCTAAAAATCCTTTTCACCAAACCCCTCTGACTTTCATTTCCAAGGTATAAACTGCGTCCATAGCAGTTATAAATAAAGTTTTACGTTCAGTTCCTCCAAATACCACGTTGGAAGTCCATCCTTCCTTCATCGGGATATGGGCAATTTGTTCACCTTTTGGATTAAAAACAGTAACTCCCTTGCCTGTAATGTAGACGTTGCCTTTGTTATCAATGGTCATTCCATCAGAGCCCATTTCACAGAAAACCTTTCTGTTTTTGAGGTAACCGTCCTCCTCGATATCGTAGACGTAGGTTTTTTTATCTCCGATATCTGCCACATAGAGTTTTTTTCCGTCAGGTGTTCCGACCAAACCATTAGGTTTTACAAGTTTTTCGTCAACCCTGAAAAATTGGATCTTATCCGGGGCTAAATAATAAAGGTGTTCACCATCTTGTTCCATTTCTTGGCTTCTTCCCGTCCACCAAGGCCTTTTGTACAATGGGTCGGTGAGGTACATCCCGCCGTTTGGTGCTATCCACACATCATTTGGCCCATTTAGTTTCTTTCCTTTATAGTTTTCTATCAGGATTTTCATTTCTCCTTTATCATCGATGGCAATCAATTGATTTTCTTCATCGGCACATGAAATCAGGATGTCTTTTCTGTCAAAATACATTCCATTTGATCGCTTTCCACCTTCTTTGAAAAGAGTCACCTCATCTCTTGTTGCGGACCATTTGAAAATTTTGTCATTGGGTTGATCTGTGAAATAAATGTCACCGTTGCGGTGGACAGCCGGGCCTTCAGTAAATGTGTAGCCTTCCCCGACTTTTTTCAGTTCTGCATTTTTGGCAACGACACTTCCTCTATCCAATTCTTGGGATAGGCCGTTGAATGCGAAAATAACAGCAATTATTGCCGTGAAGCCGTATTTTTTTAAGGTTATCATAGGTATTTTTATTGGGTAATAAATTCAGTCCAAAGTGGAAAATGATCAGAAAGGCGGAAAGATAATTGAGAAATTGTATAGTTCCTATCCTTGAGTACATGGTCTCGAAAATCCACAATGCCTCCCTGTACATACTTCAGGTTGATGTTGTTTTCAAACCACGCCACTTGGTCGTAGAATGTATTGGTTTTTTTGAAAACAGTTCTGTCCTGTTCCTGAAGGTCATTTGGGATAAAAAGTCCGGTAGAAATGAAGGCATCAAAGGTCGGATCTCCCTTTCGCATCAGGTTAAAATCTCCCAATGTCAGCAGACTGTGGTTCCAGGAAGCCATCTCCTTTGACCAGTCAAAAATCCAGCCAGCAATAGCTTGGATCTCTCCAACCCGATCCTGTGATTTTGACCCAAAGAGTACATGCAAGGTCAACAATACAAAAGTACTTTTGCCGGCTTTGAAACTCACCCCATAGGGAGTCCTCGCAAATTGGCGCTTCAGTGCATCGGTATGGATTTCCTTGTTTTTCTCTAAAACCTCATCGGGAATGACGATCTCGCAGGCGAGTCCGGACAATTTGACTTTCCTGGTATCAAAGATAAAGGCCAACCTTTCATTGTTTCCCTTGGATCCTGCGGTGACATCAGTCATCAAAAAACTCCAATCCGAACCCAACAGGTGCATAGTTTCCCTCAATCCTTTGAAATTGCCCCGCACTTCCTGAACGGCAATGATGTCAAACCTCTTAATAATCTCAACAATACAAAGTAGGGCATGGGCATCTCTTTTTGGAGAGTCATTTTCTCCTGATTCCCATTTCATGGTGATATCACCAAACATCCGGATATTCCATGTACAGATCAGGACATTTTTATCGAGTTTTTTTGCAGGAATGGTGGAATCCAAGAAACTTTTGAAAGCTTCAAGTTCGTCCTGAACTTCTTTGGGAGGGGAAAACAGATTGATTGACATGGCAATAAGAGAAAGAATGAAATGAATGATATGAAAATTAGAAAAGCTTGCTATTTTTATCAAAACCCAATTTAATCCTTTATGAACAATATTGAGAAAAAACCCAGAACCTTTTTGGACAGATTTTTGGATTTTATAGAAAAGGCAGGAAACAAACTTCCTGATCCGGCTATACTTTTTCTGATATTGATGGTTTTTACTTGGGTGCTGTCAGCCATACTTTCTCCCATCGACTTTGGGGCTATAGACCCTAGAAACGGAGGAGCGCTAAGGATCCAAAACCTGTTAACAGGAACACAGTTTGCGGCATTCTTCGCCAATATGACCGGGGTTTTTATCAATTTTCCACCTTTAGGTGTAGTGTTGTTGGCGATGTTGGGAGTTGGGGTTGCTGAGCATTCAGGATTTATCAATGCAGGGTTGAAGTTTTTATTGGGAGTAACCCCAAAAATGCTGCTGACTCCGATTTTGGTTTTAGTGGCGATAGTCAGTCATACCGCTGCCGACGCCGGCTATGTGTTGGTTATACCTTTGGGTGGCGTGATTTTTTATGCGGCAGACAGACACCCCTTAGCAGGGATAGCAGCTGCTTTTGCTGGTGTTTCGGGAGGATTCGGTGCCAACTTTATCCCATCAAGTATTGATCCATTGATCCAGAGTTTTACTCAATCAGCTGCCCAGATCATCGATCCGGAGATTGTGCTTAATCCTCTGAACAATATCTTTTTTACCGGTCTTTCAAGCTTGGTTGTGGTTATTGTCGTTTGGTACCTGACAGATAAGGTGGTGGAACCAAGATTGAATAAAAATGTGAAAGTGGATGAAAATCTTGAAGACATTCCTAAAATTGATATCCTGAATGCCAAAGAGAAAAAAGCATTTTGGATGGCATTTGGAGTGATGTTCCTTTGTGTCTTGGGACTCTTTTTATGGGTATTTCCGCAAGATTCCGCATGGAGGGATGCAGCAGGAGAGATCACCTCTAGGGATGCACCACTGATGAAATCCATTGTACCGCTAATTTTTGCCTTGTTTTGGATTCCTGGATTGATTTATGGCTTTGCTGCAGGAACGTACAGGAGTATGAAAGACATGGTTGCCTCCATGAGCAAAGCAATGGGAAGTATGGCATATTATATTGTGATGGCTTTTTTCTGTGCCCTGTTTATAGATGCTTTTGGAAAATCCAATATCGGTGCATTGACTGCGCTGAAAGGGGCCAATTTCCTTCAGTCCTTAGCCCTGCCTTCTCAAATCACCATCATAGGTATAGTCATTTTGACTTCATTGGTCAATCTTCTGGTAGGTTCGGCTTCCGCTAAGTGGGCATTGATCAGTCCTATATTTGTGCCCATGCTGATGCAGTTGGGGATATCTCCTGATCTGACCCAAGCAGCTTACAGGGTAGGAGATTCCGTTTCCAATATAATCACGCCCTTGTTGCCCTATTTTCCTTTAATTGTGGTTTTCTGCCAACGGTATGTCAAGTCTACGGGAATCGGAACCTTGGTTTCGATGATGTTGCCTTATTCCATGATCTTGCTGGTGACATGGACTTTGTTTTTGTTGCTTTATTGGACTTTGGGTATTCCTTTGGGATTGCAAAGTACTTATGAGTATGTGATGGCGGTGCCTTGATTTATTGGGGATAAAAAGGATTGAAGGCGGTTGCTGACACCTAAGCCTAGATCTTTATCAAATCCGATATTTATTGATAATTGATATTTATTGATATGGGTATCCGCTATGTTGCACTTTGGGCTTGGAAGTGACTTTATCGGATGCGGATTCTTATTTGAGTTTGGGCAAATTGTACCCGATGAAAATAAAAAAATGACTTTTACAAATACCTCAAAAATGCTTCAGGATTGTTGAGGAAGCTTTTGAGAATCGTAAAATGCTCGGTATCCTCATATTTGACTTTTTGGATGCTGTCCCCAAACTGATAAATCGTTGCTTTGGGCAAAGTCATCAAAATGGGAGAGTGGGTGGCAATGATAAACTGGCAACCGTGGTTTTCTGAAAGGTTTTTGATCAAAGAAAAAAGTGCCAATTGACGCTGAGGAGATAGCGCAGCTTCAGGTTCGTCGATCAGGTAAATCCCTTCAGCCTGCAACCTCCCTTGTAAAACCTTCAAAAATCCCTCTCCATGAGAGACTTCTGTCAAATCCCCATATTTTCTAAGCAGTGCTTCTTTTTGGCCATACACTGCACCTACCGCCAATTTCAAGCCTGTTCCACTCAGACGCTTTTCAAAATCAACAATGTCACCTTTGAATTCCTGATCGATGTTTTTGAGGCGCTTCACGAATCCAAAATAATCCTCAGCCCTAAAGAAAAACCCCCGAAAAGCCTTTTTCTTCCATGAAGTGATGATGGCTTCACCGAAAGACTTAACCCCTTCCAATGTCTCATCCGATTCCAAATCGTTGCTTCCAATGGCAGGAAGGTTAAGCTTGATTGCCAAGGCTTTAAGCAGGGTAGATTTGCCAGATCCATTTTCACCAACAAAGACTGTCACCGGTGTTTCAAATGACATGCTTTCCAATTCCCTGAATGCCTGCAAAGTAAATGGGAATTGGGTTTGAGGACCTTTTGGAAGGGATATGCGTGATAGGTAGTACATGGCTTTGAAGGATTCTGGTCACTACGGGGATACCGTTTTCTTTGTTTTAGTTGTTGTTTTGTTATAGAGGTTGTAGTGGTTCCGCCACAGCGGACAGGTGTGATTGTTGTTGGGGAATCAAGTCTTGGATCTTGTGTCTTGAATCTTGTGTCTTTTTTT
Source organism: Aquiflexum gelatinilyticum (assembly GCF_024813435.1). NCBI lineage: Bacteria > Pseudomonadati > Bacteroidota > Cytophagia > Cytophagales > Cyclobacteriaceae > Aquiflexum > Aquiflexum gelatinilyticum. The sequence goes on from NZ_JANAEZ010000005.1 coordinate 393,398, forward strand.
GTTGTCTGCTTCGTGTTGTCGAGTTATCAGCTTCGCGTTATCGGGTTATCATATATCATTGTTTTAAACGAATCAAGTCTTGCATCTTGTGTCTTTCATCTTGTGTCTTATTTAGACAAGTTACTTTTTTAACCAAAATCACCGAAGGAATCGAAGGTTTCTTTTTTTCTTTTAAAAGGAGCTGGATTCCATTTTAGATGAAAATCAGTGAACTTTCCAAAGAAATAATAGGTAAAAGTGATTTTCAATAAAATAAAAAATCACCGTGGTTTAAATCAATTATTTAAAATTTGGAACACCCGATCCAAGTAATGCCCACTTTTTAATTTTACAAAGAAATCAAACGGCATGAAATATGGAATCCAAACTAAAAATTATCTTCCTTTTTTTGGGGTTTTATTTGATGTCCTGTACCAGATATGAGGACTTATCAAAGACTTACAATTTACCCCAAAACGCCTCTTTTTCGAATTTTGACACCTTGGTAACTTTTCAGGAAAACGAGGAATATTATATCCGGTTGGCAGATGATTCAGAATGCTACATCCTTGTCGATAAAAGATCAAATCAGACCATTTCTGGCTACATCACTCAAAGTCCTCCTTTTTTGGAGTTTCCAAAATCCAAATACCAAGAGATTAAATTACGACAAATTGCCCATGCAAAAATAAGGGTCATAGATGCACTGAAAACTTCGGCCTTGTTGGCTTTCCTTGTTGGGATATTGATCCTATCGGGTGTTTGCGTACTGATTATCCTTGCAAATCCCGGGAATGAATCCCAAGACAACTGGCTGTTTTGAACTACTGATGGATTTTAGCTTGGTACTTGGTACTCAGATCTTTGTTCAAAAATGATTCCTTCCGCTTGCCAACCTCCCTACTTCCCAACCTCCCAATTCCCTAAGATTTCTCCCTCTTGTACCGATGACGTATTTGTAGGAGCCGTCACTCTGAGTGAAGCGAAGAGTCTCGCTTATTCTGAGATCTTTCATCCTCGTACCTCGGATTCAAGATGACGCAACACCAATCGTCATTGCCTTTCTGTAATTGCCAATTTTAATAACTCGAAATGACAAGGACGGGGATGCAATGTTTTTGGGCATTATTGATTCGGGCAGGTAATTCCTAAACCTCCCTAATACCCAACTTCCCAAATTCCACCCCCATTCATTCTTAATTATTAATTTTTAATTCTCCATTTTCTTCCTCTCCATCACCACCACCAACTTCTTCAAATCAGCCGAATAGGCCATTCGGGTAATGTTCTGATAGCCTTCCAGGATGATGGAACCTGCTTTTTCCCAATCCGTTTTTTCCGCTTTTCTGACATACAAGTCATTTCCTTTACCCATCAGGAGAAGCTGATTGTCCAACCAAATGAAGTCTTCCGAACCGGGAAAAGTATAACCATAATCGACATAGGTTCTTTTTTCAATATCAAATCCTTTGATGGCATAGGATTTCATACCGTCCACATCTTTGCTGACGTTTTTGTCGATATAAGTGATGATGCTGGTTTTTGGTCTTTTCTTCACCGATCTACCGACATTTTCACTGATGGTATGCAACTCAGATTTGCTGTAAGGATAGACGAGTTTATTGGGTTGGCCAAGGACAAACATCGCAGCTTTATTGTCATACCAATCGTAATAGCCCACCGGTTCGATGTCGTCATACAGCAACTCCGGTTCCCCAAAATTGGTAGGGTAGAGCCACAGTCTTTGCTTGCCATCCGGTTCGACGGTCACTGCCGACACATACAGACCACAATCCGTCAGGGAAGGTGAAAATTCATTCCTGTCCGCAGTTTTGGTGAGGTTGGTAAACTTGTCTTTTTCAAAGTTGTAAATGATGATGTCGTTGTTTCCCTTTTCGTCAACCGCCGAAAAAGCCATCTGAATGTCATTGATAAATGCAGGTTGGTTGTCATACAATGGCCGGTCCGTAATCAACTTGATGGAATTATAATCCAGAACCAACTTCCCGCTTGATTTTTTGCCATCGATCGCAATCAGGTCAAAATTTCCCTGGGCAAAAGCATTGAATGACAGCGAGATAAATAGGGTGACTAAAGCAATTTGAAATTTTGGATACATATACTTTACATTTCGGAAACTAAAATACAAAATGGCAGTTAGACAAACGTGGGAAAATTAAGTTTATATACCAATAAAAATCTCGAAAGTCTCCGGAAAGTAGGGGACAGCTTGGCTGATGATGCAGTACTTTTTTTGATTGGTGAAGCTGCATGGTGCGAAAAAATCAATAGCTGGAAAGCTTTGCCTTCCAAAAAGGAGTTGGCTTCATTTCCTGCCGAATTGAAAAGCTTCTTTCTTTTCTTCCACCAAGCACCGGATTTCATTGTTCCCGGCAAAGTCAAGACCGCTCAGGAATTTTTTGACAAAGAAGGGAATCTTTACCTGTCCATGTTGGGGTTTTATTCCCTGCCTTATTGTTATGCATTTGCTGACGGGGCGCAGGTACTTGTCAGGTCCAAGCGGATCACAGATGAAGTAGGTATGCGGCTTTCAGAGACAGCGTTGTTTTTGTTGGATTGCTTTGTGCCAGGGACATTTTTGGAGGAATCCAAATCGCTTTTGACAATTGCCAAAGTCCGTTTGATCCATGCATTTAGCCGGTATTTCGTTTCGCATTATGCCAAAGACTGGAATCCGGATTGGGGATTACCCATCAATCAGGAAGATATGATCGGTACCAACCTTGCATTTAGCCTGATGGTAATGCGGGGAATGGAGAAGCTCAACCGATTCCCGGGTGTGGAAACCCACGAGGCAGTTTTGCATTATTGGAAAGTCATCGGCCATTATCTGGGAATTGAAATTGCTTATTGGCCGGAAACCGCCAAGGAATCCTTTGAATTGGAGAAACTCATCCGCAAACGCCACGTCCGACCTTCGGAAGCCGGAAATACCTTGATCAGGTCCTTGCTCGGTTTTTATGAAAAGTCCATTCCCGACACCACTTTGTCCTCGCTCTCGGAAACCTTGGTCGCCTATTTTGTAGGAAAGGAAGTGGCGGATGTTTTGGGGATCAAAGAAAAAGCAAAGCTCCCCAAAAGTGTCTATGCTTTGGTGTTGGATTTTAACTTTTTGAAACAAAGCGGAGGAAATCCCTCGTATCTCAAAACCAGAACCCAATTTTTGGAACAGAGCAAAAACCAATTCGGCAAGGAACTCAGGTTGAATATCCCGGTTCCCAAGCGTCCATAACCGAACACTTTTTTGTCCGTGTGCGTGTCAGGACATTTTTGGAACACGTTAATTTAGGTTAAAATCGCACTTTTTACCTTATGGCATTCTTTTCGTACTTTGAGTTCCAAATGAAAAGAATCGGCAACTTCATCCGCACATTCCCTTTGGAATTGGTCTTTTGGATCGGGGCCCTTATCGGGATCCTTCTTATCGACCCTTATGGCGCCCAACATTTCACCCTTTGCCCTTTGGAGAACCTAGGCTTCCATTGGTGTCCGGGATGTGGATTGGGACGGGCCATGAGTCTGTTGACCAAGGGGGATTTTCAGGCATCATGGTCAATGCACCCGCTAGCCATGTTTGCCTTCGGCGCGATCGGTTTCCGGATTTTCGAATTAATCAGACACTTAAAAACTACTAACTACTATGGCTAATGTATTGAGACACCTTCCTGAGCTTGAAGGTATGGAATTGGGTTACATTCAGGGCATCCTGAAAAACATGGATGACGATCAGGCAAATCTTTTTGCCCAAGTATATCGCGCCAGAAGAAAAGACAACCAAATGGTATTGATCCTTTGTTTGCTCGGTTTCTTCGGATTTGCCGGACTCCACCGCTTTATTCTCGGACAGATCGGATTGGGTATCCTCTACATCCTGACCCTGGGATTGTGTTTTATCGGTACCATTGTAGACTTGGTCAATTACAAAAGTCTTGCTTACGAATACAACATCAAAGTGGCACATGAGACTTTGTCCATGATGTCAAACAACAGCAATTTCTATCCAAACGTCAATACCAATCCAAATGACAAAGCATAAGTTGGGATTACAAATGGGAATGCTTTTGGTTTCAGGTTTTCTCTTGACGTCTTGTTTTACGTCAGAGAAAACCATTACCAAAGACTACGAAGAAACCTTTGAAGGTATCAAAGAAATCGAACTGGACGGGAAGTTTTTGGAAGTCAGTTATGAAGGTAAATCTGGAGAGGCGGAAGTTTATTTGGACGGTTTCCTGGAAGCTTCCGAAAGTTCAGGCATGGAAATCAGCTACAGAAAATCAGGTTCCAAACTGAAGATCGAAGTGACCGGAGAGAATGAAATCAGTTGGAATTTTTCCAACCACACCAAAGGCTATATCAGCCTTACCGGGCCTGAAGACATCGAACTCAACCTGACCAACGGTTCGGGCTCTATAGATGTCCTCAATGTGGTCCATAAAAATATCAACCTCAAAGTCAACTCCGGAAGCATCAAAGCCACCTCTCTCGAAGTAGGCGACATCCAATTGAACGCTTCCTCAGGAAGCATCAGCGGAGAAGCATTGACCGGCAAAATCAATTGCAAGGTCAATTCAGGCAGTATCAGCCTAAAAGATGTTGTCGGCAATGTCGATGCAGTCGCTTCTTCAGGCAGCTTGAAAATTGAGGAAGTAAAAGGAGCGGTCAATGCCCAGGTCAATTCTGGAAATATCAGGTTGGTCAATTTGGAAGAATTGGGAGAATTGTCTGCGAGTTCAGGCAGTATTAAAGCTGAGAATTCCGGTTTGGGAAGCAATACAAGCTTGGAAGCCAATTCCGGAAGTATCAGCATCCAAACACCCTCAGACCTCAAAGCCTTTAACTTCGACCTCAAAGCCAACAGCGGTAGCGTCAGCGTAGGCGAGCAAAATTCCGGCAAAGAACTCGATCTTGATAACGGTGCTTCGGCTACCATCAGGGGAAAAGTGAGCAGCGGGAGTATTAAGATTGTGAATTAGGATTGGAAGATTGGAAAATTAAAGATTCCGAAGATTTTTAAATGAAGAAAAGCCATTGGCCTGTGGAGGTCAATGGATTTTTTGTTTTAAATGTTTGCAGGGGTCTTGCAGGGAGTGTCAATTTTGTGGTTTGATTTCAAAACTAGGAACCTCCTAATTCTGATGAAATAATTTTATTTTATATTAAAATGTTTAATACAGTAGAATGTGACAAGTTTTATTGTTTATAAATTACGATTTGAAGAATTTTTTTGCCTATTTTTATTAATAACCAAATATTTAAATTTTAACTTAAAATCATTAATAGCTAATGATGCAAGAAACTGCAGATACTGTTGTTGTAAAATTTACAAATCAGGAGGAAGTTAATTCCAAAATTTTTGAATTGATATACCAAATCAGATCAAACACAATTCCTACCGATCTTACCCAAACGGATTTGGATGAATATGCCAACTTGATCCTAGCGGGAGTTGCGGCAATCGGTACTTTGCTAACAGCGTATTTTGTCTGGAAAGAATACAAGCAGGATCTGATTGACAAATCCATCCAAACCGGAATCTTCAAAGATCTGCTTCGACATTACTACAGAAATTTCATTGTTTTGAAAGTCATTGAAATCAAATTGAAAAAAGACAATTTTAATAGTTATCCTTCCGAAGAGCATTTCCTAAAGTTTAAAACCCTGCCAGAAGAATTAAGGATTATCAAATTCAAAGGATTAAGCAACAATTATGACCAGTTGCATAGTTTTGAACTTATATTAAGAAATGTAAATATTGAAATCGATGTGTACCTTATGCATCTAAAAGATCCCCACCTAACAAAAGAAATCAAAGAAGAGGATATCATGACATTGTATTTTAAGTTTTCACTTATCTCTTATAAAATCTTGGATTTATTTGCCGGCATTGACAAGAAGGTGGATTCAAAAAAGTTGGCATCCGATCATCTCAAAAATGAAAGTATAAAAAATCAAGCATCAAAAAAATCCAAAACTCCCTATACTCATATTGAAGAAATTGATTTATCTATTACCGATAGTTACTTCTTCAAAGAATTGGAATTGACATCGGAAATTGAAACTGATTTAAGTTTGGAATACAATATTGTCCGTATGATTCCTCTGCCAAAATTGCCTCAGGGTGAAGCTATAAAATCCGACTAATTCCCTGATCCAAAATACCAACTCGGATATTTCCGACTGAAACAAACAGATTTTGATTGGATATTTGATTATTCCAAAGTAATCAGTGTCACGTGCCAAGAAGAATCCAAATTCAGCTTGACCGTCGCGCCCAATCCCTATTACAGAATTTTCAAAATCAACCTTTCCCAAGTAGGTACTGAAATCTAAATTAATGAAGCCATGGGAAAAGCAGTCCTTCACCAACAAGTCAACACCCAAGAAACCTACATAGACCTTTTCGGCTTTCCATAAGGAATTTACTTTTTACAAAGTTGGAATGGGAGGGAACTGGTGGGGAAGAAGGTGGTGGTGGAGAGGTGAGGTTAGAAGTTTGGAAAGTTTCAAAGTCAGGGGGTATGAGAGTTTCCTTTCAGTTCAAGCTATGAAGGATTCGATATTTACCAATAAAAAATTGGAAATAATAAAAGGGTGAAATTACAAATTTCACCCAGTTATAAAATCCATTGTTGGACTGCGCTCCAAGAAGTCCAATTACCCAAAATTTGCCAAAATAATATAATCTAATCTAAACAATAACAGAATTCTTGACCTCCTATAGTAATGCATACTCTTCTTCTACAATTACGATCTTTAAGATCAAACCTTAATCCCTCGACTTCATCTTCTTCAGGTATTGTATTTTCCTCTCTGGCTTTTACCTCAATATTCCTTAATAAGTCATCGAACTCTAGTTTTAAATTTTCCATAATTAATCAGTTTTTTTTGAAACATTTAATATAATTGAATCTTCAAGTGTTGGTACATTTAAAATATTTACTTTAATTAATAAATCACCTAAAAAAGAGGTATCCCCTTTCATTAAATTACCTGATGAAAAAATGACAGAAGCTTTTCCCTCTGAGTTGACAGAAAGTTTTCTTTCTCTAAATAGTGGATTAGAAAATTTAGATCCATTTTCTGCGTCATAAACTAAAAATTCAACAGTGTAGCCATTGGAAGGAAAACCTGAAAATGATTCCACCAATGCCGTTAAAATCACCTCAGAATCATAGCTATTTACTATCCCAAATTTATTTGATGATAACAAGACTTTATTAGGCACTGACTCTGTAAATGCTAGGTAAGTTTTTGCTGAAAAAGACTTGACTCTTGTAGTTACTATAATTTCTGGTGCAATTGTATTACTTGATCTTAGAATAGCTTCCGCACTTAGATACTTTTGATTTTCTATTTCAACTGTATCCCTAGCAATAACAGATAAAGTATTTTCATTATTTTTTGTAAAAACACCACCCGAAGTATGAAATTCTATTGATCTTTTATCCTCATCAGAGTCAATACTAATATATGAAACAAGTGTTACTGTTGATTTATTATCTGCCGGAATACTGGTAATTCCATTTTTTACTATTAAACCCACCACCTTATTTGAGTCTAAAGTTTCTAAACATGAATTAAATAATATCAGGATCAAAAGAAAATTAATAACATTTTTCATATTAAAATAGCTTATTTAGCGTACTTCCAGAAGCATTTTTGAAATCTATATCAAAAGAAATGGAGATATAACCCAATGCTTTAATCTTCTTATCAGAGATTATTGGATTTGGATCGACACCATTGAACCACAGAGCTCCTCCTGAGACCCTAACTACATGCCCTACTCGGTAGGACAAGCCGGTCATTATATTTATACCATTTAACAAATCTTCCCGAACCCCTTCTTCCTTAATAGTTCCAATTGAGACTCCCAATAACATGGAAAAATGGTTTCTAACATATCTGCCCACTTTACTTGAACCAGGGGCAATACTATCTGACATAAACCTAGTTTTTATGTCTTTGTCTACCGGGCCAAAATTAATATTTGCACCAAGAAAAGGTCTAAGAATATTATTAGATTTATTGCTAGGAGCAAAAACAACTCCAAAATCAGGTAAAACCCACTTCCCTGCCTCGGTACTAACTTTCGAAAAATAAGTATTTGTTAAAATAAACTCTTTGGTTGCAAAATTTTCGAGTTTATGAATAGTTTGAATTATACTATTCATATTCTTTTTTATGGCTTCAAGTTTAGTGACTAGATTTTGAATCTCTATAATTACATCAATTGCGTCGTTTGCGATTAAAGGATTAGAGTATCCTAGTAAATAAAGTTCTGATATAGTTTTATTTAATAACCTTATGTTTGTAGAAATATTTTTTATCCTCCCCTCAAAATCAAAATGTTTTAACATTTTAATATTTAATTCATCACTAAGGGATGCTCTTCCATTTAACCACAAAACAGCATCATTATTAAGACTCATTAATCGCACCAATGAATTTAATGAACCCTGATAAATTGTCAAATCTTGACTAGAAACTTGTAAATTGGAAATTACGTTTATTAAATTTTTATATTTTGTTTTGGCATTGAGTTCAGTAAGATCAGAAGAAACGACCTCCGTTAAAAATAGTTTATCATATAATGGTTTTTGTATAGAGTCAAAAATATCTTTATAAGCAGATAAACTATAAGGAGGAGAAATTGGGTTTGACTCCCAAGTATATGCCAGTATTTTAGAATAGAGTTTAATGTAATTATGTGTTTTGGCATCTGAAGAACATATTTGTTCAGATAGTGAACCGGCTGAAAAAGTAGTACAATTTCCGTGATCCACTTTGGCTAGACTATTAATAAACATTACGTGTTTTTCTGTACTTATTAAGGAGTCATTTTTAGAATTTTTTGAAAACAAACTTTCTATAGCCTTTACTCCTGAAAACTCTACCCCTACATTATCATAAAAAAGTAAAGAATCGGTTTCAAATAAAGCAAGGAGAGACTTTCCTGAAAGCCTTCGTTTAATTAAAATGTCATATAGTCCATTTGGTGCAAGGGGAGGCATTTGAATTATAAGAAATTTCTTTTTGGTATCTCCTTCAATAGGTTCTTCTCTAAAATTGAGCTTTTTTAATATAGTTCCATAATTATTTTCTAAATCCCTTCCGCTTCCATAAACCCTAGTAAAGGAAATAGTTGAGATATTATCATCCTTGTCAACTTTCATTTTGATATAGAAACTCCTATCGAATGGGAATTCCATATTTACTAATCCAGTAAATTTATCAACTTCTATGATCTGATCCGTTGGAGCATTTTGGGCATTGGAAAAAAATGAATTTATAAAAAGCAAATAGAATAAAAGTTTTTTCATTTTTTAAAGTTTAGATATTTTAAATAAATAATGTCAAATTTTAAAATTTTATTTCCAAAGAAAAATTTTCGCAGGGTTGAAAAAAGGTTGATTTATCCTATTTCATGTATAAAACACCTATTTTACTACCGAAACAATCTCTTTTCTGGAATTGACTTCCAGCTTTTTATAGGTATGATTGATATGAGACTTGAGGGTGCTGTGCTCGATAAAGAGAGTATCACAAATTTCTTTGTTGCTTTTGCCGGCGAGGATATAGTTGAGTACTTCTTTTTCCTTGAAAGAAAGTTGGTTGAGTCGGTGTTGCAAGGAGGATTCTTTCTCTGTTTCCTTTGCTTGGAGCTTGTCCATCAGTACACGGACTTTGGAATATTCTATCCTTGCCCAAGCGAAGGAGATCCCAAAGGAGGCCATCACGAGCAGCATCAGGACATAGACGGATTCATTCCATTCTAATTTGTTTGCGACTTCTCCGAAGAGGATGTATGCAGCACCTATAAATAGGAGTGCGTAGGAGGGAAGGAGGATTTTTTGAAACCTGAATAAGGCATCAGGATTGGCTAATAATGTTCTCATCTAAGAAAAATTAAAAAGGAATAATTAGTGTGGTTCCGCCGAAGCGGATAAGTTTAAAGGGCAGGATCTGTGCTGTTTGGCTAATCACAAAAAACTACCAAGATTTTATCCCAAGAAGGATATCCGAAAGCAGCTTGATCACCAGGTCCTTGTTTGGCTAAAACACTGATATCAAGTGATTTAAAATTAGGAATTACTTTTTTGAATTAAAAATACTTTATAAATATTTCTATAAAAATTAGAATTCGGCGGAGTTTGGGGAGAATTCGGTAGGGGGGAGGGGGAATCTGGCAGTTATCAGTGATCAGTTCTCAGTCCCAGTTGGCAGTTGGTAGGTGGGAAAAGTAGGGGATTTGGGGAATTTTGTATATAGTATCAAGTACCAAGGACGAACCGGGGAAATAGATGCGATAGCCAAGTCGCGAGTGCCGAGAAGAATTGGGTACAAAGTATAAAGTACCAAGAACCAAGATTTGAAAAAAGACACAAGCTTCAAGACTTAAAAATAGACACAAGATTCAAGACTTAAAAATAGACACTAGATTCAAGACGTAAGATTCAAGACTTTCAAAAATAGACACAAGATCTGTGTTCATCTTTTTTATCTGTGGTTAAAAAAACTAGATCTGTTTTGGCGGAAACTATACTTACAATTTCCCATCAAATTAGCTAAAACCATATACAATCTCACGCTTCATTTATTCTATAAATATGTTACCCCTTCGGGGATTTTTCAAGCTGACAACCAAAAAAGATGCTAGACACAAGAATAAAAATAGACACAAGACACAAGATGCAAGACACAAGATTTGATTCCCCGACAAAATAAGACACAAGATTCAAGACTCAAGATCCAAGATTTGATCCCTCGAAAACAATTAGAACAACTACAACAAATAGAACAACTACAACAATTACAACAACTACAACAATTACAACCTCTACAACAAAAATATTGATTGAGATTCTTCGCTTCACTCAGAATGACGGTGCCCATCCCGATAAAGCGCAGCAGACAACATGACAACTCGATAACTTGACAACGCGAAGCAGACAACAATTACAACTACTAAAATTAGAGCAAGACCTGATTTTTAGACAACATAAAAAACTTACCAATTTCCCCGAAAAATTCAATCTCCAATTCCTTAGAAAAGGTCAATTCTATAAAAAATAATGCAATAAAATTTGCCGAAAACCCCAATTTCTCCCCACTTTCCGCTACCCTTCCCTTACCCTTCTCCTACCCATACGTTACACCCTCCTTACCCATTCGTTACCTTTTGACCAATTACCAAGAAACCATATAATTATTCCGATAATTTTTACTATTGTACTTTTTCAAGACACAAGATTCAAGACTTGGTACCTCGGCAACAACTAGAACAACTAGAACAACTAGAACAACTACAACAATTACATTTTTATGAGATTCTTCACCTCCGCAGGCTGCGGTTCAGAATGACGGTCCCCAACTTGATAACACGAAGCTGACAACCCGACAACGCGCAGCAGACAACCTGATAACTCGATAACTTGATAACGCGCAGCAGACAACATTTCAAACAATTGAACCTGTCCGCCGTGGCGGAACCACTACAACAATTACAACCACTACAACAATTACAACTTTTTAAACCCCATACTCACCGAATTAATACAATACCTGATACCCCCTTTGTCTTTAGGGCCGTCGGGGAAACGGTGTCCGAGGTGCCCGCCGCATTTGCCGCAGAGGATTTCTTCCCGGATCATGCCATGGGTATAATCCATATGCACGTCGATGGCATCAGGTCTGACCGGTTCGGTGAAGGACGGCCAACCGCAACCACTATCATACTTGGCTGAGGAATGAAAAATCTCATTGCCACAGGCATGGCATTCATAGATTCCGGTTTCTTTGTTGAGGTAATACTGTCCGGTGAAGGGTCTTTCAGTTCCTTTTTCCCGCAAAACATGGTAGGCTTGAGGATCAAGTTCCTGCTTCCATTCGTTTTCTGATTTGGTGATGGGGTAGGATTTTGTTGGTTTCGGTTTCATGGGTAAGATGGTTGTAGTTGTTCTAGTTGTTGTAATGGTTGTAATTGTTAAGTGGGTCCGTTATTGGAGGGTTTTGGTTTTCCACTTAGTCTATGTTTTCCAATTGGTTTTTACGTATTCAATGAAATTGTGGATTTTGACACCAAGCTTTCTATATTCTTCTTGGATCAATTGAACTTCTGCATCATACTCAGGATACAAAACCTTTAATTTTTCTAGGTGATTATGACATTCTAAGTTGCTTGCGTGCGCATAAACCAAGAATTTCACAAAATCTTGTTTGTAGGATTTTCTTCCATATCCTTCCACGATATTGGTATTGATTGAGTCAGATGACCTTTGCAACTGACTACCCAATTCATATTTTTCATAAGAGGGTAACTTAAGACTGAACCGATGTGTTTCAAAAAATAACTCCAATGAAATTTTGTAGATATCCAAGTCCTGATAACTTTTCATTTGACAAAAGTTTGAAATAAGCGATTGTCTAAATTAAGTAATCCTGACTCAAATAATAGTTATTCAATGAAAATATTTCCTCTAGCGGCTTTTGAATCACCCAATTCCCATCCATTTCAACAATTACAACCTTTAGACCATTTACAACCACTACAACCATTTCGACCATTACAACAACTACAACAATTATAACCATTACTACCACCCCAACAATTCCCCCTAACTACGGCCTCACCACCAACTTTCTCCCACCCCCTTTAATCACCCCCTCATTCATCAGCATGGGACGGTATTTGCCGGTGGCGTAGAGGATGGCTTGGTCGGAGTAGTGGGGACTGAAAAGGTTGCCGCTCTGACCGGTGGGAAGGACGGATTCTGAGGCTTCCACGTCAGCAAAATCAATGATGATCCTCATCGCAGGTCCGGAATTTACTTTATAGATGCCGTCAGGATTAAGGGTAAAAGGAAGTTTGTTGACCGACTCCTCATTGGCAGTGACTGCAGGGGCTTTGACGTTGAAGATTTTGTCCAGTGGTTTTTTGGCACCGAGAGGGTGGGGGTGTTCGAGAACGACAACTTTTTCCCAATGCCATTTTTCGCTGTCTGTACCCAATTGTTCGCTGAGTTCTGAGATGGTTTTGCCCAAGGCTATTTTGACAATGTCGGCCTTGCTTTCTTTTGCCTCGGTTTGGGAATTGTCCCACCAAGGAGAATTATCGGTTCGGATCAATGTCGGTACACTTCGGATGTACATGAAAGTCTTGATGAAGTTTTGGAAGTCCTCTTCCCCCAACTCATCAGCCATCATGCCATGGAGGGTATGGTACAGCCACTTATAGTAAAAGGTAGGAGCGATGGATTCCAGGTCATGACTCCCGTTCCAGTTTTCAATGGCTTGTTGGGCAGGTTCAAAACCTTTGAATGCGGCTAAGTCCACCACTGCCAACATGCTTTTGGCGTTGATGGGGTGGTTTTCATTGATGGCTTCCAATTGGAGGGCTTTGATACTTTCTTGGGTCCAATCGTTTCGGGAAGTGACGGTTTTGGAGATTCTGTCCCAACGGTCACCGGGATAATAGTATCCCGGGAAGAAAGTCCCGTTGGAAAGGGTATCCGGTTGGTTATTGGCGGAAGCCACAAAACCTGAAGCAGGATTGATGCTCATGGGATTTTGCTCAAATGGGATCCATCCTGTAGGTTCGTCTGTAGCGCTGCTGCCATCCAAGAAGATTTTGCTGTTGACATGGTTTGGTCGGATGGGCAATTTGGCAGTGGCCCACCAAGCGATGTTTCCTGCCTTGTCACCATACATGACATTGAGTCCGGGCGCGTGAATCAGGCGAACCGCATCCTCGGTTTCTTGGATGTTTTTGGCCCTTGCCATCTTCCAGGTAGCTTCCAAAGCAACTGTCGGTTCGAGTACATACACCCACCATGAAGCCACAGGATTTTGAGTCAGTTTGCCGATTTCGGGAAGGACATCATTCATAATGGGTCCATGGATGGATTCTTTGATTTCAAAAATAACAGACTCCCCATCTTTGACATGGATGGTTTCTGTTCTGGATGTCAATGGCCTGAATTCCTCTCCGTAAATGGTTTCGTTGGGATTGTTGGGATTGAGTTTTTCTTCGAAGAAATCCTGATCGTCATTTTCAAACATCGTCAGTCCGATACTGTGGTGGCGGGTATGTCCGACCAAGCCAAATGGCATTCCTGCGAGATGGTTGCCGTAATAGCTGAAACCCGGATATTCGAGATGCGCTTCATACCATACCGATGGCTGGGCAAAGCCAATGTGGGTATCATTGCAGAACAGTACTTCCCCTGAAGCCGTCCTGCTTCCCGAAATCACCCATGAGTTGCTGCCTTCCAACAGGGGAACGGGAAGTTTTTCCAACAGGGCAGAAAGGGAATTTTCGATGACAAGATCAGTGGTGATGGAATCTCTTTTCGGGTAATTGTTGGGGATGACATGGTGCTCCGGCAAAGTTTGGACCGAAACCATTTTCATATATTCAGGACCCAAGGTGCGGGCCATTTTGGTGACCAAAGGATCTGTTTTCATTGCCATGGCAAAAGTAAAGGACATATATCCCGTGATGGCGTGGATGTCATTGATGGTGAATTCCCTCGGTTCTGATCCCAAGAGGGTATATTCAATGGGGATTTTTCCATGTTGGATAAAATGATTTACGCCTTCGATGTAGGCTTCGGTAGCGGATTTCCATTCTGAATTTCCGGCTTTTTTCCACTCTTCGGTACTCCAAGCGGCATGTTTGGGAATGCCCAAAGTCCTGAAAAATTTATCCACTTCCACCAAATCGGCACCTAGGAGTTCCGCCAAAGTACCTGTGCCTACACGGCGCATCATTTCCATCTGAAAAAGCCTGTCCTGTGCATGGACATAGCCCAAGGAGCGGTATGCATCTTCGGCATTGGCAGCATAGATGTGGGGAACACCAAAATCATCAAAATAGACTTCCGCTTCAGCAGACATGGAAGACATGTTGATTTCGCCGTTATATTTTGGTTTGAAGCTCAGCTTGACTGCCTGATATCCGACAAAAAGCAACACGAATAGAGCGATTAGGGCAATGAGGAATTTTTTCATGGGTTTATTGATGGGTGGGGAATTTTTCAAGAGGGATTAAATGCAAATATATCTCAAAGAAGACACAAGATGAAAGACTTAAGGAAATTCAGAATTGAGAATGATAAATTCAGAATGAAGGATTCGAGACTGTTCAATTAACTGTGTCAATGTTTAATTTATTAAATTTTGACTATGAAAGAAAACGGAGATGAATTTGATTTCAAGGCATTTGCCAGACAG